>CAZOJC010000001.1:0-31624 GCA_964580035.1 uncultured Candidatus Peribacteria bacterium
ATCAGCTACGTCACGGTGAATATGTTCCTGGGTCTTGTACTCACCGCCCGTCAAGTCATGAAAGGTAGAGGCATCTGAAGCACCCTTACCCCTCACCTTTTTACTTTCAAGTGATAGAATCACAACATGTACTGCGTATATGTTTTGTATAGCGAATCTATCAGCGAGTAAAAAGGTGAGGGGGGGGTACCACGGTGAAACTACTGATTGGGACTAAGTCGTAACAAGGTATCCGTAGGAGAACCTGCGGATGGAACATCTCCTTACCAGGGAGTCACTTCCTGGCGCATCCTCTGATCAGTGTCGAGATCATGATGCATATGCCAATTGACCGAGGACACCCTCCCGTCACTGGAATTCAGCATCTCACAGATCCGCCCACACCCGAACGGGTAGAAGCGGATGGGAAGCTGGATTCTGGAGACGGGTAGGCTCGGCGGACAATTCTCTACTACACGATGGGGTGAAATGGGCACGAGCAACTTTTTTTCGTATACGTGAGTGGGGGGGATTTACAATAACTCTCAAAGCTTAATTATCGGGGTGCGGATATCGTTGCCGACTAATCAATAGTACCGTAATTTGCCCTTGTAACGTTGCCTTTTCCAATGCCACCCGCGCATTCTCTCTTGATTCTAAATACCGTGCGAAGGCACAGACTTCTTCCTCACAAGGAGTGATGCCATTATTTCGCTCAGTCAGCATTAATCTTGCTTGTAATTCAAAGGGACAACTATTTTCCATGAAATTAAAAAAATGAGCACGCATGCTACGCATTCACCCTCCAAAGTCAAGTATTATAGAGCTCACTTTTCCTCTCTCAGCTTCCTGCGGATACTCTTAAAGAGATCCACAATGAAAAAAATTCAGTGAGTGACAGCAAGTCTATACTTTAGCGCCAATGCGATACCATAGCTCAAGAATATCTCCTGCACAAAGCTTCATTCCATCTAATGCTTGTGTGCCTTGGCCAGGTTCATGACCATTGACCAGTGCAATAATGCCCACGCTTTGCCCATCAAATATTTGCTTGATTTCCTCATCTAATGGAGAGATTGAATCAAGAAAGAGATGGTTACCGATTCCGACAGTAGTCGGGTAAAGTCCGTATTCAATCAGTTTATGATGAATGAAAGGCAGTGCCTCGTCTATGTCAGCGAGAATTTGCAATGAGCAAATCAAAACCAATACTTGTGTATCGTCGCTTGCAGAAACCTCATACAACGGATATTGGCTGCCATTAATACACAGGAGTGCAGAACGTCGAATGAGTATGTTCTCGTCCCAGAGTGTAATGTATGCATCCATTGTAGACATTCATGCTACGACCGCTTCCGCGCCTTGTAAATTATAGTGTGAGGATTTTGATTGGAGAAGGTATCAAACAAAGGAGTGCATGGATTCATACCTTCATGAAAATGATAGGGGAACGCCTTGCCTTCTGGATAAGTAACGCGCGAAGGATTCATCGTTTGCTGTTCCACGATTCTTTCAATCACCATATTTGAATCGCATAAAGCTGAGACAACGTCGCGAACAGAATAGATTAATACAGACAGCGCCCCCTCACTCGTTCGCATCGTTTCATTGACGAGTCGCGGATATAATGGATGTGCAGTAGGATGAGAGACGCACATGACAAACGTACCGTCATCCTCTAGCGCATCGAAAACAACCTGAATCGACTGTCGGAATGCAGGAAGATCTGGCAGGAAATCCAACGAATAAGCTGCAAGAATAGCATGAAACTTGTTTTTGAATGCTGAGGTGATACCCCTTAGATCACATTGCTTCAACCGCTTGCTCGCATCGGTCAAACCATGTTCGCTCAACTTCTTCCTCGCTTTGCGAAGCATATGGCGAGAAATATCCAAACCATGCGGATCCAAATTCATTTTGCGCAACGCAATGACATTTTCTCCCATACCACATCCAGCGTCTAATACCGATGAACCTGCCTGGATATCTCGAAGAAGGCGCAAAGTGTTTTCGCCAGGCGATAGCCAGCCGTAGTGAACTTCATCGGTCGATATTTCCCATGTCCGCTCGTATGCATTGCAGACAGTCGACGTGAGCCAATTATACTGAGAATTGAAACCGAACAGATCCTAATTCGAGATAGAAAAGAGCATATACATGCTACGCATTCACCCTCCAAAGCCAAGTATTGTAGAGCTCACTTTTCCTCCCTCAGCTTCCTGCCGATACTCTCTTTCACACGCTGCCTCAGCTCTCCGTCTCCTATTTTGACAGTCAATTCACTCAAAAAGCCTTCGACGTACATCTGCCGAGCATCATCAGCACGAATGCCCCGAGAGGCGAAGTAGAAGAGATCTTCCTCAGATACACGGCTAATGGTCGCGCTGTGGCTGGCTTTCACGTCATTGGTCTTAATTTCGAGCGCTGGAATGGCATCCACTCTCGCAGAGCTATCAAGCATGAGCACATTCTGCGTGAGGTACGTATTCGTACCGCCAGCCCCAAGGCCGATATCAATCATACCGCTCGCGCTTACATGAGCTTTGTGTTGCGCCACACCCTTCATGACAATCTCCCCTGTTCCCTGTCTACCTTCAAAAACATTACGGACCGAGAGAGTCTGTACGCCATGGCCGGTGGCAAAGAATATCCAGTCAATGTCGCTCCTGCCTCCATCTCCCATGACAGTAGACCTCAGATCCTGCGTTACCCCGTGCGAGAGCGTGATATTGTGCCAAGACAGCCTCCCCTCTCTACTGACCGATCCTGTTTGATGCACGGAACAATCTGTAGCCCCAGTCGTGAGAAGAGTAACGATGGTAAGTTGCGCGCTGTGCTCCACTTCCGCGTGAATAGTAATGCCGCTTGGCAATAGATCTGCGCAGACGATGGCCACGCACCCACATGCGCCTTCTGCGGCTTCTATGTGAATTGACACATCGTCTGGCTGCCAGTCCAGCACGTAGGGAGGGTTCTCTGCCTCGCCTTTCTCAAGGCGTAGCGTGAGCGCACGATCGATGCGATGTACAGAGAAAGACATGAAAGTAGCATACAAGAAAATGTCTACCCTACCGATCCTTCCATCTCGAGCTCAATGAGCCGATTCATTTCTACAGCGTACTCAAGGGGGAGCAGACGAACGATGGGCTCGATGAAGCCATTCACGATCATCGCTCTCGCTTCCTCTTCCGGAATACCACGACTCATGATGTAGAAGAGATCTTCTTCAGAGAGCTTCCCCACCGTCGCCTCGTGAGCAATCGTCACATTGTCGTTTCGGATGTTCATAGTGGGAATAGTGTCGGTTCTGCTCTGTGTATCGAGCAGGAGCGCATCGCACTCCACGTTTGCGATGCAATCGTGTGCATGGGGCGCAATAGTGAGGTGACCTCGGTATACCGCACATCCCCCACCTTTGCTGATAGATTTACTGACAACCTTAGAAGACGTATGTGGAGCCAAATGAAACACCTTTGCCCCCGTATCCTGCCACTGCCCCTCGCCCGCAAACGCGATTGCCATGTGATCGCAACGAGCGCCCTCACCTACAAGCATGCTGCATGGATAGAGCATCGTCACGCCACTGCCCATGTTACCGCCAATCCACTCCATGACAGCATTCTTCTGCACAATTGCACGCTTGGTATTCAAATTGTACGTATCGCGGCTCCAGTTCTCTACAGAGCTATAGCGCATCGAAGCCTCCTCACCCACAAACACTTCTACAAGCCCTGCGTGGAGTGCGCTCGTACCGTACTTAGGCGCACTGCAACCCTCAATGTAATGCGCGCCCGCTCCTTCCTCCACCACGATGAGCGTGTGCTCAAATTGCCCCATGCCGCGTGCATTCATGCGGAAGTAGGCTTGCAATGGATCACGAACACGTACGCCGCTCGGAACGTACAGAAACGTCCCCCCGCTCCACACGGCACCATGTAACGCCGCAAACGCGTGATCAGTAGGCGGAACGCACTTCATGAAATGCTTCTGCACAATCTCAGGGTACTGATGCACGGCATCATCCATGTCCAAAAAAATCACACCCATGTCATCCCACTCCTTCTTGAGATTGTGATACACCACATCGCTCTCGTACTGCGCGCCCACTCCCGCAAGCATTCGCCGCTCGGCTTCTGGAATGCCAAGACGATCGTAGACTCTGCGAATCTCCAGTGGCACTTCCTCCCACGTATCGGTATTTTCCGCGCCAGATTGAGCGTAGAAGAGAATCTCGGAGAGGTGTAGTCCGCTCAAATCGGGTCCCCACGAGGGGAGTGACATGCTCTTGAACGTTGCATAGCTCGAGAGGCGATGTTCGAGCATCCATGACGGCTCATGCTTATCTGCTGAAATTCGACGAATAAGCTCTTCAGAAAGCCCTCTAGTCAGCCCTTCCGCATACGGTGCAGGATTGGCGGCATCGAATGTCTCACGATTGAGAGAGCCGAAAATGGCGGTATCAGAAGACAGAAGAGAGGGCAGCAAACAACGAGGCGGCAGTGATACGACCGTACCTTCTCACAGGAATGAGCAGCGCGACTATTCGATCTCGTAGGTGATCGTCACGTTCGAATGAATGTCTTGCTCGCCTGCTGGAATCTCGAGTGCCTCAGAACGAACGGCCACATCTTTCATTCCGCCAATGCCGTACATCATCGGAGTAGGGTATCCACCTGAGTTCTCGTTGAACCCCGAGATTCTTTTGAGCGTCACGCCCAATTGCTTGGCCAGCACCGTCGCTTTTTCTTTAGCCTCTGCAATGGCTTTCTGCCGTGCCTCAGCTTGGAGCGCATCGGGATCGTCAATCGTGAATTGAACACCGCCAGCAGAGTTAGCACCCGCATTCGTCGCGGCACTAAGCACATCGCCAATCGTATCGAGGTTGCGCACCTTCACTGAGAGCATTTGAGATGCCTCAAATCCGCGAGAAATTTGCTGTCCATTATTCCAATCGTAGGCTGGAGAAAGAGAGAGTTGTTGCGTTGTAATGTCTTTTTCCTCGACGCCCGCTCCTTTCACGGCTGCGATGACGGCGTTCATATCTTTCGCAAGCTTGTCCATCGCTGTCTTCGCGCTCGTCATGCGACCTGTCTGCACGCCGAACGTAAGAAGGCCAATATTCGGCGCAGCCGACACTTTGCCGTCGCCGGAAACGGTGATCTGCGGCACGGGACGGTCATTGCCTGCGGCAAGAGGCGTGCCAGCACTCAGAGAGACGCCTGCAAGGTAGAAAAGGCCGCCTAGGGCAACAGCAGCGAGAGGTGTCCAAAAAGATGAAGATGAGGTGGTTTCCATATGCGAAGGAGTGTAGCAGTCTTCTTCAAAAGAAGATAGCATTTCTTCCTGTTTTGCATATAAAAAAAGCGTCGCGCTAACACCTCATCATCCTCCCCATTCCACTGTGAGATCACCGTGGACCTGCGCCTGACACGAAAGGCGCTTGGGGTCATCCACCACGCCCATATTCTCCTCGCGATCATTCCGAGGACTTAAGGCATTCATTCCTTCCTTTACAGAGCAAATGCATGTCGTACAGAAGCCATTGCCTCCACACGCATGCTCAATGGGCACGCCGGCATCGAGCGCGATTTTGAGTAGCGTCTCTCCCTCGGCTCCCTCCACTTCTTTCACCTGTCCCGTTGGATCAATAAATGTGACCTTTGGCATAACAGTGGACATAGTGTGCAGAATCAGAAACGAAAAGTACACTCAGTATCCGAGTCGCCTCTCGTCTCATTCATTGATACTATAGAACTCAATGAACGCCAAAAAGACTGCATCACCGCTCCTCGAGATACGAAATCTCGTCGTCTCTGTGGAGAAACGAGACATCGTCCGCGGACTCTCCCTCACCATTCGAGAAGGAGAAATTCATGCGATCATGGGCCCAAACGGATCGGGAAAATCAACCCTCGTGAGCGCTCTCATGGGTCACCCTAGGTATCAGATTGAGAGTGGCGATGTGAAATTCAAAGGGCAGAACATTCTGGAGATGAGCGCAGATGAGCGAGCGAGGGCGGGCATGTTCCTCGCGTGCCAGTACCCCAAAGAAATTGCAGGAGTGACACTGCGAGACTTCCTCTTCGCTGCCTACGAATCTCAAATGAAAGCACGTGACCCTTCGTATAAGAAGCTATCACCCATTCGTTTCGCATCTCTCCTCAAAGAAAAAATGCTGGCACTGAAAATGAATGAAGCGTTCGCAGAACGTTTCGTCAATCAGGGCTTCAGCGGAGGAGAGAAGAAGAAGGCTGAAATTCTGCAGATGCAGCTCCTCATGCCCTCTCTCGCGCTCCTCGACGAAACAGATTCTGGCCTGGATATTGATGCACTCAAGATTGTGACGGAGGGGGTGAGCCATCTACGTTCACCATCGTTCTCAGCGCTCATCGTGACGCACTACGCCAGAATGCTCCATTATATTGAACCGGACGTCGTACACGTTATGGTCCATGGCAACATTGTTGAAAGCGGCTCTAAAGACGTTGCAATAAAGCTAGAAAAAGAAGGATACAGAAACTACGAATCGAAATCCCCCGGCATTCGACTCGAGAGAAGCTCCGCGTAATTCGCCAGAAGGCACTACGTAAACATTACTGAGAACTCAGTGCGGTGAGCTTCTGCTTCACCCCTTCGTTGTACGGTTCGATTTTATTGATTCTACGGTACACACCTTCTGCTTTCTCTTTGTCGTTCAATTGCAAGTAGCACTCGGCAAGCAAATGGAGTAATTCCGTATCGCGAGCGAGCCTCAGCACTGCTTTTTCAAGGAGAGGCGCAGCTTCTTCAAATCTATGAGCCGCAATACAGGCACGCCCAAGGGCAGCCGAACGCTCTGGTGTCTGAGGATCACGATTGAGCGCTTCTTGATAGGCTTGGCAGGCATCTACGTATTTTCCCTGCATGTAATAGGCAAGGCCAAGATTAGAAAAGAATGTGACATCATCGCGCTTGAGAACCAACTCTTTATAGAGCGCCTCAGCTTTCGCTTCGCGGTTGGTGGTGAGGTAGAGCTTGGCGAGCTGGGCTTGAATGTCAGTGGCATCGGGGTGAATCGTCAGCGCCTGAATGAAGAGGTGTTCTGCTTTGTCAAAGTGCTGCAGAGCGATTTCTTTCTCGGCCTGCCGCATGAACGAACGGACCTTCTGAAGATCGAGAGCGGAAGTTCGCGGATTCTTGCGCGGGCGAGTGACAGTGCGTTCCTCGGTGAGGAACGCGCCGCGATCTTCCACGGACTGAAAGCGCATCTTGACGGATCGGACGAGGCGTCTGATGGAACGATGACGCAGCAGAAGGCGGAGGGCAACAATCGTGAGGATGCCCGCGAGAGACGCGAGAAAAACAATGAGGTACACCATGAGACGTTCGAGGATAGCATTTCTACAGCTACAATGCCAGCGCGAAGCGCTGCAGGACAAGAGATCGATGGGCGTTCGTCTTCAGCGCCGAAACAAAATCCGTGAACGCACTCACCGCCCTCGGAGAATGCGCGCCTCGCTCGGCGCGTAAGGCGAGGGCAAGATGGAGGAGCACTTGATCTTGCGTCGCATGGTCTTTAAAGTTGTCAGAGAGCCATCGCATGCGTTCTGAGAGTGTCATTGTCTGCCAAAACTGCCTTGCCAGAGAGGAGAGCAGCTTCTCAGCACGCAGCAATTCTGGATGTTCGAGCAAGCGGAGCAATCTTCCTGGGGCTCCTTGAGAGAGGCGAAACAGCAGATCGCGATCCTCTGGATCAGCGCGACTGAGCAGTGTGGACAGTGTCGATGCAGGCAAGGGGTGAAGCGCCAACACCCGTGCACGAGAGATGATGGTAGGAAGAAGCTCCGATTGTCTCTCGGCAGTGAGAAGAAAGACGACACTAGGCGGCGGCTCTTCGAGAATCTTGAGAAGAGCGCTTGCTGCAGGCGGCTGCATTCTTTCTATTGAGCGGAGGAAGCAACACACATGTCCAGAGGAAGCCTTCTCGGCGAGTCTCTCGTGAATGGCTCGAATATCATCGATGCTTATTGTGTCGCTACGCGCCTTGGGGGGTTTACTGCGGTGTGACTGATCGATGTTGGAGCTTCGCGCAATATCTGCCCAGTCTTCTTGAGAATCCTCCACCCAGAGCGCGTCGAGAGACAGGAAGTCAGGATGAATGAGCCTCGTCATGGCATCAGTCGTACGCAGTTTTTCCTCATCATTGCTCATCCCCCTACAGAGAAGTTGCGACGCAAACCATCGAGCGACCGTGGATTTGCCGATGTGGGGAGGGCCAGTGAAAAGGTACGCATGGGAAATATTGTCATGCGCAAGATCCGATTCGAGGTGTCGGATGACGGATTCGTGCCCAAGAATTGCGTGAGAATCAACCATGGAATAGAGAGAACGAGCGAACGTCTTATTCCTTGCCGTGGCATTTCTTGTACTTCTTGCCAGAGCCGCAAGGACAGGGGTCATTACGGCCGATTCTATCACCCGAAACGAGAGGTTTTCGTGTTTCTCGGCGCATGGCTCTCGTCTCATCTTCCGCACCAAGAGTGAGGAGCGCCCCTTCGATTTGTGACTGATTCGTTTCGAGCGATTCCGGCTCTGTGGAGAGCACGACGCTGGGAGTGGCAAATTGATTGAAATCTGTCTGGAGGAGCGCTCTCACCATTGTCGAATCTATGGAGAGCAGCAAAGTACGAAAGAGCTGAAATGCCTGATCTTGATACTCGATGAGAGGATCGCGCTGAGCAAAACCAGCAAACGCTACCTGTTCTCGCAAGTGAGCCATAGTATCGATGTGATCCATCCAGTGAGTATCAATGGATTTGAGAATGATGACCTGTTCCGCTCTCGCCGTCACCTCGGGGGGATAGGCAGAAATTTTCTCTTGATAGTAGGAACGAATGGCTTTCGCCACCGCTTGCGTTAATTTTTCAGCATCACGAAAGAGTCGGAGCGCTTGGACGGGCAAGAGGGCAGTCACTTCAGGATGCAGAAGCGAGAGTGACTGAGAGAGGGAAGGAATGTCCCACTCATCGGGATCATCTGCACTCGTAACAGCAGAAACGCATATCCCAGCCTCTTTATCGAATGCTTGCAGCACCTCATTATGGAGTGAATCACTCTGAGCGTCGGGCGATGCGCCTTCTTGTTGACCTTGGTCTATTTTCACAAGAATTTTTTGCCGCCGCTTGTACATGATCTCACGGTGCCTGTTCATCACGTCATCGTACTGCACCACATGGCGACGGGTGTCGAAATTGCGTCCTTCCACTTTCTTTTGCGCGCTCTCAATAGAACGAGAGACGAGGGAGTTTTCGAGAGGCACGTCATCCGGCACCTGCAGCCGTTCCATCATTGATTTGAGACGATCCCCACCAAAAAGACGCATGAGTTCATCTTCCATAGAGACAAAAAACTGACTCTCTCCAGGATCGCCTTGTCTGCCGCTTCGTCCGCGAAGCTGATTGTCAATGCGCCTCGCCTCATGACGTTCTGTACCGAGAATGAGAAGTCCGCCCAACTCCTGTACTCCCTCTCCGAGCTTGATATCCGTTCCTCTACCTGCCATGTTGGTTGCAATGGTAATAGCGCCGCGCTGCCCTGCTCCAGCGACAATATTAGCTTCTTTCTCATGCTGCTTGGCATTGAGCACGGTGTGCGGAATATTCATGTCCGACAGGAGAATGCTCATCGCCTCAGATTTCTCGATGGACGTGGTGCCGATGAGCACGGGCTGACCCTTTTCATGTCGCTGCTTTGCAATGGTCGCAACGGCGGTAAATTTTGCGCGTACCGTGCGATAGACGGCATCCGGCTTATCCGTACGAATCATGGCTCGATGCGTTGGGATCACAATCGTCGGAAGCTTGTAAATGGAGAGAAACTCCTCCTCTTCCGTTTTGGCCGTACCGGTCATGCCAGAAAGTTTGCCGTAGAGCCTGAAGTAATTCTGAAACGTGATCGTTGCCAGCGTCTTGCTCTCTCTCTGCACGGGCACCGATTCTTTCGCTTCAATTGCTTGATGGAGACCATGACTGTAGCGACGACCGGGCATGAGACGACCGGTAAATTCATCGACAATAATAATTTCATTATCTTTCACTACATAATCCGTATCTCGCTGGAAAATAACCTGAGCCTTGAGCGCTTGCTCTATGTGGTGCACCTCTTCAAAACCCTTGTCGGTGTAGATGTTCTCAAGGCCTAGCAATTCTTCCATTTTTTTAATTCCTTCTTCCGTCAGTGTTGCCGTACGCTGCTTTTCATCCTTCACGTAATGAATGTCTGCCTGAAGATTCTGTACGTATTGAGCGTACAGACTGTACTTAAGCGTGCTTTCGCCGGCGGGCTGGCTGATGATGAGCGGCGTGCGAGCTTCATCGATGAGAATGGAATCGACTTCATCGACGATGGCATAATGAAGGCCGCGCTGCACTTGCTGCTGAAGCGAAATCGACATGTTGTCTCGCAAGTAATCGAATCCAAATTCATTATTGGTGCCGTACGTGATGTCTGCTGCGTAAGCTTCTTTACGCTTGTCTGGAGGGATCCCGTGGACAATGACACCGGTTGTGAGCCCAAGCGCATGGTACAGAAGCCCCATCCACTCGCAGTCTCGGCGCGCGAGGTAATCGTTGACTGTGACCACGTGCACGCCTTTCGAGAGTAACGCATTAAGATATGCAGGGAGCGTGCACACGAGCGTTTTTCCTTCGCCAGTACGCATCTCAGCGATGCAGCCTCGATGCAGTGCAATGCCGCCGAGAATCTGCACGTCAAAGGGAACCATATCCCACCGAAACACCTGCTCTCCGATCGTCTTCTCCGTGCCTACCAGTATTTCACATGCTCGAATGACAGTGGCGAATGCTTCAGGCAAAAGATCGTCAAGTGTCTCCCCTGCGATGACTCTGTCTTTCAATTCCTGTGTTTTTTTTGGCAAATCGTCAGCAGAAAGAGAACGAATGGCATCGCTGGCGCCAGCTTTGCGCACGAGCGTCACAAGAGGTTGCAGTTTTTTTAGCTCAGCGACATTGGGGTCGCCAAGGAGCCGATTGAGAAAATCCATAACAGCCATGGGCAAGTAGTGTAGCAGAATCTGGGGGAGGAGAAGGCTGAAAGAAGTTGAAGTGGATGTTTGTATCCTAAAAAATGCTACTATAGGCGTAGGCCGCCTTAGCTCAGTGGTAGAGCAACCGCCTTGTAAGCGGTAGGTCCGGGGTTCGAGTCCCCGCGGCGGCTCCATACACAAGCTCATAAAGAGAGCAACAGCCTTGTAAGCGGTAAGGCATGAAGAGATTGCGTTCAGAGACATATCCCTCCATACTTGCTTGCCGCTCTTTCAGATGGTCGCCTCAAGGTCCCTTCTGGGATCCGCGAGGAGGAACGTCCGGACTCCACCGGAACGCCATGTGGGTAACGCCCACCCGTGCGCCACATATCAGGTAAAGGCGTACGAGGACCAGTGCCACAGAGACGAACCCTCACGGGTATGTGAAACGCCTCCGGCTTGAACGGAGGATCGGCTCATCTTCGGATGCGTCGCATCGGTAAACTCATGGTGGAGCAAGGAGAAATTGGATGCCGGAATACTGTCTTGGTTCCGAGACACCGGCATACCTCCGCTCGATCTGTTCAGCAATGAACAGGCTAGAGAGATGACCATCTCCGTGCCTACAAGGCATGTCAGACAGAATCCGGCGTATGAAAGGGCGGCAATAAAAGAGTTATCGTGGGGCAGGCAGAACCCTGTCCCACCCACTTTCACATCCTCTATACTCAGAGCATCAAACGATCTGAGCTATTCTTCGGCCTCCTCAAGATTCCGATCGACGCACTCGCTGTGCTACTGGCTATCACGAGCGCCTACTCTCTCCGCTCTGCGAGCATCGATCTGTTACCTGGCATGCAGCTCGTCTCTGGGCCGGCTCTGCTGCCGTCGTTCTCGTACTACCTTGTGCAGTTCGGAGTGCAATCCACTGCGCTGTACATTGTCCTTCTCGCAACGCTCGGCCTCTATGCACTCAGGCTCACTCGGAGCGGATGGTATGAATTATCGAGGGTTGCGCTGGCATCCGTTCTATGGCTAGCGCTCATTGTTATGTGGTACTTCCTCGTTCAAAAACAGCTCTTCTTCTCTCGATTGCTGCTCTTGCAAGCGACGATGCTGACAACGCTCTTCGTGTCATGCGGACGGATAGGCATCATCCTGCTGCAACGACTCTGCTTGCGATACGGGTACGGCATTCGGACCGTCGTGTCATTCGGCGTTCAACCACTGCCTGAATCTCTCAAATATCTTGTGATGAGAGACCGGCGTTTCCAGTACCTCGGACATGTGAAATCTCTCACGACGCTCAAAGCGTACGATGCATCGAATGCCGTCGATCTTGTGTTGCAGACCGATCCACATCCAAACAGTGAGGATACGATCCATCTCATCAATCACTGTCGCAACTATCACATCGGCTACTCGTTCCTTCCTCCTGTATTTGCCGATGTTCCTCACCAACTGCGCATAGAAAAGTTGGGCCTCGTGCCCCTGCTCACATTTCAGCCTACGCCTCTCGACGGGTGGGGAAGAGTGCTGAAACGAGCGCTAGACTTGTTGTTCGGCATGCTGTTACTAGGGATCATCAGTCCTCTCATGCTCTTCGTGGCCCTCCTCATTCTTCTCATCGAGGGACGACCAATACTCTACGTCAGTCACCGCGTAGGGCAGTATGGCAATACGATTGTGCCTCTCCTCAAATTTCGCACAATGCATCGGAATGCCGACGCTCTGAAAGATACGTTGAGTGACAAGAATCACAGAAGAGGGCCGCTGTTTAAGGTGAAGGACGACCCTCGCGTCACGCGGCTTGGAAAGTGCCTGCGTCGTTGGAGCATTGATGAGTTGCCGCAGCTTCTCAATGTCATTGTCGGCCATCTCTCATTGATAGGGCCTCGACCGCATCTTTCTACAGAAGTGGCAAAGTACACTGAAGATCAGAGGAGAGTACTCGCGGTTAAACCCGGTATTACCGGCCTCTCACAGGTGTCGGGAAGATCAGACCTCTCGTTTACCACTGAAATGAAGCTGGACCTTCGATACATTGAAGAGTGGTCGATCGTACTGGACCTGTGGATTCTGTGGCGAACATTGATTGTCGTGCTGCAAGGAAAAGGAGCAGATTAGGGGTAGAAAATATGTATGGAGCCAAGTAGCTCAGTCGTTAAAAATTAATTTGACATATAGTAATAAATATTTAATATTAACTATTGATAGTTTCCTCCCTACAATGAGAACAGTAAATTCGCGACAGGCCCCAGAAACAAACAACATGTCTCGTAGAATGTTTTTGCGCCTTTGTGTGGCGGGGGGGGTGATAGCTGGCTGCAGAAATCAAGCAAATAATGCAATCAGCCCAAACACTATCGAAAACAATAAGCAGAATATTATTGCATTGCTCCTCAAAAGTTATGAGGCAGGAGAAATGCCGCTTGATAAGGCGATAACCACAATCAATAGTCTGTACGCTGAAATTGCGAGGATGATCGATTTTAAGGCAAAAGATGAAAAAAATATTCAAGAAGAATTGATAGAGTATTTTTTGTCTCAAAAATATGTATTAGCCATTGCCCCTATGAGACTACGGTCCAGCAAATTCTGCATTAATGCACTATGCAGCAAAATAGAACCACATAAGAATTTCGATCTTTCGAATTTGCCTTTTACTCGTTTTCCAAATCTCAACAATAGTATTCCCGTATTCAAGGTTACAGAAACTATTGTACCAGATGTTCGAGAAACTGATTCACGTCCTAATGAAGAGAGAATGTTTATCGACGGATTAACTTTGCTTGGCAAGGAGGCATCGAAAGACATTGTTCTCATATTTCCAGAAAAGATTAGATTCATGGCTGAACGCGAGGGTATTGATGAGAATGCCTACATGGAATCTGTTATTGTCAACGAAGTGTCACAAGCATATTTTCGCTTACTATTTAAAGGGCATTCACTAGATGAAGAGCTTCCACCAATCGAAGGAGTGGATACGTCAAATTTGACTCTCTATCATGCGCTCGAGGCTTTTTCAGATATGGCAAGCTTGAAATACGGAATTTTTAGCCACGAAATAATGCGGGTTATAAGCAGTACGAGTGACGAGTATGCGTTCTCTCGCATGATAGCAATCGCAAGGATCAGAAAAACGTTGGCAAAACTTAGAATTGATCAACAAAATAGAGAAATAAACATTGAGAAAATAATCAAGGATAATGAGACTGATTTTAAGGCTAGTATCCTTGATGCATATGAAGTAGTCTTGTCCTATATTTATCACTCAAAAATGAACGAAATCAGAATGTAATAATAATCCCGTACATCAAATCTATCTAGGTAAGAAGCACCAAGAACACATATTACCAAAGTCTGGTGAACCGCGTGTCGCTCACGTATGCTCATCGTATGCCTCTCCCCCCCATCGATTGCCTTGTACTGGATACCGAAACGACAGGCTTCGTACCGAGAGTGCACAGAGTGATAGAAATTGCGTGTGTGAAGGTGGAAGGAGGACAGCGAGGAACAGTATTCGAGCAGCTTTTCTCAGTGCCAGTACTCATTCCGCCTCACGTGAAAGCGCTCACGTCCATTCAAGATGAAGATCTCGTCGGTAAGCCGATCTTCTCAGATATTCTCGGGCAGCTTCAAGAGCTTGCGCCCGCCGGCACCATTATCGTAGGACAGAATATCGCGTTCGATATCGGCATGCTGAAAGGAGAAGGATTCGACCTCACTGACTACCCTCGTATCGACACGGCGATGCTCGCATCAATCGTCTTTCCTGAGCTGTCCAGCTATTCCCTTGGCTACGTAAGCCAAGTGCTTTCTCTCGATCACGAACCGCAACACCGCGCACTCGGCGATGTGTACGCCACGCTCGGCCTCCTTGAACGATGCTGGGAAAGGCTCCTGCTCCTACCCTCTCGCGAGCGTAGTGCCATCCTCTCACTCGCCGCACGTGGCCCCGATGGATACCGAAGGCTCTTTGAAACCTTGCCAAGTAGCAAGAAGAGATCGCGGCCTTCTTGGCTTGAGCGTGCTCGCGCGCAGAAATCAGTTGCCTCGCATGCACCCAGCAGGGCTCTCTCTCCGTCAAAAAACAGCAATGTGCTCCTTCTCGAGGATACCCTCTCGCAAGAGAGTATCAGCGCCGTGATGTCTACCGTACAGGCTGGAAGCGAACGGACGCTCTGCGCTGTGAAAAACCTAGACTCACTGCTCAGCCGCGGCCTACTGCCAACAGACGCACGAGTGATTTTTTCTCCCGATGCGATGCTCAATCCGCAAGCGGCATCAGCAATACTCAGTAAAGAAACTCTGACCAATGACGAGCTCACTCTCGCCATTAAATTGGCGCTCTATCAGCCGATACTAAAGAGGGATCTGCCGATCCATGGCGAAGAATACGCCATTTGGGCGGGCTCACTTGCGTGCACGGAAGCGGACCCTGTGTATCGAGAGCAGTTCAAAGATCTGCCCTCTCTTATCATCGCCGATCATCGTCATGCGCTCGCACTTATCGCCTCATCGGATCCACTCCTTGCAGAAGGAACGAATGTGATCATTGACGATGCCTCCTCACTGGAGGATGCCGCCACTCACGCCTATGGCTACTCAGTTTCCATCGATCATCTGCGCGCGGGGGCCCAAAGCAACGATTCGCTCACGAAAGCCCTAGATCTCTTGGAGCTATGGATGGAGAAGACGCGCTCAGGGTCAGATGTGCGTCATCTGGTGAGTGCAGACCTTACGAGTGCAGACGCTGAGGGAGTGACTCACAGAATGAAAAAGCTGCTCTCTGAGAGCGCACTTCCGTCTCGTACAACCGCCATGCTCAGAGACATTGTATTCATCCTCGATCCCGACAATCTCGCTGGACGATTCGCGTGGATTGAACAATTTCAGGATGGAAAAAAATTCATAAAGTCTGTCCCTGCAGACATCGCGCGCACGCTCGGCGAACGGCTGTACCGCTACCATCCTACATCGCTTATTATACCTCCTCTTCCTCGAAGCGCTTTTGCAGCCATCCTTCCGCCTCAGCAGACAGTAGACACTGTGCGCCTTGCGGACGTGCTGCCCTCTCTTGAACGAACGTTTCCTGTTGAGTTTGCAAACGATACGCTCCTCGATCCTGTCTTCTCCATGACGGGCAAGGCAGTGCTGCTACTGCAGAGCAAACGCATGATTGAAGAGGTGTTTGTGAAGTATGTCGACATATTGCGACAGCGCGGCATCACGCTCCTCTGCCAAGGCATGTCGGGGGGCCAAAGCCGCATGCAAGCTGAATTTGCCGCCTCCAAAGAGCCGACGATCATCGTCACAACGCCATGGTCGTACGAGGGGTACGACTTGCCCAGCGCATCCGTCTGCCTGCTGGCTCTGCACTGCCTGCCATTCGATCACCCGTCTCAAGCCGTCTTCAGTCGCCGTGCAGAACGCTACAATGATCCATTCAAAGAGTATTCACTGCCTCGTCTTAAGCACCGGCTCTTTCGTATTCTCAAGACATTTGCTCGTCACGCGACTCCTCAAGCCTCAGTGCGTATTGCCGATGACAGACTGAAAACCAAAGGATACGGTCCAGAAGTACGTGCATTCCTCTCATCAATCCTCTCGGAAGACTCAGGTGAGCAAGAGGTTCAGATGCGCTTGCTGTGAGTCCTCACTGCTCAGTGGCTGGCTCCTGCGGAGGAGCGACTGCATCGGCTGCCTCTTCAAGCATCACCACTGTCACATCTTCGCCCTTGAGCTCGGCGAGTTTCGCCTTAAAGGCAGGGAGCTCTTCGTAGTTGTACATATCGAGCTCAAATCCGGTTAGCTGCGTCGCCAAGCGGATATTCTGACCTTTCTTGCCGATGGCCATCGGCCGCTGAGCTTCCTCCACAAACACCGCAGCTCTCTTCTTGATGAGCCGGCCCTCTTCATCTTTGTGCTCTTCTCCATTGACGATGATGACGGCGGAAATAGAGGCTGGTTGCAACGCAGTGGAGATGAGTTTAATGGAATCCTCAGACCACTCGATCATGTCTACTCGTTCGCCGTTAATTTCTTCCATCACCGACTGAATGCGCACTCCCTTCTGCCCCACACATGCGCCGATGGGATCAATGCGCGGATCTGTGCTCTTCACGGCCACCTTGCTCCTCATGCCTGCATCGCGGGCGATCGCCATAATTTGCACGTCGCCGTTGCGAATCTCCGGAATTTCAAGTTCCAGCAATTTGCGCACAAGATTCGGATGCGTTCGGGAGATACGTAGTTGGGGGCCTTTGGTCGTCATCTCGACGGTGTCGAGATACACGCGAATGCGCTTGCCGGTGTAGTAGTGCTCGCCTGGGATTTGTTCTTTCCACGGCAGCGACACAGTCATGCCCTCTATCTCGAGCGTCACCCAGTTTGGTTCCACTTTGGTAACGCTCGCAGTGAGAAGTTCGTTCTCGCGATCTTTGAACATTTCAAAGAGGCTCTGCTTCTCCGATTCCTGCAATTTTTGAATGATAACCTGCTTTGCGGCCTGCGCTGCAATGCGTCCGTACTCAAGAGGCGTGACATCGATCTCGATTTCGTCGCCTATGTCGGCATCGGGTTTCACGCGCTGGGCATCTTTAAGACTAATCTCAAAATTTTCATTCATGACATCATCCACCACTTCTTTGACGAGCAGAATGCTCGGCATGTCCTGATCTTCTCGGAGAACGACGCGAATTTCTTGCTCTTTATTGCCGTAGTCTTTCCTGTATGCGGTCGCAATGGCCTGCCTGACGGCTTCGAGAACGTCTTCAGCTTTCACATTTTTTTCCGAGCAAATTTGATTGATGGCGGCGATGAACGATGCACGCATAGAGAGGGGGAGAAGAAAATGCTCGCGAGCTGTCACTCTACAACGAGTGCGCAGTCTGCATCCATAGAAAACAGATTAAATGAAATGAACCATGAGTAACACTCATGATCCAATAACAGTCAACGATGGACTACTGCATAGTGTAGGTGAAAGGCTTGTGTCTGTCTATGCCTTCAAGAAATGCTCGGCGGTGCATGCCGGCCATCGTCGGAAGGAGTGAAGAGAGGCGGTAAGCAAACTTCTTCATGCCCTTTGGGGTGAGTGAGAGGGAGGGGTTCTCGGCTTCCATCTGTACGGCGGATTGCCCGAGCGTCCTCATGCGGGCAAGAGATGCATCAAGCGTCAGAACATGGTGATGCAATGCAACGGCATCTGGCGCATAGAAGAGAGGAATTCCCGCCTGTGCAAGGCTGGCGCCCCACTCGATGTCTTCCCAGCCATAGAGAGAAATGCCCTC
Organism: uncultured Candidatus Peribacteria bacterium; assembly: GCA_964580035.1. Taxonomy (GTDB): domain Bacteria; phylum Patescibacteriota; class Gracilibacteria; order Peribacterales; family Peribacteraceae; genus CAZOJC01. The sequence goes on from CAZOJC010000001.1 coordinate 18,298, forward strand.
ACGAAAAGGGTGCTTCTGGGCAATGTCTGTCGGCATACTAATATGAATGGCATAGGTGAATCGCGACTGCATTGAAGGAGGAATCTGAGCGTACTCATAATCGCGCAGCATTGGATAGGCGAATTGCCAACCGCTCTTCTCCAGCCAACGCATGACGGGAGTGATGGTGAGAGCGGGATCCCACGTGGTGAAGCCAAGCACGCACTGAGGCTGCCGAGCAAGATGCACCAGATGCCGTTCGCAGGCATGGGGCTTAAGAAAAGCATCGTCTCCGATGAAGAGGACATAACGTCCTGTTGCGTGCTTCACACCGAGATTCCTCGCAGCCCCTTGCTGACTTTTTTCCTGTTCAAAAAAACGAAGAGGAAACGGCAAAGCGCTCGTATGTGCCTTCGTAATAAGCGCTACTGTGTCCGCATCGTGTCCGTCACTCACGACGATCACCTCAATGTCACCTGCCACTGTCTGCCTTGCAAGACAATCAAGACATTGTGAGAGAATGCCAGCGCGGCAATGCGTGGGAATGACAACGGAGAGAGATGGCATAGCAGAGGAACACAAAGAGTGTAGCAATGATTGCTGAAAGCAGCGACGGGGTTGAGATCAGTCCCTTGCGCGAAGAGTAAACCTATCATACGTTTCTGCGTGCGAAGCACGACTTCAACCTGTTTTCTCTTCAAGCGAGTGACCACACCTCTCACCCTCTACATCGATCTGGCAAGTGCAGACCCTCTCTTCGGACTTGTTCATGATGACACCGTACGATTGAAACACCTGACGCATAGCAAAAACGATGCGACGATACTGCCAGTGCTCGCATCACTGCTCGAAGAAGACAATGTGACATGGAAAGAGATCGATCGTATCGCCCTCGTCACAGGCCCTGGGGGATTTATGAGCATTCGAGTGGGAGCTGCCCTCGCCAACGCTCTTTCATTCAGTCTTGGCATACCTTCTGGCGGCATTCACATATCCGATGTATGGCGCGCGAGAGTGCCTAGAGACAGCTCCTACCTCTGGCTTCATTCTACGAAACGAACGCACCTGTTTACGCGAGGAATAGGAATGAAGAAGGCGGCGGACGAAGAGCCTGCGCTCATGACCATTGAGGAATGTCGCGCTACGGTGCAAGCAGGCGCTTGGTACGCAGGCGATCTGCTGCCCGAGCACGAAGCGATGCTAGGAGTGAAACGCTACCCACACATGAGCACGCTCGAACGTGTTCTCCCTGCAATGCTCGCAAACATTACATACGAAAAAGGGCGCATGCTGCAACCATGGTATGGACGCGGAGCCTAGAGAACGACGCGAATGCAGAGACAGAATCGGCAATGCGTAGTCTGAGCGCTTGCGAAGCATCACGAGTGCCATCATGATACTGAACCATGAAGGCAAAGAGGAAGAAACCGACGAAACAATCTCTCCACCTCTCGAGTGTGCTTGAGCGTAATATCGCAACACTCATGGAAGTGAGACGGCAGATGGAACAGAACCGCCGATGGGAAGACGCATTCGCAGACTGTGTCACGCGCTTCTCCGGTAGTACGCTCTTCGTGGCCCTTCACATCATATGGTTTGCGTTCTGGATGGTGTGGAACAGTGGCTGGTTTACTACGTTTGTCTTCGATCCGTTTCCCTTCGGACTCCTCACTCTCATCGTATCGCTGGAGGCAATTTTTCTCTCAACATTCATTCTCATTAGCCAAAATAGAATGGCCGATATCTCGGATCAACGTGCGGATCTCGATCTTCAAATAAATCTGCTTGCTGAGTACGAAATCACACGACTCCTCAAGCTCACCGATGCCATCGCTCTGCATCTCGGCATTGAGCAGTATCACAGTCATGAGCTTGAAGAGCTGAAGAGAGACATCAATCCACAGGCGATTTTGAAAGAAATGGAAGGGCAGAAGCACACGCCTACGCGGCGCTGCTTCTAAGACTGCCAGAGACTACTTCTTTTGTAGTGCGCCCTTCTTAGATCCAATCGGTACCGTGAGAGTGAAAACGGATCCCTTGCCCTCCGCACTCTTAAAAGTGAGGCTTCCTCCCAGCACTTCGGCTGATACTTGGGAAATGTAGAGACCAAGACCATTGCCATCGGTATCAGATGCCTTGACATTATCAGCACGAAACAATTTTTCAAAAACACGCTTGTGTTGTAAGGCAGGAATGCCAATGCCAGTGTCGGCTACAGAGAATGAGATGTGTGTATTTGCTCGCACGCGACAATCGAGGGTGACGGTGCCCGAGGGGAGAGAATATTTGATGGCGTTACTGATGAGATTTTCCAAAATAAGCTGCAGAAAAATTGGATCGATAGAGATCATTCGCTCAGAAATACTACGATAGACGATGTGAATATTCTTGCTGGCTATCTGCTGGCTGAATGTTTCAACGATTTGCTTGAGGAGTGTGTGAGGACGGATCTCTTTATTGGTCAGAGAGTAATTGCCAAGCTCAATGCGCGAAGCGTTGAGGAGCGCATCGACGAGTTTCACCATGCGCACCGTGGAAGTGGAAGCCTGCTCCAGGCATTCCATCTGTTTATCGTTCAGCGTACCGTTCTGCGCGGAAGCAAGAAGTTCGAGATGCCAACGAAGCGCGGAAAGAGGAGTACGGAGCTGGTGAGAGGCCAGAGAAATGAAATCTGTCTTCAGGTGCTCAATGCGCCTCTCTTCTGTCACGTCTCGTATGACAGCGACTGCTCCGATGCATTTTGTGCCGTGAATGACGGGTGTCACGCGCAGCGAGAGCGGCGTGATGCGATCATCTTTGCTGAGAAGTGAAAACGTACTCTCGCCTTGAGGGTGATATTTTTTGCAGTGTTTCAACACGAACGTAAGAGGATGTTTTGAGAGCGGTACTGCATGATGTTCTTCATCGACGATGCGCATTACACGTGAAAACGATTGGCGACTGACAGATTCGAAATCCCACCCCGTTATGTGTTCCGCTGCGCTATTCATAAGAATGATACGTCCTTTGTTATCGGTCACGAGAACGCCGTATTCAATATTTTGCAAAATCACGTCGCTTCGCTCGTGATTCGAAATGAGCTCGCTCGTGCGCCTTCGGATGAGAGCGGCAAGCCGACGGTGTGAAGAGCGCAGACGCTGCGTGAGATCCGCTGCTGCAATGTCCACGGCCTCCAGTTCGTCTCCCGTGCGGACGCTGCGGACAAAACGCCAATGCTTGGTTTCGATGCGGTTAAGCTTACTGTACAGATCTTCAAGCGGCGCACTAATTCTTCGAGAAAAACTGAACATGAGAAGTGACAGGAATCCAACGAGACCGAGGCCGGCCGCGATGAGATTGAACGCGAGAGAGTAATACGGAGCAAACACCTCGCTGCGCGTGATTTCAACGCTCATCATCCACCCGAGGCTGACGAGAGGCTGACGCACGAGCAACACCGGAGATCCGACGGTATTACTCACTTGTACTCTGCCGCTTGAACCAAAGTCGGAGATGCGAGATGCAAGCTCTGAGTCTTCAGCGATTACTTCCGAAGTGATGGGGCCGTCCGGCACGTGCGTGAGTCGAACAAATCTCTGTTCTTGAGGAATGATTACAGCAGACTCAGCGGAAGTACCGAGTGCTGACACGTCGAGATAGTTGCTCAGAAAAGCGCTGGCATCAAAAACTGCGACAATAGATGATTGGCCGTCAGGACGAGGCGCTGCAATGATATACTGTGCAAGGCGATTGCCGGAAAACACTGGTACAAATCCGCGTGCCGGCGCTCGTGCTCGCATAGTGGGGAGGGTGTCTTTCGCGGGATCAGCGCCTGCAATCGTTCTGATAGTACCGGTAGCATCTAGAGAAAGCAGGCTCTGGAAGCCCACAAGTTGCACAACCGATGGCAATCTCGAGAGCAACGGATCTGACGCGAGGAGAGAAATCTGCTCACGCTGGCGCGAAATTGATTCCTGGAGTCCGTCCGCCTGCCGAGAGAGAGTGGTTTCGAGCATATGCCACGCACGTTGTTCGATGACAGCGGATGCAAGGATGCACGCCACTCCGGTGAAGAGGACGATGAGAAATGCCATGAGACAGAACACCTCTATAAAGAGCGTGCGCCGTAGCGACGTGCGCAGGGGAAGCGCATCTGCCGAAACAACATCTGTGTGTGTATGCATGTAATCTGAGCAGTATACCACACATTTCCTCTTTCTTCACGTGAAAATTCAGCACATTCGCTCAGCGCGTGATGGAGATCGTTGCGCCATTTTCCCCGATTCCGGACACGACGATGCGACCGTAGATGTCTCTGTTAATGAAGAAATTCGTGCCGGCATCAGTATCCATCCGCTGAGGATCTTTCGGTATTTTCACAAGATAATCCGGCATCAAAACAGAAAGATTAACCAGTGTATTGATGCTGCAAAGGTTTACAGTCGTATTGTATCCGTTGTTGCATATCTCAGTCGAAGTCGTGGTGATGGCAGTCGGCAATGAAGAATTATCGATGGCGTACTGATACACCGCATTGATAATCTGAGCAACGCTGCTCTGGCGCTGTGTATTTCTGGCTTGAGCCAATTGCCTAGTAGGATTGACGGCTAAAATGACGATACTCGCGAGTACGGCGATGATCCCGATGACGAGAAGGAGCTCGATGAGTGTGAATCCCGTGCGAGCTGAGCGCATGACTGAGAAAGGGAATACAGTATTTCTCATCGTACGAGAAAGCCAAAAGAAAGAAAAGTAAGAACATTTGCAGAATACAGAGCTGCGTGTCGGAATGCGCGAACAAAAAAAGCCCCGCGTCTGCGGGGCTTTTGTACGATGCAATGAATTTCGATTAGCGAGTAACGGTTAGAGTTTCAGTCAACGGAGGCTCTAATTTCACTGCTTTTACGACGATACGATTACTCACATCTTTATTGATGGCGTAATCTGTGTCTGAATCAGAGACTGTTTTCTGTGGGTCTTTGGGTATTTTCACAAGGTAATTAGGAGTGAGCGTAGAGAGATCAATGAGGCCTGTGCATGTGGCAGCTGTATTGAAGCTGTTATTACATATTTCTGTCGAATCAGTAGTGATGGAAGGCGGCAAACTACCTACATCAATTGCATACTGATACACAGCATTGATAATCTGAGTAATATCGCTCTGGCGCTGCGTGTTTCTTGCTTGAGCGAGCTGTCTCGTCGGGTTGATAGCCACGATGACAATGGCTGCGAGGATCGCGATGATCCCGATGACGAGGAGTAGCTCGATGAGCGTGAAACCTCCGCGTGCTCGAAGAGTTTTCATAAAGAGAGGGGAAGAAGAGAGTAAAATCGGGGGAAAACCCACGATGAATAGTGGAAACTATAATACGTGCCATAGAGAAACATTCGCAATACTTCAGAATAACAAAACAGATAAAGCGCAATAGAAGCTCTTGCGCAGAGTGCGCTTAACACGCGATGTCATCTGCCGTGGCGATGCACGATCCATTCACGCACGTGTACCACTGAAAATTGCCAGAGACGCACTGCGGAGCTGGGCACGCCCCGCAACCGCCTGCGAGGTGCTGATCCTGCGGATAGAGAGTGACCGCCGCCTCGAAACGCCGCTGGTATATCCTAGGCGTGGGTAACTGGAGCACTATCGAGAGCTTGAAAGAAATGAGCACGCTGGTATCGGCGACGTTCTTCACTGAAAATTCCGAAAGCGTCAGACGATCGTTGAGTACGAACGACTGAGCCGTTTTTTCAATGAGGAGAAGGTTACTGCCAGACTGCGTGAATATGGTAGGAAACTCTTCATTATGACTCATCTGAAGCGCCAGTACGCCCGATGCGTTACCGCTTGTCGGCCAGAGGACGACTTCCGATCTCCGTATCCTCCGCGTAAGAATCTGCAAAAGCTGCCCACCGCGCTGTTCAATGGCGGCAATCCCCTGTTGACGAATGCGCGCGTCTTGCGTGGTGATGAACACAGACACAAGCGTGACCGAAAAAATCGAGAAAATGGCGAGAAATAAGAGGAGTTCTAGTAAGCTAAACCCTGGACGCGCCTGCCTCGCTTGCCTCCTCAACACTGCCTGTAAGCTGCTCGTGAGTCTGTAGCCGACTTTTGATCGCATATTCTTTAGCATACAGAAAAAGAGAGCACCTCTTGCCAAGAAAAAATGCGAATGCGAGGCAGCACACTCTGCACGATGATTTCCAGTCGGCGCACGACATCGCCAGACGTGGCTTCAATGCACAGAAATCTGTGAGAATTGCCGCTACCGCCTATCGGCAGTATGGCACAATTCCCCTCAGGAAACGTGAGCGTTTCATTGCCGCCGTAGGTGGAAGAACGAAAGAGTTGAAGGAGGGCAACCTCTGCGCAACCTTGAGCAAAAGCGAGGGACTGAGCGGACTGCTGTACCGAATAACTTGCCCTGTTGGAAGCGGTGCCAAGGAGGAGCAGCGAGGACACCACTGCCGACGCAACCACGCCAATAATGAGGATTGAAAGCAGCAGAATGTAGCCGGGCTTGGAAGAATGCTCGCTCACATCAGTTGGCGGAAAAAATGTAGAGGTGTGCGTCGCTCACGACGTACAGACGATTATCGTATGAATGGTACGCGACGTCAGACGCTGTCTCGCCGGCATTGAAGCGGTACACAATTGAGCTTTGACTGAAAGGCGGCGCCCAGAGATCAAGCACCATCATCTGAGATGTCTGCGCATTGCTCGCGACAAAGACGTACCGTTCGTCAAACGTGCCAGCAAGCCCATACACGGTGGCCGCAGTCGTGTCATCCTTCATCAAATTGATCGTGCCGAGTGGCGGAGTGCCGACTGGAGGAACAGGGTCAACAATGGAATAGAACGAAAGCTCATTGCGGCCATTCTGCGTGCTGCCTGCTCGTCCGATGAGGCCGCCTGTGAGAGTGGTGACCATTGCAGTGCCATCTTCAGTCCCATCCAGATCAACGCCCGTGTTTACCGGATCGTAGAATACGAGATTACGAGGATCGAAGATATCCACGACGAGCAATTCTCCCACATCCGCCGCAGTGGCCAAATACGCAAAGCCATTATTGAGGCTGATATCATGAATAGCTCCATCCACGGAGAGAGAATCCAGCTGCATCGTCGTCGCATCATCTCGAACGAGAATAGAATACAGAACACCGGTGCTCGTCCCAACGTAGACGGTATCACCATTCGTGCTTGGTGTCTGCGCATGGGCCGCCGGAATGAGCGAGGCAAGATGCGAGGGTGCCTGACCGAAAAACGACGTATTGGGGAAGTACGCAATCGACATGCCTGTCCCCTCGCCGGGCAGATCAAATCCGCCGACGACGACGGGGGCAGTGGGCACGGATATGTCAATGACTTTCAATTCCTGAGACGGATCTGCCGTGATGATGTACAGACGATCATTGTGAATGACGAGATCGTACGCCTCATAACCCAATGAGAATGAAGATGCGACCCTCGTGGGGCTCTGCGGCACCGAAACGTCATACACGTAGAGTCCTGCCCCAGTGTACGCAGCGCGCGCCCTTGGCAGCATCCAAGACAGGAGTGTTCCGGAGAATTGCGCAAAGCGAGACTGAGGGAGAACTGCAAGAAATGATTCATTGCCGGCGATGAATGCATGAGTGCCCGAGAGGGCAATTGCGCGAAAATGAGCCTCTGAGGGAGCTTGTGTGGTGGAATTCTTCGTCACAGATGACCAATTTCCGAGCGTCGCCACCTGCCTCCAGCGCGTGATGTAACTGCGCAGAAGCACTGAACCAGATCTCGTCTGACCAAAATTCCAAGACACTCTGGACGTGGCGCTAAGCCAGTCATCTGTGAGCTGGTTAATCGTCACAACTGACCTAAAGCCATTCCCAATATCTATAGAGGAACCTGTGAATGCCCACATCCCGTCATTCGATATGTGTACACCATGATCACCTACGGTGATCTGCGAAAAATCTGCAAGTGACATGGCGCGCAATCCTTCCAGCGCCCGTTCGGCGATGAATGATGCGGTAGCACGATCTCCCCCCACGACGGTGGTGCGTTCCCCGACCATGAGAGTCATGCCCACTCCTCCGAGGAAAATCGCAAAAATGGCGATAGCCACAACGGCCTCAAGCAGCAAGCTCCCTCTGCGACTCTGTGAGAAAGTAAAGCGTACGCCGCCAGAGAAAAGAATCATGGGGAAGTGTAGGAACGTCAATCGTCGCGACTCTCGTCTACCATGCGAATGATGGCCGATCCGCAACCGAACTTACGCGCATTGGTAACATAGAAGGCAAAGAGGCCTTTGAGCAAGCGATGCACCGTAGGAAATTCCTGAAAACGATACGACTGCTTCTCCTCTATAACATCAAGGAGTTGTGAACATGTACATCCCCGCGTGTGTTCGATGGTGTACGCACCAATACGCTTGGTGGGGCCGTACCTAAAAATAGAGAGGGTGCCTAGCTTCGTGGAGTCGGTGAGCGCATAGCGATCAAAGCCGAGATACTCAGTGGGCACAGATTCTGGAATGGCACTATTGAAACAGAGGTCATTGCTGTCTTTCACGCCGTCGCCATCGGTATCGCGCGAACCGGCGGCATTCTGAGACGACGAAGAAGAAGACTGAGAAGACGACACTCCTGCTGAGGAAGACAGAGAAGAGGAAGCACTGCTGCTCACAGACGCACTCGCGCTTGTTCCTGAACAATTGCTCGTAGATTTTTCAATAGAAAGCTGGGTGACGACATCTTGATAGTCTGCCTTGGCATCGATCGCGTTGAATTCAGTGAGGAAGAGAACATCGGAAGACGACGCTCGTGCCCTGCCGTCAGCACCTATGAGAGCGTACAAGAATGTACGGAGACCGCTGCGTCTCTTGATTTTCGGTACATCTGGAAGTGCATCACCCGATCTGAGCGCCACGAAGTGACCGTCGAGTATATGAGAACGTGACACTTCCCTCATGAGCCATGAATACCGTCCTTCATACTCAAGGACAATCCTGCTCCCTGCGGGAACATTGCGGAATACGGCAATCTCCCCTCCTCTGAGGGCCCGAGACCGGAAGAGGGCTTGCCATGTCGTGCCTCCGTCAAAGCTGATACGCGCGCGCACTGAAGCGGCCGGACCATTCTCACCGTACGTGGCGGCAGAACCTAAGATGCGCAGCGTAACGTCTGCCTTCTCCTGAGTAATCACAACGCCGTCTGTAAGACTAAAATTGGCCGTGCAAACATCGGGCGACAATGGCGTGCTGGAAGCCATGGCAGAGCTCGCAAGCGATGTACTACTCGAACTGGATGACGCATTGCCCGGATTTCCCTCCGCCCAGTGCAAGATGACGGCGTCATTTTCGCGCGTCACTCTCGTGCTGAATGTCATACTCTTCACGTTTGGCCCAGGGATGAATTCGTCTCCTATGGCAGTGTCATTGACGATGCCGTCTGTGGGGTTTTCCGTAGCGTCCACGCCAGTGTCATTCTGGATAGAAGTGAGAACCGCATGGACGAAGAGAGCGTCTATATCCACAATTTCTTTGCCGTTTCTATTGGAACCATACGAAAGAATCTTCACCCAGCCGTTGCCGCGCTCGACTGCGATGCCAGGGACATCCTTCACGATGCCGCCATCAACGATCACGTTGTTTGCAGCATCAACGAGAGGAATCCATTGATTATTGGCAAAAGGGACAGCCTCAGGTCCTACGTACGAGACAGGGCGCGCGTCGCCGTCGCCGCTATTGTCCACGCGCTCGAAATGCAACTTTAGGCGCGGCTTGTTGTTTGCCACGCACGTGAGAGGTTTTTCAATGAACGTGACGAGGATAACGGCATCCTGAAAATCTGCGTTCGAATCGAGAGAGCCAAGCTCTACTATAAAGAGAACGTCTTTCGGTCCAATGGCGATGCGGCCGTTTTGACCTATGACAGTTTGCAAGAAACTTGCGAGTGAGCGCTGGTTGCCAAACGGGGCGTAGTCCGGAGGACGATCGCCGTTTTTGAGCATGACGACATGGCCGTCATTCGCATCGGATTGATACGTGCGATTGAAGAGTGATGAGTACCGGCCATTGAAACGCAAGAGAATGGGTGAATCGGCGGGTACGTTGCGGATCACCTGCTCTTCGTTACCGTTGATCGCAGAGCCTTGGAAAAGATCTGTCCACGCGGGCGTGCCACGTTGCCGAGACGCTTCGAAAGGAAGCGTGGTGCTCACGCGCACTGAGACGCGCGGACCGTTAGCGCCATAGGTAATTTGAGAGCCCAGGACGCGGATACGCACGTCGTTCGTGCCGACGGTACTGAGAGATTCGCCGTTGAGAGAGAACGACGTATCGCATGAGGGAGCATCATCGTTTCCTCCTCCCGTGCCGCTACCGCCTGAGGAGGAGAGAGAAGAAGTGTTCTGCTGTACGCTCGAAGAGGCACCTGCGGAGGCGACAGACGATGTCGAAGAAAGAGAATTCGCCTGAGAAGAGAATGTGGCACTCGCCGCTGAGCTCGTCGCTCCTCCAGTATTCCCTGCGGAAGCGGCAGACGTCGATTGAGATTGCGAAGAAGAACTGACGCCTCCTCCCGCGTTAGAGCTATTTTGAGCGGACGAATAGCCTCCTCCCGCACCGGAAGACGCAGCACTCGTCACAGAGCTGGCATCTCCTCCGTTCTCGTCATCGGTAAGGACCAAGAGCTTGCCGAGGGAAATGAAACCGTTGTTGTCCACAATAATATCGCGGTACTTATTGGAATGACTGCTCGTCACTCGAATGAGACCCGTAGCACTCGGTTGACCGTCGATTCTGCTGAAGACAATTTCATCCAGCCCTGCGGTATCGATGGTGGGAGGCAGCACAAATTCCATGTCGTATGAAGGGTCTCTGAGAGCGAATGCTTCTCCGGCAAACACCGTCGCCTGCGGCACGTACACTCCCCACGCTGCATCCGCTTTTCCAGCCTGAGAATACGTCTTTGCATCGCGAAGGGCCTGCACGATGTGCTCGGCGGCAGTCGTCACTTCAGTATCTGCCTGAACCGACTGATAGAGAGGTACCGATACACTCACTGTGGCGGCAACAATCCCAACGGCAAGCAATACCTCAAGTGCCGAAAAACCTTTGCGTGGTGCCTGCTCTTCTTTAGGCGAAGAGACTGAGTGTGGTCTGGGCTTGTGCGAAGACTGTTTCCGAGAATGCGCCATAGAGTGGGGGGTCAATCGAGAATCGCAAACATGCGATACGGACGAGTATATCAAACAAGCAACGAAAGAAAGGCTTCTTTCTGCCGTAATTGCTGGACAGCGTAAAAAAATCTTTTACGACTGGAGACAATTCACGCTTCAGTACGCGTAGCGGAGGAGATGGAGAGAGTCTCCGACGAGCACTGAGCGCGGTGTTTGGGCGGAGATCGTTTTGAACGATCGTCCGTAATCCCCCGCATCCGGATTCCAGTACGAGAGAATGCTGCCTGTGAGCGGATCGAGGACGGCAAGCTGATTTCTCGTCTGCCCACCGATGGTTGCAAACTGACCACCGAGAAACACGAGCGAATCACTGCACGACACATCGAGTATGGGAGCGGAGGCGAGGAGTGATATTCCAGCGGCGTTTCCCGTCACCACGTCATGCGACGAAAGCCGAGAGGCATCTGCCACTCCACCCTGCATGGAACCTGCGATAAATGTTTGCCCACCGATGATGCACATGCTGCGCGAATCTCTGAGTGGTGCCCAGCCAAATCGCGCCCCTGTCGTTCCATCGACTGCCACTGCGCCGACGGCACTCTGTCCGCCTACTAACGTACCGTCGTGTCCCGTGAGGTAGACGATGGCGCCATTCAGCACGAGATCAGACACAGTACCGCTAGCATTCGGATTCCATGAGAGGAGCGAAGCATTGCCAGTGTGAAAGGCAGCGAGATGATTTCTCGTGCTCACTGGTACGCCGCCCCCTCCCACCGCAGTGAACGATCCGCCGACGTACAGAGCAGAACTATTGCCGTCAATCGTTCGCACGTCGCCATTCAGCCCGGCAGGAGCCCAGCTCGTCGGATTACCTAGAGAAGCGAGTGTTGCGGCACCGAGATGTGTTCTGGTAAGGGTGCCGATCTTCGAAAAATCACCGCCAATGAAGAGTGTTGAGCCGATAATTTTAAGAGCGTACACGGCGGTACCCGTTACGGAAGGATTCCATCCGAGGAGCGCCGCATCACTTGTGGTGAATGCTGCCAGACGATTGCGGGGGAACGGGTTAACCGTTGTGAAGTTTCCGCCGATGTAGAGACGAATGCTCCCAGAAGCACTCACCGTATACACCGAAGGAGTAAATGAACCGTTTTGAGAAGGCAATCGCAGATTCGCGGACCACGGATACGCAGTCCCTGTCACGCTATCAAGGGCCGCAAATGCGTTTGCGTTCATCCCGCCAATTGACGTAAATGTTCCTCCTGCGTACATGACAGTGCCTCCCTGTACGAGCGAGGTGATGGGGCCACTACTTTGGGGGTTCCACGGTTTCATCAAAGCGAGCGAACTGAACTGTGCGCCTCCGCTGCGTTCGTTACCTGCGACGGTTGTGAAATTACCGCCAATGTATATGGCGTCGGACACGAAGTAACGACTGATGGAAGATGTCGTGGACAGTTGCCGATCGTAGGTCGCTACATTGGCGTGTGAGCCATCGCCTCCGAACGCGGGAGATACGCTGAGGAAGCCGATGTACCGCGCGTCGGTACTCATGGCGATAATGAAGCCATGTCCTCCGTCGAGGTTCCCGGGAGGGAGGAGTGTAGGCGAACTCGCCTGCACATCTCGTAAGAACAGGTCTGTAGCATTATTACTTTCAGTGCCAGGTGCTGAGTCGCACTGAGCGGCGGCAAAGGAGAGGTAGCGGCCGTCCCCCGATAGATCGATACCGTAATCCACGCCTCTGCAGCCGGTGCTCACAAGTTGAGTCGTGGTAGTTTGGCGATCGAACACGAACGCGTCACTTGATCCATCGGTATCCCCAGTCACGATGTCGTCGCAGAGAGAGGCATACGCGACGTATCGCCCGTCAGTGGAAAGCGAAAGCGATTGAGGGCTGAGTGAGCCATTTTGTCCGGTAGCAGGGCAAGAAACCTGTGCTCCGCCGGATGTCACTGAGAAACGAGTTGTTTGGTTGGTTTGCGTATCTCGAATGAATCCGTCTCTGAGTCCGTTTGTATCAGATGTAACGAGTGTGTTTGCATTGGACCAGAACGCGACGAAGCGCCCGTTTCCTGACAGTGCCGGCATGTCGCTGTCACCGTTTCCTTGCGTGCCGTCTGAAGCGATGCTGACTCGAGTGACAAGTGATGTAGTGCGGTCATAGAGGAAGATGTCTCGCTTGGCATTCGTGTCACCAGT
>CAZOJC010000001.1:31724-149243 GCA_964580035.1 uncultured Candidatus Peribacteria bacterium
TACGAGATTCGTCGCAGACGATTCAAACGCGACAAATCTGCCGTCTGAGCTGATGGTAGGCCGAATGCTGTCGCCATTTCCCTGAGTACCTGCGCTGGAACGACTGATGAGGGTGAGAGTCGCAGACTGACGGTCATAGAGGAAGATGTCTCGCTTGGCATTCGTGTCACCAGTTACGAGATTCGTCGCAGACGATTCAAACGCGACAAATCTGCCGTCTGAGCTGATGACTGGAAAGAGGCTGTCACCATCGGAAGAAGCGTGATCAACGCCGATGGAAACGAGCGTTGTGGTGCCAGTTACGGCATCCCTGAAATAGACATCAGAAAGAGATGCGTCGTCGAATGTCCCTGCATACGCCGTATAACGCCCATCGCCGCTGGTATCGAGAGATGAGCGAAACATTGCTCGCTGCGTTCCTGGGATCGAGACAATGGAATGTATCGCGGAAGGGCCAGCCGACAGAGTGCCTCCGATAGCGAGTGAGAGATCGAGCACGTCACCCGTCGTGGGATGGAGAGCGGCGAGTCGAGATCTGCTCGTACCGTTCACGGATGAGAATGTGCCGCCCACAAGCAGCCTATCCGAGGGGCCTGCGGACCATGCCAGCGACATCACTTCTCCAGCGCTGTCCACGGTCGGAGCGAATGATGCATCGAGAGCGCCGGTAGAGAGCACTATCGAACCGAGGCGAGAACGAGCCGAAGATCCAAGCGTACTAAACGCACCCCCCACGTACAGACGGTCGCCGTGTACGAGAATCACGTTCACAGGACCGTTGGCAGAGACATTGAGTGCAGCAGCAGAGCCGTCGACTGCGCTGAAAGCCGCAATGTTTCCTCTCGTCGTACTGCCATTGATGGCGCTGAAATTGCCCGCGGCATACAGCATTGTTTTCTCGGCGTTGAGTGCGAGAGACAGAACAGCACGACTCGTTCCGTTGGTAGAACCGTTCCAGAGAGTGTCGACGGTGCCGTCGGTCTTAATGTGAGCGAGCGTCGAGCGAGGGAGCCCTCCCACGCGCGTGAAATCACCGCCAATGAACCAGCCGCCTCTCCCATCGGGAATCGATGCATACACAGGCCCGTTCACAAAGGGATATGAGCCTATTGATTGTGGTATCGCATTGGCTGCATTCGCTGTGATGCCTCGGCCCGTGTATGGACCAATCTCAGTGAAGTCTCCTCCCACATAGGAGGTATCGGACGATTGAGCGATGGCGTACACACTCCCATTCATGCCAAATCCATTCAACTCAGAAAAACTCGCGCTGAGTGTAGTGAACGTGTAGTCCGAGGAAATGGCAAGATTCCCTGATGAATCTCGCGATTTCACACGGAAGTGATAGAGCGTTCCTGAAGAGAGCCCCGTGAGGTCGACACTGTGTGTCGTCGCGAATGGCGTGGGAAGGGCGCTGAGTGTTCCATAGGATGTGCTCTGGCCATACTCCACCTGAGAATCGGCATTCTCAGCCGTGTCCCACAGTATACGCGCAGAGTGGAACGCAATATTGACCACTCGAACATTGGAAATGACGGGGGCGTTGCAATCTGATGTCGTGAATGTGTAATCAGAAGACACGGTGAAATTTCCCGCAGCATCTTTCGATCGTACGCGGAAATGATAGAGCGTCTGCGACGCAAGGCCGGTCAGCTGCACGATATGAGAGGTGACTGGAGTGGCATTCAGCCCAGAAGATGAGCCATAGACCGCTGTCGTGCCATAGTCTACCTGCGTATCGGCAGGTTCATTGGTGAGCCACGTAATCGTGACGCTATTGCAACGAATGTTGGTGGAAGTGATGTCAGAGATGACGGGAGGAGTGGCATCGAGCGTGCTGAACGTGGCATCGGGGGACTGCGCGAGATTTCCTGATGGATCTCGTGATTTCACGCGGAAGTGATAGAGCGTCTGCGACGCAAGGCCGGTCAGCTGCACGCTGTGAGCAGTGACGGGCGTGGCAGTAAGAGCGGAAGAGGAGCCGTAGGCGAGTGTAGTACCGTACTCCACTTGTGTATCGGCAGGCTCATTGGTGAGCCACGTAATCGTTGCACTGTCGCGAGTGATGGCACTCACTCTCACATTTGAAATGATGGGGGCAGTACAGTCCGATGAGGTGAATGTTTGATCTGCAGAAACGGCGAGATTGCCCGCGGCATCCTTCGATTTCACGCGGAAGTGATACGTACTTTGGGCGAGGAGCGAACGTAACGATACAGAATGATTGAGTGTGAGAGGAGTGGGAAGAGGAGAAGTGGAGCCGTACGCAGTCGTCAGACCGTATTCCACCTGCGAATCAGCGAGTTCATGTGTGTCCCATTCGATCGTCGCCTGAGTGCATCCGATGCCGGTGGCGCGAATGGAAGTGATGACGGGAGGCGTGGCATCGAACGAGCCATTCAGAAGCGAAACAGGTGAAAAATGACGCTGCTCTTGGCCTTGTATTTGCTGAAAGGTGCCGCCTGCATACCCAGCTCCTGAGGCAATGAAGAGGCTGTAGACATCGCCAGATTGAATGGAAGGATTCCAGCTCGTCGCAGCCCCCGCCGCAGTGAGCGCTACGAGCGCTGAGTTCTTGGTGGCACCTCCGATAGAACCGAATACGCCGCCGCCGACATACGCGATCCCGCCTTGCACGACGATATCATGCACAACAGGCGCTGAGGCAGGAGCAGGATTCCACGAAAGGACCGTGGCATCAGTTTTGTCGAGAGCTGCAAGTCTCTGACGATTCTGTCCAGATACCGCACTGAATGAGCCGCCGATGTAGAGCCGATCAGTGTCGAGTGCGAGTGCGCGGACGGGCCCGTCTGTGTTTGCCGAGAAACTTTTCACTGAACCATTGGGAAGGGTCAATGCAGCGACGTTATCGCGCGAGGCAGATCCGATCGTATGGAAATCGCCTCCGACAAACAGAGTAGAACCGTCGGTTGCGAGGTCATACACTGTGCCTGCAGAGTCTGTATACGTATTCCATCCATCCACAGATGCTCCGGTTATACGATCGAGAGCACCGAGACGGTAGGCTGATACTCCATTGAGAGTGCCAAAACTCCCTCCGACAATCAGACGATCGGAGAGAGGAAGAAGAGCGCGAACCACACCGTCTGCAGATGGATTCCATGAGAGAGGAATGCCGTTTGAAGCGTTGATTGCAGCAAGACAATTGCGATCTTGTCCTCCTGCTTGAGTGAAGCGACCGCCCACATAGAGCACGCTGCCATTGAGCGCGAGTGCATGCACGGGGGCATTGACACCCGGATTCCACGCAGTCACTTGTCCTGTAGTGGCGTCGAGTGCCGCGAGGCCCTGTCGTGCCTGACCCGAAACGGACGTGAAGTCACCTCCGATGTAGATGATATTGTTGCTGCGAACAACGGCGCGTACAGGACCGTTCGCTTCCCAGAGACCCGGCAAGAATGACGAAGTGGGAAAGCCCGCAACGCAGGGAGCGGCAGACGATGTTGATAGTGTTGTAAACGTTGTATCTGGCGAAGTCGCACGTGCCGTTGCGTTTGCCGAAATAGCAACGAAATGATACTGCGTGAACGGCGATAGACCGGTGAGCGTGACGGAGTGACTGGTTGTGAGAGGGCTGGGCTGCGATGGCGCGCTGGTACCGTATGCAGTAGTCTCGCCATATCGAATGAGAGTATCGGCAGGCACGTTCGTTTGCCATGTGATAGTTGCGCTGGTAGTGGAAATTGCTGAAATTGTCAGGTTGGAAATAGTGAGCGAAGACGGCGAACTGGAAGCGCACGATGCGGGAATGCTCACAGAATCGAGTGATCCCGTCTGTATGTCTTTCATCACCACGACATCATGTGTGGGTACAATGCCTTTCGCGCCAAAGGTAACGATATGAGCATCGCCGCTGAGTGAAGGCGCGCCTGCGCCGTCGAGAAGCGTTGCATTCGCTCGAGTACTGATCGTTGTGACAGCTCCAGTATACTGATCGAGGAGGTATGCTTGATCTCCGCTGTTTGTCACGGCCGCATTAAAGGCAATGTATCTCGCATCAGCGCTGAGTGAAGGATTCCATGCATTCGAGCGAATGACGCTCGTTGCATTCGCTACCCGATCAAAGAGGAAGAGATTTCTACTGGAAGAAGCGTATGCAGCGTATCTCCCGTCAGAGTTTAAAGAAATTTTTGGTGAGAGAAGCGTATCGTGAGCGGGAATGCGAACTGCGTATGACACCGCACCCGTCTGAAGATCGTAGAGCACCATTTGATTCTGCGCCGTATACGTTTGTCCCACCCATCCGTTTGTGAGGTATGCGACGATTTTCCCGTCCCCGCTGATAGCTGGGGCAAACGCGTCTGACGTAATCTGACTCCCATTGCCGTACACACTGACACGAGTAATCGAACCGAAGATTCGATCGAAGACAAAGATATCTTTTTTTGCATTCGTGTCTCCGGTCACAAGGTTTGTGGCGAGTGATGCAAAGGCCACGAATCTTCCGTCACCGCTGATTGCGGGGCTGCCGCTGTCCCCGTTCGCTTGAGATCCATCGTACGCTGCGGAGATACGAGTGGTGGATGATGTCTGACGGTCAAACAGGAATATATCTGATTTTTCATTAGTGTCTCCAGCGACGAGGTTCGTTGCTGCAGATGAAAAGACGACGTACCGGCCATCCGAGCTGATGCTGGGTGCCCCACTATGACCGTTCGGATCGCCGCCCGTCGTAGAACGGCTGACGCGAGACAGTTGCTTCAGAAGCGAATCGAAGACAAAGATATCTGCATACGTGTTCCCATCGCCGGTAATAAGATTCGTCGCCGCCGAAACGAAGACAATATAACGTCCGTCTGTGCTGACGGCAGGCGCAGTGCTGGTGGCATTGGGAATGCAGGGAGTGGTGCGTGCAATCCACACTGCATCGGCGAATACAGTGGCGCTATAGGTGGGGAAACCGTTGATAGCCGCTCTGTTGCCGAGCCCGACAATCACGCTGCCAGTTCCAGGCGGGTTGATCGTTGCCAGTGTTTGAAAAGGAGTACCTCCTGCCAAAGCATCTCTCCGTGGCGGATTTGCCTGATTCACTCTTCCTTCTTGGGGTCTGCTGGGATCCGTGGAGAGTCGCATGGTATAGAGCGCGGAACGCGCATTGTTGAAAGCGGCGGGCCACGTCGCGCGCACCTCATACTCGCCCGGGGGCACTCGGTCAAAGCACCATGCGGCAGACTGCGTTTGTGTATCTGGATTGACCGTTGCAACACGAGGATCAGTGCCAAAATTCGACACCGTACCCGTGGACCACGGGTCGCCCGTCTCTTGGTATCCAAGGCGGCCATTGTCAATAATCACCTCTGCCGCGCCCGCCGGCCACGACAGGCAGGAATCGCCACCAGATTGTGAAAAGAGTATTTGCGCGAAGCGGCGAGCTTCCCTGCCGCCCACGTTCTGAAATCTTCCCCCAAGAAAGAGCCTCTCGCTGCCTCTCGCAAGAGCGAATACTTGGCCATCCGCTCCCGGGTTCCACGTGCTGAGCGCGCCGGTCCGTTCAAATGCAGCGACATTGGTCCTCGACTGATTCTGCATAGAAGAAAAACCTCCACCGATGTAGAGACGATCTCGGTAGATGACTGTGCGAACTGATGAAAATCCTTCTGAATCGATAGACGCATTCCAAGGCTTCACGACACCCGTCGTGCCGTCAATGGCTGCCACACCTCGTCTTACGGCAGAACCAAGAGCCGTGAAATCCCCTCCGACGTACACCGTATCTGAAGCAGGATCGTAATCGATAGCAAAGAGAGTGTCCGATGTCGCATCGCTCGACCGAGGGTTCCATCCCGTTTGCGTTGCACCCGTCCAAGGATCGACTGCTTTCAGGAGTCTGTAACCACCGAGATAGACCCTTGAATTTTGACTACCAAGCCGTATTGCACGAACAACGGAAGCGGGGGAAAGCTGTGGATTCCATTCACTCACAGCGCCTGTGATGCTATCGACCGCAGCCGCATGTTGTCTGTTACTACCAGAAACCTGCGAGAAAGAGCCTCCAATATAGACATTGCCGACAGACGACGTTTCGAGTGCGTACACGGCAGTTGACTCTGCAGAAACGCCCGTCACAGAGGGATTCCATGACAGTAATTGCCCTGTCACGGCATTGAATGCCGCGAGGTTATTGCGTGGCTGACCGTCAACGGTGGTGAAACGTCCGCCGATGTAGACAGTTGATCCGATTGCCTTCACCGCGTACACCGGCCCATTGATGACGGGATCGAAGCATGGAATGGCGTCACCTGTAGCTTCATCGATGACTGCAAATCTGTTGCGCGCGATTTGATTGATATCGGTGAATGTCCCGCCGATGAATGCTCTGCCGAGTGCCGCACTGATGGCATGCACTTCATCATTGGCGTGCAAGGGTGCCAGGAGAGAATCTTCCGTGCAGCCGGGCACTGAGGAAGTCGGAATAGAACAAGAAGGTGAAGAGGCAGCGCTTCCCGCGCAGTTAAACGGTCCTTGGCCGGATTCTGTGATTCCCGTATCGAGATCACGAACGTACACGTTGGGGTATGCGTTGGCATCGTTCGGCATGATGCCGTCATTCGCCGTGAAAGCGACATGTGCGCCATCGGCGCTCAGAGAAGGATTGAGGAGCCCCGAAGCGGCAGTTGCTCCGTCGGTACTGATGCTCACGATCGTTGTTGTTTGAGCGGTGATATCACGCACGAACGCCTGCTTGCCTGCGCGCTTGATGTAGCCGCACGAGTATAAGTTGTCGGCAGGGTAGGCAGTGAAGAGTGCTATCTGCCCATCGTCGCTGAGCCCGGAAGATTCCACGGTAACGAGCGGGACGCCCCCAGAAATCAAGCCGATAGACGGTGGTGTTTGCCCGAAGAGCTGCTGACCGTCGGTACCGAGGCTGACGCGGATAGTCTGATGAGTCGCGAGTCTGTGAACAAAGATATCTGGGAAACCATTCGTATCGTTGGCGACGAGATTGGTACCTTCAGAATTAAAGATAACGGACGATCCATCATCACTGATCGAAGCGCTGATGAAAGGCAGCGTCCTCGTATTGGACCACTGGCCGGCGCTCGAAACGCTCACCGCGCTGATGCTGCCTGCCGATGCATTGTACACAAAGACATCTTCCCAACCATTAGTATCCCCAGCGACGAGATTCCCATCTGATGAAGTAAACACCACAAATTTCCCGTCTCTGCTGATGGCACGCGATGAAAGGCCGAAGGACCCTGTTGCAGGTTGGCCGTTTGTCCGACGACTAATAAGAGAAATGGCCCCCGTCTGGAGATTTTTGAAAAACAGTCCTGCTGCGCCGTCTCCCGTAAGATTGGTCGATTGTGATGTGAATGCGAGGAAACGCCCGTCTGGGCTGATCGACGCGCGAGTGCTCGCAGCATTACCCACCACACCCGAAGCGGAAGTGCTGGCAAGGGAGAGTTGATTTGTCTGAAGATCGTACACATAAATATCGCTCACGCTATTCGTGTCAGAAGCAAGGAGCTTGGCTAACGATGGAAAAGCGACGTATCGGCCGTCGGCGCTGATGCTGGGAGGACCTCCTCTGCTTTGATAGTCCACTACCGGCGTGCCATCGGTACTCACGCTCACGCGCCGCACTTCCTGAGATCTGCGATCGTAGACGAACGTATCGAGTGTGCCGCCGTTACTGCCATTCACGACGATGGAGCTCGGCGCGGTGAAAGCAATGCGCGTACCATCGGCGCTGACGCTTGGGAAATCCGAATTGCCAGGAGGAACACACACTGCAGTTTCAGGAGTGGGTACGGCCGTAACGCGGAGAGAAGAAACATGGGGCTTGGGATCGGTGAAAGATACCATTCCTCCGAAGTTGCCACCCGCAAAGACATCATCTCCGCTCACAGCGAGAGCACTCACGATGCCATCGGCGTTAGGATTCCAGCTCATGGCTTGGCCGGTCGATGCGTCGACGGCTCCGATGAACTTCCTCTCGTGACCTGCCAGTGTGGTGAACGCTCCGGCCACGACCACGGAAGATGATGTCGGTGCGATCGACCACACAACGCCATCGGGGTCTGGCCGCCACGGGCGGAGATTGCCGGTGGTAACGCTCACAGCGGCAAGGTTCGAACGAGGAGTGTCTGCAAGACGATTGAAAAGTCCGCCGATGTAGAGTGTGGGACGACGAACGGTGAGTGTCGTTATCCAGCTATCGGGATTGGGGTCCCACGTCGAGGCCGTACCAATGCTCGGATCAACTGCCGCCAGATATTGACGTGTCGCTCCGCCAATTGTGGTGAAATAGCCCCCGACAAAGACAGAGCAACGATCGACCGCGAGTGACGTGACGGGCGCATCCGGAGACGGCTCCCAAGGAGTGACGGTGCCAGCCGAGGTCAACGCCGCAGCATAGCTTCTCGCTGTGCCAGCAAGTGACGTGAAATATCCGCCCACGTACACCGTTCCATTCCTCACGACGACGGCATTCACTGGTGCATTCGCATCGGCGGACCAGGCGACAGGCGCCCCACTGACGGCATCCACCGCGACAAAATTGGTGCGAGCAAGACCGCTGACGCTCGAAAAAGTGCCGCCGAGATACACCCGACCGCTCTCATATGCGAGCGTTGCCACAGAGCTATCCTGCGGCTTCGAAGTGAGGGTAGGAGATGGATTCCATGAGAGCACCGTATCGCTCGTAATATCGAGAGCTGCCGCATTACGCCGTGCAAGTCCGCCTACAGTCTTAAACTCTCCTCCGGCATACAGCGTAGTGCCGTTCAGAGCGAGGGCGTACACCGCATCGCTCATGCTAGGATCCCATGATGTGAGACTACCGTTGCCCGAGGTGTTAATGGCAGCTATGTGCCTCCGCTCTACACCACCGACAGCCTCAAAATCACCTCCAACATAGAGCACAGGCGATGCGATCGTGAGAGAGAAGATGGAGCCTGCGGGTAAAGCCTGATTCCAACCTGAAACAATATTGAAGGCATTATTGAGCTTGAAGAGAGAAGGGAGAGAACTGCTCGACTGTAAGGATCCCACGTAGGTAGTATTTCCGTCGAAGGCAATTGCGCGCACAGATCCCACAGCGGTGCCTGATTGTTTAAGTGTATTATTTTCTTGGAGACCGAAATCTCCCCCCAGCATGAGCTTGCTCTCGTCTTTAAATTTGAGAACGTAGACAGGCGAAGGAACCGAAATGCTGGTATCTTGCTCTCCTCCAGCAAAGTTGTACACGGCCACATACCGAGAAGGCGAGAGAGGGTTGCCAAATGTAAAGTCTCCACCGAAAGCCACCTTCGTAGCAGACACGGCAATGGATCGCACCGTCCCATTCAGCCCAAACTGCACTCCGGCATCCGCTCCAGATACATTAATCGCCGCAGCGTTGGATCGCAGAGAATCATTCACCATCGTGAATTCGCCTCCTATGTACACAGCACTGGCAGACTTGCCGATGGCAAAAACTGTGCCGTTTGTGGTGGGCTTCCAATTGTTATCGACAGCACCATTAGATCGCACGTATGCGAGATTTTTTCGTGCCTTTCCTCCAACAGTCGTAAACGAACCGCCGATGTACCAGCCGCCCGCGCCGTCGGAAACCACCGCATACACAGGGCCATTCACTCGTGGAAAAGTCCCCGTAGGTTCTCCAGTGCTCGTCGAAAGCGGTACGCCTTTGCCAGTGTTGGGGCCGATACGACCGAATTGCCCCCCGAGGTACAGCGTGCTCCCGTTGCGCGCCATTGTGTACACTGGGCCATCTGTCACCCACTGATCGCTGAGTGAGACTGATACGGGAGGATCTGAAGGCGCGGAATACGAATCATTGCACGTGGGAAAAATGTCATTGGATGATGTTTCAAACGATGTCAGCGCAGTCACCGGCTTCGTAAAAGAGCGTAGCGATCTCCAAGAAGTGCCGCCATCGTACTGCGTGACGGCTCCAGCATTATTCGAGATCGAGATCATGCATTGCCCGTCGACTGTATTGTCATTACCGATCAACGTGCCATTGCCATTATTGCTGCCAATGAATGCTTGCGCTTTGGGAATGAAAGGCAGCATCGATCCACCGCCCGCCCCTCCCGTGGCACCTGTCGTTCCTCCGGGGCCTTCCTCTGAAGAAACGGTGGAGTGCTGAGGCGGAGTAATGAGGGAAGGCAGAGAAGTGTTGATGCCGCAATCGCAGGACGCCGATCCGGTATCGACAGCGGCGAAGAGTTGATTTCTGTACACAGAAAGGACGTTCACGCTCATTTCGTTCTCACCACTGAATATCCAATCGCTTCCTTCAAGACGTGAAACATAGCCTCGGATCAAGCCATCCTGCCCGAATGTTCCTCCGGCAAACAGCGTGTCATTAAAATCTGCTATTGTCTGAATGCGGCCGGGGAGCGTGCCAGCAAGTGCCCATGTTGAGCCGTTGGAAGAGGAATAGATAAGCCCCTCACTGCAGGCAGAAGATCCGCCTCCCGCATAGAGCTTGTCATCATGCGTGCCAAGCGCGATGGGAACGAAGCCGATGATCTGCAGGACTCTCGTCCATCCCCCCTCGATGCCCAATCGAAACACACCGTCGCCAGCAGCGTAGAGATACGAATCGTACGACTGAAGGGCAGTGACACCGTACGGGGAAGGCGTGATGGGAGTGACGGGTGCCGTGGTCGAACCATCGTAGGAGCCGATCGATCCGTCAAGCATGCCGTAGTACATCCTGTGCGCGTGAACGCCGAGAGCAGTGATTGGGGCGGATCCCGATGCGACTGACACCCATCCCGTCTCCGTGCAGCGGTAGAGTGTTTCTGCCGCAGAAGCGTAGAGTTTCCCATCTAGCACCGAGAGATGCGTGGCCCCTTCTCCTGGCCTGCCAGAATCCACCCACTGTGCCCCGCCAAAACCGAAGACATTATTCTGCGGCGCGCCTGCATACAGAAGTTCAGGAGTGCAGAGTTGCGGCGGAGGAAGAGAGGAAGAAGAGCTGGAAGCAATACCGGCAGATGGCTTACATATTCCCTTCACCTGCTGAAGAGCGCGGAGCGCGAGCCCTCCCGAAATGGGGAGAGGGTCATCGAGAGAGGCGAGGGCGACAAACCCGTTGACATCAATGTCGATACGTCTGCCGTAGGGAATCACTTTAGATGCCACTCGGACGTACCCCGTGACGCTCGGCAGCCCTTCATTGCAACTGAAAGAAATTTCCGTGAGCCCCGACACCTCTACCGAAGCAGGTACATCGAATTCATGGTGTTCATCGACCCGAGTGTCATAGGTGTCTCCGGTGAAAATATCACCCGTCGAGAAGTGTACGCCGTACTGGTAGCCGCTCCCTTTCTGGGCTGTCCCCTTCGCGACCGAAATCATTTGCACGTACGTATCGACTGTACGCTGCACGTCAGATCGTGCCCGATACTGATCATATAGCGGCACCGAAAGACCAATGCTGGTGGCAAGCAGGCCAAGCACAAGCACGATCTCAATCGCACTAAACGCCGGACGGATGCGGGAGAGGAAACCCCTCTGGGGAGGAAGCGTAGCGGGCATGCGCAAACAATGGGTGGAGCGCTACTGTCCGACGCTTCCGACTATGGAGTAGATCGGAACGATAATGGAAAATGCGATGGTTCCGACGAGACCTCCCATGAAGAGCAGGAGCATCGGCTCAAGAATGAGGGGGAGTTTTTCTGCCATCTCCTCCGCCTTCTTGGAGT
Source organism: uncultured Candidatus Peribacteria bacterium (assembly GCA_964580035.1). Taxonomy (GTDB): domain Bacteria; phylum Patescibacteriota; class Gracilibacteria; order Peribacterales; family Peribacteraceae; genus CAZOJC01. The sequence continues at coordinate 43,412 of CAZOJC010000001.1, forward strand.
ACACATCAGCGACTCGCAGCAGCATGGTGGAGATCTTACCAGATTTCTCTCCGGTGATAATAAGCTGCTGCACTGAAATGGGGATGAGCGTGTTGGTTTGTTTTATAGAAGCGAAGGAAGCCGCGAAGGACTGCCCCAATTCAATCTCAGTAGCGAGGCGAAAAAAGAAGTTGCGATATGTGAAAATATCTGTCACATTCGCAAGTGAGCGGATGGCTTCCACGACGGGAATGCCCGCTTTGATGAGGCTGCCGAGAATCATGCCGAAACGCGCGATAGTGCCATAGCGCGCGAGCGGACCCACGCCTGGAATATAAAAAATTACTTGCTGCATGGGGCCTTTGAGTGCGGTGAATTTGCACAGAAGCGTGAAGAGCACGGCACCCACGACGAGCAGAGGAACGACGACAATGCCGTGAGCCTGAAAAAAATTAGCGACGACGATGATAATGCGCGTGGTGAGCGGCAGCTTTACGTCAAGCGACAAGAGCACTCCCACGAGTTGAGGCAGTACAAACCATGCAAGTCCGATCGTAATAATGAACGTGAGCGTGAGCACAATAGAAGGATAGATCATGGCCATCTTCACTTTCTGTCGCAGGGCATGATCTTTATCTTGCTGTTCTGCCAATTTATCCATATTGGCAGAGAGCGAACCGGCCTCTTCGCCGATTCGAATGAGTGCGAGAGCATACGGAGAAAAAAATTGCTGATTATCCATGGCCCTCCAGAGCGCCGTGCCGTTTTCCACGTCATCTATGATGCGCAGTATGATCTTCTTCATTGCCTTCTTTCGCACCTCAAGGAGAATCGCTTTGAGCGCATCGATAACTGTGAGCCCTGAATTGAGAAGAATGGCGAGATTTTCAATGAACTCATTCTTATCGCGTCCCATTCCCATCGTATTGAGAGAGGCAAGGAAGCGCTTGAGTCCTCCACCGTTCGTTGGCATGGCAATCGCCGCCTGCCGTGCAGATGGACTGAGCGGAAGTGCAGGAGGGGCCTTGGGGCCGAAACCGGGGATGGAAGCGAGAAAAGACATGCTCTCAGTTAAGGAGTTTTAAAGAAGATGACATCCGGAGGAGCCGCGATACGCAGCAATTCTTCGATGGTTGTGAGGCCTGCTTTCACTTTCTCGAGTCCGTCTTCGAACAAAAATTTCATGCCGTTCTCGCGCGCCTTGAGGAGAATGTCTGTGCTCGCTGCTCGCCGGATAATGAGCTGCTCGATGTCTTTGTCGACGACGAGTAATTCATAGATGCCAATGCGGCTGCTGTAGCCGGTGTTGCCACAAGCCTCACATCCTTTGCCGCGATAGAAATGAATGTCGTCAGTGCCGAGAAAATAGTTTGCCGCTCCGAGGAAGAGGTGCCTGGCTTCCTGCACGGGCATGGTGTAACTGAAACGGCAATGGGGGCAGATTCTCCGCCCAAGTCGTTGTGCGATAATCACTTCGAGGGTGGATGCAAGGAGAAAAGGTTCCACGCCCATTTCAATGAGACGAGGAATGGCCGTCGCGGAATCGTTGGCGTGAAGCGTGGAGAAAAGGAGGTGTCCGGTGAGTGCCGCATTGACGGCGATGTTGGCTGTTTCACTATCGCGAATTTCTCCAACGAGAATGATGTCAGGGTCTTGTCTCATGAGCGCGCGAAGTCCTTTGGAGAAATCGAGGCCCGTCTGATGATTGACTTGAATGTGATTGATGCCGGGAATTTTGTACTCCACAGGATCTTCGATCGTTGAAATGTTCACGTCTGGCGAATTGCGCATTTTGATGAGACCGTAGAGGGTCGTTGATTTTCCAGCTCCCGTGGGACCAGTGGTCAGAATCATGCCGAAAGGCTTGTGTGCTGCCTTCTCCAGTACATCGCGGTATTCATCCGAGAAGCCGAGATCCAGAAGAGTGAGGTTCCGCACGTACTCCGAGAGGAGACGCATAACGATCTTTTCGCCATCGACAATGGGGATGATCGAGACACGGACGTCCATGGTTCCCGATCGCGATTTGTAACGGATGGCACCGTCTTGAGCTGCAAAGTGTTCATCGATTCTCAAGTTTGCCTCAATCTTGATGCGATTGATGATCCCTTCATAGAATTGCCGAGGCAATCTGCCGGCTTCATGCATCACGCCGTCCACACGAAAACGGACGATGACATCTTTCTCTTGAGGCTCGAAGTGAATGTCTGATGCTTTGAGCATCATCGCATCGTCGAATATTTCTTCGAGAATTTCTGGCGCCACTTTCTTCTGCTTATCGATAATGGATTGAAAGCGAGTGGCCAGTGATTTTCTGTAGAGCGAAAACGTGGAGGCAATGGCGTTCTTAGGCGCATACACGAGTGTAATGCTTCCTGCGAATCTGCTTGCGTCTGGCGAGGAGCTGTCTCCGCCCCAAAAACTCTCTTTCTTCACTTTCTTGTCGGTCTTGGGGTCGATTGGCGAAAATTTGGTTTTGCCGAGGTTGCGTCGGAGGGCCTCCTCCAAGCCTTCCATGCGAGGGTCAGATGTTGCAACAGTCACTCCTTCATCTGATTTTTGAACAACGACAGCAGAGTATGAACGAGCGAATTCTTCCGGAAGCATAGCAACGGCATCGGCTGTTGGAGGCTTGGTGACGAGATCGTAAAACGGCAGCTGGAAATATTCTGAAAGCGCATTTTCAAGCAACTCAGATGTGAGGAGTCGCCGTTCGAATAGCACTGTGCGGAGCTCGACATTACGCTCTTCGGCCTCCGTCAGTACAAGTTTAAGCTCATCCTCTGAGAGGTAGCTTTGCTGGAGGAGGACTTGCCCGAGCTCTGCATTGGTTAGCTGCATAATGAGACGGTTTCTTTCACGCGGCGAATAATTTCCCCTATGGGAGTGTTCGATTTGACGAAGTAGTCAATAGCTCCAAGGCTCTTGGCCTTCTGGCAATCTTCCTCTTGGCCTAAGTTACTGAGCACGATGACGGGAGTGGTAGATCCGCGCTGCTTGAGTTCTGAGAGAACGGAAAATCCGTTCATAATAGGCATGATGAGATCAAGCAGGACAATGTTGTAGTGATAGCGCTTCATCATCTCCAATGCGTCTGTTCCATTGGTAGCAGTGTGCGTTTCAAACCCCTCTCGCTTGAGTTTCATGTTGAGAGCATGAGCGAGCGGCGGCTCATCTTCCACAATGAGCACGGCTTTCTTGCTGGGATCGAGCGGCGCTGCCTTTTCGACAAGTGGATTTGAAAGAGGCGTGACAGAAGCGCCAGTCGCTTCAGTACCCTGCGCTGCTTTTGACGCGGAGCGAGCCACGGCCTTTCTTGATGTCGGTTTACCCGGAGAACGCTTTTTTTTGAGTGCTGGCATGCGAGAGGAACGTATCAAACTATGATAGCACAAAAACCCCTCGCCCACAAGCCACCAAACCGTTACACTAGCATCAAAATGAAACGTCGTGCACTGCTCTCGGTATCAGATAAAACTGGCATGCTGGACCTTGCACGCGTACTGAATCAGTGCGGATGGGAAATCATCTCAACGGGAGGCACGGCTGCGCACCTCACGCAAGCGGGTATTTCCGTCACATTGGTGGAGAATGTAACGGGATTTCCAGAGTGTTTCGGCGGACGCGTGAAAACCATGCACCCCATGATCATGGGAGGAGTGCTGTACCGACGAAATGATCCGATACATGTGCGAGAAGCCCACGCACACAACATCAGCCCGATTGACCTCGTGGTAGTAAACCTCTATCCATTCAAGAGCACGCTCGAGGAAGCCAAGGCTTCCGGCCGCTTCAATCAGCCAGACTTTCTCTCTCAAGCCGTAGAACAGATCGACATTGGCGGCCCCACACTTCTCAGGAGTGCGGCCAAGAACTTTGAGAGCGTGACAGTTGTGTGCGACCCTGCCGATTACGAACGCGTGAAGAAGGCCCTCATGGCAGAAGGTGACACGAGCCCAGAGCTAAAGAAATCCCTCGCCGCCAAAGCATTCCTGCACACAGCCTCGTACGACGGCCTCATCTGCGAGTACCTCTCAGGAGGGCAGCACACTGGCATCACGCTCACGGGCGGCACGCAACTACGGTACGGCGAAAATCCGCACCAGAGAGGCGCGTTCCACGTGCTCTATCCGCCGCGCGAAGGCGACGACTGCGGGGCAAAGCCGTGGGTTCAGCACCAAGGAAAAGACATGAGCTACTTAAATATCCTCGATGCCGATGCCGCATGGACGACTGTCATGGCATTTTCAGCACCCACCGCTGTCATGGTCAAGCACTGCACGCCGAGCGGCATTGCGTCATCTGAAAACATCGAAGATGCCTTCCAGCGAGCGTACGACACCGATCGCCTCTCGGCCTTCGGAGTCATTATTGCACTCAATCGGCCCTGCACGACGGCCATCGCACGAAAGATTATCGAGCAGAAAATTTTCACAGAAGTGCTCATTGCGCCGTCATATGACGAGGAGGCCCTCGCAGTGCTGAGAGAAAAACAGAACATCCGCGTGCTCACGCTCTTCCCCGACCGCACGGCAGATGATGCGCTCCTGTACAGATCAGCCCTCGGCGGCATCCTCTCGCAAACTCCAGACGCGCAGACGCTCACCGCGAAAGACATACGCTGCGTCACGCGCCTCACGCCCACAGAGGATCAAATCCGTGATCTGCTCTTTGCCTGGGCGTGTGTGAAGCACGTGAAATCCAACGCCATCGTTCTCGCCAAAGATCTCGTGACGGTAGGCATCGGCGCAGGCCAGACGAGCAGAGTGGATAGCACATGGATAGCCGCACGCCGAGCGGGCGAGAGAGCGAAAGGCGCTGTGCTCGCCTCCGATGCCTTCTTCCCCTTCCCCGATTCACTGAGCGAGGCTGCCTCTCACGGCATCAGCGCCATCGTCCAGCCGGGGGGATCTGTGCGCGATAGTGAGGTGATCGCGGAGGCAGACCGCCTCGGCCTTGCGATGGTGTTTACTGGAAGTAGGGCGTTTAGGCATTGAGAAAGGCTTAAGCGGCCTTTTTTCTGGCTTTCCTTGCTGCATCGACTGCTGCTTGATATTGAGCTTGTGTTGCTCCACAACACACGCCAAAAATAGGCATGATTCGAAAAGCTTGTTCTGCAAGTGCACCAATATCTGTTGCAGGTGAATTCATGACTGTCTTGATTCTCTCAAATTCTTCTTGTTCAGGCTGAGTGCGATTCGCACCTTTCGCGCAAAGATCTGAAAATCTTTGCGAAATTTCGCATGAAGGGTGAGTATTCGCGGCATTTGGATGTGTTGAAGTGAAAACTTCGCTTGCTTCTTCCCCCAATGCCCGCAATATTTCTTCGATCGTCTTACTACCCACACAATTAAGTCCAAAATGTATGTTCACCTCTCCATGAGATTGCTGACGCAACCTATCTAAGGCATTTTTCCATGAAATATCTTCAGCAGGAAGCATCCCGTTGGTTCTTGTGGGCTCGAACGATACGATGAGGTGAGCATCGGGTCCTTTGATATCAGTTTTTATCATTGCTTTCAATACTGCTAAAGCATCAGTCTTTGCATCTCTAAATGCCTCTCCCATTACAATCTTCACGTTTGCTTCTCTGAATTCTTGCATTTGTGGAACATAGATTCCTTCATGAATGGATTCGATGAATTGATCTTCTCTTCCGCTCGTATCCAACACTGGAGAAACACTTCCTACTATTGGACTGTATCCATATACGTCACGAGCCATTGCTAGTTTATTACGAGTAATTCCCTGAAAATATTTTATATCATTTTCACTTGGATTCAGACCTTGTTTTCCACGCACTTTATCTCCCCACGTCCCGGTACCTCCTAAACCAACCTCACCTGCTATGATCTTATCATCTCGAAGTAATTTCAAGAATTCGTGAACAGTTAAATCGGTGACTGATTTATAGCCCAGCTCGGCTGCACGTGAACCGAAGGGGCGTGACAAGACCCAAGCTCTTTGACCCAAAAAAGATGGAGTATTCATATAACAAAATAAAAAATAAAAATCACATCCACTGCCAATCGTGGCCACGAACGCAGGAGATGAGAGACGGAAGAGAAGAGAAAAACATCACTCGAGAGAGAACGGAAAGGAAGGCATCCGTCCTATCAGAGTGGCTTATCCATACAAGAAGAAACATCTTCCTGAGTGGAGAAAGAGTGGCTAGTAGCGCTATCTTTCCCTCATACGAGGGCTGGATTTCCCACCTTGCAGTCATTCCTTATGAGTGATGCAGGCTGGGGAGCGTCTCATCGGGCCAGTTCCCATCGACGCTACTCTGGATAGAACGATGATGTGCGCACGATCATATTCACAACAAATCGAAAGGCAAGTGAAAAGATCTCAAATAGTTATTTTTTCTCTTCTGCATGAGAGTAAATGAGCCTGGCCTATTCACCTGATCGTAGAATCATGTTCCAATACATACAGAACATGATAATCGCGGATGGTAGGCTGATCGTAGGCAAGAGGTATGGTTGAGATGACTCGAAATCCATACTTGTTAAAACGCGCTGGCCAGCCTTCCAGTGTCTCATATCTGCCCGGAACAGGAACGTCGGCGTTGTGAAACAGGCGATTGTAGAGATAGTCGTTCCAAAATGTTCTCTCCATTGCGCCCTTGGCATTAATCGCATAGTAATCAGGGTCAGGCACTGTCTCAATAATGACGAGTTTTTGTCGTGTAACTCTGCACAGCTCTGAGAGTGCCTGTTCATTATTCTGTGAACGTGGACCATCGTAAGTTTCGCCAGCGTGGTGCAAGACGTTCGTCGCAACCGATACTGCAAAGTATCGATCATTAAAACTGAGTGTGTTGCCGTCATAGAGAGTAAACCCTACAGGATTCATAGCTCCCTGCTTGCGATAATATCGCACATCTACTCCTTGAATCTCTAGGCCATCTCGATCTTGCAACATCTGTGTCACTTGCAAATCACCAGCGCCAAAGTCGAGAGCTTTGCCATGTATGTTTTGTAGATGAGGTGAAATTTGTGAGTAAATTATCTCTGCTCTGTCTGCCAGTTTTTCATCAAGTATCTGCACAATATTTCTGTCTCCGATCTTCGTTGATGCAAATCTTGCCAAGATCTTTTGTTCAATATCGGGAAGTGGTAAGTTCTCGAAAGATCCACTAAAAAAAATATTTTGAATGTAAGCAAAGAGTTCCCTCGCTCGCTCTTGTTCTAGGCCAAGAGCGGTGAAAGTGTGAGTGGCATCCTCGCACGCGACTGTTGCTAGGAGTTCATTCTCGAAAATTGCGAGCACTCGTTTCAGCATGTTGGTATGCTCTCTGCACTCTGGTAATAGGTCTGTATTTTCAACACTCATATTCTCGGCATTAGTAAACTTCTTTTAGGTAACACTCCTCACACACCACTCTCTCTGGCCTCTCGGGAGAGTACGTCGTGCGAATATTTTTGCTGCACTGTGAGCAGGTGCGATCGTAGAGAATGCGAGAGTTCTCTCGTCTGTACAAAACATCCAAACGATCATGAGGATGCAATCGCGGAACAGGCATCTGTCGCTTGCGATAGAATGCAAGCTCTTGCGGAATGATGCGATACGGTTTCTTGGTGCCCTCGGAAGTAATGATTGCCTCTAGGATTTGATCTGGAATATCGGCGATATTCTGGGGGATCTTGTCGGCTGAGATGGTAGCTAGAGATCGCGGAACGAGATCTTCTTCCTTCCAGGTCCACCCCCGTGACAGCGTTGCCTCTTTCGTGAGCGGCCAAAATTCATACGCTTTCGTTTCATTGTAGGCAAATGAGGAGAGTGTGGTTGGAAAAAACTCCCCCCACTCTCCCCTCTTTTCCATAGATTGTACAATCTGAGGAACGAGCGCTTCATAGTCATTTTTCGAATACTGCTTATTGAGAATGCAATACTTCATTTTTTTTGCACCGAAACAGGCAAAACATTCACTGCTGCCATGAGCATTATCACAGTAAAACAGATGACTGCATTGGTATGTGAGATTCGAAAAATATGTATCCGAGAGATCGCTCGTCCCCTTGCATTCATAGAGATTGCGAGAGAAAGATCCGCGGGTGGTATCCATGCAATTCTTCATATCGATCGCGTCATAGACGTACGCGCAGTCCTCTAAGTCCATTGAACTGAAACAGTGTTGAGCATTCACTGAATTCTGCAAATAATCGCCAGAGCATTGCTCGACATTCAAATTCCAAGCAAAACGTTTTGGAAGAGAGAGGGAAAGAGCTTTAAATTTCTTGATAAACTCTGAACGGAATGATGCATCCGTCATGTAACGCTGACGTGTGATTGCAACTTCATCTTTTGTCGCAGTTTCATTGAGGATCATAGACGTCGCATTCTTTCTGGAAACGCATCCTATAAGATGTTGCGAGGCATGACAGTCAAAGCACAGAGTGCAATCGGTGCAATTGGAACAGAGATCGAGATCTTCGGAGGCATAACAGCGGCGAGAGTCATTGCAGCCTGCACAAAGCTCCATGTTTGAACAATTGACAAGATCAATACAATCCCTGCAATCTATAGCCCAATTTGAATAGTGCACATCTTCTGAGCGCATTGTGGATGATGACATATAGCAATTCTTGTTACGTGAGCTGTGCACTGTATATTCACTGTTTTCGCTTTGAGTGTTGAATATGCAGAGACGCGGAGCACGCTCTTTCAGATGGAGAAATTGATCAAACACGGGCTTTCGCGAATCATATTCTTGTCCCCAAGCGCGCGGATCAAAACTGTCCGCCCAATAACATTCCTGGCAGAGAACGGGGACTCCTTTGTCAGAAGAATAAATCGAAATGACGTGTTTTCTACAAGAAGAGCAGGTGTTCTTGTAGTAATATCTGTCATTGCGAAATGATAATCGTCGTCTCTGTCGACATTCTGGACAATGAGTGGGCATCGGAATGGCAAATGTCTTTCCAGCAACGCGTGGAGAAAGGCGTGAGAGCATCTCCCGATCGAAAGGGGAGATGCTGAAGGGATGACTGCAGGATGCACAGTGTTTTTGCATAGAACACAATTGGAATTGTATGCCTGATTTTATTACTATAGGATAGCAATATATACTGTTCTATTTCTTAGAACACCATAATAATGCTCGCAAAGTATCTCCAGCGGCTCGGGTGCTCTGAGAAGGAGCAGAATATGTATATTGCCTTGGCGGCAATTGGGCTACAGCCAGCATCACTCATCGCACGCAAGGTCGGCCTTGATCGTGTAGTCGCGTACAAACAACTAAAAAAACTTGAAGAGAAGGGATTGGTAAAAGTGGCCATTCGTGACGGAACACAATACTTTGGCGTGACAGGCACTGCGGGTATCAGCGCACTACTCGCTGATCGCGATGAAGAAACAAGACAGCTCAGAGAGGAGATGTCACTCGTCGACAAAGAATTGAGGCAGATGGCTCATGGAGAAGGATTCATTCCCACGGTTGAAGTGTATCAAGGGAAATCTGGCATTAAAGGACTCTTCCGAGACCTGCTCTTTGAAGCAAAAAAAGAACATGTTCTTCGCCTACGCATGCTCACATCAAACACATTCGATCAGCAGCTTGGCAGTGCAAAACTTCCGTCATTCGTTGATGAATTCATTGAAGATCTTCAGAGGAGCAATCTGGCGCTGGAAATTCTGGAAGCGTCGGGCACACTCATTCCTGAATACATACGGAGAATAAACGTGAGCAATTTCTCCATGAGTACGCTACCAGCAACCCGCGGGGCGACACACGTCTTTCTTGTGGGCAGTGCCCTGTATTTAGCGTGTTACAGCGACACGCCCATTGGGCTCAAAGTGAAACAAGAGCAGATGAGCCAGATATTCCACTTTCTTTTTGATATCATCGAGAGATCAGCGAAGGGAAAAGCAGAATAATCGAAAACTCAGAGAGTCAATACACCTCCTTCACATAACACTCCTCACACCCCACTCTCTCTCCAGACCTTCGCTCTCCCTCGCACATGCCAGCCCTCGAACGGTGTCCAGCCACACTTGGCATGAAGGTCAGCCCCGCGAATCGTCCAATCTGCATGAGGATCCACAATGACGAGATTGGCAGGTGCGCCTTCCTCAATGCCGTGCCTGCGTAACTGGAAGATGCGGTTAGGTTGTTCGAAGCAGAGCCTGACGATATCGCAGTAACTGAAATCTACAGGGCACGGAAGAACCCTCGCTACTGCGGAGAGGAGGAGCGGCAGCATCGTCTCCACTCCCGGCACGCCACTGGGCGCCTTGAGAGGATCCGCTATCTGTTTCTCTGAGAGAGTGTGAGGGGCATGATCGGTGGCAATGCAATCGACAGTACCGTCAAAAATCCCACCCCACAGAGCCTCGTGATGATCACGAGCGCGCAGCGGCGGATTCATTTTTCCGAGGGCTCCAAGGCGAGGATAATCATCTTCGGAAAGAAAGAGGTGATGCGGTGCCACTTCGCAGGTGATCCTCAATCCTTCTGCTTTCGCTGCCCTCACCAAATCCACTCCCTGACGAGTGGACAGGTGCGCCACATGCATGGCAGTGTTGTGCTTGCGCGCAAATGAGATGGCATCGGCAATGGCCTTCCCTTCTGATTCTGGCGGTCGCATGCGAGAGTGAAACATGACGTCTGCTTCCTGTGCGTACTGCTCTGCGGCAGCAGCGTTCATCGCAGGATCCTCGCAGTGACAGATCAGCGGAATGCTAAGCTGTGCACACACTGCAAAAATATCATCGATGATTCCCCCATCCACTTTCTGATCTCCAGTCGAGTGATCGAAGTAGAGCTTGAGCCCGCAGCAACGCCGCTTGAGTCGGGCGAGCTCTTGATTATCTGCCCCCCAGAGCTCTTTAAGAGAAACGAGATGCGCATGTTCAGTCACGCCAAAATAGAAGCGTAGATCGAAGTCAGCAATTTCTTCTGCGCGCCTTACCTTGTCTGCAAGAGCAGCAATCGTCGTTGTAGGCGGGACGGTATTCGGCATCTCGCACGCCGTCGTCACGCCGCCTGCGAGTGCGGATCGCGATTCGGAAAACATATCAGCCTTCTGCGTGAGGCCAGGCTCACGAAAGTGGACATGGCAATCGATAAGTCCAGGGAAAATGAGCATGCCTGAGACATCGGTAACCTCATCGGCAGTGATGGGTTTTGACGATGCATCACGAGTCAAGATTCGATGAATACGTCCGTCGTCGAGCAGAAGATCAGCATCGATCGTGGTCTGCGCTGTTACAAGAGTGCCTCCGCGCAGTACGTGCCTGCTCATACGACTCCGAGTAAGAGAGCGAGGAGCGCCATGCGAACGGGAACGCCGTTGCCTGCCTGACGGAAGTAGGCAGCGTTCGGTAACGCGTCGATATCGAGAGAAATCTCGCGGAGGCGGGGTAACGGATGCATGACAACAGTCTTGCGTCCTCTGAGGAGATCCGCAGTGAGAATGTACGCATCTCGGTAGCGTTCGTACACGGCAGGATCAGAAAAACGTTCGGATTGAACGCGCGTCATATAGAGCACATCGCTCTCAAGTCCGTCATGCAAGTGTTCCGACTCTACAATCTCGCATCCGCGCTGCTTCAAAACGTCAATAATCTCTCTCGGCATCGCAAGCTCTGACGGAGAAATGAAGACAAACTTCACACCAGGAAAGAGCGAAAGCAGGAGTGAGCCGGAATGGATGGTTCTTCCAAATTTAAGATCACCAACCGCAGCAAACGTTATGTTTTCGGTTCGACCGCACTCGCTCTGAATCGTGAAGAGATCAAGGAGTGCCTGCGTCGGATGCTCGCCTGGGCCATCTCCTGCGTTGAGAAACGGCACGGGGCTCGCAGTCGCTGCGCGCAGCGCGCTGCCTTGTTCTGGATGGCGCATGCAAATGACGTCCGCATATTGGCCGGCCATTCTCATGGTATCTTCGATAGATTCCCCCTTATACATCGAGCTGAACTGCAGCCCTTCTGCCGTCACAACCTGCCCACCGAGCCTGAGCATGGCAGTTTCGAAGCTCAATCGAGTGCGAGTGCTGGGTTCATAGAAGAGGCTGGCCAAAATCTTGGATTTCAGTCGATCATCTCCTCCGTTGATGAGCACCTGCTTCATGCGTGCGGCCTCAGCTAATACTATTTCGACATCATTCCTCGTAAGATCATGACTCGAAACGAGATGTCGAACGGAGAGAGGCATCGCGAAACACTGTAGAACAAGAGAATGACTCTGTCGAGCTATAGAAGAAGAAACGTTTCTGTGGCAAAACCCGTCAAGTCGAAGTTGAAAGCTGCAGAGTCAGTGAGCAGTTACACTGTACCCTGCATGGAATGCAGCTACACGAGCAGTGCTGAATGAGTCATCCAAAACAAACATCGCTGGCAAAATCGCAGGAAGATGCCTGAGAAGAGCAAATGTTTTTCAATATAAAATCTGTCAAGGCAATTTGAGTAGTGACAGCAGCGTCCAAAGAAACTTTCACTGACCAGTGATACAACAAAAAGGCGGTAGAATGAAGGTGTTCATACTTTTTCCCCGCCTTTCTGATGTACACACACTCTACCACAGTCCTCCATCAGTTGCTCTGTCTTCTCCCTGAGCAGCAGTTTCAGATGTTTGTGAGACAGCATGAGGCCGATAAGTATGTGAAGAGGTTTACCTGCTTCAATCAGCTCACCGCCTTGCTCTATGCACAGATTTCAGGAAGAACGAATCTACGCTCCATTGAGTCGGATTTGCGCGTCTTGGACAGCGCCTGGGCAGAATTGGGGCTCAAAAGCGTCGCACGTTCAACGATCGCCTACGCCAATGAGAATAGACCTGCCGCCATCTTCGAATCACTCTTCTACGTTCTCTTTAGGCAGTGCCAGACTCTGAGTCCAGATCAGAGCTTCTCGTTTAGTAACCCGCTCCATGCCATCGACGCTACATCGATTTCACTCTGCCTATCACTGTTCGACTGGGCGAAGTTTCGTACGCAGAAAGGAACATTACGTCTGCACATGGATTTGAACATCCGTACTCAGATTCCTGATATTCTGAATCTGACGGATGGGAAGACGCACGAAGTGACCGTTCTGCAAGATATGGACTTCTCACGGTATGCGAAAGGCACCATCTTCGTCATGGATCGAGGCTACAACGATTACGCACTGCTCCATCGTATCAAAGAAGCAGGGCATCATTTCGTCGTGCGACGGAAGAAGAATGCTCAGACCTTCGTTCTTCGGCTGCATCGTCTTGCCAAGGGGAAGGGAGTTCTCAAGGATGAACGTGTTGCTTTTGTTCTTCCCGCAGCACAGGACAAGTATCCAGAAGATGTAAGACAAGTCACCTTTGTCGACGATGACGGCACGGTGTACGAGTATCTTACCGATGAGTTTCGCCTCTCGGCTTCCAACATTGCAGAGATCTACAAACGCCGGTGGGATATCGAGACATTCTTCCGTTGGATCAAGCAAAACCTCAAGATCAAAACCTTTCTCGGCACTTCGAAGAACGCTGTTATGACCCAGATTTTGGTGGCCATGATCTACTTCCTTCTTCTCAAATGGCTTGCGCACTGCATCAATTACAAAGGGACGCTCACGGACATGGCACGAAAAATTGCCAGAGCCTGTCTCCATCCATTGCAATTACTTGAGGTACTCTGCTGCTCAGAGAGGGGGCTCAGACGGTTATGCAGGATTAGGGAAGGACCGCAGATGAGTATTTTTTAATTGGACGGCACTGATCCAATTCAAATAATTCGCCTCCTTGAAGCTGCCAAGATGCATCCTCACTCAGCAATTTTTGGATCTCGATTTTTGAGCTGGAATCCGAGTACGCACTGGCGCTTTCGTCTAGGGAATATTGCACTCACAAGTGTTGCCAATGTACTCTTCGGTAGTCATATTACTGATAGTTACACCTGCTACAAACTCCTTCCGACCACGCTGTTTCATAGTCTTGCTCTGAACAGTAGTGGATTCGAATTGGAAGCAGAAATTACTGGGAAATGCCTCCGCAGAGGAATTCCCATCATTGAAGTGCCTATTGTATACAAACCCCGATCTGTCGCAGAAGGCAAAAAAATTCGATTGCAGGATGCATGGAAAGGCCTACGAATGTTCTGGAGAGAGAGATGCCGCACTATCCCCGCTGCGACCGACGCTGCGCTTCCGTCAAGCAACCCAATGCCGCCAGAATCAAAACAGTAACTCCAGTGAAAAAAATACACTTCTAACGCGGAAGGCAAACGTACGTTGTCCCAAAACCGCAGGAACGGAAGAGTGGCGAGAAAACGAATCGATGGGCAGCCTTTGAAATCGGCACAAGAAAAGACAGATACGGAAAAGGAAATGCGCTCGCACGCCATCGCTGTACCCGCAGACCTCCCTGTTCTAGTAGAGATTTGCCTCTCCATGGAAAACGATGAATGTGGATAAGCTCAGGTCGCCCAGCGTACGTCTCGTTCACGCCTTCGGCACCTATACACAGTGCGACGAGCACGCGAGCGAATCCGTAGAAAAAAGCAAAGGGAGTACGCCTTGAAATTGTCCAGTATCGATCACCGCCTAACAGCACCCAGGAAGCAGGATTGAGGCACGTAGGAATGGCTACTACCACCAAGGAACGCGCCACACGCTTGAGCTCTCGTACACCTTGCACAAAGTCTGGCAAGTGTTCGAGTACATGACTCGATACGACTACATCTGCGCTCTTGTCGGCCACTGGCAAGTGCTCAACATCGCCAACGAAAAATTCACATCGATCAGACACACCCTCGGCGAGTGCATACGCCTTAGCAGCGACAATATTCGGCTCAGATATATCAATCCCGATCACCCGACAGCCCTTCTTGGCCAAGAGAACACTGAGCACTCCCTCTCCGCAGCCAGCATCCACTATCGTAGAATCCGCGGGCTCGAGATCTACAAAAGCCTGATACTGACTATGATGATTGTACCGACGGATAGTCGAAGTGGAATGTCACCGCTTACTGATGATTTGATCGTGTAAGGAGCTGTATATCTGCTTATTTTCTTGAGCCATGCTGAGCGGAAGGAATACACCTATGGTACAGGGCGATGCCTTTCTCAGCAATTACATCAGATCTTCCACCACAACATTTCGCGGCATATCGCTCATTCTTGCTCTCATGATTTCCAGCATAATTCTCATCGTTTCGTATGCTATCATTCTCAAGTGAGGTACAGGTAATTTCTTGCTATGTTGAATCTGCCTGTACTGTCAGCATGATTATGAGATTTATTTCCCTACTCCACTCATGGCAATTTGCAAAGTACGTGACAGTTGGAGTGGTCGTCAACATGATAGACATTACTCTGTACTACTCCCTGATCTGGGGAAGTGTATGGTATGTTTACGCTCAATGTATCAGCGGAGCAGTTGGTTTTTTGTCCGCATTTTTCCTTCAACGACAGTTTGCTTTCCGTAAAGCCTATCTCATAGGAGCGGGCACTCACTTCATGCGTTTTTGCATTTTGGGTTTGGGCAACTATTTGGCAACCTCTCTCATATTGATGGTTTTGGTAGAATTATTGGAAGTACCTGAAGTCATTGCAAAAATTCCTGCGAATGCATCAGTAGTATTGTGGAATTTCTTTCTCTACAAGTTCTTTGTCTATCGTTAGAATATTATCGCTTCGTCCCTGAAGCTCGCCAACTCACACCAGCATAGGCCGAAATATGCACATCAGTAAACGTATCGCTATTGAACCAATTGGCAACACGTTCATGTGAAATGAAGTCAGTTTGTGGGGCATTGAGCTTATCGAACACATTAATAAAATTGCGCTCAAAACTTAATTTCCGCCAATTTTTGAAGTACTCGAAGTAGGGCAAAAATCGCAGTGGTAAAAGATAAACAGTGTACACTGGTAGGTATACCAGCATCGTGATGATCTGTCCTAGCCACCATACTGAGCGGCGCGGAAGTGTATGAATGAAGAGTTTCTTGGCACCTTCGACGAGAGTGCGATTGAGAAAGTTACCCTCGTGACTGTAGCACCACACAATCATTCGTCCGCCGGCTTTGCAGTGGTGGAGTAGATTTTTGAAAGTCGCATCTGGATCATCGGTGTGGTGAATGACGCCGATGCAGTATACTACATCAAAGAGTTGCTCGAGATTCATGATGGCCAAATCAGCATCGATCAATGAAACGTTAGAGAAAGGAGCAGTACGAGTTTTTGCGACCGAAACAGCGTTGAGATCCACCCCCATTACGTGAGCCGCATATGGGGCAACAAAGCTAATGTGCTGGCCACCACCACAGCCACAGTCGAGTACGGTTTGACCCGTGAAATGTTTGATGCGATTGGGGAATATCCAGTCGTTCCACAACCATTCTTCACGGTCTTCCATATTAGCCCACTGCCATCGCCAAGCATCTTGCTTCTGCTGCATGATGGTAGGTTACAGGATGTTGTTGCAGATGATAAAATCTGTTTTTTTGTTTGCGACGACGCTAGCATGTAGACATGCCTCTTTCAGATCTGGAGCAGTCGCGTATGGCTCGACCAGGATTTGGACTGAATGCTCTTTGTGTGTCTTCTGGCATGATGGAAGAATCGCCTGGATACGGAGCCTGGATTGCCAAAACCGTTTCCACCCATCTGCGAGGTAACGTGTTGGAAGTTGGTTGTGGATTTGGCCATTACTCAATGGAGTATGCAAAACTGTCACGGGTGACGACCCTCACTGCAGTAGATATTGAACCGAAGGCCATAGCTTTCGCTGTTGCACACGCAACCCATCCAAAAATACAGTTTCTTTGTGCAAATGCACTGCAATTGTCGGCTAATAATTTTGACAGTTTGGTATGTGCTAACGTTATCGAACACGTACCTGACGATGTAGAATTTACTCAATCGTTACTTTCAACCTTGCGACCAGGTGGAACCGCGGCTTTCTTAGTGCCTGCCCATGAATGGTTATATACTCAGTACGATGTGGAAGCCGGGCACTTCCGTCGATATTCAGCTCGACGGTTGAGAACTTTAGTGGAGAAAACGGGGTACATCATTGATTCTGTACACTACTTCAATGCTATCGGCGCATTGGGGTGGTGGTATGCCTTTAAGGCGAGACAAACCAGAGTGGTAACCGAAGCCACCTCGCGCGGACTCATTCGCGTATTTGATCGCTACTGTTTGCCATTTGGTCGAATACTTGAGTTTTGCCTACGCCCACCATTCGGTCTATCGGTTATCGCACTCTGTCGGCGACCCTTGTGAGGAATTGGCTATGATGAGGTGAGGTCCACTACACTGTGGGTATGACATTTCGAAGGCAGTGTGTAATATTGGCCATAGCGATTGCGCTCATCGATGTTTTTTGCATAGCAAACTACTCGACACTGATCCCAAGCGATGCGTATATGAGCGATGCCAATGACTACTTTCGAGCCGCAGTCCATTTGATGAATGATGGCATATATTCTCTCGATGGCTCCATTCCCTACAGTGAGCGCGAATCGGGATACAGTTGGTTTTTGGCTGCTGTATTCTCATTCTTTGGTACAGCACCGTGGGTATTGTATGGAATGCAGTCAGCAATGTTCATTGCTGCAACTGTACTTTGGATGCGCGAGGTTCGGCACTGGTCCGGTGACCGGACTGCAGTACTAGCAGGTTGGCTACTGGGTAGTATCCCAGGTGTTCACCATTCACTGCTCGTCCCGTTGCGGGAGGGTGTTGTACTCATCCAGCTCCCAGCAGCGTCCAAAGAAACTTTCACTGACCAGTGATACAACAAAAAGGCGGTAGAATGAAGGTGTTCATACTTTTTCCCCGCCTTTCTGATGTACACACACTCTACCACAGTCCTCCATCAGTTGCTCTGTCTTCTCCCTGAGCAGCAGTTTCAGATGTTTGTGAGACAGCATGAGGCCGATAAGTATGTGAAGAGGTTTACCTGCTTCAATCAGCTCACCGCCTTGCTCTATGCACAGATTTCAGGAAGAACGAATCTACGCTCCATTGAGTCGGATTTGCGCGTCTTGGACAGCGCCTGGGCAGAATTGGGGCTCAAAAGCGTCGCACGTTCAACGATCGCCTACGCCAATGAGAATAGACCTGCCGCCATCTTCGAATCACTCTTCTACGTTCTCTTTAGGCAGTGCCAGACTCTGAGTCCAGATCAGAGCTTCTCGTTTAGTAACCCGCTCCATGCCATCGACGCTACATCGATTTCACTCTGCCTATCACTGTTCGACTGGGCGAAGTTTCGTACGCAGAAAGGAACATTACGTCTGCACATGGATTTGAACATCCGTACTCAGATTCCTGATATTCTGAATCTGACGGATGGGAAGACGCACGAAGTGACCGTTCTGCAAGATATGGACTTCTCACGGTATGCGAAAGGCACCATCTTCGTCATGGATCGAGGCTACAACGATTACGCACTGCTCCATCGTATCAAAGAAGCAGGGCATCATTTCGTCGTGCGACGGAAGAAGAATGCTCAGACCTTCGTTCTTCGGCTGCATCGTCTTGCCAAGGGGAAGGGAGTTCTCAAGGATGAACGTGTTGCTTTTGTTCTTCCCGCAGCACAGGACAAGTATCCAGAAGATGTAAGACAAGTCACCTTTGTCGACGATGACGGCACGGTGTACGAGTATCTTACCGATGAGTTTCGCCTCTCGGCTTCCAACATTGCAGAGATCTACAAACGCCGGTGGGATATCGAGACATTCTTCCGTTGGATCAAGCAAAACCTCAAGATCAAAACCTTTCTCGGCACTTCGAAGAACGCTGTTATGACCCAGATTTTGGTGGCCATGATCTACTTCCTTCTTCTCAAATGGCTTGCGCACTGCATCAATTACAAAGGGACGCTCACGGACATGGCACGAAAAATTGCCAGAGCCTGTCTCCATCCATTGCAATTACTTGAGGTACTCTGCTGCTCAGAGAGGGGGCTCAGACGGTTATGCAGGATTAGGGAAGGACCGCAGATGAGTATTTTTTAATTGGACGGCACTGATCATGGACATCCAAGGATACGAGCTTGAAGCCTTAAAAGGCATGACTAGGATTTTACAAGAAGACCGTCCTATCATTATTTTTGAATTTTGGCCATTTGGCATAGAGAACTGTGAAGGTAAGCCAATCGCTGTTCTTGAATTACTGTCACGTGCTGGATATACCTTGGAGCATTTAGACACAAAATTACCGAATCCTGATTCACAAAGAGAAGAGTTGTTGCATCAACTCAAAAGCATGAAAGGAGGAAAAGGATTTTGTAGTCTTAAGGCAACGCCAATAAAGCGGTAAAGCAGTTACAGATCTCTCCTTCCTGCAATAGCCTCACGAAGCGTTACTTGATCGGCAAATTCGATATCGGCACCTCGGGGAAGGCCGTGGGCCAGTCGCGTCACACGAGGGACGATGGACGACAATTCCTGTCTGATGAACGTCGCAGTCGCCTCGCCTTCAACGTCCAAATTTGTTGCCACAATCACTTCTGTTACCCCTCCTGCCCTGCAGCGATCAATGAGTTCTCGCAATTTAAGCTGCTCTGGGCCCATACCGTCGATCGGCGAGAGAACGCCATGCAACACGTGATAGGTGCCCTTAAAACCACTCTTCTCAAATGCAATGACATCGAGAGGTTCTTCAACCACCAAAATAGTAGACGTACTCCGACCTCGATCGGCACAGACTGCACAGAGATCGCCAGTCGTAATCATCTGGCAATGAGCGCAGTATGAGAGATTTTCCTTGAGCGCAAGCAGAGCGCTGCCGATTGATTCTGGTGATGCCTTGCGAGAGCGCAAGAGATGAAACGTGATTCTCTCGGCAGATTTAGGGCCAATGCCGGGTAATTTACTCAGCTCTTCTATAACGCAACGAATTTGGCGAGGAAGGAGATCCATGAAAGTAGTGTAGATGATGAAGGACCCAAACGCAGCGAGGAGTATTCTCGCACGACATTCATGTGTCATTCTGCATCGCCCCTGCGCAATCGTCGTTCCGTCTCACGCTCTCGAATCCTCTGACGCTTGTCGATTCTCTTGCGTCCGCGTCCGACACCAAGCTCAAGTTTGATGCATTTGCCGGCAATCATAGTGAGTGGCACGAGCGTCATTCCACGCTCCTGTGAGAGGGCTTCCATACGTGCAATTTGAGCTTTCGAGAGAAGTAAGATGCGATCTCGATTCGGATCATATCCTTCCATACCTGATGCGAATCGATACGGGGGAATTTTCATCTGCTTGAGTATTGGCGTGCCATGGAGAAATGAAACGTATGAGCCAAGGAGGCTCGCCTGTCCCATCCTGCACGACTTCACTTCCTGCCCCGTGAGCACGATGCCTGCGGTAATTTTCTCGACGATGTCGAGATCAAACAGTGCTCGCCTGTTCTGTGCCACGGTCTTCATTGCCCTAGACTAGCAGAATGGCGTGTGGCCACCCATGGGGATTCATCCAAGAAGATAGCGCCATACATCTTCCACAATCAAAAAACTCACAACGGCGCCAATCGCAAGAAACGGCGCAAAGGGAATGCGCGTCCCATGGAGCGCAATACGGCGCGTGAGCAGAAGATAGCCGCACACAATCATCCCCACGATGTACGAGAGAAACAGCATGAGCACCGTGCCTCTCCACTCAAGCCACACCCCGAGCGAAGCGGCGAGAAATATATCTCCCGACCCCACGTACTTCCCCCTCCCAGGCAGCCACTGAATGCCAAACCAGAGGAAGGCCGTCAGCGCGCCGAGCACCGAACCGACAGATGGCCCCTCAGCGCCCTGCCATAGCAGCGCCCCCAGAAACACGATAGCCGTAAAACTATCTGGAATTGCCTGATAGTGAATGTCAAAAACAACGATGAGGAGTAAGGCAAACAACAGTATCATCAGCGCCATCGCATGCCACGGCTCGTACTGACTGAGCATGAGCGCAAACACAAACAGGCTCCCCATGATCACTTCCATGAGAATGTATCGAACAGCAATAGAGGCATGACAACGACGGCAGCGCCCTCTGAGCAAACAGAAGCTGACAATCGGCACGAGATCGTACCACTGAAGGGTGCTCTTGCAGTGCGGGCACTGCGATCTGCCTCGCAAGGATTTGCCCGCTCCCACTCGCATCACGAGCACGTTTCCGAAACTGCCAAAACAACACCCGATCACGAATGCGAAGGCGATGAGGAGTGAGGGAGGTACCATGCGCTGAATGATAGCTAATCAAAGCAAAAATGTATGCAGAAACTGAAGCGCAGCTCAATGCCTGTCTGTCTCATGACCTAACACTCAGTCTTCACTAAGCGTCTACGTACCGCGTATCCTCCCGCAATGAGCAGGGAGGCAAGCAAGAGTACGTTGGTAGCCGTACCTGTTTGAGTGAGAGGCGCGCCAGTATGCACAGCTCCCTGAGAGGCGGTGGCGACAATCGTATCTCGCTCTCGAGCAAGGGCAATGCGCTTCTCTGCTCGCTGAAGCACCCGCTCTTCGCTCCTCGGCGAAGCGTTCTCTGGCTGAGTGAGCGAAGCGTAGCGATCAACACTCGCTCTGCGTCGCGCGGTCGCGTCGTCTGTCGTGCGAGCCGTCTCATCTGTCTGCGAAACGCTAGGACCTTGAGCATCTGCTGCTGCCACCGACTGCGCTCGTTGCGTGATGCGCCGAAGTGTCTGATCATCGACATTTTTATTATTCACCCGCACCTGTGCCTGATTCGCCTGAGGAACATCAGCAATCAGAAGTGCTGGCACCGCCGCATTCTGCGGACCAAACTGCACTGCAATGTAGAGGACAGAAGCGACGAGCATGCCGATGGTGCCACCGACAACTTGTTTTAAGAGTGACGAGCGAGAGGAAGTCATCAAACTATTATACCTCAAAAGTGTGAAACATTCAATGCGCGTGCCAGAAAGGCGAAAAGCGGTACGTTCCCTACCTCGATGTAGCAACGAAATTCCGATCAGAAGTTTACTGTACATCCAGTAGCAGTTGAGCAATACGCTCTGCTGCATCGGGCTTTTGCGCTGCCGCGAGAGCTGCTGAGAGTGATTGCCTTTTCTCTGGATCTTGCATGAGAGAACTGAGAACTGAAGGAAGGCGTGAGAGCTCTTCTTGCCTGAGAAGCACAATGCCACCCATAGCAGCAAGAAGCTCTGCATTCTGCCTCTGATGATCTCGCGCAACACCCGTAAGAGGCACTATGACGGCAGGCTTTCGTACACTCGCTATCTCTGAGAGCGTTCCGGCTCCCGCCCGAGAGACGATAATATCGGCCAGTGCATACAGGTGTGCGATGTCGTCTCCCACTGCCTCTCTCGAGAAGTAGTGCGCGTGTTGGTACGTTCTCTGCTTGCCCTCTCCCGTCAGATGGATGATGTCTGCCATCTCGAGTAGTGCGTCGATGTGAGTGAAAACAGCCTGATTGAGAGCGAGCGACCCTTGGCTCCCGCCGAGAATCATGAAGACGGGGCGACGACCTGAAAAGCCCGTTATACGCTTGCCGGCATCCTTCGAGCCACGAGCGATAATGGACCGAACAGGATTCCCCGTGACGACCACTCTCCTCGCCCGATGCAGTGTCTCGTCAATGGGCAATCCAAGGCATGTCACGATGGCGATGCGAGCGATGAGTCGATTGGCTCTCCCCATGGTGCTATCAGACTCATGCAAGATGATAGGAATGCCAAGCGCAGATGCCATGAGGCAGACAGGAACGCTCACGGCACCTCCTTTGCTGAAGATACTGTTTGGATGTACTGCGCGAATAATACGCAGAGCACTCAGACAAGAAAGCGCAAAAGAAAAAGGAAAAACGAGCCACTGAAACGTTATACCAGACGGTAGATGCGGCACTGAAAGCGAACGAACGGGGAATCCGCACGCTTCGATGGCCAGCCTCTCGTTACGGCGCTCTGAACAAACAAACTCTATCCCGCACCGTGCCTCCCTCTTCTGTAAGGCCTCAGCAACAGCAAGGGCGGGGGTCACGTGGCCGAGGCTTCCTCCGCCGCAGACGAGAATGGTGAACGCAGTCATACTAGAGGCGAGAGAAGCGCTTGAGTGGGGATGGGCGGGCAAAACGCATGCTCCTGCGAACATTGCCGGGTTCTGATGCGCTATGCATCGAAATGTTGAGGAGAATGCCGACTCCGCACAGTGTTGCGAGGAGAGATGATCCGCCGTAGCTAATGAAGGGGAGCGTGAGGCCCGTGAGCGGGAAGAGCGAGAGATTCACGGCGATATTCAGTATCGTTTGGAACGCGATGGAGGTGGTAATGCCTGCCGCCACCAAAAAACCGAATCGATCGCGAGCTCCTCGTGCGATCATGTAACCGCGATAGATGAATATACCGTACAGACCAAGCACAATGAGAAGGCGAAAAAAGCCAAGCTCCTCAGCCATTGCTGAGAAGATGGTGTCGGATTGCACTTCAGGAAGATAGCCGAATTTTTGGATCGATTTTCCGTACCCTACTCCAAAAATGCCTCCGCTGCCGATAGCGGTCAGTGCTTGGCAAATTTGGTACGCGGCCTTGTTCTCGCAAAGCCCTGGAGTGTTTGGATGTAAGAGTACTTTATAGAACGCGGTGAAGCGTTCTGCCACATAGTCTTTACTCAGAATGATCGGCAAGCCCAAAAGCAGTGCCCCTCCGGCACCCACCAACAGGTGGAGAATGTTGCCGCCGGCGACAAAGAACATCGTGGTAGCAATGGCAGTGAACACCAAAAACCCTCCGAGATCCGGCTGGAGAGCCACGAGGAAGGTGGAGAGTACAAGCAGGGCCGTAAAGGGCACGAATCCTTCCTGAAATGTTGCGATACTCGACTCTTTCTTTTGGAGCCATACAGCGAGATAGAACACCAGTGTGAGCTTGAGGAATTCAGAGGGTTGTAATGTAAAGAAAGGCAATTGAAGCCAACTTCTGGCTGTTCCATATTCATTGCCTATGCTGAGGCCGGGGATGAAAAGCAGCAGGAGAAGGCCAAGCGTCAAAAAGAAGAGAGTTCTGGCATGCTTCTCCCAGAAGCGATAGGGAATCACGCTTGTCACGAGCATGCCGCAGAGAGCGACAATCACATGAATGAAGCTCCTCCACAGATAGAATGCATTGGAAGGCGTCTCCCATCCAGGACGCTGCTCGAGCACGAATTGCTGAGTCTTTAAGTAGCTCTGATAGACGCTCACGGAGCCGATCATGGCAAGACCGAACAGCGTGAGGCCGAGAGCGATGCCGAGGAGGAGGAAGTCAGCTCTGCGAAACATACGATACAGCGAGAGACGATCATACCTGAGCAGCGAAGAAGACTTAAGCAAAAGGGAGTCTAGGGATGGCTATCTGTACAGTCTTCTGTATACTATGAAAAGTCTGCTGTTCATTCTTCATGTTTCCCTACACCGATTGAGCTAAGTTGTCTGCCAAGAAACATGTACGGACGGAGCGCGTGCTATCCGAAAATTTTGCCGAGTTCCTTCTTGAATTCTTCCACGTCTTTAAATTCTCTGTGCACGGACGCGAAGCGAATGTAGGCAACTTTATCAATCCGCGCGAGTGCGCTCATCACATCTTGGCCGATGGAAGAGCTGCTCACTTCCCCCACGGAAGACCCCCACGTTTCCTCGAGAGAATTGAGCATGTCATTGATGTCTTTGCGGCTCACAGGACGCTTGGTGCAAGCAATCCAAATGCCCCGCTCGAGCTTGCTGCGGCTATACGGCTCCCGCGTGCCGTCTCGCTTGACGACGATGAGGGAAGAAAGCTCCTGACGTTCAAAGGTGGTGAATCGGTGGTCGCAGGCGGCGCACTCTCGCCGTCGTCTCACGGCTCGGCCTTCTTCAGTAAGGCGAGAATCTATCACGGCGGTGTCCTCAGATTTGCATCGTGGGCAGTGCATGGAGGAATGATAGGGAAAGGCCTCGTAGAAGAAAAGAACACGGAACGAGCGACGGCGTAGCCTGTCGTGGGATTCTTCCACACTTTCGAGTAGACTATGGCGCGTCTCCTGCCTGCGGTATCGTAGTATCCGCACGCTCCCCTCTCCTTCCCCTCATGTTACGATCACACACCTGCGGCGAACTCACATCCGGCGCACTCGGGCAAACAGCCACGCTCTGCGGATGGGTGAACGCGCGGCGAGATCACGGCGGACTGATTTTTGTGGACCTGCGAGACAGGTACGGCCTCACGCAGATCGTGTTCCATCCGGAGGAAGGGCAAGAGGTTTTTGCGCTCGCCGAGGCAATTCGTCCTGAGTGGGTGCTCAAAATACAGGGTGTGGTAGTGCGGCGAGTCGCTGGAACGGAAAATGCAGCGATGGCGACAGGCGAGATAGAGCTCCGCGCGAGTTCGCTCGAGATTCTCTCAAAAGCCAAGACTCCGCCGTTCGAGATCGATACTGATGCGCTCGTGAATGAAGAGCTACGGCTCGAATACCGCTACTTGGACATGCGGCGCGCCCGCATGCAGCGCAATATCGCGCTTCGGTCCAACGTATTTCAGATTATTCGACAGTATTTTTCAGATCAAGGATGCCTCGAGATCGATACGCCCTGTCTCATCAAAGGCACTCCCGAGGGAGCCCGTGAGTACCTCGTGCCTTCACGCATGTACCCAGGGAATTTCTTCGTGCTGCCTCAGAGTCCCCAGCAGCTCAAGCAGCTCTGCATGGTGGGAGGACTGGATCGCTACTTCCAAATCGCGCGCTGTTTCCGCGATGAAGATCTGCGAGGAGATCGCCAGCCCGAGTTTCTTCAGTTGGACTTTGAAATGAGCTTCTGCACCCAAGAAGATGTGCAAAACATTATTCAAGGATCAGTGGAAGAAATCATTAAAAAATGCAGTACAAAGCCCCTTAAAAATAACTGCGTTGAACGCTTCACGTGGAAGCGTGTCATGGATACCTACGGTTCGGATAAACCGGACCTGCGGTACGAGCTTCCCATCACAGATATCTCTGGCCTTGCTGCGGGCTGCGGGTTTGAAGTCTTCGAAAAAGCACTCTCGGCAAAAGGGACAGTGAGGGCACTACGAGTGCCTGGCGGAGCGGTTCTCTCCAGAAAAGAGATCGATTCGTGGACGGAGATCGTAAAAGAACTCAAAGCTAAAGGCCTCGCATACATTCTCCTTAAACCAGAAGGGCCACAATCCCCCCTTCTCAAATTCTTCAAAGAAGGCTTCCTTGAAAAGCTCCTGAAGGAAACAGGCGCACACACTGGTGATGCTCTATTCTTCGGTGCCGATACATACAAAATTGTCTGCGCGAGCCTCGGGCGCATCAGAAGCGAGGCGGCCAAGCGCTTCTCACTTATTGATACTTCTGTTCACTCCCTCTTCTGGGTGACAGACTTTCCCATGTTTGAGCAGGCTGAAGACGGCTCGCTCACCTTCTCGCATCACCCCTTCACCAAGCCCAATGAAGAGCAGTGGAAGAATCGGCACGAGCGTCCTCTCGATGTTCACGCCACATGCTACGATCTCGTGCTCGACGGCTACGAGCTGGGCTCTGGCTCCATCCGCATCCACGATCCTCAGTTGCAACAGGAAGTATTTTCGATGCTCGGATTTAGTAAAGACGATCAGCAGAAGCGATTCAGACACATGCTCAAGGCATTTGAGTACGGCGCGCCTCCTCATGGAGGATTCGCGTACGGCATCGACAGAGTAGTCATGATC
Source organism: uncultured Candidatus Peribacteria bacterium (assembly GCA_964580035.1). Lineage (GTDB taxonomy): Bacteria > Patescibacteriota > Gracilibacteria > Peribacterales > Peribacteraceae > CAZOJC01. The sequence goes on from CAZOJC010000001.1 coordinate 70,004, forward strand.
CTCGCCGGCGAGCCTAATATCCGAGAAGTAACCCCATTCCCCAAGGACCAGAAAGCGAAAGATGTCATGCTGGGAGCTCCCTCTCCCATGCCGGAGAAGCAGGTACATGAATTGGGGATACAAGTAATGCCAGGAGCAGAGTAGTGCCGTGGTGCGCTCCTGCCTGATGTACGCTATACTGTGGAGATGGATCCTGTGCCTTCTCCAAGTGCAGAGCAGCGCCGCCAGCGCGACATTGCTGCCGCGGCCGCCCTCGGAAAAAAGAGAGCGGCAGAAGAAGAGGCGCTACGAACCAAGCGTAGAGAGAAGCGAGAGCAAGAGCTCGCTCAAGCTAGGATCGGGGTGCAAGCGGCTGACGAAAAAAAGAAAACGTCGCTAGAGCGTAAGAAAGAGTGGAGACGTACCTCCAAAGCAAGCGCGCAGGAGGCGGAAGCGGACAGGCAGCGTCGTGAGAGTGAAGCGGCTGCAGCTCGAGCGCTTTCTCTGCAAAGCGAACAGGAGCGCGAGCAGAAGCGCGCGTACATGAAAGAGCTCCATGACGCAGCACAGCGAAAATACGACCAGGAGAAGAAGATCTATGACGAGAAAATGCTGAAATTGAAATTGAGGCACGACGCAGAAGAAAAAGCTCAGACAGAAAAAGATGAAGTGAATTGGATGCTCAAGCAGAAAGAAGAAAGCATCGCACTCGCACTGAGGCAGAAGCGCGCGGCGATGGACCAAGAAGTGCAAAGGCAAGTGTATGCGCTTGAGCAGTGGAAGCGCATGAAGTACTTCGAAGTAGAGTCTCAAACGAAAAAGCTTGCTCAAGGCGATAAGAGAGGAACTCCGTCTTTCGATTGCAAGCAGATCGAATTGAGAGCGAAGAAGAAGATCGACGCGGAATACGAAAAGAAACGCCTATCGCAAGAAGCCGAGAAGCGATCGCGCTTTCACTCCCATGAAGCAGAAAGCAGGCAGGAGATCGAGTCGGCGCGGAGAGAGGCATCGACGAAGAAAGCAAGCATTGACCGAGCGCTGCGCATGAAGCTGGAAGAGATTGGGCGGTGAGAGTGTTTGTCTTGATGCCACCAAGTACAAACGATTACTCAATGAAATGAAAAGTGGATCTCACCATTTCCATTGTCGGCATATCTCCATCGGCACCTCTGTAAATTTGAGCAAGTAAATTTCCATGCGTAATGATTTTGGCTGTGGAGTCGTCTTCGCCGATCCAACCGTCAGTCTCAGACCAAACTGGCTTTTCGTAAATTCTAACAGTGATTGCACCAGGAGCATCAATAGCCTCATGTTTTTTGAGTATCACAATACTTAAAGATGCACCAATGCCAGCGGTTCCCTCGTCTAATATTTCCCTACCTGAGGGATATTCGAAAGAGAAGCGATATTTTTCATTAAAATATGTCTGTGGCCGCTTCACGACACTCTCTAAAATTATCCCTTCTGCAACTTCGCTTTCCGGCATCGAAACGTGATCTTTGATATTAGTAGATGAGCAAGCGAATATACCGAAGAGCGCTATTACAAGTTGGCCGCTAATAAAGATCTTATTCATAAGCAAATGCTACCTGTAGACGCTGTCTTCATAGTGCGATCGCGGAATGGCATACCTCGTCCCGAATGAGGGGATGAACCGTCTTATCCGACACTATATCGACATCGCATCCCAGATAGTCGCGTAAATCGATCACCAGCCCGCCACGATCAAAGAGTGTCGTCCCCTTGCGAAACGTCATCAGGAAATCTACATCGCTCGTTTCACTCTCTTCGCCGCGCACCACCGAGCCAAAGACACGAACATTATATCCTCCCCTCTTGTCAGCGAGAGCCAAAATCTTCTCCCGATTCTTCTTGAGGAATTGAAGGCGGGACATGTATACAGTGTACCATAAAATAAAGCTCTGCACTTACATCCTTCATGATCTTAATCAAGGCTGTCTTGTAGCGAGCTTCGCATCTCAAAATACCCTTGAGCCCAGAGGAACATTCTTCTGCTCAAAACTGAGCAGGGCAATCTTGCCTTCGGCGTCCGGCGCTCCGCACGTGAGGCACTCGGACAGAAAGTGTCCAATTTGCTTGGGGGCAAAATTCACAACGCAGACGACGAGTCTCTGCAATAGATCTTCTTTTGTATAGAGGTCGGTTATCTGCGCAGAGGAACGCTTGGTGCCAATCTCTGGACCAAAATCGATAGTGAGCTTGTACGCTGGCTTGCGCGCTTCGGGAAAATCCTCGACCTTTACAATGCGTCCAACGCGCATGTCTACTGAAGCAAATGTGTCATAGGGAATAGTTGTCATGGGGGTGGAGAGGAAACAGTCTAGAGAAGAACGTCTTGGGATAGGAAAGTGCAAAGTGCGTGATGCTTAAGCTATTGGTGCCGGAGAGAGGACTTGAACCTCCATGGGATTGCTCCCGCCAGCTCCTAAGGCTGGTGCGTCTGCCATTTCGCCACTCCGGCAAGAGTGCTGCCGCTCATGGTAGCACGTTCGCAGCGCTCTCACTCAAGCGAATACGAGTCTCTCGAAGACGCAATTCTCCCCGCCATCACTTCTTACCCTTCTTTGCGAGGAGGGCAATTTCTTTCGTGAGTTCCGGCAGCCAGTCTGACGAACTTGCTGCGGTCACAAGCGCATCTTCGGTGATCTTGAGCGTAAGACTGCTAATGCGCCACTGAGGGTGCGCCGCAAGGAGTTGCATGATTTGATCGGCGCTCACGCGCGGATGGAGAGTGAGAATCACTTCCCGTTTTCCCTTAGCAGCTTCTTCTGCTTTCACGCGCGTCACGCCCGCTCTCCTGCAGGCCATCTTTAGGCGAATGACATCGATCAAATGCTTCACTTGTTTGGGCGGTGTGCCGTACTCTTGCGTGAGATCTACAGAAAATTCATCGAGCATCGCCTCATCTTCGCTGCCTGCAAGCTTTTGGTACACGTTGATCTTTTCCTGTTCATCGAGAATGTAGAATGCAGGAATGAGTGCTTCAAACGGAAGAATGATCTCGATGTTGCCGGCATCCTCTTCATGCTGAGACGCTCCAGATTTCAAGTCTTCCACTGCATTTTTAAGGAGCCGCAAATAGTGGCTCACGCCCACCGTTTGAATGTTGCCAGACTGACTGGCGCCGAGGATTTCTCCTGCGCCTCGAATTTCCAAATCTCGCATGGCAATTTGAAAGCCCGATCCCAGCTCGCTGGCTTCCACGATGGCACGCAATCGCTTTTTGGCGTCGTCTTTCAGTCTCTGGCTGTGATAGAGAAAGTATGAGTATGCTTGGATGGGGCTTCGTCCGACTCTTCCGCGAAGCTGATACAACTGAGAGAGGCCAAATTTCTCCGCTTCGTTGACAATGAGCGTGTTGGCCCTCGCAAGGTCTATGCCATTCTCGATGATAGTGGAGCTCACAAGCACGTTGTGCCTGCCTTCTTTGAAAGCGAGAATGCGCTCCTCCAGCACCTCGGGCTTGAGCTGTCCGTGCGTGACGATACAAGAAGCTTCTGGCACCAGCGCGCGGAGCTTCATAGCGAATGCGTCAATCGTTTCGACTCTATTGTGAAGCATGTACACCTGTCCGTCGCGTTTGAGCTCTTTTTGAATAGCCTCGCGGACGAGCGCATCTGAGTATTTGCGTACTTCGGTAATGATTGGCAGGCGGCCAGGGGGCGGCGTGGTAATGATCGTAATGTCGCGCAGTTTATGGAGCCCGAGATTGAGCGTGCGAGGAATGGGAGTGGCCGTGAGCGTGAGGATGTCTACCGACGCCCGTAGCGATTTCATCGTTTCCTTCTGCTTCACGCCGAATCGCTGCTCTTCATCGATGATAACGAGGCCGAGATTAAAAAATTTCACGTCCCCTTGGAGTAATCGATGCGTGCCGACGATGATGTCGATATCGCCCTTTCGAAGGCTCTCGAGGATTTTTTTCTGCTCCTCTTTCGTGCGAAATCTCGAGAGCATTTCGATCCGAATCGGAAAGTCGGCCATGCGTTTTTTCAGGCTATGAAAATGCTGGTCGGCAAGAATGGTGATAGGACTTAAGAATGCCACCTGCTTCCCTCCCTGCACGGCTTTAAAGGCTGCCCTCATCGCCACTTCCGTCTTGCCGAATCCCACATCGCCACAGACGAGACGGTCCATTGGGTGATCGCTCTCCATGTCTCGCTTAATGTCTTCAATCGCCTTCATCTGACCCGGCGTTTCTTGGTAAGGAAAGGATTGATCGAATGTCTTCTGCGCATCGGAATCTTCTGGATAGCGATGGCCTTTGGCCTTTGCTCGCTTGGCATAAATATCAAGAAGTTCTCGTGCCACGCGTTCTGTTTCCTCAGAAATTTTCTTAGTTATACGTTTCCACTCCTGCGATCCGAGGCGTGTAAGCACAGGATCATCTCCTTCTTCATGAACGAATTTACTGAGCTTGTCGGCTTGGTGAACGGGAACGAACAATTTATCATTCGCCGCGTACGTAATCTCGAGATACTCCCTTGTGAGTTCATCGACAGTTTTCTGCGTCATCCCTTCAAAGCGACCGATGCCATGCTCCATGTGCACGACAAAATCCCCGGGCTGCAGAGACGTAATAAAGTCTAGAGCGAGCCGTTGCACTGATCGCTGCTTCGATTCTTTTTTGAGTGAAAAAATTTCCCTATCTGTAATGAGCGCGCATTTAAGATCCGGATTTTGAAGCGAGTGTGGGAGGAGCGAATCGCTCGGCGCACTCACAATAGTCACGGTCCCGGGCCTTCGCTCTGCAAGGGAGAAAGAGACGTTCTCCTCTGTGAGAATATTCTGAAGCTCCTGACTGCGCTTGCTGACAACGACGATCGTCCACTGCTGCTGCAATTTATCTTTCACGTCATTGATGAAGTCTGGCAGAGTGTAAAACTTGAGCACGGAGAGATAGCGCAGGTGTACGTGGCCTTCTTCGGACTGAGGGAAGGATGAAAAGTGAATCGTCTTGCTCCCTACTTTCTGCTCCTCAAGATCGTCTTGGTCGTCAAGTATGAGCAGGCAGTCATCTGGCAGCTGCTCTCGCAGCGGCGCTTCCTTCTCCCATGTGAGGGGATAGAGAAGTAATGACTCATTCACATCCTCTGTTTTACCGAGATGATATCGATCCACTTTCTGAATGCGCTCGATGACATCGAATGCGCAATCGATACGAAAAGAGGAGTCTTTGCCTAGAGGAAAGATGTCGAGCGTGTCTCCAGTCCGCCTGTACTCGCCAGGGGAGAGGTAAGGATCGGTGCCGTGTGCATAGCCAATGGCTATGAGATGCTTAAAGAGCTCGGTAAAATTCACCCTTTCACCGCAGGCGAGAACAATCGCTCGCTGCGCCATGTCGCTCATGAGCGGCACGGGGCGCTCGAACATACTCCTATCGGTGACAGCAATGACAGATGATGTGAAAAAGTTCACGAGCTGCCCTATTTCCTGAGTGGTGAGCTCGTCCTCGCTCTGTCGAACGGTGATAGATGGCGTTTCGAAAAATGAGAGCCAGTGATGGTATCCCTCCACCTTCGCTTCGTCTTCTGCGACGATGAGAGTGCGCAGTCGTGCGTGAGAGAGAATGTGGCTGGCGATGAGCGCTTTCGCGGTTTCATTGGAGGCGCCGGATATAGTTAAATTTCCGCGATCGTTAAGCAGAGCGATGAGTTCGCTATGAGTGTGTTCACCGATGCAGACGGACGGAAGCATAGTGCGACGTAAGAAGAGGTGAAATGGTGTGATTTTCCGAATTGATTTCGGAAAACTCTATCACGTCCCAAACACGTCGATACCCGACGGCGATCGTTTCTACCTCTTTCTACCTGTATTGTACGACGTTTCTCAAGGAGGTGAAAGTGAAAATTGCACTCATTCGTCCACTAAACGAAGAGGCATTATGAGGTGGAGGAAATTCTCCACGCCTGGTAGTCGGAAAATTGCTGGATGAAGTTTGTCTATGAGCTCTATGCGAATATCGGGGGAATCGACGCGAGAGAGAAAGTCGATGAGGTAGTGTGAGCTGAGCGCTATTTTATTCTCCGTTCCGTCGATGCGAACGACGATGGTCGACTCATCTTTTCCTGCCTGCGTCTGCTTGGTAGTGAGATGCATGACATCTTGCTTCACGGTAAATGTAATATTGTGATTGAGTTCTTTAGCAAAATAATTCATCCGTTTTATGGCCGAGAGAAGATCGTGTATCGAGAGATGTACGGTTGTAACACACTCTTTTGGTAGCACCTGTTTGTAATCTGGAAACTTCCCTTCAATGAGGCGGCTCATGAGTCGGACAGGGCCGACGCTTGCTTCTATTTGCTGACTACTCATTGTAAGAGTGACTGTGGCTGTGCCCTTACTCTCCATCTTAGCTTCGAGGGCTGCCATAATTATTTTGAGCTCATCTAAAAATCGAGCAGGGATGATGCAGGAAATATCTTCCTTCTGCCCTGTTAGTGGCATGCTGTACTCTGAAAGTCGATAGCTGTCCGTGCCGACAAGCGTGAGCGTGTTGTTATGAACTGTCATATGTACGCCTGAAATTGTCGGGCGAGATGTGTTCCTCGCGCAGGCGAATGTGACCAGTGTTAGTGCTTTAAGAAGTGGTAAAGATTGGAGAGTGAGTGTGGTACCCGCTTGAATGGGTGTAATTATCGGATAGGCAGAAGATTCCTCGCCGGATATAACGGCCTTTGCGCGTTTTGATTGCAGTTTAAGTTTTGTTCCCTCTGAAAGCTCAAGAAGTATGGTGCTATCTTGATTGTACTGAACGAAATTAAGGAGTGCCTTGGCGGGGAGCGTGACAGATCCTTCAGATTCCACTTCAACTTCGAGGCTTGTGACAATAGAAAGCTCTAAATTAGTGGCTGAAAGTGTGCAGCGATTTTTTTCTACTTGAATGAGGATATTTTGTAAAATAGGCAACGCTTGTTCAGTTCCTACCGCCCTTCCAACTAATTGGACGGAGGAAAGAAGATCGGCGGTATTGCAGGAAAATTTCATAAAGAGGTGGTGAGTATACGAGGATGTAACAAGGAAGAAAAGAAAATGTACCCTCTCCGTTTTCTATGATAAGAAATTTTAAAAAAATAAAAAATAATGATAGCAATAGTAGTGAGGGGTAGACAGAAGAACACAAATCATCATGAAATATAGACAGAAATCCACATACAGAGACATCACCAGAAGAACAGAAAGCCAAAAACGAGAAATGATGAATAAAAAATATGTGTGAAGGGAATGTGGAAAACTCGTGGACAACACGCACGGCACCACACGAGAAAGCCAACTGAAATACATGGCTTCTATAAGACAAAATTATGATTTTCAACGTAAAACATCCACCCATTGTGGATAAGTGAGAAGAGGGTCTTTCCACAGGGGTGTGTATAACTTCAAAACTATCCACACCTCTTCCCCCTTCATCCAATCTCGTTCTTCCACCTTTCACGATCGAGAGGCGCAGCGGCTGTGTTCGGTCGGATGTCGAGAGATGCTTGACTCATCTTTACAAACGAGCCCTCTGGAATGTCTTCTGAAATGAGAGAGTGAGAAGCAAGGAAAGACCCCCTGCCGATTTTTACGCCAGGGGAGATGCTGCAGTGGATGCCGGTGCGGCACCCCTTTCCAATGAATGCGCCGCACTTCGTAAGCCCCGTTACAATCTTCTCGCCGTGTACGAGAGAGCATATCTCTCGTTCGTCGAGGCGCAAATTGCCTATCACAGTCCCTCCGCCGAGCGACGTCCCTGCCCCAATCACACTGTCTCCAACGTAGCTCGTGTGCGTCCACACGTCATCTTCCAGTAGTGAACGAGTCACTTCCGTAGAGTATCCAACCACGCAGTCTGCGCCAATCGAAGAGTGTCGCACGAGCGCGTTATTCGCAATGACGGTGCGCGGGCCGATGAAGCACGGCCCCACGACGGTCGCATGAGGGAGTATGCGCACTCCTTCCGAGAGCACCACCGGACCTGAGAGAACGGCAGACGGATGAACGCTCGCCGAGGAGTGAATGCTGGACGATGAAATCTGGGAGAGAATAGTGTGAGTGAGCGGGAGCAGGTGCCAAGGGTACTTGATGGGCTGCCAGAGGCCCTCCCACGGTAGAGCTTGATAGTGATGCGACTGAAGAAGCGTCGAAAGAGCCAGCTCGTAGCCATCATCATTCGTAGGGCGCACGCGTTTGAGTGCGGCGAGGAGCACGGAAGCGGACCTGTGGGCGTGAGCGACGACATTGACGAGGGAAGAGGGCTCATTGCCCGATCCAGGCTTTTCAACGATGGAGAGAATCCTCTTCTGATCGTCCACGGTGAGGTACCCCCCCGGGAAGTACTGGGACACCTTCTTTGCGAGGAGAACGCCATCGATATGCGGCTGATTCATCGCCGTAATAAGGGCCGCGTACGCAGCCGGATCCACGACGTCATTACCGCTCACGAGGAGCACCGGCTCATCGCCGCAGAGCGGCAGAGCGCTTAAGAACGCGCCTCTCATGCCGAGAGCAGTATCTTCTTGCTCGACGAATCGGGTGTGTGAAAGCGCAAGCATCTTGGCTTCTTGAATATTGTGGGCTCCTCCCACGAGGAGGATGTCTCGCACTCCCCCCTCTCGCAAGCGCGAGAGTTGGTGCTCGAGTACGGTTCTCCCCGCAATGTGTTGCAGGCACTTTTCAGAGAGCGGCCAAAATCGTTTGGAGAGCCCGGCGAAGATGACGACGGCGATCATGTTCTCCTGCAGGATACAGCATGTCCTCACCGCCATACCACCTCCACCGTGCCGTCGATGTCTGTGCGCTTGAACGGGATGCCGTAGTGCGAGAGTCGAGAGAGTGTTTCCTGCCTTGGGTGGCCGAAGCGATTGCGAGCCCCGACCGAGATGACCGCAAGCGAGGGATGAACGGCGAGCAGAAAGCCAGTGGATGTGGAAGTGCGGCTGCCGTGGTGAGCCACTTTCAGCACCTCGGCGGATATGTCTATCCCGCTCTGCAAGAGGGCGCTCTCCGCATCCGATTCGATGTCGCCGGTAAAGAGTGCCGCGTGCTCTCCGAACCGCACTCGCGCCACCACCGACGCATTATTGACATTCTTCCATGCGCGCCCCCAACTGCCCTGAGGAGGCCAGAGCATATCAATGGAAAGGCCGTCTCCGAAGTGGATTGATTGCGAGGGATGTACCGCGATAACTGGAATGCCTTTTTCCCGTATGATCGCAAGAGCGCGCTCGTACGCACCCAGGCGGTAGGGCGTGCCGGTGATGAGCACACTGCCGACCGAGTATCTCGTGAGAAGCTCTGGGGTTGCGGCGATGTGGTCCAGATTGGGATGCGAGAGAATGAGGAGGTCAATAGATCTATCGAAGAATGGCATGCGCTCGGCTATTCGTTCGAGTGACGAGAGATCGGGCCCCGTATCGATCACCGCTTGTTTGCCCGTCGGGCTCACAATGAGCGCGCTGTCACCCTGTCCTATATCGAAGAAGTACAAGTGAGCCGCTCCGTCTGGCAAGAGCGACAGCTGCCAGCATGCCCACGCAGAACCCGCGAGGCACACGATGAACAGAGAGAGGCAACGATGTGATACGAAAGAAGCAGGCACGCTGCCATCGTATGTGGCTGGCTTGAGCGAGAGAAAGAAACGCGCAGGAGTTTTCGTCTGTCGTGAAGAGATTACGGAGTGACCTTCGAGTGTTTTCGTACCCTCGCGCCCGCGATGCCGCCCGAGACGAGCATGAGCCCAAGCAGCCCGATGCCCGTTTCTGAGAGGGAGGTCGTTAACTCTTTCTGAGGGGGCGCGACGTCGATCTCCATTGTCGGTGTAGGCGGCTGCGGAGTACCTGGCGTAGGGATATACACTGGCATCGTCGATGACGATGCGGAAGCGACGGGGGACGACATCACAGTCGCAGTCTCGACAGGAAGAGCTGTTCGCGTCTCGCTTGAGACGCTCGAGGAGGGTCCGCCGTTTGACGCAGGCAGCTCAGTCTTCACGCTTGCTTCCGACTCAAACGCCTCACTCTCGTTGCCCTGAGCATTCACTGCCATGACAGAAACGTAGAGAGTGCTTCCCTTGTACGGCACGCTCGGAAATGTAAACGATGGCTCACTCGTGAGTGTTTCTACAAAATCATCAAAATCGCCTTGATTACCGAGAATGGAAGCACGACTGTAATAAATGCGATACTTCGAGACAGAGGAGTCCTTCACCGGCTGCCACTGAACCGTGAGCGCGCCATTGATGACTGCAGCCGTTACGCCCGTCACATTCGGAGGAACGCTCGCAGCGACCACCACTGAGGGCAGAGTCAGCAAGGCGGATGCGAGAAGGATCGTTCTGAGTATTTTTTTCATTTCTGATTATTATATCATTGTTTGCCCTCTTTCCCAAGCGGTGTTGTGGCGAGGAGGGTTCGATCGAGCCTCGTCGCGCCGGCTAGTGCGCCCATGACGGCTGTGGCGAGGAGCAGTCCGAGGACGATTCTTGGCGAGGAGACCATGAATCGTGCACTCAGCCATAGCATGGCAGAGAGGGGCAGGATGAAGAGCCACAGCTTTCCCCAGAAGTTGGGCGGGAGAGAAATGCGCGTGAGTCGAAGCGTTTGTGGCAATAGGAGCACTACGAGGAGGGTATTGACGATGATGGCCGTTATCCCAGCGCCCACAAAACCGAGCGGCGGGACGAGGAGGACATTACTCAGGAGAGAAGTGAAGACTGCCACCAGCATCGTGGCGACGAGCCGTTTCCATTCGTCCCGAGCCAGAAGCACATAGAAGCAGAAGAGCACGATGCCATTGAGCAGAGCGGGGAGGCTTAAGAGCATGAGAGCCGTATCGGACCCCACATGCCCAGGCGAGCTTAGGTAGCGGCTGCTCGTGAGTAGCTGAATGAGCGGCCGTGCCCACAGGAGGCAGAAGACGAGCGACACCGCCCCGCAGAGCACTGTGAGCGCGAATGTTTTTCCGAGTACGTGCGCTGACGAATCAGTCTCCCATGCTCGCCCGCTTATGGCCGGAAGAACAGAATTGAGAAGGTACGTTGGGATCAAGTACGTCATTTCAATGATCCTTCCGGCGAATCCATAGTAGGCATTCTGTATCTCGTAATCAGGCCTAAGGAGAGCGATCATTGTAATATCAAACTGCCGATAGAGGGCAATGCAGAGGAAGGCGATGCCGTACGGCGAGGCACGCTTAAAGAGCGAGGAAAGCTCGCTGCCAGACCATCGCAGACGAAGCGGCATGAGCCGAGAAGCAAAAATGAACGAAAGCGAAAGCAGCAGCAGTGCGCCGATCCCTCCGATGAGGAGGAAAAGGTAGTAGTAGAAGACATCATCGCTACTTCGAAGCCCTAGGAGGACCACGAGGCCAATGCCAGACGCAGTGAGAATGCGCTGAGCAACTTCGGCTACGAACACGTATTGCATGGTGTAGGTCACTTGGAAGACGGTCCGCAGGATGCCAGCAAGCAGCGTGAAGAGGGGGACGAGAGATGCAATCGTCACCCCCAGAGGAAGCGGCGTGCCGCGCCACTGCGGGAGCACCCACACAATGCTAATGGCAGCAGTGAGCGACACTGCGAGAATAATGAGTCGTAGAACGATGAGTGTTGCGAGTACGTCTACCTTTCTTTTTGTTGCGCTCATTTCTCGTACAGAGACAGCGTACAGGCCGAAATCAGCAACGATGCCAAAGAGCTGCAAAAATCCGTATGCAGAGTTGTAGTTGCCCGCCAGCTCTTTGCTGAGGCCCAATGCAACGAATTTGACAGTTGCAACACTTAATGCCGCCATAACAATTTGGCTCGCAATTTGCCATGCGGCAGAGCCGATGATTGCGCGGGATGGCATGAAAACCTGAAGGGTACGGAAGTTCTTTCTCTTAGTCTACACGATGTGCGTTCTTCCGTTGCTCTCTCTTCTTGCGAAGAGCATGTTACAGGAAGAGCAACCACTCACGTTCCCTGTCCTCACGGAACCGATTATTTCTCATGAATACGCGCAAATAGCCATTTCCTTCCCAGTGACAGCGAGTGGAGGGACACCGCCACTGCTTGTTGACCGATACGATACCGGCATGACCCCTTGCCTCGCGCCATCTCTCGATCCGCATGTTCTTGCTGATGCCCCTCTCCCCCTCCCGGTTTCCCTCGTGACAGTGCGCACGAAGGCGGGGCGGCACTCGTTTGGCACGCTGAGAGACCGTGGACTCATTCTTTCTGACATCGGACGCATCGTCATGCAGTACTGGCAAGATATTCCGCATACCCGCCAGAATGTGTATCTCGATGCGTGGATCATGACTCCCGAGCAGCTGCACGGGATTGTCATCCTGCGGCCGACGGTACAGCTTCCTGATTTGGGGATCATCATGAATCAGTTCAAGGGCGCATGCACGAGGCACATCCACGCAGCCGGTTTTGGCGGATTTGCTTGGCAGGAAGGCTTCTACGCGCGCAGCCTTGGAACAGAACGCGCGCTCCTGCACGTACGCCGATCATTCGCAATGAACGACGTTCTTCACGGCAAACGATGGGAGAACGTTTGAGCGTCTGACAGGAACACTGGTCGTCACACTTCTATGATAATCGGCACGATCATCGGCTCTCGGTCCAGCTTTTTTGAGAAGAATCGCCAGAGAGCGCTCGTGATTTCTCGCTTAAGATTTGAGATGGACTTCTCTCCTCGTGCGATCGCTTCTTCATATGCCTTTCGAATCACCTGCGTCGCCTGTGCATGTATTTCAGCTTGCTCTGAGCCGTAGATGAGCCCCCGCGAGAGCAGGAGGGGATCTGAGACGAGTCGCATGGAATCGGCATACACCTTCAGCGTGGCGATGAACATGCCCGCTTTGCTCATCATGAGCCTGTCATCCAAAATGCGTTGGCCGTCGCCTCCTGCCCCTCGGCCATCGATGATGATATCGTTGGCGGGTAAGCGATGCTTGGATCTTCTGGCATTGCCCTGTGCATCAAATTCAAGAATTTCACCGTTGGTGAGCAAGTGGATTTTATTGTCTTCGTAGCCGATACCTCGCACAAGATCTGCATGTGCTGCGCGCATGTACGGTTCTCCGTGTTCGGGGATGACGTGTTTGGCTCGCACGAGCCTGTGCATGAGGAGAATGTCGTTTTGGTAGCCGTGCCCCGTGGTATGCAGCGCCAACTCTTGATTGGTGAAGACTCTCGCTCCGAGAAGATTGAGGTTATTGACCACCTTAGACACTGCTCGTTCGTTGCCGATGATAGGATTGCTGCTCAAGATGACTGTATCGCCTTTCTTCACCCTCACGTGTTGGTGAGTGCCGAGTCCCATGCGGGCAAGACTTGCGCGTTCTTCTCCTTGCGATCCTGTGGTGAGGATGATCACTTCCCGGTCCGGCAGCTTTTCCATCCCCGGCCCCACCTTTCGGATGAGTCCTCGTGGCGCATCGATGTACCCAAGCTGGCAGGCAATGTCGATGTTCTCTTCCATGGAGCGCCCTGAGACGAATACTTTTCTATTCAGCTTTTTGGCGTGCTCGATCACTTGTTGCAACCGATTCAGAAGAGAGCTGAATGTGGAGACGATGAGGCGGCCCTTCGCATCGCGCATCAGATGGTAGAGCGTTTCGGAGATCGCCTTTTCACTGAGGGCGTTGCCAGGCTTGGTGGCATTGGTGGAGTCTGCGATGATGGCGAGCACTCCAGCGTCACCAAGCTCTGCGAGCCTCTGAAAATCGGCAGGGGGCTCGTTCATCGGCGTAAGGTCAAACTTGAAATCGCCAGTATGCACGATCGTTCCGTAGGGTGTGTGCACTGCCACGGCGGCAGAATCGGGAATGCTGTGGGTGACGCGTAAAAATTCGATCGTCACTTGCCCAAGCACGATCTTCTGGCCGAACGCAGAGGTATTCAACTTCGCTTTGCTCGTCAATTTTTCTTCATCCAGCCGTTTTTTCACGAAGGCCATCGTGAGCTTTGTGCCGTAACACGGTGGAAAGCGAAGTTGCTGAATCACGTGTTGCACTGCGCCGATGTGGTCTAGGTGACCATGGGTGAAGATGACCGCGCGAATGCGGTGCTCTTTTCCCCGAAGCGCGGAAAGATCCGGAATCAGGTAGTCGATTCCTGGCATGTCTTCTTCCGGAAATTGCAAGCCGAGATCGATGATGTAGAGATCGTTGTCAACGTCGATGACGAGGCAGTTTCGTCCCACCTCTTCAAATCCCCCGAGAGGATAGATTTTGAGATGTTTGCCAGGCTGCCCGACGGGTGCCGGTTGCATTTTTTGTTGCGGTCTCTGTATAGGATGCTTGTGGTGTGGTACGGGAGAAGAGGGCGCTTTTGCGTGCGGAGCATGCGTCGGATTACTCGGCTTTTCGCCGACTACTTTCTTCACCCATTCATGAACTGATTTCATTTGTCTACGTATTGGAATGTAACTAATCGTGGTTCTTCACGTACCACTATTGTAGGCTCTGGGGAAGAATGTAGCAAGAGAAGTTTGTCATAGGGCTTTTTTTTTGGCTTCAGAACAATGAATAATTAGAAGTAAATTTTTGAAATAAGACAATTGTCACGTCTCAAGCAGGCGCATGTCTGTTTGAAGCTGCGACATTTTGAAAAAAGCGCTGCTTGCCGTCCGAGCCGATACCCTGTAGCCTTGATAACCGTATGAGAATTCACGTCTCGACGGGCCACAGCAAAGCACTTGAAGGGACATATCTTATGCCGATTCTCCTCGGAGAGGAGAAGGGTGAGAGAGTGGTGCTCTTGCTCCATACCCAAGGCAAAGACGGAGGGAGCGGAAGCCTGAAAGAGGAGTGTGAGAGCGTGCTGACTCACAGTGTGCTAGAAGCCGAAGGAAATGCCTACGATCGGCTCGAGAGCGCCCTTAAAGAACTGAACGGCCTCCTGAAGGGCTTCCAATTGAGCGATGCTATTTCAGAGATTCATGCCATTGTCGGGCTACTGGAGACAGATGGCAATTTCCACCTTTCTCATGTGGGGCGAGCAGAGGCGTATCTCGTTCGCAATGGCGCGGCGACGCAGATCACGGAGTACGCCAGAGGCAAACAACCTGTTGCGTTTCTGCACATCGTGAGCGGCCCGCTGGAGCCGGGCGACAGTGTCATTTTGAGCACGCAGCGACTCCTCAGAACCGTCACCCCCGCGCAGCTTGCCCAGACCACTCTTCGCTCAGGAAGCGTACTCAATCAGCTTGTGGCTGACCTCGATAGCGAGAAAGAGACAGCCTGCCTCGCGCACATCGCCGTTGCGGCGGACGCTGTCAAACTCTCTCCGCCTTCGCGAGCCTCTGCCCGCACGCCCATCTCTCGGAATCGGTCGGGGCCCGCGCGATATCAGAGAGGTGGGCCCCGTACAGGTGGTATCGTGGGGCGACTCTCCGCCGTCTCACTCCCTGCTCTTGTGTCTCTGCACAGGGCGTTGCATGGAGCTATAGTACGTTTACGCGAAAGCGGTTCAGTGTCCCGATTCCTCTCAGATCTCTCAGATCCCCACAGAAAGCGTCGCGCGCACTTACTGCTACTTGCGGGTGTCGTGATTCTTTTCCTCGTACTCTGGATGTTTGTGCAGCTCTCGCTCTCTACTCAAAAGAGCCAGACAAAAGGCGAGCTTGCCGCGCTCATAGAGCAGATAGAGAGCGACATCAAGCTTGCGGACAATCGTGAGCTAGCTGGGGAAGCTGAGAGCGCCAATGTCTTTCTGAAGCGCGCGGAAGATCGTGCGCGTCAGATTATGGGCAATGAGTCAGGGCTCTTTAGGAGCGATGCCTTAAATCTCCTCGACCGCATTCGATCCAAGCGAGAGGAGATGAACAACATCATTCGCATCCCTCCGCGAGTTGCTGCCAACCTGAGCTCCGAAAAAGCCGATGTCGTCGCTCAAGGACTCATCGGTATTTCCGATGGAGAATTCTTTGTCTACGATCGGCAAGACGTCTATCGAGTACTGCTCAATTCTGTCGACAAGCCCTCTCGTCTCAATACTGAAGAACTTATTGTGGATGGCGCTCCATTTCTACGCTTTCAATCACAGGTATTTTTGACGACTGGTAACAGCCTCATCGAATTCGTGAACGGACAGGCCACCATTATGAAGACGGAAGATCCGGGAGGATGGATGACTGGAGCAGACATCGAGACGTACCTTAAATATCTGTACATTCTCTCTCCAGAGCAGAAGCAAATTTACAAGTATGAGCACCTTTCTGGCAGGTTCGGACCCGCAGCGGAGTACAATGTCAACGGCGACTTAACCGGCGCCATCGACATGACCATCACTGGTCCTGTGTACGTTCTTCGTGAGATTGCTGGCCAAAGCATCGGAGCCTCTGGCAGAACCGTGACGAAGCTCCTGAGAGGAGAGAAGCAGAATTTTGTGATTCGTAATTTGCCCGCAGGAGCCCTCGACGGTACCACAAAGATTTTCAAGTCCTCTGCGAATGGCAACTTCTACTTCCTTGACCCAGTCGGCAAGAGAGTCATCGTTGCGACGAGTGATGATGACCTCGGTGACGCGTTGTATCTGCGCCAGTACATTCTGGAAGGAGAACAAGTGGGCAAGCTCCAATCATTCTATGTCGATCCTGAAGACACGCGTCTCTATGTCCTAGACGAGAAGCGCCTCTATGTCATTGAGCTCAAGTCGAGCGGTCAGAGCGCTTCCTCTCAGCGCTGATTGATGTTCATGGTACACTGAGGACGTGAGCGCGCGTTCAGTGATGGTGTTTGGGACGTTTGATCGGTTTCACCCCGGCCATGCGTTTGTGCTTGCCGAAGCGTCTCGACGGGGCCGCCTCACGGTAGTCATTGCTCGAGATCACCATGTACTTTCCATTAAAGGTCACACGCCCGCAGAAGACGAACGAACGCGACTAGACCGAGTGAAGAAGGAAGTACCCGATGCCACTGTGATACTGGGAGATGAGAAGGATTTCCTTGTGCCGATCCGCTCGGTGCGTCCTGATCTGATTCTCCTTGGCTACGATCAGCTCCTCCCTCCGGGCGTATCGCTAGGCGATCTTGCTTGTCCTATCGAACGACTCGAATCGTTCAAGCCCGAAATGTACAAGAGCAGCAGAAGCAGATAATAATCGCTGGTTCCACTCTATATAAACAACGAATCTAGACTCCTCACGAAATGAGATGTACCATACTGCCACTGAATATCAGCAGTTTTTTTTCGTTTCCCCCTCGTGTGTATGCGCGCTTCTCTCGTTTTACTTCCGCTTGCAGTTCTTACGCTCGTTTCTTGCAGCGGAGCAAGCAATTCTTCCTCTTCTGCTTCTTCCTCCGATTCTACGATGACATCATCCTCTCCTTCAGCCAATGCACTCTGGGACGGCACGTATCTCTCCGGCAAGCACGTCGTCACCCTCAAGACATCCAAAGGCGACATTGTCCTCTCGCTCGATGCTGATCTTGCCCCCAAAACAGTGACGAATTTCGTCACTCTCGCTAAAACTGGCTTCTACGAAAATCTGAAATTTCATCGCGTCATTCCAGATTTCATGATCCAAGGAGGAGATCCTAACGGTGATGGCACAGGCGGAGGCAGCATCTACGGACCCATGTTTGACGACGAAATCGATCCAAATAATGCCGTGTATGCCGCAGGCTACAAAACGGGCATCATTGCCATGGCGAACCGTGGGCCAAACACCAATGGCAGCCAGTTCTTCATCATGGATGCCGATAATCCTCTCCCGCCGCAGTACACCATCTTCGGTTCAGTTACCTCGGGTATAGACGTGGTGCACGCCATCGCCCGTGTGCCGAGGAATGAGGCTAACAATATGCCCAATGACCCCATCACCTTCAAGGTAGAAGTGAAGAAGTAGTGTTTCTTAACAGTCATGCAAAGAGGCTGGCCACGAGTCGGCCTTTTTTGTTTCCCAGCCTTCTCCTTTCGTTTGGGTTAATTGTTTGCTATACTGATAGGATTTTTATGACACAAACAACACCCGCGTCCCCCGCCAAGGCAGGCGGAACTAGCCTGCCGTTTTCAGTCCCCACTGGCAGGCAAATCTACGATGGGCTCATGGCGAAGATCGAGCCGGAGCTGCTCACCGATTCCATCCCGCACCTCGATGAAAAATATGCAGGAGAAACTCCCACGCAGCATGCCTCCCGCCTCGCCCGCTACGCCGCAGCCTACAAAGCCTACGACAAGGCCTTTGCCGAGTGGTCAGCCGAGCTTGGCC
Organism: uncultured Candidatus Peribacteria bacterium; assembly: GCA_964580035.1. GTDB lineage: Bacteria > Patescibacteriota > Gracilibacteria > Peribacterales > Peribacteraceae > CAZOJC01. Next base: position 88,189 of record CAZOJC010000001.1, read on the forward strand.
GCCTCGTGCACGAAGCGCGTAGAGATATTCTTAAAGAGGCAGAGGCTGAGAGTCGGAGAGAGGAGGAGAGCACGCTTCAAAAATTACTCAATTATTTTTTACCGTTCTTCCCCTTCCCGTGTATGAAGCACTGCTTTCTTAAATTCACTGTTTCTGAGAGGGAGAGGAGGGTGATTTGTTTTAGTGCTTCACCTGAAACATCTAGGAATTCTAATGCAGTCGCTGCTGCGGAGCTAGCTAAAAATCTTGAAGATAGACCAGCCGGAGCAGAAGAAACAGAAAGTGGTGCGACCAACCGACAAAATCAAGCTACTGATGCCGTACAGAAACAATTAGTGAATTTGCAAGGAACGGCTGGTATTGCAGCAGTTCATGCTGCTCACTTTCAGCATCTAGCAGAGCATTTTGCATCTCTAAAACAAGCCAATATGGCGGCAGTAAGAGAAGCAAATTCACATGCACCAGCGGAAGAAAGACCAGCGGGACAAGACGCACCAGAGCGTACAATTGCAGAACGCGAAGAAGGACAAATAACCTATGAGCAAAACGTTAGTAGTGCAATTCATGATCACCTGTTCCAAGGTGCCCAAGGGCCATTATCGGCGGATGGAGCAGCACGCAATGCAATTCGAGGCGAAAGCCCCCTTCCCGCAGCAGCCTCGGTATCGCAGAGAACGGAAAGTACACTTGCTAACCTAGCAAGGCCACCAGCCGTTGCCAGTAATCCTGCGCCTGTCGAGCGGGCCCCAACTACACCTCCGAGCATTCTCACTCAGCAACCAACACTTCCTCTCACATCATTTGATCTGAAACCTCAAACCCAAGCGCCAGAGCAGGCACCTACTCAGGGACCAGCCGTCCCTCCAGTAGCCCCAGCAGAGGGCGCTACTCCCACCAATGGCGTAGAGGCATTGTCAGGCCTATTGGGCAACTTCGATTTCACGAAAGAAGGTAGTGAAAACAATATGAGGCAGGCACTGCTCGAAGCGGCAGAAGACCCGCAAAACAATGAAAAGATGATGAAGGTGATCCTCATGACAGTCATTGCCACCATCGTCAATGTCATGTCCGCATTTGGTCGATCACAGCAGCAGAGAGAGAATCAAGAAACCCCTGCCCCGCTAGGCGATTCCAAAGAAGAAGGCACGGCAGAAGATAAAAAGAAAGCTACAGAAACACTGCAACGCGAGAATGAGCAAACAAAGAAGAAAGACGCGGAAAGCAGAGTAGCCACAGAGCTAGACAAACGCCGTAGCGACACTCCGAAGGAACCGATGAGTCGGGTGAGAGAGACGGGTGAGCATCTTGCTCAGATGAAGAAGGAGAAAACAGACACACTCAATCTGAATGATCAAAAAATCAATGCTAATTTAAAAGTAATCGATTCCGAACAAACACTTCTCGATGCCGATTCGAGGGAACTTGCCAATTTAGAGAGTAAAGGGGCCAAAAATGATGAGCAGATAATTGCAGCGCTTAAAAATCGAATTGAAGCATCCAAAAATAAAATTGCTGCTGATAGAATCATGAACACTGTATTGGAAAAGCAAAGTGAAATGCTGAAAGAAGACCTCAAGGTGATCGAGGACAAGGAAACAGAACTCAAGTCTGGCGTGGGACAATTGAGAGCATTCTTTGAAAATCTCGAGAAATCACTGAAACTGCAAGGCATTGAAGATAATATCAGTTTCACGGATATCGCACTTCGCTTGGACGCGAAAGAAGGCTTTGTTCTGGTTATAAACGGTCCCGATGAGGAACTACGGCAAGTTGTTCAGGATAGGCTTGGCAAGGAAAGGCCAGTTAATATTGTGGGGGGAAACATCACTCTCACATTCGATCAGCTGCAGAAGTTTGGCATTAAGGCCGAAAAGCCCACTGTCTAACAGTCGTCTCCGCCAATTCTCGTCGAATTCTGGTATCACCTGCGCTATGCTCTGCCCATGCGCACACGGTTTGCCCCTTCCCCCACGGGGCTCCTCCACATTGGCGGCGTGAGGACAGCTCTCTACTGCTACTTGCTTGCCAGAAAGAGCGGCGGCACATTTTTTCTTCGTATCGAAGATACCGATAGAGCTAGAGAAGTACCCGGAGCCACAGAAAACATCGTCCGCACGCTCGCGTGGGCCGGTATTCCTCCCGATGAAGGGGTGACACTGGATGAGAACGGAGAGTGTACGCAGAAAGGAACGCACGGTCCGTACTATCAGTCTCAGAGGCTTTCTCTGTACGCGCCGTACGTAGAGCATCTCAAAGAGCATAATCATGCGTACCCCTGCTTCTGCACTCCTGCTCGACTGGAAGAGATGCGCACTGCTCAGGCCGCAGCGAGGCAGGCTCCTATGTACGATCGTCGCTGTCTTGCTATTCCTCACCATGAAGCACAATCGAGGATTGCCGCCGGAGAACCACACGTCATTCGCATGAAGGTTCCGAGAGATCGCACCGTCACATTCGTCGATGACATCCACGGCGATGTGTCTTTCATGGGACACACGATAGACGATCAGGTGCTGCTCAAATCGGACGGGTTCCCCACGTACCACCTCGCCCATGTGGTAGATGACCATCTGATGAAGACGGACATCGTCATTCGTGGAGAAGAGTGGCTGAGCTCACTGCCCAAGCACATCATTCTCTTTGAAATGCTCGGTTTTCCCATTCCTCGTTTTGCTCACCTGCCGCTCCTGCTCAATCATGACCGAACAAAACTGAGCAAGCGACAGAACGATGTATCAGCATCGCACTACGCAGATCAAGGCTATCTCCCTGAGGCCGTCGTCAATTTCCTCGCACTCCTCGGATGGAATCCCGGGACGGAGCAGGAGCTATTCACGCTTCCGGAGCTCATCGAGCATTTCTCTCTCGATCGTGTGCAGAAGGCGGGCGCTGTTTTTGACCGCGAAAAATTACACTGGCTCCAAGGTCAGTGGATGAGAAAAATTCCTGTCGAATCATTCGCTGAGCGTATTCGCCCACTCGTTGCTGCCGCACATCCTCTTGCGGTCGACGATGAAACATTTCTTCAGAAAGCTTCTCTCATTCAAGAGCGCATCACGCTTTTTTCCGAGGCCCCCGAGATGCTTTCGTACTTTTATCATGAACCGGAAGTGAGCCTTGAACTTGTGATACGCGAGAAACAGCACGTGACGAAGGAGAGTGTGCCGCGCATCATCGCGCTGTTAGAAGCAACTCTGGAAGCAATAGATGTTCAGGAGTGGCATCAGGATGTGATTGCGAATGCTCTGCTTGCAGCGGCACAGTCGGCAGAGCTGAAAAAAGGCCAAGTGCTGTGGCCACTGCGTGCCATACTCACGGGCCGTGAGTATAGTCCAGGCGCTTTTGAGGTGGCGGCCGTCCTTGGAAAGGAAACGACGATGGCGCGTGTGAGGAGAGCGAAAGCGATGTGTTAGCCGATATTGATCAAGAAACTGCACAAGAAGTGTAACGCGTTGCGTTGATGCTACTGTCGTCTGCTACACTAAGTGACATGCCATCTCCTCAAAAGAGCGTCGAAGTGAGTATCAGCCAAGAGAATGGGAAGGCTGTCATACAAGGCAAGACGAGCATTCCATTCAAAATGTTTGTGTCGCTCATTCTGCAACGCAGAGTGCAGACACTGTTTAAAGATCATCAGAATGAGCCCATTATCATCGGCTCGGACTTGCTCACCACACTCGCGTCTGCTCCCGATGACAGGCAGGAAGATAGGGGCAAGCTCGTCACCATTACTCTTGGAGTAGGGGCGCTTTTGGGCATATTTGTGAGCTGCGCCGCCCTCATGATTCTCATGTTTCTGAATATTCAGCCTACAATAACTGATCTTTCCATTGTCCTCATTGTTCTTCTCTCTGTGTGTCTTGTCGGTATGATCGTGCAGCGAGCGCAGGGCACAACTATGAAGCAGAAAGTATATGAGCAGATGGAGAGAATTTCAGATATGCTCTCCAAGTAATCGACATGCAGATTCAAGAGAATTGTCCTCTCGGACCCAAGACGACGATGCGGATCGGCGGCTCTGCGCGTTATTTTTCAGATGTGGCGACACGAGGAGAGTTAGCGCAAGCATGGGCATTAGCTCAAGAGAAGCAATTGCCGCTGATTGTATTAGGAGCGGGCTCAAATACAATTTTTGCCGATGGAGAGATCGCAGCATTCGTCGTGCGGATCAAGGCATCTCGCATGCAGCAGAGTGGCACAACCGTGACGGCAGAGGCTGGCTGCTATCTGGCATCACTCGTGAGTGAGCTTGCAACATACGGGCTCGATCTCTCGGCGCTTACGGGGATTCCGGGCACTCTCGGAGGAGCTGTCGCGGGCAATGCCGGCCAAGGAATTCACGGCGTGTGGATCGATCGATTCATCACATCGGTTACCGTCTTTGATGGAGGGACATGGAAATCGCTCAGCCGTGAAGCGTGCCGATTCGGCTATCGAGATAGCCTGTGGAAACAAGCATCATCCGCTCCGATCATATGGGAAGTGGTCATGAATATTCCCGAGCGAGATCCGACGATGATTCAGGAAGATGTTAAAAATCTTCTTGCGAGGAGGATTGAAACACAGCCCCATCTCAAGACAGCCGGATCGTGCTTTGCTTCCCTTCCCGACGGAACGCCAGCGTGGAAGCTTATCGATGCCGCAGGACTGCGAGGTATGACGATTGGCGGCGTACAGATTGCAGAGAAGCATGCGAATTTTCTCTTGAATATCGGTTCAGCCACATATGCCGATGCCGTAGCGACAGTGAAGGCGGTGAGAGAAAAAGTAGGCGTACCGCTCGATGTTGAGATGCGATGTATTGAGCCCGACGGCACGCTCGCATTCTAGGGAATACCCGAGATATCGAAGACGACAAAGGCAGCCTCCGACCAATGCAGAGACCGCGATTGTCGCTTCTAGAGTTGAAGAGTGTTAGAAGGGGAGATCTTCAGGCTTGATCGTGGATTCGTAGCTGATATCGGGCATTGCCATGCCAGCAGCTGGGCTCTGCCCTGCAGAAGAGTCTGACTCATGGTGAGGAGGCTGGGATAAGACGGCATCGGACTGGAGAGAGGCGAGCGCATCGGCATTCTTGATGCCAAGGAGGAGCACTTGATCGGCAATTGTCTCCGTGGTGTAGCGTTTTTGGCCTGTCTGCGTTTCCCATGTGCGCGTCTGCACCCGCCCTGAAACGTAGGCGCGATTCCCTTTCTTGATGTATTTCTGAGTTTCCAAAGCAAGCTCACCCCATACGACGATGTTGTGAAATTCGCTGCGCTCTTTCATTTCACCTGAGGCTTTGTCTTTCCATCGTTCGTTGGTGGCGACAGAGAATGAAACGACGTTCTGCCCGGAAGTTGTGACGCGGAGTTCCGGATCGCGTGTGACGTTGCCGACGATCTGAACGCGGTTGAGACACTGCGTAACAGACACAGATCCAGGGGGGGAATCCGCCTGCCCTGATTTCGGATCAAGAAGGATCATATCCATACAAACGAGCTTTGTTTTACTTCGCTTTTCTTTTGTTTGTTCATCTTCCCAAGAATCTGTTTGGAGCCTACCTGAGATGAAGAGCTGACTTCCAGGTCGAACGTACTGGCCGGCAATATCTGCCATGGATCCCCACACCGTGACAGTGTGGAAGCTCTTTCCTTGAATCTGTTCTCCTTTTTCTGAGCGAAAAGAATAGGGAACGACGATATTGAGATCCGTGACACTGGCGCCTCCAGGCGTTTGTCGAACAGTGACGGGCTGTGTTTGATAACCGATGATGTCGATGCGATTGAGTGAGAACATCGCTGTGGGGGGGATGGGAGTAAAGGAGGTCTCGACGAGATGTGCACAGTTGTACACCTACCACTATTTCCTGACAAAGAATTGGTCTTGCAATAATAAAATTTCGTGGCGAAGAGAAAGTATTTATGCGCACATTGTGCAGTGGAAGGACGGGGAAAGGAGTACACTGATCGCCGCTCTCCCTTCAGGTGATACGCTGCATGCGTGTGCGATTCGTGCCCTTATTCCTCGGCTTGTCTATCGGTCTCCTCACAGGGACGACTGTAGCAGCGCCGTTTGAGACGAAGTATGGAGCACCAAAATATTACTGGCAGGTGCAGGAAGGCCTCACGGATGTGCGAAAGAATATTGAAAGCGTGACGTGTGGCGGCAAGAAAGATGAGCCTCTGACGGGAGCGTCGTGGCTTCCTCTCGTGAGAGGGCTGCCGGGGAGAAGCGTCGCAGATCCCCTTGGAGCAAAGCAGACTGGCCTAGGCGTGCGAGGTCCATTCACATTTCCGAAAAACGGAGAAGTGAAAGACATTGATACCATCTCGGATAACAGCGGCGCTTGGGGATTTTTGAGTGCGTGCGACATCACGAAGACGACGATAACGGTGCCAACCGACGGCCCCACTGGTAACAAGATTACCATTCCCATCAATCCAAAAAATCTCTGCCGCAAAGAGTATGGCACCGCCACTCCAAAACTATGCAGAGAACTGTATGACCATTTGAGAGGCCTCGCCAAGAGCACGTACTACGATAACTTCAAAGATTCTTGCGGTGTTCCTGTGCAATTCTGTTTTAAGCCAAAGAGCGCACCCACACGTGAGTGCAAGGGAGAGGAGTGTCGGAAAATCGGTGAGCCAGAATTTGAGTACTTGCCAGGGCTCTGTGTCTTCGTCCCCGGCATTGGACTTGTGCAAGTGATCAAAGAGCAACTGCGATCGTTCAAAGAAGCAACATTTTACCGACACTACGACACGGATGTCATTGGCCCAGATACCAATCAATGGCAGCTCAACGGTGAATGTTACGGGTATTACCGAGAAGACGATCCCAAGACGACCATTACGTATGATCCGTTGCAAGACATTGACCTCCAGCAGTGCGAAATTGCCTTCAAGCCCTCAAGCAGCAGCAGTAGTGCAGCGACAACTTCCTCTGCTTCTTCTGCCGCTGTCACTCCAGAATGGAAGCCTCCCGAGCAGCAAAAGGGTGAGTGGAAGCCGGATCCTAGCATCGTCGGCACGTCCGATGTCCGCCCGCCGAGGAGCGTCGATGCCCTCTGGAAAGCGGATACTCAGACGAATCTCACGCTCCCAGACATGGAGAAAGTGCGCGCAAACTGGAGCCCTGGATTTGGTGATCCGTACGACATATCGGCAATCGCTGGCGTGGTGCACCCCGTGCGACAGCAGGCCGGAAAGGCCGCGCAAGATTCCGGTACCAACGCATTCGACGACACCGGTACGCGAGAAGTCTCCACGTGGTGGGAGGACCAACAGAGGGAGTTTCTCGTTCGTCTGCGTCAGCCCACGGTTCGCCTCATTATGCCGTCTCGTTTTGTGCTTGGCCTCAAGAGTGACGATCCCCTGTTCAATCTCGTAAAGGCCGAGCCTTCGCGATCAGACGGAGTGACGCAATTGACGGTGCACGGTGGCCCTGAAATGCTCGGAAGCGTGCTCGAATCGTTACGCCGCAGCTTCAGTCTCTCCATTCGAGAAGTGCGCATTCCGCTCGTCGTTCCTCTCGTGTCTGAATCCGAAGCCAATACAGTCATCGCGGAATGGAAGCTGTGGAAAATCGGACACGCGAACCATCCTGATGTGGCCAAAGTGGACGACATTATTGCTAAAATTGAAGAGTATCGCGATGCCGCTAAGAGCGTGCCTCTCGTGCGTCAATCGCTTCCGCGGCATATCATGGAGACGATTGCTTCTCAAGAAAAACTGAGGACATTCTTTGCGTCGTGGTATGAGCAGAACGCCATTCGTTTGAAGAGGTGGTCCACGCTCGCGCAAGAACGCGTGGCACTGCAAGGCACATGGCGGCAGATCAATGAAGCTCTCCATGAGGTAGTGCAGTGTCAGCTCCTATGGTGCAGCAATCAGCGCTACTCTCTTCCCATCTACTCGCTCCTCGATAGTTGGCTTCATGGGCGTGATGCACGTGCACTTCCCTCTCTCTCATCTTCGCCGTACGCGCCAGCATCAGACATCAATTTGGATTTCTCATGGGTGAGTTTTTCCTCAGGCTCTTCGGTGGCTATTCCGGTTCTCTGGCCCATAAGCGTCCGTATCGCACTCCCTCTCCCTCCCCTGAACGACTCTCAGCCACTTCCGAGTGCAGCTACGTTCCCCTCTCTGGCAAAACTCCACGCACCGTATCATCAACTCTTCTCGTCTCTCACCATTCCTTCCGTGAGATTTCCTCCGGGAGTGATAGAGCTTCCAGACGGAAAATTTCAGATACCCGAAAAATACTTAATTCCTCAGCTGAAAGACTCTCTCGGCAACAGCCAGACCATTGCAGATACGATGCTTGCATTCATCGCAGGCCCCTCCGGTGTCAGCACAGATACTGCAAAAACGATGAAAGGAGCGTACTGCGGGTTTACGCAGAGCATTCTCAAGAAGGCAGACCCCGACACCAGCAGCAACGAGCGCATCGTGCATGTTGAAAACGATTTGCAAGAACGCGTCGCACGGCTCTTCTCTCGCTACATGCCGAACACTCCTGAGGATTACGGTGGCAGCACCGCGCTCATTCCTATCGGAACATCAGCGCCTCTCGACGAAGCATCATTTAAGTGGCAGTGGACTGTACCGACTTTGCGGCAGTCTTTCCGTAGCACGTACGATACGATACGTGCAGCAATGTTCCCCGTCCCCCCCGCTGTCACCGTGCCATTCGTTGGTGTAGATAGGCCACTGTTGGAGCGACTATTTCCGGATGTCAATCCGGATTCCCCCATTGACCTCATACACTCACCATGATGATTCGTTTCGTTCTCATTGGCGTTCTTATCTCATCAGTCGTGCCTGCCGACGTTCTTGCAGCAGGACCTTCGGTCGCGCTGTGCCGCGCGAGGATGACAGACGATCTCACTGTTGAGCACGACACGTTTCGCGCCCATATGTTTGGCACTGTTCCGCTTGCATCATCGAGTAGCAGCAGTAGCAACAGCAGTAGCAGTAGCAGCAGCAGCAGTAGTGCGATGCACGTGGTCCGCGGAGGAGGAAGCGTGAGCCGCGCCTACACGGGTATTCTCGAACGCAAAGGCCGCCTTACTTCAGAACTCATAGGACCTCTTGTAGAAAGCTATCGCGTGTATCGCTGTCGGAGCTACCGCGTTTGCGCCGTGCTCGAAGCTTCGATACCGAGGAGTGACCAATCTGATCGTTCAGAGGTGGAGCTCTCCGCACTCGGGTGCGATACGCAAAAGACAGTGAAGGCGCCACCGTATCCAGAGTGTTACTTTGCAGGGACGAATCCAGGCATACAGCAAACGCTATCCGACGGCCTTGCCCTGGTAAGTGAATGCAATCGTCTCGTAGAGGCATCGCTCACCATGGAGAGAAATGCTCTCAAGACAGCGGTGGCGTACCACGGAGGATACGTTTCTGGGCTGCAATTTGCAGGCATCGTGCAGCACATGGTCAATGCGATCCGCGTCAGTACGCTTCTCCCAATCCGGCAAATGATGACAGCGCTCGGCGCACTGCATCAAATCCCGTGCTTCATCGCACAGTGTGATGTGAATAAATAAGTGATGACCACTCTTCTTGTCCGCATCGGCAACGCTCGCTCGACACTTCGTCGGCACCGCACGTTACTTGCTATCCTCTGCGTGCTCGTCGTAGGGGCAGTGCTCACCAATGCCCCTCTGCGGGGATCTCTTCTCAATCCTCTCTTCACAATCGGCGGCGGCAGATCACAAAGCCAAGAAAATTGGCAGGCATGCACGAGCAAAGGAACGGTATTTCAGGATCTCACGAGCGTCGATGAGGCCGTGGAAACGTTTCGATCGATGATGTCCGATGTCGTGGCAGAAAGACAGGCAATGCTCCAGGATTCTGCCGTCATCGATTGCTCGGGCAACACCGACCAGCAAGTGTTGGTCGGCACCAAGCTCGAAGCGATGGCCAAAGGCCTTCCCTCCCTCTACGTGCGAGCGAATCCTGCCGCCGCTTCTTTTTCCGACTATGAACCTCCGATACTCACATTTGCCTCTTTCTCGACAGTCATTTCGGCATTTGACAAGGCCTACGAGTGTAAGTTGGAAGAGCTGAGGTCCATTCGATTTGCCGTGCCAAACGCTTCCGAAGCAGACGACATAGAAACGAGGGGAGAGCTTGCCGGACACGCGGCGTCGATTGCAGAGCGCGTAGATGTTGAACGAGCACGCGCGCGCATTGCCATTGAACGAACGCTCCTCACACTGCGATCGTTCGACATTCTCTCTCCCATGCAACGACAGCTCACGTGTCTTGTCCGCCAGGAAATGGATCTGAAAAATCAGCTCTCCCTTCTTGCGGATACCATGAGCTGTTTGCCTCGCGTGTGGGACAGCGTAACGTCCTTGCATGATCGCAGCCCCGATTCTCCCATACCCTAGCCGATGCGCAGACTCACCGTCATTCTCGGCTGTGCACTCTCTCTCTGTTTCAGTTCTTCCGTTTCAGCTGCCGCTTCTGGTGGCCCGCCCGCTTCAGTGTTTGATATGTTCTTTGAAGAGGCAGGAGAGCAGCTCACAGCTGTAGGGCTTCGTACGCCATCGATCGATTTCATTATTCGAACTATGAAGCAGTGGGGGGAGAAAGGAATCACGCTCACGGAGCAAGACATCGCAAAAGCAATGAAAGACGACATCTCTCTCTGTATTGGGAAAACCGACGCAGCAGGCTCGCCTCTCAATGGTGATAATAGGCCATCATGCAGCGCTCTCATCACTGCCATCAAGAGCCTCGTGAAAGCCGAGCGCGAAGCCCAACGACTGGGAGACGATCTCTTGATAGTCGCCGGAGCAAGCGAGCTCGCCATTGCAGATGAGGCGCATCGCCCGTCTCCGATTGGGTACAAGAGCGCCGCGTTTTCCGCCATGCTGAAAGGAGCGAAAAGCACTCTTCGTGCGTGGCCGAAAGACACCGACGCCGAACTCCTTGCGCTCTTTGCGGCGCTTGAGCAGGAAATGAATGCTGGCACCCTCGATCAGACGGTATGGCGCTTCCATAACGGCTACTACCGTGATGTGACGGAGGGAGATCCGGCACTCGCAAAGTACGGAAAAAATGTTGAGAAAGCGCTTCTCGCGCTTGCGAATAAAATTGGCATCAATCCTCAGGCCACAGATATCGCCGAATTCATCACCCCAGCACGAGATGATGTGCCAAACATCGCTCTCTGGGCGCGTACCGATGATATCGGCATTCACTTTATATTCCCCGCGCATTTTCCTCGTTTCGATATTCAGCCGGCAAAAGAGTATCCCGTCTTTAAGGTGGGCGGGGAAACGCTTGCCTATCCGTACTCCTATGCGCGAAGCGGAAATGTGCCTCCCGCAGTCGCGTTGTACCGAGAACCTCTCTGCTCCCGAGTGACGGGAAGTGGCGGCTATCTCTGCAGAAGAGTGCCTGCTACCCCGCCGCAGTGTTCCATGCCAAAAACTCCCGGCACCATCATGCTCACAGTCTGTGATGAACGATCGCAATCATTCTCATCTCCGCCCAATTGCAGCGCCGTAGATCAGCTCTTCACCGATGACGGAGCTCCTCTCTCAAGTAAAATCCCCGGCATTCATTCAGCCGATCCGCAATCAATCTGCTCACCAGATACCCGTATTCTGTACGGCGATTCACTCATCGGACATGCGTGTTACATCACGCAATGCGTGCAGCAATCGACGAGGGAGCACAGCCTCATAGGCGGAAGAACCCCCGTTGTTTCAATGGAAACCACTTCACCTTTTCTGCCTTCTCTTAGGCCAGATCCTCAGCTCGGCATGTACACAGAAGCAGGGGGAAATGCGCTCATTCGTCCTCTCCCTGAGTACCTCGGTCCTTCACTTGTGGCCGATATCGAGCGGGAGTACTGCAACACACTCGGCGCTCCTCCGCCGGCACAGGTTGGCCTCTGCCAAAACAACAAAAATACTATTGCCGATGCTCCGCTCACGCTTCTCACAGAGACGCTCTTCTTCGGATTACGCCAGGAAACTGCTCTATCCGATGCGCAGTCCACTCCTCTCACTCTCGGTATCGCGGCTGGACTCAGGCTTTCTCTCGATCAAACGCTTCCGCTCTACGCGGCTTCGGCGGAATCCTTGGCAGAAATCATGCGAGGAATTACATCGCTCTTTAAAGAGCTTCCGAGTGCCGCTATCACGCGAACAGCGTGTCCATGGGTGGGAACACTCTCTTCTTCCTCTTCTGCCGCACCGTGATGCGCTCTCTCTTCACTGCGACGGCATTCCTCATCCTCTGCTACCCAGGCATGGCGTTGGCGGCCGAGCCGCTGTCTCCGTGGGTGCGCGGCGTGATAGAAAAAGCCGAGAAAGGCATCGCTTTTGCAGACACGCTCGGCGAATCTCCCTCATGCAAGAATGCAAGTGATGAAAAGGCGAAAGCAGCAGCGCGAGAACAGGCGACATCAGAGGTGGCGCGAGCCTTGAGAATGTTTATGGAAACGAGGAATCTGCTCACGCCAGAGCAGCGAGAGCTGCGCGGTCGCACGTCGTGCCTTCGTCACGACCTCGTCGTGTTAGAAGAAGCTATGGAAACAGTGCGACAGAAAATGATCGATGATATTGGACAGTGTAAATTACTCTCGGCGTCGTTACTGACAAGCGTGTACAGAATGCAGTCTGAGGCGTATCAAGCACTCATTCTTGCAGGAGACGATCCAACGTATGAGTCTTCGATACTGCGCAGGACATATTTCTTTGAAGACGCTCAAGCCTTCAGGCAGAGCGCCCCCACGGTCGACGTAGCGGGTTCCACCGCTCCGCTCTGTCCTTTTACCAGTGATTACGCACCCCAGTCGGTGGCCTATGAAAACGGCGTAGGGTCATCGTTGGTGTTGTACGGATGCACGCCGGAAACTCTGGAACGTGTCGCCAGCCCCAGTGAACTACTCGAGGTGCAAACGCAGAAAGCGTTCATGACTAAGACGCAGACAATCAGCACCAAGACATACTCATTCGTGTACGACTTCATTGCCACCATCGACGATCTCATCGCAGTCATCCGCGGCGTTTCGCCCGAAGCGAGAACCCCGCCCCCCACTCCCCTCAATTTTCCGCTCGAACACCGCACGATTTCGGATTGTCTGCAGTTATCGAGTGAGGATTTGGTGCGGAGCAGAGCAGAAGCGGCAGCAAGAGGAAACACACTCTCTGCAGCAGATCAGTACGTAAACGATTTTCTGCCGTCGCCGTATTCTCCCGATTATTCATCGTTGCCTATCGGCCTCCTCTTTTCGCCTTCGTACGATTCGCTTTCGATCTATGAAAATCCAACATCAGCCATTCTCGCAGCTTCCGATAGGAGAGCCAAGCGCGCGCAGAGCCTCGCTCTCTTTGAGCAGCCAGAAAACCTCTTCACAAAGAACGGATCGACGGTATTTCAACTGGTTGAGCAGTACGAACTCGCGCGTACACTTGGAGACATAGCAGCGAATCAGGCGAGGGAAAGTGTCCTCATGGATGCCGTGAGCCGTGATGCCCTCGAACGCACGCAGGGGGCTTTCTCGCCGCTCATTGAAGTGACAAATGATCTTGGTCGCATCACAAAGCACGGAGGTATCCTCACGACGTACGTGAGAGACACAGCCTACTTTCTCATACGATCATGCGTAGATTCCTTCTGCCAAGCACGGCTCGACACCGTTCTCAAGCGCATACTCAATCCGTACTGTCACCCATTCACCTCCATCTACTATCGTAACGACAAAGCGGCGGATCGTTGCTACTGCAGTGCGTCGGAGAAAGGAAAGTGGCCTGAGTATGGGATGTACTGCGAACCCACTCGACCAAAGGGTGCACCAGATCCAAGTGGCCTTGGAGAAGAAGAGGGAAAGTGGTGATCACTTCCAGAGCGTGCCCACGGCGATGGGGCCTGAACCTTCCACCCAGTGATAGTGGCCAGCGCCGTCACTCCATCCAATGCTGCCCCCGAGAACCGGAGAGCCAAATTCTGGCAGGCTCATTTGCAAGCTACTGGTGCCGGCAGCCCCAAACACCTGTACGTCCGCATACAACTCAAAGACGAGCGGAGCAGAACCAAGGGTGCCTAGGGAAGCGGGGATGCGAGAACAAGAAATGCCTTGCAGACCCGTTGAGCATTCCACCGATTCTGTGCTCCCTCGTTTGAGAAGCTTCCAGTTAGATGCCATCACTTGCCCCGTGTACGCGGGCGAGAAGATGAGCTCTTCGATGGAGAGTGTGCCGTTATGAGGCGTGATTCCTTCAAAAGAAAACGCTCCCACCAATTTCTGTGCGCCCGATGCAAGCGTACCGTTCGCAGGCCCGACATTCTTCACTGATGTGAGCTTGGCAAGGCTTGTTTGATGTTGAGGGAACGGAGGAAGGAATACGTGATTGTCGGAGGCGGCAGTCGTTTGTCCCACTGTGGAGATAGAGATGGACCGAAAGGCAACCACTTGCTCTGCAGCACCGTTATCGTTTTGCGAGCGCACGACGGCGCGAACGATCAGCCGATGTGCTGTGTTTTTTTCGAGTACGAAACCCTGCTCAGGAGCAATCGACGCGTCATAAATCTGCTTATAGTCTGGCAGATCTGTGGTGGTGCGGCGCGTGAGAGTGGCGAGGACATCTCCTCTTTCCGTAGTGATCTGAATAGATTTGAGTGCCGTCGCTTCTTGAAAGAGCTTCACTTGAGCCTGAAGAACAAGGCGATTCTCGGAAGATGCAGGAATGACAACGCTCGCCAAGGCATCGGTCGTGCTTCCCGCAATCAGGAAACGACTTGAGGGAGGCAGAGAGTACAGAGCAGTGCTCGCAGAAGACGACGAAGACGAAACAGAGGCTGATGACGCCGCAGACGAAGAGACAGAAGACGCACTGCTTGAGAGCGCAGAAGATGACGACGAAGACGAGGAGGAAGTAAATGTGCTCTGCCCGCTCTCGGCCAATCGATACTCATCGAGCATGCCTCTGGATTCCATCATGAATGCGGCAGCGAGGCGTACTGCCTGTGCCCGCGTGAGAGCGGTATCGAGTCGGATGGTCATGGGAAGATCGACGAATCGATTCGCAGCCGCTTGGTAGTATGGCTCTGCCCAGTCTCTGTTTGGGACGGGAGTGACGGTGTAGCCGTAGAGTGACGTGAGTATCTTCAGTGCTTCTCCGTATGAGATGTCTCTCGCGGGGAAAAACGCCCCCTGTCCTATTGCACGGTGTTCTCTGGCGAGGCATGCGTACGGGTGCAGCCACGAACCAGTATCGATATCACGCACGCATGCTTTCTGCGATGGAGAGACGGAGAGATGTTCTTGAGGAAGCGCAGAACGAACGGCAATTTTCAGAAATTCTCCTCGCGTAATTCTGCGAGAAGGCCCGAAGTATCCCGGCTTCACGCCAGAGACAATTCCTTCGTTCGTGAAGAGATTGATGCCAGCAAACTCGCGAGAAGAAGTGCGAACATCTCTGTACGGACTTTTTGCAGAGAAATCTGCGCCAAACGCAGAGAGTGGCAGGAGGAGGGCGACTGAGAGGAGAGTGGTGCGGAGCATATGCTTCGCATGGTAGCAGAGTCCTCAGCGACCGTCATTTATTCATGGCATGAAATTATCTGCGCGTCTGCGCGTTGCACGTAGATTCTTGCCGCTAGCAGTACTATGGCCTACACTGCCGCCATGATCACATTTTCAGCTATTTCTGGCGGCGCTTGTCGCATCGTAAGCCCCACGATCACCTGTGACGTTTTCCCCGATACTGTCTCGAAGGACACGTGGACCATGCTCGATCACCCTGAAGAAACACTGCGTCCAAACGTTGTGAGCTGGCCTGGGGAATACGATTTTGGCGGCATGACAGTGAGAGGCATAGGCCAAGAAGCAGGCAAGCAAGTGTCGTACACCTGTCAGCTGGAGGGTGTAAGGTTCGCTTTCATCGGTTCACCCGTTCTCGATTGGCAGGATGCAGAGATAGAAGCTCTCGGAGATATCGATATTCTCGTCGTTGCAGCCGATGAACCAAAGAAGGTCAATAAGCTCGTGGAAGATGTCGATCCGCGCATTGTCATCCTCTACGAAACGAAGGGCGGGAACACGGCCGCAGTTGCCAAAGCCATTGGCGCCGCAGCGCAAACGCTCAGTGAATACAAGGTGAAAGCAGGCTCCTTGCCATCCGAATCGAGGCAGATAGTAATCCTTCACAATCCGTAATTCACAAGAAATAGCTCGAAGAGTTATGCACGGTCCTGTAGTTCAATGGATAGAACGACCCTCTCCTAAGGGGTAGATGTAGGTTCGATTCCCACCAGGACCACCATTCGATGGTGGTGTAAGACTCTGCACTTCTTCAGTCTTACGTATGCGACAAGTACTGTAGTATTTCCGTGAAACTTTCGAATCGCTTCTCAGCGGTCTGTACAGTGCCAAATCCATAAGCAGCACCGATAAAGTCGACTCCAGCTAATTCAGCAGCCGTTTGATCGATCAATGTATCGCCTATATACACCGCATGTTTTATGTGATGGGTTTTAATGATGTTCTGAATCATGTCCGCCTTTGTCTTTCTAGATATACCGTAGCAATCAGCGTGTGTTACGTATTCCGAAAGCTTAGAATATTTTTTGAACGCTTCTAGATACCAATCTTCGCAGTTGCTCACTAAAAAAATTTTGGATGCCTGAGAAAGTTTTTTCATACCCTGAAAGACGCCTTCAAAAATTCTTCCTCCCTCTTCTTCGATTGCTTTTCGTTCGCCCTCAGTCGCTCGTTTTGGAATTTCAGGATATTGATTGATTAGTTCGCCAAACAAAGCATGAAAAACCTGATCAAAAGGTTTCCCTGAAACACGTGCAATGTCTTCTGCGGTCAGGACTGCAGGGATATTCATTTTCTGAAGAGCGTCGTTCATCCCTCTTGCCGAAACGTCGCATGCATTCCAGAGCGTTCCATCGATATCGAAAATAATTGCGTCGTACTTCATCAGTCACATGATACGCGGATTGATGTTCATCGCTATGAGCATCTGCAATAAAAAAATCGAGAACATTCAGTTGTCATAGCCTCGCCTCATTGCGCTCAATGGGGCCCAATCGATTGGGCCGAAGCAAAAATCGTGCTATACTGATACGATGCGGATAGAAATACACATCCGAAGACCTCTCCTCACAATCGCACTCATCGCGCTTGCCTGCTTTGTCGGCATCAGTATTGCCAAGGCCAATATGAGAGCGATAGGCGGAGCAATAGGAGGAGAAAGCATTGGTGCAACGCTTGTGTCGACGACACAGACCATAGAGAACGAGCGAATGAGGCAGTATGTTCTCTCTCACAGGAGAGAAATTATTGAACATCAACTAAAAGCACTCGAGCGCCAAGTGAATGACTTGAAAACACCAGAAGCTCTTGAGCAGTGGCGCGATGCCAAGCTTGTGCTGCAAGAAATACTGGAGAAAGAGCATCTCTCAAAAGAGCTCCTCCTTCAATCATTGAACGCTCTCTGGGAATCGGAAGGGCATAACGTCGCGGTTGATAGCGGAGAAACAGCGAACGACTGCAGATTCAACACATGGCCAGTAAAGAGAACGAATGGCATTTCTGCATACGCCAACGACGATGAGTATTTTAAGAAATTTGGCATCAATCATAATGCGATCGATATTCCAGTAGAGCAGGGAACCACTATTGTTGCCCCTGCAAATGGAACAGTCATAGATGTAAACGACCAAAACGGCATTGGGTACAACTCTCTCACTATCTTGCACGACAATGGGTACAAAACTATCTACGGCCACATCATCAAGGCTCTTGTGCAGAAGGGAGAGAGAGTGGCAGAAGGAGACGAGATCGCCCTCAGCGGAGGGATGCCAGGAACGAACGGTGCAGGGCTCTTCACCACAGGCTCCCATCTTCATTTCGCGGTGAAAAAGGATAGGAAGGACGAAAAAAGCGGTGCAATGCAATCAGTGTTCATCGACCCTCTGCGCTGCCTCGTTCGTGCGGACGGCGCGTAATCGCCGCTGCCTGCTCAATCGCGTATGCATCGGTCATCCCAGCGATGTAATCTTTCACTGCTTGCGTGAGAGAGGAGCCTGTTTTTTTCTGCAGCGAGCGTACTTTTTCAGGAGGATGTGAGAGGTATGCGGCGAAGAGCGTACGGAGTACTTCTCGCCCAGCATCAGCCTGGGAAGTGACCTCTTTGCTGCTATAGAACCGATCCCACAGGAAAGAACGGAGTTCGTCTAGCATGCCCCTCATCGCATCAGAAAATACCATAACAGGCAGAGGCGAAGCGTAGACATCTGCCAGTGTCTCTATGCCCGCCCCTCTCAGTTTTTGGGGGACAGAGGAGTAGAGATCGCTCACCAGCACATGCACGAGTACGCTCCTCACAGGCTTTCCCTCGCGAGAGACTCTCGGCATGACTGATTGCATAATGGCGAGAGGCACGAGATCCGCAGTGCGGAAGAGGCCCGCGCGCAGGCCATCGTCGATGTCATGCGATACATAGGCAATTTCGTCTGCGAGATTCACGATCTGCGCTTCGAGCGAGAGGGAACGAGGAAAATGCCTCACTTGCCCATTGCCTTTTCCAGTACGGTGCTTGGCCATGCCTTCCAACACTTCTTGTCGCAGATTGAGACCCAAAACGTGAGCAGTGCGAGATTCCAGAAGCGTGACGATTCGCAGTGATTGCTCATTATGCTCGAATGATTCCCCGAAGGGAGCGAGGCAATCATTCATTGCCTCCTCTCCTGCGTGCCCGAACGGCGTGTGGCCGATGTCGTGGGCGAGCGCTATCGTTTCAGCGAGATCCTCGTTGAGAGAAAGCGTTCGCGCGATGTCTCGGCTAATTTGAGCCACTTCAATTGTATGCGTGATGCGGGTGCGGTAGTGATCTCCCTGCCCTGTGACGAATACCTGACATTTTCCTTTGAGTCGTCGAAACGCCTGAGTGTGAATGACGCGATCTCTGTCTCTCTGAAAAGGAAAGCGAGTCTCGTCATCTGGCTCCTTATGAGCCCTGCCAAACCCTCCACCGTTGGTGACGGCGTACGGTGCGAGCAGAGCATCCGCACGTAACATTCGATCGTTAACCGATTGCAGAATGGGAAAAATAGGGAAGAGAGAAAGAAAGAGAGAGAGAGAGCGATACTACCGCAGTGTTCTCCACTCTTCGAGGAGTTCTCGTTCCTTGCGGGAGAGCTTCTCTGGGACGTGCACCGCGATTTTCACATAGTGATCGCCTTGGCGGCTAGTGTTCAGAATCGGCATTCCTTTCCCCTTCACGCGCAGAATGCTCCCTGGTTGCGTGCCAGCATGGATATCGAGCGTGACAGTACCGTGCACCGTCTCGATATGCTTCTTCGCGCCCAGCGCAGCATCGATCACGTCTATTGTGAGAGACGTGTGGATATCGTCGCCGTCACGTTCGAAGCGGCCATCGTGAGGAATACGGATACGTACGTACAAATCTCCCGATCGAGCACCGAATTTTCCCGCCTCGCCCTCCCCCGTCACCCTCAAGGCTTGACCGTCACTGATGCCGGGAGGAATGCGCACGCGCACAGATTTTTCTTTCTGTACCCTCCCCTGCCCCGCACACGTCTTGCACGCATGTTCAGCCATGGTGCCAGCGCCGGCACATCGATCACACACAACAGCTTGCTGAATGACGCCGAAGAGAGAATTGACGCGCTTTGACATCTGGCCGCTGCCCCCGCACTGATCACAGGTGACTCGCTTTGCCCCCGATGCAGCTCCGGAACCCGCGCAAGCATCGCAAGACATAAATGTGCGAAACCGAACGTCTCGTTCTTCCCCCGTGACAGCCAGCATGAGGGGGATCGTTACTTCCACTTCGATATCCTGCCCGACACTCTCACGCGGCCGCGCACCGCGTTGTCCGCCAAAGAACGCTTCGAAAATATCTCCGAATCCTCCACCGAAAGACGAGGAGTCAAAATCCTGAAAGCCGCCAAACCCCGCGCCGAAAGGATTGCCGTTGGTGGAGCCAAATTGATCGTACGCTTGACGTTTTTTAGCATCACTCAACACTTCGTATGCTTCGTTCACCTCTTTGAATTTTGCTTCTTTTGTCTTGTCTCCTTTGTGTTTATCCGGATGCAGTTCGCGGCTTAATTTTCTGTACGCGGCCTTTATCTCGCTCTCCGAAGCGGTTTTAGCAACGCCAAGAATGGCATAGAAATCCTTCGCCATGAGGAACGTACTCTAGCACTATACCGCAAATCCGTGGAGCCCACTTTGTATTTCGTACCGATTTCTGCTACAATGATGGGATATTTCCCCATACAGGATTCTCATACATATATGACATCATTCTTCAGATCATTCTCGTTTCATAAGAGCTGCACGATTCCTCCAGGCGGACTTCTCGGCATCGGTATAGGCTTTTTGTGCCCGCTCTGCGTGCCTTCAAGCGCTGCATTTCTCTCCTCAATCGGACTCACATTCTTCACGAATGCCACCACGGTATACCCTCTCATCGCCATTCTCTCGGGCATCTTTTTCATCGGCCTCGTACGGGGACTGAAGGTACATGGCGACATCGCCCCACTTCTCTTTGGTACAATTGGCATTTTCATGTTGCCCTTCGGACGCTACCTACTTCATTCTGCCTTACTTACCTACACAAGTGCGTTTTGCATTCTTGCTGCAGGATTTTGGAATGTAACAGTAGAGAGAGCCACGCTGCGGGGATCGACTGCTTCGACCGACTCACATACAACGCCTCAATGACATCCAGTCTCTCGCAATCTGCACTGTTCTCACTCGAGAGTCGTCGCACTCGAGGCCGACTCTTTATCCCTATAGTGTTTCTCCTGACAGTGCTTCTGATCGATGTGACGCTCTATACGAATGCAGAAGAGCAGCTTTCATTGTTACTCTCGAGCAGAATTGATGTCGATATGGCACTGCTTACCGCAGTCTTTCCATTATTTTCTTTCAATATTGCTCTCGTCATTCTCATCGTGCTGCCGTACTTGCTGATGCAGGCGCGCTATTACTATCCGATAGAAGTGACGAGAGACGCGGATCTGGATTCCGGCACATTCCTTCACGTACTTGAAAAGGCTCTGACAGTGGCCTTTATAAAAGCTACTCAAGGGATTCGCTCTCTTTTCTCATCGCAGCAGAGCCATGTTGTGCACAGCAGCGGCATCACTGATTGCGCTCCATCGATTCGTCATTTCATCGCTGATATGAACGCCGTGGTTCTTGCTCAGCCTGAACTGACGCACGTTCCGGCTAGAACAGATGTGGTGACCTTGATTGTGGAAGTATTGCAGGTCGTCCAGCCACTCATCGAGTGTAGGCAGCAAGTCATCTCTTTTCAGCCGCCTGAAGAGAACGATGTTCACTGCATTGTGGATCGCGCGCTCATTGCGCACGTGCTGCACGTACTCATTGCCAATTCATGTCACCTTGCAGAATTTGGAAGTACTCTCGCGCTTTCTGTGAAGGCGTTGCCAGAGGCAGTCACCATAAGCATGATGGACATCACTGGGCGGCACGCATCCGGAACGGAAGGGAATGACCCTGAGAATGATCTTGAAATCTCTCCAGAGAGCGAGCGCCGCTTTTCATTTTCTATGACATCTGTACGCGAAATAGTCAAAGCATCTCGCGGGCAATTCTGGTTTGCAGATAATGACGATAAGAGGGTACGATGGTTCGTTGAACTGCCGAGGGTGATGAAGTCTTAATCCCTGCGATCCTCTCTTTTCTTTCCTCATAGTACTCTATGCACACATCTCAAACCGTTCGCATCGTTCTCTTTGTAACGTTCGTCGTACTTGCCGGCTTCCTCTTTGCCAAAGTTTTCAAGGTTCAAGATCTCGTGGGAGACATGATGCTCTCTGAAGAGCACATGATGGAGATGTAGGTACTTGGGCTGATTTTACGCAGCCTCTCTTTCTCTCAGCTTTAAGCAGTAATTGGTGTGGCATTGCGTACACTATCCGCATTTCAATAGCTAATTAAGTTAAGAATTCGGATAAACGAGGAGTGTTATCACATTAGAATTGCAAAAAATCTTAGATATCGTAAACAGATTGACTACATATCTTAATGAAAATGGTATTGATGAAAAGCATCGTGCATATGAAGCCGCTTTACGAGCATTCCACGCTCGACATCCTGAATGCGAAATTTCCTTTCCTAAAAATCCGCGTGATTATCTTAGAGAAGTTCTAGGGAATTTGAAACAACCGCGTAGACAATAGAACCCTGTTTATCGTTGGTTGCATTGTTGAACTTTGTCCACTGGCAGGCGCGGCAGGGCTCGAACCTGCGACCCTCAGTTTTGGAGACTGATGCTCTACCAGCTGAGCTACGCGCCTAGGCCTTGCCTATGGTAACGCATATGATGCGTAATGGGGAGAAGACTCATCTTGCAGGAGGCTGTACACGACAGTACACTCACGTCATCACCGTCTATCAAGAGTAGCGTCGATGGGAACTGGCCCGCATGCAGACGCTCCCCAGCCTGCGCGAAAGCAAGGTGGGAATTCCAGCCCCGCTTTGTGGGAAAGATAGCATTTGTCGCTTCATCTTTCCGTCAAACGAGGAAGCGGTGTTTTCGTACCTCATTTCTTTCATTCTATGTCACGCCTCTTCACTTCAGAATCAGTCACTGAAGGACACCCAGATAAAATCTGCGATCAGATCAGCGATGCCGTGCTCGATTACGCGCTCTCCAAAGACTCTGCTTCACACGTTGCCTGCGAGTGTCTCGTGACGACAGGGCTGGTGCTCGTAGCGGGAGAGATTAAAACAAAAACGTACATTCCCATGGCGGACGTTGCGCGTGGTGTCATTCGCGATATTGGATACGACGATGCCGTGTACGGGTTTGATAGCAAGGCCTGCGCAGTGCTTGTGACAGTCGGAGAACAGAGCCCAGATATCGCTCAGGGCGTGGAAGGGACAGGGCTGCACCAAGAACAGGGTGCTGGCGATCAGGGGCTCATGTTCGGCTTTGCCTGCGACGAAACGCCGGAGCTCATGCCTCTTCCCATTTCTCTCGCCCATGGGCTCACTCGCACTCTCTCTGAAGTGCGAAAGAAAAAAGTCCTCCCGTACCTTAGGCCTGACGGCAAGAGTCAAGTGACGGTGGAGTACGCCGATGACGGCACGCCTGTCCGTGTTCATACGGTCGTCATTTCCACTCAACACGCAGAAGATGCCACACACGAACAGATTTCCGCCGACATGCGAAAGTACATCATCGAACCGGTGTGCGGAGCATACATCGATGAGCAGACAATCGTGCACATCAATCCAACAGGCAGATTTGTGATAGGCGGACCTCCAGGTGACTGCGGGCTTACTGGAAGGAAGATCATTGTGGATACCTACGGCGGCTACAGCCGCCACGGCGGCGGGGCGTTCTCAGGGAAAGATCCGAGTAAAGTGGACCGTTCAGCTGCGTACGCCATGCGCTGGGTGGCAAAGCACGTGGTGAAAGCGGGGCTGGCCAAGAAGTGTGAAGTGCAAGTGGCCTACGCCATCGGCATCGCGGCACCCGTGTCACTTCGCGTCGATACCTTCGGCACTGGCACTGTGCCAGACACAGCGCTCGAGAAAGCCATTCTCAGTACGTTCGACTTGCGACCATCGAGCATCATTCGAGACTTAGATCTCTTACGCCCCCAGTACAGAGCAGTGGCGTCGTACGGGCACATGGGACGTGAGGATATCAACGTACGTTGGGAGCAGTGCGATAGGCTCGATGCATTGAGAGCAGCCCTCTAATCAACGCGCGTAGCTTAGAGAGGCTGGAGTGTAGTGCCTGGATAGTAATACTGCAGAATAGCTTCTCCAGATTTCCCTTCATGCGCCTGGCCCTCCGCTCCGCATCCAGACATGCCGACTCCATGCCCTCTCAGTGGCTGCCCTCTGCACCACGGATCATCCTTTGATGTAAATATAGATGCAAGGGGGAAATTGGGCCATCCGGCCTCAGCGGGACTGCGTGTGCGACCGTCATCGGAGGAGAAGTAGGGTGCACGAACTACACTTCCATTCGCCCATAGGACGAGCGCTGTCGTACTTTCCACTGCCTGTACCCATGAACGATTCGCCCGCTCGAATATGACACCAGAGTAGGATTGAAACAGCGCGGGACTATCCGATGCGTCGTACGGTTTGCCGGGGAACTTCCTCACCGATCCAAGGTACGAAGCGGCGTAGCTTCTGGCCGCGATGGCGAACGCTCTCTGCTTTTCATATGGCTCAGTATCCGGTTCCTCAGATAATCCCTTCAGGTAGTCTTCTAGAGGCAATTCATTGATCAGCACAAGAGCGCCGTCGACAATGCGACATTCAAGTATGCCGCGAAAGAGACGCGCCTTTCCGGTATCGCTACTCACTTGAATGAGGCCTTCCATAGTGAGCGGGGAAAAACGCAGTACGTCGCCTTTCACAGATCCTTGAGTGTCACGGCAAGATGCCCCATCGCGTTCGAGGCGAAGAGCCGTAGTGGCAGAAAACGTCGTACCATTCGCTGACGCTCCCGACGTAAAGCCGAGAATCGGTTCTGGATCCACCGTCAGGCGTACTCTGATAGTCGTTGAAGGTGAAGATGTACGAGAAACACTCTGCGCGCTCGATGAAGCGGCGGAAACTGTACGTGTTCTATTGCGAGCACTGGATGTCGGATAGGCACGATTCACAGGCTGAGCCCGAACAGAGAGGGGGACAGTGTAGAGAGGGGATGTGAAAATGTTATACGACGTTGGAATAGTCATGAGTCGTGAGCGGCGACCGGCCGTCTGAAGCGAGTACGTTGTGCCCCCGATCTCAAACCAGTACGTTCCTTCATACGTAGGTGCAGAGAGCAGGAGAGAGAATGTGTACGTTTCTCCCGAATCCAGAGACTGCGGTAAGACGAGCGCTCCGCGAACATCTTTCTGCCCATCTTCTGTGATTGTTGAGAGACGGATTGCGGGACTCGAGAGAACCACTTGAGCGATGCGACTGCCGCCCCGAGCGCCCTTCAATGGAGCAGTGTACTGCATATCGAATCGATAGGTCCCGCCGGGGTTCGTGCGAATGGCTCTTCCGCCGATAGGTTGCAAACCACTCACAACGGCGGTGATGGGCCCGCCGGACGTTTGCGTCTGCTGAGTGGGAAGAGCGGTGGAGACATTGATTTCTGGCGGCAGATCTTGGAACACCACTGGAGCAGAGATATTGCCAGATTGAACGTTTTTCACAATCTGAGGGAATGCGGTTGCGAGATAGTATCCCGGGCAGGCGGTGGAGAGCACGTCTCTATGTCGAATGATGGGTGAAGAAAACGTTTTGCCGTGGAAGGTGACGGCTCTATGAAGATCGATGCCGTTCTCCGAAGCCAGATGTGCGGCAAGCCACTGGAGCGAATCGATTTGCCTCTTCGTCGGCTGCTCATTCTCAAAGTTGCCCATGAGCGCGATGCCGATCGTGCCAATGTTATTGCAGAACGCGTGACCACCCACCACATTTTTTCCTCCCATTCTTCCTTCGTATATCTCCCCCGATTCATCGATCACGTAGTGATAGCCGATATCTCCCCAGCCCTGCGAACTGGCATGGTACTGATAGAGCGCGCGCATGCGCTCAGTACCCGATCTCTTTTCTTTCCCCACCGGCAATGCCGTGTGGTGCACGATGATGAGCGACACAGATTGAGCGTACTGTAGCGGCCACCGGTAGAGAGAACCAGCACCCGCTTCCGTGATTGTTTGCGTGATGCGAAATTCATCAGGATACTTCTTCTGCATCTCGTCGCACGCTTTCTGTCGCTCAATAACTGCCGAGCTGACAGGCGGCATCTCTCCGACGGGCGTCACTGCTTCTTGATCCTTCTTTCGAAAGAGGAGGGAATCATCCGCACCCCACTCCGATCGCAGAATGATGCGATGCTCGCCCTGAGCGGCAAGCGCATGACCGACAATACCGACAGTCACTACGGCGACAAAGAAGACGGCCACACTCGTACGCCATCGAAATGAGAACATGCAAGAAAGTGTAGCATCTCAAAGAAGAGCGAGAAACGAGAATGACGACATTTTAGTTCGCTGTGAGAAGCGTCTCATACGCCTCCACCATCGCATCGTGATGACATATCTTTCTCACTGCCTTCATCCCCGATGCATGCAGTACAGCTCTGAGCGCCGGATCCGTAAGATCGTGCAGGCACTGGGTGAGCGATGAGACATCACCACTCTTCGCCACCAAGAGATCGTGCCCTGAGGTGAAATAGTCAGCAATCCCGCACGCGTCGGTGACGATCGTCGGCACCCCTACACTCATGGCTTCTGCTGCGGTAAGGCCAAAAGGATCATGGTCGGAGGACGGCAGCACGAAAGCATCAAGCGAAGCGTAGAAGTGTCCGAGATCTGGGACGCTCGCAATGATGCGCATTCTGTCTCTCGTGCCAGGAAGTTGTAGGTCCATTGAATCTATCAGTTTGCGTAGGAAATTCTCTTGATTGCCGATGCCGACAATCGTGAGTGACACATGAGGACAATCGAACGCGGCGCTGAGCAGAACATCAATGCCCTTCTCGGCGCTCAATCGAGCGACGCAGCCTACTTCTAAGACGGACGATTCATTCCGCACTCGCGCACGGTGAGAAAATCTCGTCGCATCGATGCCGTTTTGGATGATAGCGATTCGTTCTACGGCAAATCCCATAGCACGATACAGCGACGCACTGAGACGAGAAACGCAGACGATCGTCGCCGAAAGGGAAGCGCGCTTGAGTGTCGCGAGCCATGGATTTCGCTGAAGCCACGGCCCCACTCGATCATGTTCAATCCACACGACTCTCTTGCCCGCTCGATGGAGCGCATCAGACAGGAGTAGCTTCTCTGAGAGACTGAGCATGCAGACGGCATCCGGCCGCATCTTCTCCACATGTGCTTTCATGATGCGGCGCATCGCCTGCTTCCTCCAAAAAAAACTGACCACATGCATTTTCGTCACTGGCGGAGGGCCGATATCGCACTGAACACTCTCTATGCCGAGAGCCGCGCATTCTCGCAGGAGGATAGGGCAACTTCCGAGGAATAGAACAGTATGCCCCCGCTCTACGAGGCCTCTCATGAGAGAGAGTGTCTGAATTTCAGCGCCGCCGAGGGCACTCTCGAGAGGAAATCGTGTGAAGAGCACGCGCATATCGAATCGCAGTATATCTCACTCTCATGAGAAGTATGCGCTCACCGCCTTTTTTCCAATGCGATCTTGCCCTCCCATGTACGGTCGGAGCACTTCCGGCACCGTCACAGATCCGTCAGCATTTTGGTAGATTTCCAGAATAGGTATGAGAATGCGGGGAGACGCGATGCAAGTGTTATTGAGAGTGTGCACAAATTTCTTCTCGCCGGTAGCCTCGTCTACGTACTTGATGTTCAGCCGCCGAGACTGAAAGTCGTGAAAAGTGGAACAACTGTGAGTTTCACCGTAGCCATTCCTGCTCGGCATCCACGTCTCGATGTCATTTTTGTACACCTGCCCCTGACCCATATCTCCAGTGCACACCGCTACCACTCTGTACGGGAGTTCCAGTGCTTTGAGCACCTCTTCCGCATTGGTGAGAATTTCACTGTGCATGGCTCTGCTCACCTCTGGATCGTTGGCACAGAGAATCACCTGCTCCACTTTCTGAAATTGGTGAATGCGGTACAGGCCGCGCGTGTCTTTGCCATAGGTGCCCGCCTCTCGCCGAAAGCAGTTGCTGATGCCGCAGTACCGCTTGGGAAGTGCAGATGCAGAGAGCACTTCATCGGCGTGATAGCTCGTGACAGACACTTCGGACGTGCCGATCAAGTAGGCACCGTCCGCTTCCACAGGACCGCTTCGTTCTCTGCGCACTCCCACTGCGTACGCCTGCTCTTCTCCTCCCGGGAAGTAGCTGGTGCCCATCATCGCCTCCCAATTCACGAGCAGAGGTGGAATGAAGGGCGTGTACCCTTTCTTGCGTAGATGATCGAGCGTGAAGAGGAGGACTGCCAGTTCCAGTCGCGCGCCGTCACCCTTGAGGAAGTACGTGCGAGAACCAGCGATTTTTACGGCGCGAGGGATATCGACGATGTCGAGCTCTTCTCCTATCGTCACGTGATCCCGGGGCGAGAAGTCGAATGAAGGAAGGGTTCCTTCCACTCGTAGTTGCACGTTCTCACTGTCATCTTTTCCTACAGGCACACGTTCATCAGGAATGGCGGGCACACGAAGAAGAGCGGCATTCCAGCGTTCTTCGATTGAAGACAATGCAGCTTCCTTTTCTTCCAGCGCGGCTTTCAGGGCTTTCATTTCGCTAATAGCTGCCTTCTTTTCTGCACCCGTCATACGAGGCACACGATCACTCACCTCATTCCGTTGAGATCGCATGTCTTCCACCGTTCTCAGTAGAGTCTTTCGTTGTTCGCCTAGTGCGAGAATATCGCTGATTCGCACGGCTATGCGCTTGTCATCGGCGGCCTTTTGATAGGCATCTGGCCGAGCATGAATATCGTGTGGGTCGATCATAGGCTGTGAGTATACTCTTTCTTTTCTTGGTAAGAGAAATGCTTGCGCGTGTTACTCATCAAGACGACCGTTACGGCCAGAGCTCTATTCCCTGGAAGCCAGGGGGGTGGCCGCAACCGCAGTCCTCAGACTCCGGTGATTGAGCCTCCCATACGAGTAATCAGAGAAAAAGCATGTGGGCCGCTGACGTGTCGTCGAGACTGAGCGTGAGGATAGTATGAGAGAGTGTGAGTGTCCACGAAAATGACGAAGAAATAATCGCCGTTCTTACAGAAGCATGATGGCAAGCACGTTGGTGTAGCCGGCTTTCACTGCCTCGGCATCGCCGCCGCGATACGTCCACCATCGATTGGGAGTACAGCGTGTGCAGTCTTCCATGCGCTCGAAATGTTCCATCGGCAGTCCGGCACGTACGAATTGCGCTTCTGCCGCTGCGCGCAAATTCACCGTTCGTCCACTGACGAGTGCAGGTGACAGGCCGGGCAGCTCTCGGAGAGGATCTGAGAAATCGGCACAGGACGTGCAGAGAGAAGGCCCTGCACCTACAAAGACGTCACGAGGGAGAATCCCCCACTCTCGCGTGAGGGCCGAGAACCATGCTCCGATGGCATCGCACAGAATCCCTCGCCATCCCACGTGCAGCACGCCGGCCACATGATGCGTTGGCGCATAGAGCACAAAACTCTGACAATCGGCATGGCGAATGGTGAGCACGAGGCCTTGCCGATCTGTGAGGAGTCCATCGCCTGTCGCCGTTCGATCGATCGGCTCTTCAGCACGCACAATAGTACTACCGTGCTCCTGCACCAGCGCCGCAATGTCTGAAGAGCCGAATGCGCGGCGAATGGGAGCGGTGTCGCTCGAGAGCAAGGCATCGCTTTTTTCGCACTGTATGACACGAACGCGATGTGCGTAGGGCGCGAAGAGACTGAACGGCGAATTGATCATACGTGAGAATGGCGAATGTGCGAGTGAGAGGGCAGCCCTTTGGCTCGTCGAGTATCCTCTATAACGGTCTGCATGGATCGCATAAACGATGCTTCGCAGAATCTCTGTGCATGTTCGCGGATGGCGGGTGCGGGCCACTCTCGCAACGAAAAACGCTCGATTGCAGCAGCAAAAGCAGGCACTGTCTGTTCTGAGACGAGTATCCCTGTCGATCCATCGATGACAGAATCAAGCACGCCTCCTTTTCCGTAGGCGATGACGGGAGTACCGCACGCTTGGGCTTCCATGGGCACGATCCCCGCATCCTCGTACTGAGGAAACAGTACGGCTTTCGCATGGGCATAGAGAGGGGGCAGCTCATCATCCGGTACAAATCCTTGGAAGGTAACAGTCGGCCCCGCCATTGATTTCAGCCGCTGTTCTTCTCGACCCACTCCTGCAATCATGAGTGGTAGGTTGAGAAGATTTGCGAGTGAAATGAGCAGGTCAAATCGCTTGTACGGCACGAGTCTCCCGATCGCAAGAAAGTACGTGCGCTGCTTTTCTGGAAGTGTACAACTGAAGAAGCGATCCTCTACTGGCGGCGTAATGACGATCGAATCGCGCCCGTAGATACGTCGTATGCGAGCCTGCGTCTCACGGGAATTGGCGACGAACGTATCCACTCGTCGCGCCGTCGAGAGATCCCACCGCCGCAGACGCTTCAATTCCCGCTTGATTGCCCCTCGGAGCGGACCCTTCAGTCCGAAATCATTGAGGTACTGCTCTTCCATTTCCCAAGCGTACCGCATCGGCGTGTGGCAGTAGCAAATGTGTACGGCAGAAGATGGCGGCACGATTCCCTTGCCTACTGCGTGAGACGAGCTGACGATGGTATCGAATCCTCGGAGATCGATATCTTCCATCGCTCGAGGCATGAATGGCAGAAGCCACTCGTGGCGATGGGAGAGTGAGTAGAGCAACTGCAATCGACTCGTGCGTACATCAGAGATGCGCACTGAGCGCTTCGCATCATCTTTCGCAACCGTCGTAAAGAGGGGTGCCGAAGGCCAGATTCTCCCAAATGACGCAAGAACGTGTTCCGCTCCCCCGAACGTCGGAAGCCAATCGCAGACGAGAGCCATGTTCATACCAAGACACGCTACCACCTCGCAGGTTCCTCTGTCACCCCTCAGAAACGCTGGATCACACTACTTTCGCATTCTCGGGAACTGCCTCTCAGCTCAAACCGTACTAGACTGCACATAGTCTCATGCCACTCCTCCCTCCCTCCCGCCTCCCACGAAGACTCAAACGGGCAGTAACCCCGCTCGCTCTTTCGTATGCGAGAAAGCAACGCTTGAAGAGCGGCAATACCGGCCTGAGGAAGAGCGAGCGATTGTCTCGGCTCTCGCGCAAATGGGCCGGCACTCGGTCCGTGCTCCTCGCTGAGTGCAGGAAGTGGCTCATCGTGCTCGTCGCGGCGAGTGCAATTGGACTCGTGAGCGCACTCCTTTTTTCACCTGTGTTCAGCGTGAAGCAAATTCAAGTGAAGCGCCAAGACAGCCGCATTGACAGTGATGAAGTGCAAAAGATTCTCGCGCCCCTTTTTTCACAGCGACTCATCTTCATCACGCGTAAAAACGTGCTTTCACTCCTCACCGCCGCGTATCCAGATATTACGGACGTTGCCATCAAAAAAATCCATCCTTCCACTCTGTCCGTATCCATTTTCGTTGATCCCATCATCGCCGAACTTCGCGTGATGAGCGACGGTATGGCTATGAGTGGAAGCACACTGCAAGCGGAGACAGATCAGCGCTATTACTACGTGACTCAGAAGGGATTCACGCTCGTGAGCACCACCCGTCTCTTGCAGAAAAATCCGCTTCCCACGATCGAAGTGACAGACTGGGGCGTGCGTCCTGAAGATCGTACGCTGCTCACCGATACAGACACGCTTGCAGCCATCTTCTCGGCTCGAGATATGCTGCGGGAAAATTTCGGCATTACGCCTACTGGCATCATCCTCTATCTTCGTGCGAGAGAATTTCACGTGCGCACAAAATCGTTCACGCTCTTCTTTGATAGAACGAGCCCGATACCTGTACAATTTGAGAGGTTTCGAGAGCTGATGAAGAGCGTACCGCTCGAACAAGTGCGAGAGTATGTAGATCTGCGCATCGCAGATCGCGTTGTCTACAAATAGACGTTCCCCGCCTCAGCGCGGAACTGTTCTCCCCGAGCATGATGTTTCGTTTACTCCTCCCCCTCCTTCTCCTCGGCGCAGTACCGGACTATCGAATGGCAGATGCCGCTGCGCGTTTGCCCGCGGCTGAAATTCTCTCGGTACACGCTCCCGCCGTCATGAGGAACGTGCTTCCCCCATCCATCACCGCATCCGGCGCGATACTCATGGATGCTGTCAGCGGGGAGGTGTTGTTTAGTAAACATGCATCTACCCCGCGCCCCATGGCGAGCCTCACCAAAATTATGACGGCCCTCCTCATCCTCGACTCGCACTCAATGAATGAAACGGTGACAGTGCCGGAAGTGGCGGAGGCCGTGGGAGGCAGTGATATGAATTTGAAAAAGGGACAGCGTTTTATCCTCGGAGATCTGCTGAAAGCCATGCTTCTGCGCTCTGCCAATGATGCAGCCTATACCCTCGCATACCACCATAGCGGCGGGACAACGGCGTTCGTGAGGGCCATGAACCAACGGAGCAAGTCACTCAAGCTCTCAGCCACACGCTTTGCCAACCCTGCAGGACTTGATGACCCCAATCAGTACGCCTCTGCGCGGGATATTGCATCGCTCATGCTGGCAGCACTGAGAAATCCCACGTTTCAATCCATTGTCTCCACTCGCGATGCTGAGATCACCGCATACGATGGCAAGCAGTTTTCTCTCCACAATACCAACGAGATCTTGCATTCGCGGCTCAATGTATTCGGCGTGAAGACTGGTACCACCTCTGCCGCAGGCGAATGTTTAGCCGTTCTCTTCACCTCGGGTCGTCGGACGTACATCCTCGTTCTCCTCGGCTCCAAAGACAGGTATACTGACGCTCTGCGGGTGATGAACGCCGTTTCTTCCCGTATCGCTTCCGTCCCCTGATGCAGAGGCAACTCTCCATACGTTCCTGGCTATCAATACGCATCCGTGTGCTCTGCATCGGTATTTTTGCGGTGTCGCTGTTCGTGCGGCCGTACGTGTCTGAGAGCTCTGGAGAATTGCCAGATATCGAGACGGATTACTCGCAATTCCTCCTTGCCGAGGATGGATTTCTCATGAAGACATCGTCCCTCACAGAACAGGGAACCCGCAGCGCCTTTGCGAAGGGCACCATTCACACCGTCGAGCGCGGCGAAACCGTGGCGAGCATAGCGAAGCTATACGACATCAACGCCGATACAGTTCGCTATGCCAATGCACTGAGCGAGAAAGCGACGCTAAAACCCGGCCAAACGCTCCTCATCTTGCCAGTGAACGGCATTATTCATACCGTGAAGCGCGGCCAGAATCTTTCTGCAATTGCTGATTTGTACAACGTCCCTGTGGACGCAATTTCAACGCAGAACCAGATTCAGGGCGGATACCTGCTCGCAGGGCAAGAACTGATCATTCCCGGCGGAAAGCCAATCGTCGAACCGGTCCGCGTGATCGCCAAGAAACCGCCTCAATCGACGATCTCTGGCGTAAAACCAGTCGCCGTCGTCGCGCAGGCGGTCATGACCGATGTGCCAACCGGAGGCATTCTCCAGCGGCCGTGCATCTGCTTCATGACGCAAAACTATTCAGGGCACCACTACGGACTCGATCTCCAGCAACGCGGCGGAGGACCGATTTTCGCGGCGGAAGCAGGCACCGTCATTCGCGCTGATTACGGATGGAACGGCGGCTACGGCAACGTGATCGAAATTGACCATGGCAATGGCATCATCACGCTCTACGGACACAATAAATCATTTCTCGTAGCGGAAGGTGACACTGTGAGCAGAGGCCAGCAAATTGCGGCGATGGGAAACACAGGGCTCGTCCACGGGCCGACTGGCATTCACCTCCACTTCGAGGTGATGGTGAAAGGGGTGAAGAAGAATCCGAATTTATACTTGCAGGAGTAGCCGCATGCTCGAGTGACAAACGCTCACAATATTTCAGAAAACATATTTTAGTATTCTGAAAGTGCAGCTACAATCCGCTTTATTACATCGTCTTTCCCTTTTCTCTCACATGACGCATCGCTTTACACCTGCGCTTCAAAATCTCATAGCAGGTTTCGACCGCGCCCACGATCACGTCGTGATCACCGATCGAGAGGGAAACATTCTGTACGCGAATGCGGCTGCGGAGCGCCATACAGGATTTTCTCACAAAGAAATGATAGGGAAGAAGCCAGGCGTACTGTGGGGAGGGCTTATGCCCGAGGAATTCTATGCAGAAATGTGGGACACAATCGCGATCCAGAAGGCCGCATACGTGTGCGAACTGCAAAATCGAACCAAAGATGGCAGACGATACTGGCAAGAACTTCATGTGCTCCCGGTGCTCGATAGCAAAGGATCTCCAGAATAT
This sequence comes from uncultured Candidatus Peribacteria bacterium, assembly GCA_964580035.1. Taxonomy (GTDB): domain Bacteria; phylum Patescibacteriota; class Gracilibacteria; order Peribacterales; family Peribacteraceae; genus CAZOJC01. The sequence continues at coordinate 122,182 of CAZOJC010000001.1, forward strand.
TTCATTGGGATCGAGCTGGACCTCGACGCAGAAGAAAAGAGGCAATCTCTCATTCGAGAGTATCACGAGAGAGCTCATGCGATAGAACAAGAAGTGCAGGTCCGCTGGCCACTAGGATGGCTGTTAGAATCAAAAAATCTTTCCCCGCAGCAGATGGAAGTATTGCAGCAGCAGTACTCAAGCGATGCCTCTCTTGATTGTCTCGTCGACGATCTCGTCGCTCTCTCGAACGTCGCATTTACCAATCAAAAAAAGAATGAATCATTCTGCGCTCTTGCGCTCGTACAGGAGATCATTCACGAAATCGAGCAGCACTATCCAGAACGAGTGATTGACTTTCGTCACGAGAACATCTCCAAAGCGGAGATAGAAGAGAATAAGAAGCTTCTCAAGGAGACAATCTCACGTCTTGTGACCAATGCCGTGCAGTATTCCGAGCCGACTGCGGGCGATGTCGTCATCACGCTGCTCAAGACGAACGCTCTCTGCGTCATAACGTGCGAAGATAACGGCATCGGCATTAAGGTCCATGAGCAGAACCGAATTTTTGACAAATTTTTCAGAGGAGCTCGAGCGCGCGCACGTAATCCGAGAGGGTCGGGCCTAGGCCTGTACTTAGTCAAGAGCATTGCCGACATGCGCGGATGGCATATTTCATTCATCAGCCAAGCGGATCGTGGGACGAAGTTCACACTTGAGATTCCTCTGCGAGCATCTCTCGCTACAACGTCGTGAGAACCTCTCCCCTTGCTCGGCATCGCATACGGCCGTATTCTCTGAAGCAGAATGACTGCCCTTTCCCCAGCACAGATACAGCATATTGCCATGCTCGCTCGACTCACGTTGAGTGATGCAGAAGTGAAGAGCATGACGAAAGAACTCGGCGCGATTCTCTCGTACGTCGACATGTTGAATGAAGTGAATACCGATCATGTGCAGCCAACGGCCCAAGTGACCGGACTCACGACTGTTCTCAGAGACGACGAAGTAACAGTCAGCGACGCAAGCCCCGAGAGCCTTCTTGACACTTCCCCGCTCCCAGTCATCGGCCAGCTCATACGCACTCCTCACGCTCACGGTTGACCTATGCTCTCATCACTCACGATCGCAGAGGCACACGAACGATTGAAAAGCAAAGCTCTCTCAGCTACCGAGCTTGTGCGTGCGTGCCTCGATCGCATCGCATCAGTCGATGGCATGCTGAACGCCGTCATCTTTAATAACGGAGACAGAGCGCTTGAGAAGGCCAAAGCAGTGGACGCAGCGGGAAAATTCTCCTCTCCCCTCGCGGGCATTCCGTACCTCGCCAAAGATGTCTTCTGCGAAAGAGGAATTCCCACTACTGCGTGCTCCAACATGTTACGTCATAAGACATACTGTCCACCGTTTGATTCGACGACGACAAAGCGACTTTCGCAGCGCGGTGCGATAAGCATCGGGAAAGCGAATACAGATGAATTCACCATGGGTGCTTCCACGGAAACTTCGTGCTACGGAGTGACGCGGTGTCCGTGGGACACTACGCGCGTTGCGGGTGGATCGTCGGGTGGCCCCGCGGCTGCTGTGAGCGCCGATGAGTGCGTGTTTGCACTTGGCACTGATACGGGAGGATCCATTCGTCAGCCAGCCTCATTCTGCGGCATTACCGGACTTCGCCCAACCTACGGCCGCACGAGCAGGTACGGCGTGCTCAGCATGGCGAGCTCACTGGATACCATAGGACCCATGTGTAAAACCGTCGAAGATCTTGCAATAGTGATGGAGGCGATTGCAGGGCATGATCCCAACGATGGCACCACATCCACACTCCCTGTTCCGCCCTACAGATCTCTCCTCAAAGACAACATGAAAGGATTGCGTGTGGGGATTCCGAAAGAGTACGTGATCGAAGGCATTACGCCAGAAGTGACCCGAGCATTTGAAGAAGCCAAGCGAGCATTTGCCTCTCTCGGAGCAGATATTATGGATATTTCGCTCCCTCACACCAAGTACGGTGTTGCGACATATTACGTGCTCTGCCCGTGCGAAGTGAGCTCCAATATGGCTCGGTACGATGGCATCCGTTTCGGACACACTACTGCTGACGGTCGCGCACCAGATGATCTTCTCGATTACTATCGCACCGTGCGGAGCGAAGGCTTTGGACGGGAAGTGAAGCGACGCATCATGATAGGAACGTTTGCGCTTTCATCTGGTTACTACGATGCGTACTACCTCAAAGCGCAGAAGGTTCGCACTCTCATCAAGCAGGATTTCGATGAGGCATTCAGTACCGTAGACATCATTCTCTCGCCTGTATCCCCACACACGGCGTTCGAAGTGGGGGCCAATAGCAACGATCCGCTCGCGATGTATCTGGAAGATGTGTTCACCATTCCGCAGGTGATGGGAGGCATTCCATGCATGAGTATTCCATGCGGCTTTGGCGCACACGGCCTCCCAATTGGGCTACAGCTCATGGGCAGGCAGTGGGGTGAGGAGACGATTCTTTCCGCCGCGCACGCCTATGAAAAAGCCACGGCCTGGCACAAGGCCAAGCCGCAGCTCTGATCACGAAGGGTTAAAACGGGATGGGAGTGTAGAGCTTACAATCATTGCGACATTCATCATTGTCTACTGCATTGCCGTCATCACACTCTTCAGTTCCTTCACGCACGCCGTTGCCACAGACTTGCACTGGTGGGGGTGGGCGCTTTCGGAAGTATACGGCATCGCCGAGTGCGGCTGTGCCAACGGGGGCTTTGATGTTCACCTGCACAGACCCTGGTTTAAAGTTGATGGTATCAAGTAATTTCCACGGAACGCCATCGTAGGAGATATCCGTTGGATCACTGCTCTGATTTGCTTCCACAGTGCTCAGGACTGCCGTTTGATTCAGTATTTCGTATGCCACCTTGGCGTTGAACGGAGAATTATTTTTCCATGTTGCATACACATCGTACGTCGTCACTTCTGCAAGGTCCGTAGCACACCATAGTGCGCTTGGCACCTCGGGACTGAAAGCATCGAATTCGCGCTCGGTACCCTTGTATCCTTTTGCGAGCGTCTGCCATACACCCGTTTCTCGGTATCCGGCAGGATCGTCATTATCGATGACGAAGTCGCCGTTCGGTTTGATGATAGTGGGAATCGACGCACATTTTTTCGGCGTTTTGATGCTGCTGCAGCTGCTCGGATTGCCGGTGCATGCGTATCCTTCTTCGATGACACAGATAGATGAACAGCCGTCACCAGTAGTAGTGTTGCCGTCATCACACTGTTCCCCCGTTTGCACCCACGCATTGCCGCATACTTGAATGGGTGTCCAGTTGATGGTGACGGGATGGGTTTCATTTACGACGAACACATAGAGCATATTTGGTTTAAAGTAGACTGCCGCAGATGATCGCGGATCAGTGGGGTTCCACGTAATTCCGTTTCTTGTCGCAAAGTTCGCAAGATCGTTGCCGTGAGCAGCATCTTCTTCTAGTGCTTTAGCTGTTGCAAAAAATTTACCCGGGAATCGACTGGCAAAGTTTGGAAGATTTGCGTTCGCCTTTTCCTCTAAAGCATTCGGTGTCGTGTATTCGTATCCGTAGGCGTTTTCTCTGCCACCCAGTACCACATCAATGGGATTCTTGTTATCCAAAAACCAGATTGGGTTATCGGGGCTCGGCATAACGTAGATTACGTTAGGGTTAGCATCTTCACGCGATTCTGGAGGAATACGATTAATGTCGAAAGTCATTTTGATCACATCAAAATTCCCTTTCTTTCCTAACGTCGAAACGGTCGCTGCAGTAGTATTCTTCTGCACGAACGGATTGGGAAGAGAAGAGAGATCTATGTCCGCAGCCGCAGGTTGCTGCTGCATGCGCACGAGTGTCATGCCAATGCCAGCGAGGAGAACCAGTACGCCAACTGCGAGGAGAGCATATCGAAGCTTCAATGAATGAGTCTGCATACAGATTAGCGGGAAGAAGTGGCAAGGCGCATCCGTCGCCTGACGGAAGTGAGCGTGCCGATGGCGGCAATGAGAAGCGATGCAAGGACGACGATGTCGGCCGGCCCTGAGGCTGTCACAATGGGTGCTCCGCTATGAAGCACGCGTCCTGTGCGACCGTCAATGACATCTCCGCCGTTTCCCCCCGTGACAATGACAACGGGAGAGCCACCTTCTTGCGCCATGCGCTCCTGTCGTCTCTGATACTGCGCCTCGTCGGTGAGAAGTAGGCTGCTTGCACGACTACTGGAAGATTTGGCTACGACGGGGGCTACCACTGGAGGCGTGTAGTTGGGGTCTTGGAGTATCTGCTGGTATCTCGCTTCTGCAGCACGCGAACTATTGATAGTTTCTTGCCTTACCCTCACAACACTCTCTGCGTTACGTCTGTTCACTATTCCTGCAGATGATGTCTGTGCAGTGGTGCTTGCACTCCCCACATCCGCTGTGTCAACAATGTCTCCAACAAACACGTCATTGGGACTGATGTACGCGAGAGCTGGCGGAGCGCCAGTCGCTATGAGGACACCAATCGTAGTGAGCAAGAGGCGTGTGATCATTGGAGAGATGGGTATGAATGTTTCTCTGTATTGTAGCAGAAATTGGCAGAAGGAGAAAGGTCTCTACGGCGTTCTGATGTTCTCTGAGTCCTTCAACTGCAGCCGACGGTACTGCCAATCGGTGATCTTTTCACCATTTATTTCAAAGGTATACGGAGTGGTGGGGCTGGTTTCCTCGGGATCGACTATGCCGTTTTTGTTCATGTCTTCTCCGCGGATATGAGCTAGGAGCCGACATTCAGAAGCTGGCACAGAGTCTGGACAATTTTTTGTGACTTTGATCCTCGCTGCCTCTTTGCAACCTGACTCATCTCCGTCCCCATCACAGAGCCCGTCATTATCACTGTCAGCGTTCAGGGGATTCGTTTCACCTTCATCTCTGATGCCGTTTTGGTTCTTATCTTCCAGGCTATCGATGAGCCCATCGGAATCGGTGTCATTCGTGCTGGGATTCGTCTTGGTATCGAACACTTCCCGCCCGTCGGCAATGCCATCGAAGTCGCTATCGGGATTGTGCTCATCCAATTGGTAGATCCGTTCCAGCGAAGCATTGAGGAGATCTCCATCTACATCTGGGCCAGCTCCAAGCGGCACGCTGGACATCACGTAACACGTCTCTCCGCCCCTGAATATCTCATGGAGGGACGTAAGCGATGCATTCTCTCTCTGTTGGCCTGAAGAGTAAAAAAATCCAGTCTCATGATATGGCTTCATGCCAGAGGCTTTTCGTACTTTCTCGTCTCCCAAAAAGCAGTATCCCCAGTATCGTTCTGTGTCGGTGTTCGGTCCGCCAAACAGTGTGATGCGCGTGATGGATGGCATCGAGAGAGGAAGCGTGAACGTGACGTGCGTATCGGGAGGGATGGTCGTTCCTGCTGACATTTCCTCTTCAGAAATTTTGCGAGAGGGTACCGCCCTGACAGGAGGAGGAGTGAGTACTTGTCCCGTGATTGGGACGGTATCGAGCGTCTGCCAGAACGCGATCGCAATGATCATGGCAAGCAGAGCCGCAAGCAAGAGGCTCGTCGTGCGCAGTGCGCGTGAGTAGAAAGGATGCAGGCGCATCGAATAAGTATACCACAGTATCTTCCCTTTCTGAAGGGGAGACTCCCTTGTATACTCTCCGTTCATTCTCACGTGAGTATGCTTCAGAAAACATTCTCTCTCGTCTCAGATTACAAGCCGACTGGCGATCAGCCTCGCGCTATTTCACAACTGCTAAAAGGCATTCGTCAGAAAGAGCGTCATCAGATTCTTCTCGGGGCCACCGGCACAGGCAAAACATTCACCATGGCCAATATCATCGCGGCAGAGCAGCGACCCACTCTCGTACTTGCTCACAACAAAACATTGGCAGCTCAGCTCTGCAGCGAGTTTCAGGCATTCTTTCCAGAAAACGCCGTTTCATATTTCGTATCCTACTACGATTACTACCAGCCAGAGGCATACTTGCCCACAACAGATACCTACATCGAGAAAGACGCAAGCATTAACGATGAAATAGCGAAGTTTCGTCATGCCGCCACACACAACTTGCTCACGAGAAGAGATGTGTTGATTGTTGCCTCAGTGTCATGCATCTACGGCCTCGGCAACGTGGAAGATTACGAACTCCTCGCCATCACCCTCTCGCGTGGCATGCCGTTTCAGAGAAACAGACTGCTGAGGCTTCTCACAGATATTCAGTACAAGCGAAGCTCGATGCAGTTTAAGCAAGGCATGTTTCACGCGCTCGGAGATACTGTGGAGATCTTTCCTCCGAGCGGAGATACCGTCATACGCATCGAAATGCCGTTTGATGAAATCGAAACAATTCAAGAAGTGGATAGCTTCACCGGCGAAGTGATAACGGAATTACAGGAAGTGAAAATTTTCCCCGCAGCTCACAATGTGACCACGAAAGAAAAAATCGATGCAGCCGTCGACGGCATTAAGCGGGATATGGAAGAGCGCGAGCGATTCTTTCTCAGCAAGGGAGAACTTGTGAAGGCAGAACGCATTCGTCAGCGCACGGAATATGACATCGAAATGCTCAAAGAAACGGGGTACTGCACGGGTATCGAAAACTACGTTCGTTACCTCGGCAACCGAGAGCCGGGCGTTCCGTCAGAAACGCTCATGGATTACTTCCCCGATGACTTTTTGCTGTTCGTGGACGAATCGCACATCAGCATTCCTCAGATCGGCGGCATGTACGAGGGGAACAGGAGCCGTAAGCAGACGCTCATCGATTTTGGCTTTCGCCTCGAGAGCGCGCACGACAATCGACCGCTGAAGTTTGATGAATTCGAAGCGAGGGTGCATCAGGCCGTGTACGTGTCCGCCACTCCCGGTCCGTATGAGTACGCTCACGCAAAAAAAGAGTGCATCGTTGAGCAAATTATTCGCCCTACCGGCCTTGTAGATCCCATTGTCACGGTAGAGGGAAAGAAGCATCAGATCGATCACATCACCCGAGAGATCAATCAAACGATCAAGCGAGGGGAACGCGTGCTCATCACAGCTCTCACCAAAAAGAGCGCGGAAGAACTGGCAAAGTACCTTCAAGAATCGCAGTACAAAGTGCGTTACCTTCACAGTGATATCGAAACAATGGAACGCATAGAAATTCTTCGGCAATTGCGCACAGGCGATATCGATATCATCGTAGGTATCAATCTCTTACGAGAAGGCCTCGATCTTCCTGAGGTCAGCTACATCGGCATTCTCGATGCCGATAAGCAGGGATTCCTTCGCTCTCGCGATGCCCTCATACAAACCATCGGCCGTGCGGCCAGAAACATTAGCGGCCACGTGGTGCTCTACGCAGACATCATCACGCCGGCTATGAAAGCGGCTATGGAAGAAACGAATCGCCGCCGCGCGATTCAAGAGGCATATAACGAACAGCACGGCATTACCCCTCAGACGATTATCAAGGCGATTAAAGACATCGCCGAGGAGCACAGCAAGATGAAGCTCACTCGCAAACGTCATGATCCTCAGCGCATTCCAAAAGACGAAAAGAAGCGGCTTCTTGAGGAGTTAGAGCAGCAGATGGATATCGCTTCGCAGAATTTGGAATTTGAAAAAGCAGCCGATCTGCGCGATGAGATCGAGCTTCTGAAGAGAGAAGCATGAAGCGCCTGTTCATGTTTCCCACTCTTTCATCGCGTGCTTATAGCCTTTTGGCGTACCTGTATCGAAGCGGATGCCTTCAAATTCGTATCCGTACATGTCGATAGTCTCAAGCTGATGAATGAGTGCGTCAATGAGGCGTATTTCACCTTCGTGACCCCCCGTCACATTCTTCAAGCTATCAAAGATGGACACGGGAATGATGTACTTTCCCACAATGGCGAGCGTAGAAGGAGCGGCGCTTGGGTGGGGTTTCTCCACGAGTCCTTTTATTTTGTTGAGTCTTGTGTTCGGATCGCGCTGGTGAATGTCGATAATTCCGTAGCGTGACACCAGGTGCCGTGGCACGTCTTCTACGCTTAAGAGGGCCACTTCCTTACTCGATTCTATCTGCCTATACGCTTCCCACAATTGCTGTAAACCCGTCTTCTCACTCTTAATCAAATCATCGCCGAAGAGCACCGCGATAGTATCGCTTTCGGTCCATCCTGCCGCTTGAAGAAGCGCGTGTCCGTCTCCCTTCATTTCGTGTTGGTAGACAGTGTGGAAGCGAACGCTGTCGTACTTGGTAAGCTCGTCGAGCATGTGCAATTTACCCCGACTCTGAAGCTCTCTTTCGAGGTGAGGCTTCTTCTGAAAGTATTGCGGGATCGATTCTTTACCAGTGCTGATGACGAAACAAATATCTCGAATACCGACACTCAAGCATTCGTCAACGAGCAGAGCAATGATGGGCACATTGCCGATTGGCAGCAATTCTTTCGGCACGACTTTCGTCCAAGGAAGGAATCGCGTACCGTAGCCGGCGACGGGCAGGATAGCCTGCGTGAGATGCATGAATGAAGAGGGGGATCAGTAGTATACCTGTACTATAAGATCTGATTCCAGAGTCTTTGTTCTTCTCACAGAGCAACATATCAGACATCGCTTTCATCGCTTTAGAAACACAGATTCATTGACACTCACTACTCTGTTACAGGAAAATAAAAAGCCTACATTCTTACTTACGTTCCCCTCCCCTTCATGCCAACAAAGAAGAAGGCCAAGAAGACAGTCAAGAAGGCCAAGGCAAAGAAGACGACAAAGAAAAAGAAAAAATAGTCGTCTTTGTTTTCATTAGATGGAAATGCCCCGCGCATTTCCATTTTTTTGTATCTCGTTGTGTGCCCGCATCAGCATGCGCGTGATCCGCCCGATACGACCCGTTCCCATACGCGCTGCATTTATGCGCACAACAGGGACGATGCCTGTGATGGCATTTGTGACAAAGCACTCGTCTGCCTCACAAAGATCTGCTGTTGTCACAGAGTCAAAAGCAATAATGATGCCGAGAGATTTCGCGAGAGAGAGAATCTCCCCCCGAGCGATGCCGAGCAAGATATTCTTAGAAGTTGTGTGAAGCACTCCGCTCTTCACCCAGAAGACATTGGAGTATGCGCCTTCCGTAACATGTCCGTTACCATCGACGAGGAGAGCCTCTCCGAACCCCTGCCTGTTGGCTTGTTCTCTGGCGCGTGCGCATGCATCATTGGGGAGCGATTTCGCTGCTGGCATATGCCTTTCAAGAGATATCGTCTGAGCAGCTATGCCCGTCTTTGTATGTTCGTGAGTGGCCATAAGAGGCGATCCATAGACGAGAACATGCTTCTTGGTGGCAACAATTTTTATTTTTGCAGGAGAAGAGAATCGAGCCGCGATACCAGTGACAGCTGATCGTATGCGAGGGAGAGAAAGGGGCAGCGAAAGATGAGTGAGCGTTGCGGATCGGCGTAACCGTCTCATGTGATTCTCTATGAGTCGCACCTCACCCGCATACGCGTACATCGTTTCGAATATGCCTTTCATGTCTGCGTTCTTCGCGTCGAGCATCGAGCGATGCATGCGTGAGATCGTCACCCATGCGCCATCCATCCACAGGCACTCTGCATCTTCGAGAGGCGCAAGGAAGGGCGCAGCTTTTGCGAGGGTTTCTTGCCACTCAGCGTCGACGAGCGAGTCCGTGACAATCCCGCCTCCCACTCCGAGTGTCAGTGCTTTGCCTCTCGCGCTCAGAGCGCGTATGACGATGCTGCTTCCGAGCACACCATCATCGGCAAGGGTGAATACGGTTCCGGTGTACGCGCCTCGCCGATATCTCTCCAGCCTATCAATGTGCTCTATAGCACTGCGCTTAGGGCACCCTGTAATCGAGCCTCCAGGAAGACACTCGCAGAGTGCGTCAAAGGCTGTCATGCCAGATGCGAGCTGCGATGTAATGCGAGAATACGCGTGCCACACTGAGGGTGTTGAAAAAATTCTTCGTTCTTCTGCTACGCGTACAGAGCCGATCTTGCTGATGAGGCCGAGATCGTTGCGGAGTAAGTCCGTTATCATGGCAAGCTCAGCGCGCTCTTTACCGTCATGCGACAGTGTTCTCATGTGCTGTGCGTCTTCTGTCTCATTGCGTCCGCGAGGAGCGGTGCCTTTCACGGGGCGCGTTTCAATGCGGCCTTGCGCGTCAACTGCCAGAAATCGCTCAGGCGAGAGCGACAGTAGAGCATAGTTTTCAGCTTCTATGTACGCTCCGTACTCAGCCGGATGCCGTGCAAGCAAGAGGGAGAAGAGCCGGCGACGATCGTTGGAAGAACGCGTGCGCCATGCGTACGTGAGATTGAGCTGATACACACTTCCCTGATTGATGGCATCTTTCACGGAGCGGAAGAGACGACGATAGGCGGAAATAGTGAGATCCGATTCCCACTTCATATTCGAGAGCGAAATAGCACGAGCAGGACGACGCCGAATCGATTCAGCATCCTTCAGAAATGCATCGCCACCCGAGATGAACGTGCGTCGTCCGTCAGTGATGATCGCATGCCGGTAATCATGCGCAAGTACTCCCGGGAACCCGTCGCCTTTTCTCGGTCGCACTGTCATGCCTCTCAGATGGCATGAGAGATCGTATCCGATGCAGCCGATAATGCCAGATACAAAAGGAACGTTCGAGCATGATGTGCGGGGAGGCGTTTTCATTCGTATCAGTGTTTGTATTCGAACAATATCCTCTTGAGCATTGCCGATAATGGTGAGGGAGGGCTGCCATGCAATAATCGTCCAAGAGCCTTGTCGTACAAAAGAAAGCCCCACCTCTCGCTCGTCGCAACGGCGAAAAAAAGCGATCGGATCGAAGCGAGGCCATGGCACTTCTCTCACGAGAGTCATGGGAGGGAGAGAAAATTCTTCATGATGCGATATCCGTAGCGCGTGAGGAACGATTCTGGATGAAACTGAACGCCGAACAACGGATACGCACAGTGACGTATGCCCATGATGAGATCGGGGGAGGATTGACTGCCTGTCCAACAGAGCATTTCACATTCATCCGGTACAGAGGAGACGATGAGCGAATGGTATCGCGCAGCGGCGAAAGGAGACGGCACGCCCCGCATGATAGCCATGTGATGATGGTACACCGGGCTCGTGCGGCCGTGCATAGGCTTCGGCGCCCTCACAACCGTCTGTGGACCATCGAACACTGCCGCAATGCATTGGTGACCGAGGCATACTCCCAGAATGGGAATTGTTCCGGCAAGCGCATGGATGACATCGCACGAAACGCCGCTCTGAGACGGATGCCCCGGTCCCGGTGAAATGACAATGGCGTCGCAGGCGAAGGATCGTATCTGACGGAGAGACCACTCGTCGTTTCTTATCACGCGCACAGCGGCACCTAAGCCTGCGATTTGCTGTGCGAGATTGCCGGTGAACGAGTCGTAATTATCGATGAGGAGCACATCCATGTCGCGTGTGTCGGGGCAGACTCAGGCCCGCTCATAAGAGCGGAGAATTCGTCTCGTTTGGCTGAGAGGCGCTGTCATTCTCAGACGCGAGCGCGCTCTGCAGTTGCGCTGCGGCTTCTTCCGCTTTCTTCTTATCGTCTGCAGAGAACGAGGATGCCAATTGATCTCTGTACTCTCTCGCGTCAGCGTACCCTCCACGGACGGCAGCATCGAACCATGCGTAGGCGCGCATGGCATCTTTTGGCGTTCCTTCACCGTTGAGATACATAATACCGAGCGCCAAGGCCGCGCCAGAATCCCCCTTCCTCGCAGCGTTCATGAACCACTGCAATGCAGACTCATTGCTCGCAGTCACGCCCTGCCCGCGGGCATAGGAGAGCGCCACATTGTACGCGCCGTTCACAGAGCCACGTTTCGCAGCGTTCAAGAAGAGGGCAAAGCCTTGCGCTTCATCTTTAGTCATGTGCGTTCCTTTCATGAGCTCTGTTCCTAGCGTGAGCATCGCATCGACACTCCCTGCTTCCGCAGCCGCTTTGCACGCATCCTGTTCCGGCTCTGTTGCTCGCGCGTTACTGTCGGCACTCCATCGTTCTACGGCTTTCTGACACTCTGAGAATGCAATTGTCTTTCCTCCGCAGGCAGTGAGCGTGAGAGATGCAAGGGCCAGTGTGATAGAGAGGAGTCGCATAGGATCGCAGTATAGAGAGAGATATCGCATCGGGAAAGGATGCGCTACACTGTCCCCCTTTCTGTCCGCCCCCCTTCCTTCCCTATGCGTACGATTCTTGCATCAACGAGCATAGCAGTCTTAATCGCTTCCTGTGCGGTGCCGCCCGCGCTTGCTGAGTCTCTGCCATTCGCAGCGGCTCCATTTGAGGATGTGCAGGAAACGTATCCGTACGCGAAAGCCATCGAGTACTTGCGGCTTCAGAATATATTTGCAGAAGTATCCACTCGGCGTATCGAGCCTGATGCCCCGCTCACGCGCGGAGCGTTTGTCATGCTCATGACGATTCCACGTATGCTCGATGCCAAAGCCACCAACGCATGTCTTGCCGAATATCAATACTTTGCGGAGAGCGGTTCACGCGTCTTTTTTTCAGATGTCCCTCGCTCGCACCGTTTTGCACCCAATATCTGCATCGCGAAGAGAAGAAACATAATCGATGGCTATCCCGATAATACATTTCGTCCAGATGCGCTCATCACGCTGCCCGAGGCGACGAAAATCTTGGCATCCGTATTCCTCGGCAACGTGCGTGATGACACGGACCCCGATCATTGGTTTGAACAGTACCTCTCTTGGATGACCAGCCTCAAAGCCCTGCCTCCTACAGCGAATTCACTTGATCACATCGTAACGCGCGGGGAAGCCGCCGAAATGATCTATCGTCTCACTCTGGATATACGCACGCTGCCTTCGCCGAGCTATGAAGCCATCATGCGAGGAAGAAATTCGCGGAAATGGCATCTTCCTGCTCCCATGCCAATCGCGCTGCCGGCAGGGCGCGAACAGTGACGTATGGAGGCTCACTCGCTACTCGCTTATTTGAATAATCTTCACCTTCTCTTCTTTTGGCACGAGTACCTTGAGAATGCACTCTTTATTGAACGTGGCTTTCACCTTGCGCGGATCGATCGAGCAAGGCAGCCTGACAGTGCGGCTAAAATCTCCCCAGTAACACTCTTGGACGTAGTACTGATTCTCCGGAATAGTATCTTTCTGACGGCGTGAACCGCGAATCGTGATGCTGCTGTCATTCACCTCAATATCGAGATCTGACATCTTCACCCCCGCTATCGGCGCTTTGATGATGTAGTAATTATCGTACTCGTACACATCGATTGCCACCTGTCCCTGAGAGCTCTGTCCGACACTCGGCTGATGTCGTACTGGTGACGGCTCAGAAGCTCCCACGGTACGCTCGTGTTCGAGCGATGAAGAGAAAATGCCATGGAACGGAGAAGGAATCATGTCAACACTATCTTACTGATAGAGACAACGAAGCGGCAAAAAGCCTATGTGGCGCTCCAGACTCATTTATGATGGTATGCCGCATGCGTGAGTATGGTTTTACCATGAGCGGGGAACTATGACCGTTGATTCTTCCCCTATTACGCTTGCTCACTTCCTGTGAATCCGTAGAATCTCTGCGTTCATTTTCTCTCGTTATTCTTCTCGTCTCTACTCAGCTTCTTTTTCTTTCACGCTTTTCGCTCTCATGTCCACCGCCACCCTCCACAACACCATTCGCCGACTCCGATTTGATAGACACATGACGCAGGAAGAGCTTGCCCTCAGAGTGGGGGTCAGCAGGCAGAGCATCATGAGCATTGAGCGCGGTCTTTCCAATCCCTCGGTGACCCTCGCGTACAAGATCGCCATGGCCTTGCAGGTGCCCATCACTGAAGTGTTTCAGGTAGAAGGAGGATTGGTACCGCTCTAATCAGTCGAGCGAGATAGGCGAATGTCATTGATGACAATTTGGACGTCATGTCGTCCATTCCAAGTGTCTTTCGCGATGTGGAACGCGATGTCGACAGGTTCGCTCATGAGCGCGTCAGCGTACTTTCCAAGGGAGAAGCCCACGGCTTTCTTTCCGGCAATGCGACACTGCATGTGCTTGCCATCTTCCCCAACGCATCGAATGCCTTCCAGCGTCTGCATTGTGAGGGAAAAGAGCGGCTCTTTGTTTTCTTGTCCGAAGGGCTCAAGTGCCGAAATCGCCTGCCAGAGATCGAGCGAGAGATCCGCCGGCTTGAGGACGGCGTCGATAGTGAGCGTGGGAAGCAGCAGCTCAGGCTCCAGCCCCGACGAATGCATTGCGGCCTTCAGCGCTTCCTTCAACTGCTCAAAATTGCGTACATCGAAGGTGCATCCGGCAGCCTGCCGATGCCCGCCACACGTCTGCAGCAGAGGCGCCACAGCGGCATGCCGGAGAGCGTGCATGATGTCGTAACTCGGAATGGAACGCAGAGAGGCAATCGCGCGATTGCCATCGAAAGCCGCCACGAGCGAAGGCCGTCCGTAGGCCTCCGTCAGCCTTCCGGCGATAAGGCCGGCCAGACCCGCAGAAAATGTGTCGCTACCCAGACACAGAAGCCACGCATCGCGATCGACCATCGTTTCTGCGATGGCGTACATGTGCGTTGTTAACCGTTGACGCTCGGCATTGAAGCGTTCCAATTGGCCGATAGCGTCACCTCCGTCGAGGATGGCAGAAAGTGCAATCGAAGGATCATTGACGCGGCCGGAGGCATTGATGCGGGGTGCAAGCCGAAAGGCAATGTCAGTGCTGGTGATTGCATGGTCCCTCTGTCGGATGGTGTTCACAACATCTCGCAGAGGTCCTGGTGGTAGCGACTCAAGAAACGAGAGTCCCCACGTGACGAGCGTGCGATTCTCCCCCGTGAGCGGCACGAGATCCGCCACGGTGCCAATGGTTGCAAGTACAAAATCTTCTTCAATGCCTTTCCACGATCGCTCTGGTTCGAGCGCTCGCACGAGCATGAACGCGACCCCCGATCCGCACAGATGAAGATTGGGGAAGGCGCTCGGCACAAGCGGGTGAATGACGGCGTGTGCAGGAGGACGATTCGTCGGCCCGTCGGGAGAGACGACAGTGACAGGATGGTGGTGATCGGTGACAATCACGTCAATGCCGAGCGTCTGCGCGTACGCACACTCGGCGTGCGCGGCGATGCCAGTATCGACCGTAATGATGAGGCTCACGCCCTTCTGTTTGAGCGCATCAATGCTAGCGTTTTTGAGTCCGTACCCTTCCTTCACACGATGCGGAAGATACGTGATCGGCTCGATGCCGCGTCGTCTAAAGAATCGTACGAGCTGCGCAGTCCCCGTGATGCCGTCAGCATCATAGTCTCCGAAAATGGCGATCGTCTCCCCTGCATCCACTGCCGCTCGAATACGCTCTACCGCTCGCCCCATTTCAGCAAAGAGGAAGGGATCTGAGAGGATATTGTCTCTGGCGGAGCCGAGGAGATTACGCTCATGAAAAAGAGAGCGCATGAACGCTACCGCAGAATCAGCGATGTCGTGCTGCTTCACTATCCAGCGTTTGCCAGTGAGAGAGAGCTTTTGGGGCACGCCGGTGAGCCTATCACGGAACGTGCGAAATGAAAGCGAGCGGAGACGAAGTTTTAGAAAGGTCTACTGAGCACTGAGTTCTGGATACGATTGCATGTGCCGCATGACTTCTTCTTGCACTTCTGCCAAATGCTCCGGCGACCTCGCTTCGATACACACCGAAAGACAAGGGCTGGTATTGCTTTGGCGAATGCCTGCCCACGCATCGCGTCCGAAATCAATACGTACACCGTCGAGCGTATTCACTGGATGCGAGAGGCGAAAGTGCTGGGTGACGCGTGAGATGACATCTGCTTTTCGTTCGTCTGGGCAGTGCGGTCGCCACTCCGGCATTTGATAGACGCGCGGGAGCGAAGCGACGAGATCAGAAATGCGGGCTTCACTGTCCGATTTCAGCACTTTGAGGAGCAGTAGTGATGCGGCGAGAGCATCATCGAACGGGTAGTAGTCTTCGCCGCAGAAGAAGTGGCCAGATTGTTCGCCGCCGAGCATCGCTCCGTGCTCGCGCATGGCGTGCTCTACGAACGAGTGTCCCACTTTGGAGAGCACGGGCTTCCCTCCCCATTTCGCCACTTCAGACTGAAGCAGTCCGGAGTTACTCACCGTGAAGATAATAGGCGCGCCCGGGTGCCTCGTGAGGTGATCTCTGGCGAGGAGTAGCAGTGTCTGGTCGGCTGTGACGATTGCCCCCTGTTCATCGACGAGGCCGAGTCGATCACCATCACCATCGAAGGCAAAGCCACAGGCAGCGTGCTCCCGCACGACTGATGCTTGCAGCTCAATGAGCGTGTCCCATTTGCTTGGATCTGCCGGATGATTGGGGAATGTGCCATCTGGCTGCGTGTACAGCTCCACCACAGAGCATCCCGCCCTTCGAAGCACGTCCACATACACGGGGCCAGCAACACCGTTGCCTGCGTCGACGACGATCGTCAGGCCTTCTCCAGCACCCGAAGCGAGCGAAGTGAGCGCCTCTGCATACGGAGTGACGGCATCTATCATGCGTTCAGATCCCTTGGCAGTGCGCATGTTTCCGCGCTCTATCCTCTCTCGTAATTGCGTGAGATCGTCTCCGGAAAATGAGTGTGCCTGGCGTAGTTGGAGCTTAAGTCCGTTGTCTTCTTTGGGATTATGGCTTGCCGTCACCTGTATGCTGCCGTCATATCCGCAAGCGTTCAGAGTGAAGTAATTCACTGGGCTTGGCGTTTGGCCAATGCAGAGCACTTCGCATCCCGCATCCATGAGTCCGCGCACCACCTCCCGTTCAAGCGTAGGACCGTGCGTGCGCGCATCGCGTCCTACGACGACACTCGGATGGTACGACTCGTTGCCACTGCCATACCGCTCCCAAAGGACGGTGCCGAACGCACGGCCTACGTCGTAGCATGTTTCCGGAGTAAGCTCGGTGAGAGCCTTTCCTCGAATGTCGTACGCGCGGAATATGTGGGGGAGAATCCTCGGTGTTGGCATAGCGCCTCCAGTATACTCACTGATCACCGTAAGAGAAGCATGCCATCTCCGAAGGAAAAAAATCGACACCGCCGCATAATGGCTTCTCTATAGAGCTCGAGAATGCGCTCTCGACCGAGGAATGCCGAAACGAGCATGAGCAGGGAGGATCTTGGCACATGAAAATTCGTGATGAGTCCGTCAATCACACGAAACGTGTAGCCTTCTCGTATGAATAAATCTGTGGTGCCTGACGTTGCCTGTACGCCTCCCTGTTCATCACCAGCTGATTCCAGCGTGCGCGCGACGGTCGTTCCTACTGCAATCACGGCGCGTCCTTCACGCTTGGCAGCGTTGATAGCGAGCGCCGCATCATTCCCTATCTCATACCACTCTTCATGGAGCGTGCCCGAACGCCACTGCTGATCACGGAGAGGCGCGAAGGTGCCGAGGCCCACATGCAGAGTAATGGAAGCGAATGTTATGCCAGCATCCTGTAGGGCTGTGAGAAGTGCTTCAGAAAAGTGGAGAGAGGCCGTGGGAGCGGCAGATGATCCAGGAATGTCTGCAAACACAGACTGATACTCACGTCGTAGTGCATCTTCACTGAGGGGACAATCGCGAATGTAGGGTGGAATTGGTGTAACGCCGTAGCGATCGAGCATTTGCATCAGCTCCTCACGAGGAAAGAGCGGCTGAAGAATCCATTGTGTATCGATCGGCTCAAGCACTCTGAATGCACAATCCCCCCCGCACACCAGCCGTTCACCTGGCAGAACATGCCCACGAATGAGAGCTGTTACGCCTCTCTCGCCCCAATGGAGCACGAGCAATTCTCGACGAGAGCCGTTTTCTCTGTGGACCCATAGGCGAGCGGGAATCACTTTAGTGTGATTGAGGACAAGCAGCGCATGAGCCGGCAGATACCCCTGAATACCGGCAAACGTATCCCACTGAACACGGGGCGACCCTCTCTGAGCCACGAGCAATCGTGCGCTCTCCCTCGGGCTAGCAGGGGCATTTGCAATGAGCTCCTCAGGAAGAGCGTAGTCGTACAGCGCGAGAGCAGCATCGAGATCGGACATGCGTCGATAGTATCATTGAAAGAAGGCGCAGCGCACACCCCTCGCACCGATACTACTTCTTCTGATGCAGGGTCACACCCTTTTTTGTAAGCTCTTGAGCAAACTCAGGATCGATGGCAGCGAGCGAAGCATATGTTTCGAGAGCCTCCGCAAACAGACCCTTCTTGCCGAGTGCGACGGCGAGATTGCGGTACGCATCGCGGTACAATGGCTCGAGAGAAATTGCCTCTTTGTACGAATGAATTGCAGCGTCCCATTGAGAGAGTTTGTGATAGGAGAGGGCGAGATTGTACTGTAGCTGAGGCGAGTCTGGCCGAGCCGCTATTCCTTCCTTAAACACTGCTATAGCCATCGACAAATCACCACCCTCTGCCAGTAGGCTGCCGAGATTTAAGTATGCGTTCACGTAGCGAGGATTGATATCGATGGTGGCTCGATATTCTGCCTTTGCCTTCTCTGTTTCACCTCTCATGCTGTAGGCGAGCGCGAGATTGTAGCGAGAGTGATATTCCCGAGGATACTGTGAGAGTACATCGGCAGAGAGCGTGAGGCCGTCTGCCCACACCTGTGATCGGCGCACAGTGAGCGTGCTTAAGAGCATCACAATGCAAAGAGCGCACGCGAACAACGCTCTGCGGCGCCAGACATACGATGCCACTCGAGAGCGAAGTAATTCGGCGAACCAAGCAATCACACAAAAAATGCCGATGGCGGCCACATAGGCGTATCTGTCTGAAGCGACGGTAATCGTAACGCCATCATGGGAGTAATGGAAGAAGCTGGGTAGGAGCCAGATCAAAAACCAAGCCCATCCAAACAATACAACTGGAAAGCGCTTACGCATGAGCACTGCTGCAGACGATAGTCCAATGACAGTGAGAATAGCAGCGGCAATATCCGGAGACGCGACACTCACAGCATGTTCGTAGACATAGATGGCCGATTGCTTGACGGGAACGAAGAGGAGAGAGAGATAGAAGACAATCGATCGAAATGCGACGAGGATCATGTCGGCAAGCGATGCTCTCGCGATGAGTACGCTCTTTCCAACGAGCGCGATGATGAAGAAGATGATACTGAGGGCAGCGAGGGGAATTTTTTCGATGATTGCTCGCGCGCCATCTTTCCGCTTCTGCCACCAATCTATGAGGAGGAAGACACCGGGGAGCACGAGCACGGTGCCTTTTGAGAGTAATGCGAGAAGAAAGAACAGTAGACACGCACAAAATTCAAGAAGCTTTCTAGTATCTCTGTAACGCAGATAGAACATCAGCGATGAAAGCGCGAAGAACGTGCTGAGCAGATCTTTACGTGCGCTGATCCAAATGACCGTTTCGGTATTGATGGGGTGCACGGCGAAGAGAGACGCGACGATCGTTGCTTGAAAGACTGATCTCGTGAGGCGTTGAATGAAGAAAAATACGAGAGTAATGCATGCGATGTGCAGGAGAATATTCACGGCGTGAAAGTGCCAAGGCTTCATGCCAAAAAGCAGCGATTCTAACTGATATGAGAGTGTTGTGAGTGGCACGTAGAGCTCTGGGTCATACGACGAGACAGCGTTCATGACATCTGCGAGAGTGGGATCGATGATGAGCGGGTTTTCTGAGACGAGCATTGGGTCGTCCAAAAGAACAAAATCGAATCCCACTGCAGGCGCATACAGCATGGCAGCGAGCAGAAGAATCGATCCGATGAAGATGTGCGGCGTGTATTTCACGAAACGTATGGTACGGTGAGGGGTGAAGAGCGTCCACCTTCTGAATGAAAAAAGCCATCAATATTATGATGGTTTTCTTTATCTGTAGACATTTTTTCTGTTTCCTACCTTCACTACGGTCACTGTGATGATCGTATGGTCAACGAAGTAGATAATGCGGTAAGGCCACACTCGCAGTGATCGAAAGCCCTTGTAATTCCCTTCAAGCAGCTTTCCTGCGACTGGGTTTTCTCTGAGAACATCGAAGGCGGCAAGTACTCTACCTTGGTCTTTCTTGGGAAGAGAATGTAGCTCCTTCATTGCCTTTGGTTTCACTCCAACGGTGTACATATCATATCTTTCTGCTCTTGAGCTTCTTCTTTACTTCATCGAGAGGGATAGCATCGTCGTGCAGTTTTCCCGCCCTCATTTCCTCCATTGCCTCTGTTAGATCTTTGTCTAACTCAGGGTCAGCCATAATCTCCATCGTCTCCTGCCAGCCTTCATACTCCTCGAAAGACATCACAACCACTTTGGGAATGCCATTGTGAGTAATAGCCACGGTTACCCCAGGATGCTCTACTTCGTCCACCAGGGCGTACAGGTTCTTTCGTGCCTGTGTTATTGTCATGAACTTGCTCATATACGTACATTGTAACGTACGTATCTCTCTGATTCAAGAGCACAACTCGAAGCTAGGTGAGGGAGTAGAGAGAAGGGACTGAAGCACGTTCATTTCTCAGGAGAGGTTTCTGTGCTATACTGATTCGATATGTCTCTTCGTACGGCGTACTTTACCATGGAAATCGGCTTACAGAGTGATATTCCCACATTTGCCGGAGGGCTTGGCATGCTGGCGGCAGATCTCATGCGCTCTGCTGCGGATATGGGCGTGCAAGCGGCATGCATGACGCTGTGTTGGCAGTACGGCTACCTTCATCAAGAACTGAAGGCAGATGGCACACAAACCTACCAAGACATTTCGTGGAAGCCCACCCAACATCTGAAGAAGCGCAGTGAACGGGTAACGATTCGGTTGGAGGGGAGAGACATCACTATCGGTGTGTGGCAGAAAGATATTCTCGGCGAGAGAAGCACCGTCCCCGTATTTTTTCTCGATACGAATCTTGAAGAGAATCTTCCGCAAGATCGTGAGATTACACGGAATCTGTACGGGGGAGATGGCGCCATGCGCATCCGGCAGGAAGCAGTGCTTGGGATTGGCGGCGTGCGCATGCTGCGAGCACTTGGATATGCAGACATCGGTACGTTTCACATGAATGAAGGACACGCAGCTTTTCTCACTCTCGAGCTTCTGAGAGAGAGGAATTGGCACGATGAAGATGTCAAACGTTCCTGTGCCTTCACCACCCACACGCCAGTAAAGGCAGGGCACGACGTCTTCGGTTACGAGCTTGCATACCGCATTATGGGAGATCTTCTCCCGTGGCACATCAGGCGTATTGCGGGGCAAGAGGCGCTTTCGATGACGCAATTGGCCCTCTCGCTCAGCCGATATACCTGCGGCGTGTCGCGCATACACGGCGCGGTGTCACGCGCGATGTTTCCAGGCCACGCTATCGATGCCATCACCAATGGCGTGCACGCGGTAACGTGGGCCTCACCAGAGATAGTTACAGTGCTCGATTCGTACTGTGCAGGATGGAAGCAAGACCCTTCAGTCCTCACTCACAAGTGCAGAGATATACCCGACCGCGATATGTGGGAAGCGCACGAAGCAGGGAAGCATCGTCTCATTTCGGCAGTGAACAAGCGCACTGGATCGCATCTCTCGCCCGATTGTCTGACGATCGGCAGCGCGCGCAGAGTGGTGTCGTACAAACGCCCAGAACTTCTCTACACCAACCTCAAACGTCTCACAGAGGTAGGCAGAGGCAAACTACAGATCATCCATGCGGGCAATGCGCACCCGTCAGATGCGTTTGGCCAAGATGTCATCCGACGCATGATCGAGCGTTCACACGAACTGAGAGACGCGGTGTCCATTGTCTATCTCCCCAATTACAATCCAGATCTTGCCAAGCTTCTCGTTCAGGGTGTAGACGTGTGGCTGAATACTCCCATGAGGCTTCATGAAGCCTCAGGAACATCCGGCATGAAGGCGTGCGTCAATGGCACCCTCAATCTTTCCACCCTCGACGGTTGGTGGGCTGAAGCGTATGAAATGGATCCGGAAGCCGGTTGGAGAATCGGTCCTCTCGCCTCTGCACTCGACGACAACGACACGCGCATTGTGGACGCTGAAGATTTGTACACGCAGCTCCAGTATGAAGTGATCCCCGAGTATCACTATCCCGATCGTGAGCGGTGGATTAGACGCATGAAGCGCAGTGTGGGGCTCGTGGGGTACTTTAGCACCCACCGATGCATCAGAGAGTACGTGGAGCGTGCGTGGCCGGAGACGTGTGAGGCTGCCCCGCTTGCAGCTTGCGCTGATGGTGCGAAATGCTCTGTTGAAATGCCGTGATGGCATCGGAGATGCGCACTGCGATTGCTTCTGCGCCGGCTATGTATGAAATTTTATTCAGGGCTCCGTTTTCTTCGAGCATCACAACCACTCTCCCGAATGGGAAGATATTGGCGAGCTGCGTCTCAGTGCTCACGCTTGCGATATTGGCGAGGCTGATCGGCGTAATGCGTTGAAAGAAGAGCGATTGATCTAGGAGAATGAGCTTGGCGTTTGTGAGTACTGTCGCGTCGAATTGCCAGTTGATGAATGCGCGGAAGAAGGGCGGGAAGATGAGGATGAGCCAAATGAGACCGAGAATAGGAGCCACGAATTCTATCGGAGCGCCAAAAATTTCTGCGTATACGCCAATAACGATGAGTACAGCAGTGCCCGCAATTTCTGGAATAGACCTCAGGAAGAACGCAAGTCCGCTCGAGCGGAACGTGAGCAATTCTTTCTCATTCGGCGCAATGAATGATTTCTTAATCTTCTCGATATTCGTCTCGAGGGCAAAAATGCGCATAGAGAGAGTGTAAGCTTTTCATGCACTACAATCCACCCTCACCGTAATCCCCGTGGAGAGAGAGCGACCGTCCTGAGCGAAGAGCAGTAATTCTTGAGCGTCCACTTTGCAGTGTTTCCTGCGTAATTTCTTGAGTAGAATTCCATGGATCAGCGTTCGTAGATCAGCCGCCGTGTCGTGCCGAGCGTAGCTATTGAGTAGGAGAAACACTGGATGATCCGAGAGGAGAAGTGCGCAAGTTTCCAGCAGAGGCCGAGTGTCCCTCTCGGCTCGCCATGCTTTGCCAGAGGGGCCATGTCCGTACGCGGGCGGATCGAGCAGAATGGCATCGTACCGCTTGCCTCGCTTGAGTTCTTTTGAAGCGAAGAGAGGTGCATCTTCTAGTATCCAGCGAATTTCGCCATCTACTCCATTGAGAGCGGCGTTCTCTTTTGCCCAGCCAATAGCAGGGCGAGAGCTATCAACATGCGTAACGCTATGACCGTCTTTTGCAAGCGCAACGCTCGCGCCGCCTGTGTACGCGAAGAGATTGAGGATCGAGAGAGGTCGCTTCTGTGCTGCCGCTCTCTGCCTCATCCACTGCCAATTGCGGTGTTGCTCGGGGAAAACGCCAGTATGCTTATAGGGCGCGAGCTTCACCTTCAACATAATCTCTTGCAAGTGAATGAGCCACGCCTCTGGCATATCGCAGAAGATGCGCCACTCCCCTCTACCGGATGCACCCTCGTACATAGCACTCGCATCTTTCCAGAGCTCAGGCGAAACGGGTAACCCGTGCGCATGAGGGTCTGGTCGAATGAGGCGTACATCCCCCCACTGTTCCAACCTCTGTTCATTACCGAAATCGAGGAGAGTGTAGGTGGGAACGGCTTGAGGCATGAGTGGAATGTGCTCAGTCGATGAATACGAATGGAGCGTTGATATTCTTCACCTCTTCCAGTCGATAATCGAGCATTTTCTTTCCAACGAAGATGATTGAGACGTGGTCAGCCGCGATGAGACTCCGAATATTATCGTGCAGGAGGCCAGGGAGGGCTAAGCACTCAAACGATAGTGCGCTCTCATTCTTTGCGCTCCTCGCTGCATTGATACCCCGGAAGCATCGCGTGGCTTTCTCCTGAACATCACGCACGAAAGACTCAGAGAAGCGATCTTCAGGACAGTGCAGCAGGACAATACGCTGTACGCCGTGATCCCCCGCCCACGCTGCGACGCTTTCTAGGCGAGACGAGAATGAAAATCCGCGAGAGCACAGCACGGCAATCGGCTCGCCATTGGGACGCGAGGGGAACGGCGGCGCAGCATCCGCGATACGCAGTGCGCGCGCAATCAGCGGTGTGAGAGGAGGCTGAACGATGAGCGTGAGTAGAATAACCCAGAGGCCGATGGGCACGATGCTCTCAGCACCTTGAATGCCTGCCGAGAGAAGTCCGATGAGGAGCACAGCTGGAATGACTCCCGTCTCACGCACAAATGAGAGGAAGAAGAGCTCTCGCACACTGAGTGAGTATTTTCCTGCCATGAAGACGCCGAGCGAAACAAAGACTGCCAAAGGACGAATGACAAACATGAACAGCGCACCCATGAGTATGCCCGGAAGAGCGAATTGCAGGAGTGAATCAACATCGACAATCGCACCGAGGAGAATGAAGATGAGCGGCTTCATAAAGCCCTCAATCGTGTGTACGAAGTAGTGCTCGACGTGCGAGATGTGATCTTCCAATCGGAAGAGAAGGCCCGCAATGAACACCGCAAGAAAACCGCTTCCGTAGAAAAATACAGCTGCAAAGTAGCAAAAGAGAGGGACTGCCATGAAGAGCGCGGCATCTGCCTCTCCTCCTTCTTCGTTACTCTTCTTCCAGTGACTCCATCCGTGGAGAATGCCAAAACCCACCACTCCCACAACGCCTCCAACAAGTATCTCCCTCATAATGTCCGCTCCAGTATGAATCGTGAAAAGCTCTCTGTAGAGCGCGGCAATACTCTCATGAGCGCTTCCCATACTCACAATCGTCACAAACAGTCCAGTGAGTACAGCGCCGAGCACATCATTGATAGCACTCTCGCTGATGGCAATATCTTTCACCCGAGGAGCGCGGAAAATGAGCGATTTGAAGCTGGGAATAATCGCCGCAGGATCCGTTGATGCGATAGCCGCGCCGAGGAGCACGATGGCTCCAATGGGAATCGTTAGATTGAGTGTCGTTGCAATGCTTGATAGAGAGAGCGATGTGAGTAGCGCAGTCGCAAGTGTGCCGACGAATGCGATGGAGAGAATGGGCCAAAAGAGCTCTCTAAATCTCTTAAACGGCGTATCAAGGCCGCCGCCAAACAAGATAAAAGCCGCGCCTACTGTCGTGAGCAGCGAGAGGACATCGGCATGTGTGATGAGGGGTTCCAGGGAGTGCTTCTGAATCATGCCGATGGCAATGGCAAGAACGAAGGAAGGAATGATCGTCCGTCTCGCTGTCTCGTAGGCAAGAAATCCGAAAATGAGGATAATGATAGCCTCAAGTAACGGCAGGAGTGAGAGGGCATTGTGTGTGTAGAGCCCTGTTTCAATCAGCGGCTGCGTAACATGTGAAATCCCCCATCCTCCAATGAGGAGAACAAAAATCAGTAGGTAGTGACGTGCGAGGTGTAGATGTTTCGAGAGAGAGAAGTGTGCCATAAAAAAACATACTGAAGTCAACTAAGTCAATCGTAATCGTGGGGAGGGGGAGTGTACAGTGCTGTGACGAGCGCAGGTAGATCAAGCGACAATCCTCGCATATTTTCACAAAAAGAGAATTGCCGTCCCTCGTATACAACATTCATTATTTGGTGCCGATGTACAGATTGCGCATCTTCGTCATTCCATGAGGAATGACAGTGGGCTCTAGCCCTACTTCCTTCATCAATTCGGTGAATTGTTTCGCTGTGAAGAGCCCCATATCATGTCGATCAACAACGTGACGGATGGATCTGCCTCTCTCGCCAATGATGTAGTGCATGTCAGTGACGGAACGGTTTCCTTTGCGTTTTCCCTGAATCATGCGCACGACTTTCACGTCCGTTCCATCGTGAACGTTGAGGCTGAGATTCTCTTCTTTGTATGCCGTGGGTTCAAACCATCCTTCAATAATGAGAACACCCCCCGGAGAGAGGTGCTCTGCAAAACCATTCAATGTCTTCCGTAGCTTTGCCTCCGTTTTCACATATCCAATTGAACTGAAGAGGCACGTGATCACATCGAACGTCTTGCCGAGTGTCAGATGTGTCATGTCACCAAGTATGAAACGCGTCCGAGGATGACGCGTTCTGGCAATTGTGAGCATTGCCGGATTGCAGTCTATGCCAGTGCAGATGAAATCGTCTTTCAAGTAGCCGATATGCTGGCCAGTGCCACAGGCAACATCGAGTAATGTTTTGCCCGATGACCGCTTGAAGCGAGCGATGCATTTCTTCACTGTTGCCGCTTCTCGCGAGTATGCCTTCCAGTCGTAGATCAGATCGTAGTACGCTGCCAAGTCCCCGTAGAGCATCTGCTTTTTCATGTGATGAGTGTAAAGTACGTCAGATAATCTTACGCCATTTTCCCCCACTCACCGTAGCTCAATGATCTCTGTCTTCTTCGTCTTAGTATCGAGAACGGCCACCGTCCCCGTCTTCCCGAACCCATGCACACTCCCCGGATTGAGCGCGAGGACACCGTTGCGTACCTCCTGACGTGCCTCATGCGTATGGCCCGAGAGCACTACGTCATACTTCTTGCAATCAATCAGGGCATCGGTGATCTCCTGCACGGTGCCGTGGTAACAGGCAATCTTCAATGCATCGAATTCCAGCACGCAAAACTCTCCCCGGAAATCTCCGCTGATCTTCTGGAAGTTGCCCATGATGCGGGGGAGATCGCCGTCGTTGTTCCCCGTGATGCCTATGATCTTGAGACCGTCCAAAGCCCGGACAGAAGGCCCGGCACAATAATCTCCCAGATGAATGACTGGGGATGCGCCGCGTTCCCCGAAAAAACGCTTGGCTTTCTCGATATTCTCGAGGTGTTCGTGCGTGTCTGAAAGGATGCCGAGAATCATGTGTGAGAGAATGGCGGAGCCAACGGGATTCGAACCCGCGACCTCTTCCGTGACAGGGAAGCGCTCTAACCAGCTGAGCTATGGCTCCAGATGTGATGATGAGAATGAAAGATCGATGACCGCGCAGCGCCTATTATTTACGCTCTGCTCCGCAGAGCTGGGCCAGCTGAGCTATGGCTCCAGATGTGATGATGAGAATGAAAGATCGATGACCGCG
>CAZOJC010000001.1:149343-192667 GCA_964580035.1 uncultured Candidatus Peribacteria bacterium
CAGCGCTTGTTTGATGTCCCACCGAGCAGGGCTCATACAGCAAGTGATGGCGATAGACTATATGACAGGTCGCGCGCTTAGGCTAGCAAAAAATTATGAGAAGTAAATATGCCCTTCATGTGTACGTCACACCGTAAGAGAATCTCTTGCAACTGTTTTCAGTGTATTACCCTTGCATTGAGAGGTGTACGATCGTACACTACGCAGCATGCTCACCACCCCCCTCCTCCCCACTTCTCTCCTCTCCACAGCGCGCGTAGTCATCGATTGGTCTGAGGAGGCATTTGAGAATGTGTCCGCAGATACAGAGCGTGGCATAGCGTCTCTCCTTTGCTGGGCACAGTCCTACCCTCACCGCAGTGCCATTCATGTCTTTTTGCCATCTGGCAAGCCAGCGAGCCGCGTTCAGAGCCTGAGGCGATCTCTTCAGTCCCTCGGATGCACGGTCACCGCCCGCGTTTCACGCTCCGACGCACTCCGCCCGCAACTGAGAGGATTCGCTCATGCAGAATGGCGATGAGGAAACGCCTCACCTCAGTTCACTGTCGTAAGATTTTGAACACTTTTTCGTTATCACATTTGTGACAGTTAATCGCATTCCTCATCGGCATAGACGAGTACAGCTGATACCTCCGCAGAGGAGAAGGCAGGCTCCGCATATGTTGCTGCATTCCGTCGAGCTCGTAGTAGGGATAATCATTTTTCTCTCGATCTTCTAGAAAATCCCTTCGTGCACGCACGCATTATCCAAGCCTCATGCCATGTTCACGCAGCCATGCCTTCGCTTCCCTATACCGAGGGCACAATTGCTCAGTGAAGCGCCAGAATTCTTGTGAATGAGACATGAATCGTACGTGTGCCACTTCATGGCAGATGACGTACTCAAGGATGAATGGCGGAGCCTGTAATAATTTCCAATTGAATGAAAGATTTCCAGAAGACGAGCACGATCCCCAGCGTGTGCGTTGCCCGCGAATCGTAATTGAACCAACGGAGAGCCTGTGCTCTACTGCTAGGTCTTTTACTCTTGGCGGAATGAGTGTCGCTGCACGTGCGCGATACCATCGTTCGAGAGTGACATGCAAAGATGATCGCTTGTCCCCTCGGATGTAGACGATGCCGCTCGCTTCATCGAAGTGCACATCTTCCTCAGCTTCTTCTGTAAAGGCTATTGCATACCGTCTGCCGAGCAAGAGTGCCGTGCCTACGTTCGAGGCCCTCTCCTCTGCGAGAGCCCGATGTCGCGAGAGGTGTTTCGTGATCCAGCGCTTCTTTCGCTCAAGGAGATCGTGCACTTGGCGGTCCGAGTACGAAAGAGGAACTGTGACTGTCACAGTGCGTTCGTCTAGGACGGCAAGCCTAAGCGTGCGGAGACGAGGCTTTCTGATAATGCGGACGTGGGGCATGCTCAATAATGCTTGTGCAGGACAACATGATACACTTGCCTCCTTAAAATGAGGAGCTCTGTACCGTCGAGAGGACTGGCTCTATTCGATGTGCTTGAGCCATTTCAGATGCTATGTCTTCCATGGTGACCGCAGAGAGAGCGGGGTCTCTCTCTGAAGGTGAATAACGCATAGGATATTCTGTCGGCATCGTAACCATCATAGCATCTGAAAAGCTGACCGTACGGGCAATATTTGCAATATCACTATTTGTTGATCCATTACCGTAGAGTAGAAGATCAATTGCAGTAGCCGGCACCACTCTTCCTGAGCGCTGTGCAAGAAATGCAATAATTATTTCGCCGCCCAAGCGATCAGTTTCAATATGTTGGCATGCATGGAGACTTTCTGTATCGCCAAGACTGAGCACCATTTCTTCATAGGCTTTTTTCATAACAGGCAAATACGCCACTTGACCGAGCCCTCCAAAACACGTGAGCCCGTAGTAAAAACATAAAACCATGAATGTAGTGAGTACTGAAGGAATGAGTGTTCCTCGCCTGAGGGCAAGGCCTATAGCTTCAGATGTGAGAGCGATGCTAATTGATCCATCGTTAGAAACAAGGTGACCTCCTTTTTTCCAGAGCTGTAACCTCGTTCCAGATTGGGGGCATAACGCCCAGAAAAGGTACGTTCCATCACAATCATTTTCATTAAAACAGGTCTTCATTCCTTCAAAATATTTTTTTACCAAGGGATTCTCTGATGTATCAAAAAGGACTCGATGTAAAAGTGTATCCTTTTTTAAATGATGAGAGACGATGAGGCGCCTTACTACTGCCTCCTGTTCTAAGTAAATGAATCGCACATTTTTCTTGTTAGAACGGAAATTGAATCTTTCCCACAGAAGAAAATTAATGCGACCGATTTGATGGGCATAAGTGGAGCACGATAAAACGTCAGGATGAGCATAGAGCGTTCTCAGTACTCTCTGAAGCGAGAAAAATGACTCACGACTAATACTGCACGATGATCGTAATTCGTGGAGTCCTTCCATCATGCGTTCGATACTTGCTCGGTCGTATGCTGGTTGCGTGATCACTCCACGTGAGCCTACAAATTTATTGGAGAAAAAACTCATTTTCCTTTGTCCTCTTGCGTGTGCACCGTCAGCAGAAAAAGAAATACCACGAGGAAATGAGAAATTGTTGAGAGAAACATTCGAACAAGCCAACGTGATGACGTTGCAGAGTGCGGAATCTGGATGCGCCAAGGCTTCGTTTCCAGCCAGTAAATTGTAGTTCAGTACCCAAGGATTGTGTAGTGGGCCATGATGATCTGTTGTTGATGCAAAAAAGTAATGCTTTAGCTGCATGCATGTACTTGCTGCCAGTCTAGGGCCATACACTTTTTCAGCTTCACAGCCGATTGCCTCAATACATTCCGATTGACGAAGACGATTATTTGCATCGCATACGAAACCAGTATATTCACAAATGTAGCTTGCCACACTCTTCTTGCCATGACGCCTAAGCATGCAAGAAAGAGTAGGATGCCTTTCAAGTACGGCATGAGCGATTTTATTGGTGATTGCTGGTAACCCTCGTAAGGGAGGATCTCCTAAATCCTGCGCACCCTCTTCTTGCTGGAGGAATGCCGGAGCGGCTGAGAGAACCTTGCGTGTGTTTGTTTGTTGGATGAATGAAATGGGGTTCATGACTGCATAGTGTATGTTTTTTTTCGGGTTTGGAAAGGCTAAATGATATTTTCTTGAAATATGTCAAGTAATGATTGACATATATTAAATATTAATGTATTATAGTCATAATTTATCTTACCAATCTTTAACTATGGACAACATGAACTCCCCCCCCAGTAGAGCATAAATCTATACAAGAAGAGCAAGAAACACTTTTTGAACAAAAAACAAGGTCCAGAGCAGAGGCAAGTTTTGCACACGAGCAAAAACACAACCATTCACCACGAATACCTGAGTTAACCCTAAAAGCTTTGGATCACTTTCAGGGAACAATCGGCCCTTTAGCCCTGCGATATTTTCAAAATTTATCTTATACGTCTGCACTCTATGGTTTTGCAAAAAAAGTGCCAGAATTTATGGAAAAGGAACAAATATTTTTTGTAAAAGAATTGAAGGACGTATTTCATGATTTGTTTCAGCATTGGTTAATATCTGACACTCTCGGATGTACATTGAGAGATTGGAATATGAACCCAAATCTTAACGCTTTTGCCGAGGATGTATATGTGTTAGTACTGGAAAATGTGATAGATAGCTTTAGAGCTCCTGAAAATATCGCACGTATTGAAAGCATAAAAAATGAAACGAAGAACGCTGCTGGTGCGGCAGGGGGGGACGAAACTTCGTCGCAATCATCCTAACGCTTTTACATCAAACACGGCCCTCTTCTGAACAGGGGGCTTTTTACAGTTTCTTGAAAGAAGAAAATACCCCCTCACCACACCCGTTTCACGGCCTCCCATGCAAGGTACCCGACGAGAGGGCCGAGGGCGACGTTCGCTTTCTTGAGCAATTGCAAGACGCACTCTGCTTTTTTGAAAATCTATGCCGAAAAAGCCAGTCCTGCTTTATAAAGAAAAATTCTTCACCCCACGTTTCTTGCAACTTTTCTGAGCTTCCTTCGCAAATTCCGCCATCTGCTGCAGCGCATGGAATTTACTCTCCACCGACGCATGCTTCAGTAGACGAAGATGCTCTCTGTCGAAGCCAGAAGTGCGCGGAACTTTGCTTTTCATAAGCCTTTCAATTCTAGAAGTGCAACGACATCTTGTACATCTTTTTCTCGTTCAGAATTCTTCTTCATCGCTATCAAATCATCGATGGAAACAACGGGGACATCAAGACCCCACACATCTGCATGCATGGTATGCACAGTGAATTTTTCGAATTCCAAAGATTCTCCTACAAGCACATCAATATTGAATTGTGGTTCGCGTGCATGAATAAATGAATAGGCAATGAGACCTTTTTCTTGCATGAGCTTGCGCACCTTGTATGCATCTCCCAATTCCTGAATTGAAACAGGAAGCCTCTGCTGGTATCCGAAGTTCTGCATGATCTGGGCCATAGTCTTCAAGTTAGCAGTATCGAGAGCAAGGAGAATATCGATGTCATTCGTAAATCGAGGATAACCATGCAAATTGACTGCTACACCGCCGACGATAAGATACTGTAACTTTTTATCCGCAAATTCTTTTAGGAGCGATTGATAATCTGCCATACAAGAATGGTACTCTACGACGACCCATAACAGAAGTGTCATACGCTCGTTGTATTGGCCTTCCGCTCACCACACCCGTTTCACGGCCTCCCATGCAAGGTACCGGATAATGGGCCTGAGAGCGACTGTTGCACGTTTGAGCAGCTCTAACACGCGCTCTGCATCTTCCTTATCCTTCACCACTCGCGTGGCAACGCTCGTGCTCATGCGCGTGAGAGTTCTCTTCTGCTTTTCTGCAGAGAGCTGTTTGGATGTGTGCATGAGAGTATGAATGGTCTGATCGAGGCGCACGCGTTCATCTTCTCTGTCGAGCGCGAGCACATCCATAGCGACCATTTGACGCTCTGCGCCACGCAGCGACGTGACAGGCTTCGTGACGACCACAAATGCGAGCATGCTCGCGACGAGCACATTGGAGAAGAGGGCAACCATCCCTCCCACCATCACCCACTGCATGCGTCGCAACCGAAGAGCATTGTATTTTTCTACCAAACTGAATCGAATGGATGCTTCCCACGCGATGCTCATTTCCGGAAGGAACGCAAAATATCCCAACTTTTCTCGCAAGCTCAGAGTGGGTTGCCAGCGCTCCCACAGACGCGCTGTCGCCGCAGTGCGGAGCGTGGCTATCTCCTGCTCTGACATTTCCTGTAGTGCCGCAATGCGCTTGTCGGTGAGGCCAATGAGGGAAGAGAGAATGAGAATGCGCTGATCTTCCGTAGACAGCGTCCATAGCGCCTCATGCAGGAGGCTCAAGGACTGTCGCTCCTCGTCATTCATCCACGTGAGGCTCGGCAAGTACAGTCTATCAATATCCGATTCCCCAGCGCTCGGCATCGCCGCTATGATCCTATCTGTCACCGAGAAGAGCAGTGAAAACGAGAGCCTTCCAAACCAGAAGAACGAGAGTGCGCGATTTAAGAGGGAGAGATATGCCTCAGAGAGCACCATTTCTGCGGCCTGCGCAGAGCCGAGACGGTGGTAGAGGTAGGGATAGAGAATCTCCTTTGTTTCATCGACAAAGGTGAGGAAGTCTTTCGCACCCTTTTTTACTACAGCAAGATCAATCACTTTGGCATCACTCGCCGCCTGAGACGACACCAATTCGCCAGTGGAGTAAGGAACGGTGCTCATGAAATATGGAAGAGGTTTTGGAGTTTCTGTATCAGAAGATCAAAGGGAGAAAGCGTTGCATTGATCTCTGTTTGCAGATCGCGCAAGAACGGCATCACGTCTTGTTCGATAATGAGCGAAGGCGGGGAGGTAGTACTCTTAATCTTTGACATGAGCGCCTCTTTTCGCTGTATCGCCTGGCTGCGGGCATCAGGGGGAAGTGTCTGAATCAATTCATCTACAATAGCGTGAGATGCAAGAGCACTGAGGATCGCTTGACGGCGCTCCTCGGGCGTCCCTTCCGCAAACACTGTCTTGAGCTCTACAGGCAAAGCATCGGCGATCTCTCGTGCGCTCTGCGCATCGAGCCCTGCTTGAGAGGCGATGCGCGAGAAGCCAGAGCGATCATTGAGAGGAGGAACAGTCGTCTCCAGTGCTCGCACATTCACTTTTCCTCTCGCGAGCACTTTGAAGAGTGCATCGAAGCGAGCAAGCATGCTCTCAATATCCACAGGCGACGCATCGGATGCCTCGGCAAGCGCGGAGAGTGCGAGGTGCACTCTCGAAGCATCGAGATCGGGATACTCACGTAGAAGAACGTCGGAGGCGAGGAGGGATCGCGCCGTCTGACCGATAAACAGAGCCACGGCATCCACATTCTCAGGCACTTCCGCCGCAACAATTGCTCTCACTGCAAGCAGCGCAGAAAGCATGTCGAGAGGATTCCCTCGTGAGAGCGCCTCTTCAGTGTGATTCCATATTTGAGGATCGATAGTCATGTGCCGATGTCCGCGCTCGTGCATGATGTTTCTCAGTGACAGCGAGAGGCTATCTTGCGTATATACCGGAGCATCCAACGCCGAGAGGCTGAGCGCGAGGGTCTGTAATGTGTCTGTAGGAAGAATATCTTTGAGGAACATCTCAAGAACCGTATCTGCATAACGTACTGCTGCGACAATTTTTTCAATAACCGGCTCCACGAGCGCTTGCTGAGCGGGAGAAAGCGATTGTCCGTTGAGCACGGCATGAATCAATGCGGTTTCTTGCTGCGAGAGCGATGCAGTATTGAGTGCAATAATCGCATTGATACTGTTTGCTTGTGTGATCGGAGCAGCGCTGTGGAGCGGCGACTGAGAAGAGGCAATTGACGAAGCTGATGAGGCAGACGAGAGAGGCGAAGACGCAGTAGAAGATGATAGAGAAACCGAGGAAGAGCTGCTGGATTGCTCGATAAAGCAAACATTGCTGCAACCATCGCCATTCACATTATTGCCATCATCGCACTCCTCGCCGAGAGACGCCTGCAGTGTGCTATCACCACAGTACTCGAAAGAGCAATCAGAGGAACACCCGTCGCCATTCATCGCATTGCCGTCATCACACTGCTCGTCGCTCGCAAGAGAGCCGTCTCCACACTGCTCGATCGTGCAGTATTCAGAACACCCGTCGCCATTCAGGGTATTGCCGTCGTCACATTGCTCTGGATATTGAATCGTAGTATCGCTGCAGTACGGAATCTCTTCACCCGACGTTAAATAGGCAGGCACGGAGCTGGAAAGCGATAGTTGCGATGAGCTGCTGCTTGGCGGTGTCGCTGGACCGAAGAGGCTTGGGTCTATGAATGCTGCTGTGCTGGGCGGCGATTGGCGCACAAGGGTCGCTCCAATGAAGAGCATCACCAGTGCTGGTACCATTGCGCCGAAGAAGAAGTGGTGTTTATGTGGTATATGCTGACGAGAA
Source organism: uncultured Candidatus Peribacteria bacterium (assembly GCA_964580035.1). GTDB lineage: Bacteria > Patescibacteriota > Gracilibacteria > Peribacterales > Peribacteraceae > CAZOJC01. The sequence continues at coordinate 156,842 of CAZOJC010000001.1, forward strand.
AATCTGGTTATTTTAACACAAAAACAGTTTTTTGACACGAATGAAGAATGGACAGACTACGTAAGTTTTAGTCTGATGAGTACTTCGTACAGAACGGTCTCACTACACTCCACTCACCATGGCAGCAGAGCACTTGAAACTTGGGGCAGACGGTGAGGCAGTCGCGAGCGCGTATCTCACGGCACTGGGATACGATGTACGTGAGCGCAACGTGCGCTTTGGGAGGCAAGAAATAGACATCGTCGCCTTCGACCCCTTCGAGCGCATGATCGTCTTTGTTGAGGTGAAGACACGCTCGCACGCGTCGCAGCAGTATCCCATTGAACTGTCCGTGGATTGGCGAAAGCGTCGATCTCTCAAAAAAGCAATCGCACAATGGGTGCTGAAGCATGCGTATGAAGGACCGGGACGGATAGATGTGCTCTGCGTCTGCAATGGCACTGTCACGAAGCACCTCATAAATATTGGCACTGAGCACTACTGAGATGACTGCGAGCGCGAGAAAAAACTACAGCAACACTTCTCACGATTCTGTCTACAAGATTTCCCTTGCCGAGAAAGGTGTACGATCGTACACTGTTCGCACTTCCTCCTCCACTCCCATGCTCACGCAGCTCACCTCCTTTGCGCCAATCGGACTCCATTCACTTCCTATCGACGTTGAAATCGGTGTCATTCCCACCGCGGGAGACGCAAAATTTCAGATTGTGGGTCTTGGTGATGCCGCAGTGCAGGAGAGCAAACAGCGCGTCATGATGGCTCTCAAATCTTCTGGCTATCGTACCCCGATGGGACGAGTGACGAATGTGAACCTCGCCCCCGCACACATACGAAAAGTGGGCTCTCGGTACGATCTTGCCATTGCGATCGGCATTCTCCAGAGCAATGGAGTGATTACGCTTCCGTCAGACACTCTTACGTCCACCGCATTTCTTGGAGAATTAGCGTTCGACGGAGGCTTGCGTCACTGCCCGGGCATTCTCTCTGCCATGCTTGCCTGCAAGCAGAGAGGCATCAAGACAGTCGTTGTGCCGGCAATCAATGGCCAAGAAGCCTCCCTCGTTCCTGGGCTTGCAATCATTGCGGCAAGCAATCTTCGCGAGGCCATTGCCTGTCTTTCCGAGCAGCAGCAGGCTCCTGCCATCATTCCTGCCGCCCACGTCACCCACGCGACCCCCGCGATTGATTTTGCCGATGTGCGAGGTCAATCGCAGGCCAAACGAGCACTTGAAATCGCTGCGGCAGGCGGACATAACGTTCTCTTAAGCGGATCTCCGGGCTCAGGAAAAACGCTCCTTGCCAATGCTCTGCGCGGAATCCTCCCTCCCCTCTCTCTCGACGAAGCGCTGGAAGTGACGAGCATCTACTCCGTTGCAAATCTACTCCCCGAAGGCACTCCACTCCTCACAGAGCGGCCGATTCGCATCGTGCATCACACGGCAAGCGGTGTGGCCATCGTAGGAGGAGGCCAAACACCTTCTCCTGGAGAAATTTCGCTCGCGCATCGTGGCGTTCTTTTCTTAGACGAATTGGCAGAATTTCCCGCTCAAGTGCTTGAAGTGCTGAGGCAGCCCCTAGAAGACAGAAAAATAACGATCAATCGTGCGAGCGGTAGCGTCACGTACCCCGCCGATGTCATTCTCGTCGCTGCAATGAATCCTCCTCGGTATTCTGCATCGTCGCCGACTGCGATGAAGCGCCGTATTTCCGCGCCTCTTCTGGACCGCATTGATCTTACTATCGATGTGCAGCCTGTCGAGATTGCCGATCTTCAGAAGAAGCCAGATGTCGGTGTGGACACGAGCGCTTGCATACGATCACGCGTGATGCAGGCGCGAATGCGCCAAGAAGAGCGATTTCGTGGAAAGCCTCTGTCGACCAACAAAGAGATGAGCGTGAAAGATTTAGATGGCCTCTGTCCGCTCTCATGCGAGAGTGAAGAGTTGCTCAAGAAGGCCAGCGCCAGACTTCATCTCTCCGCTCGCGCGTATCATCGGACCATCAAAGTCGCAAGAACGATTGCAGATCTCGATGGTAGTGACGACATTGCCACCTCTCACATTGCAGAAGCGCTCCAGTATCGGCAGAGCGTTGGAGTGTAGCGGCGCGGAACATCATGCAGTTCTCACTGCTGCACAGAAGTGCGTTTCTTACCTCGCACTGAAGAGACCACGACTGGTGCCGCATTCACCTGATTTCCTTCTGCCTCTCGCTCGATGCGGGCGCCGAGTGAGCGCAGCTTACACTCAAAACGATCATATCCCCGCTCAATGTAGCGCACGTCTGTCACCACCGTTTCGCCATGTCCGCAGAGCCCCGCGAGAACCATCGCAGCGCCCGCTCGGATATCATTGCTGGCAACAGTCCTCCCTTGCAGTGGTGTGGGGCCGATGATGAGAGATTGATGGGCATTGAGGATTTCGATGTGCGCACCCATTTTTTCCAGTTCGTAGAGATAGGCCATGCGGCCCTCGAAGAGCACTTCAAACACGCGGCTCACACCGTGAGCTTGCGTGAGGGCGATACCAATCGGCGCCTGTAAATCAGTGGGGAACCCAGGGAAAATATTCGTCTGGAGTTTGATGGCGCGCAAACTCGATCGACTGCCGTGCACGTGAATCACGCCATGTTGATCGAAACGCACGACTCCTCCCATTCGTTCAATCGCTCCGAGGAATGAAATGAGGTGCTCTCTTACTGCGCCATGGACGCGTAGTTCTCCTCTCGTCACGAGGCCGGCAATAATCATGCATCCTGCCTCGAGATAGTCTGATACGACGGTGTATTCTGCCTGATTGTTAATCGACGGTGAGCCTTGTATGAGAAGCGTGTGCGAGCCAATGCCTTGTATTGATACGCCGAGGAGCTGCAAGAAGTGACAGAGATCTTGCACATGAGGTTCCGCTGCTGCGAGATGAATGCGTGTCTCTCCCTGCGCGAGCGCGGCGGCAATGAGGACATTTTCGGTGGCGGTCACAGAGAATTCAGGGAGAATGACTTCTCCGCCGATCACGTGCCCTTCCAGACAGAGCGAATCATCTGTGCTTAAATCTCGTACGCCCATTTGAATGAATGCGGCGAGGTGAGCATTCACAGGGCGTTTGCCCAGCACACATCCTCCCGGGTACGACATTTCCACTCTTCCAAACCGCGAAAGCAAGGGACCGAGTAAGACTATCGCACCACGCAACTTACTCACGAATTCATGCGGAATCGGAGCATTGACGAGCGACGCGGTATTGATGCGTATAGTCGTGTCTTCCACAGCTGTCTCGGCTCCCAAAAAGCGTAGAATCGAGAGCATCGTCTCCACATCAGAAAGACGAGGTACGTTACGAAGAATTGTTTCGCCTTTCACGAGTATTGTGGCGGCGATGATCGGCAACGCAGCATTCTTCGATCCGCTGATGGTCACGTCTCCCTGGAGTGGCACTCCTCCCTGTATGCGGTAGCGTACGTCCATAGACGAAAAGCATAGCACATGCCTTCTGTCATGAGAAGATTCTTATGCCCGCTTCCGCCGCAAGGCGGAGAAGAAGAGGAGCGCGGCGCCAATCGTGATGAAGCTGTCTGCCACATTGAAGATGTAGAAGGTTTCGATCTGGATGTAATCTGTAACAAGTCCGTCGAAAGCCCGATCGATAATATTGGCAACAGCCCCCCCAATCACGAAGCCAAATCCTATTTGCGTGAGTGGCAACACCGCCTCCCTCATTGCGATGAAGAGTATGAGCACGAGTGCGATGCCTATGAGCAATTCTTGCAGCGGAGATGGCAGTTGAATGCCGTAGGCGATGCCCGGATTATGCGTGAGGACCAGCCCCGCGTGGGCCCCCATAATCGCTATGCGCTCCGTCATCATTTCAGCGAGCACCGCGCAGATGAATGAAGTGCAGGAAGCAAACAAAGCCGCAAAAAAGAGGAGGCGCACAGTACGACTCTACAGCCTCTAACAGTCGATTCGCAATGATCCCTGTCGCGTAATGCGAGCATGCCCATCGCTACAATCGACAATGGTAGAAGGGGGAACGCGAGGCAGTGTGCCGTAGTCGAGAATGAAGTCTGGCTGTACGCCTGCTTCCGAACATTGAGACATCATCGTTTCGATATCGTACGGTTCAGGGAGAGTTGAGATGTTGGCAGAGGTGGTGCTCACAGGCCTTCCCGCGAGTCGAGCGAGAGCTGCGGCCACGGGATGAGACGAGACGCGCAATCCAATAGTCATTGCGGCGCTGCTGTGACGCGCGTAGGGACCTGGAAACAGAGGGAAGGGCGCATCGGATTTTACAGGGAGAATAATTGTCAGTGGCCCGGGCAGAGCCCACACAAGTGACTCAGCCGCATCATTCCATGCCACGTAGTTCTTTGCTTCTTCAACCGAGGCGAAGAGTGCGCTCACCGGCTTACTGAATGCCCTCTTTTTCAAGAGAAAGAGTCTCTCTACAGCATCGCAATGAGTGATATCACACGCAAAACCATAACATGTTTCCGTCGGATGACAGACGATGCCGCCTGAGAGGAGGCACGCTGCCGCATCCTCGAGCGCTTGCGGCGTTGGCCGTTTACGGGGTGGCGCCGGATGAATATCGCGCGATGGCATCATCGATTCGCTTGAGGAGGAGCGGAGACAGTGTGACGGCTATGGGTACCGGAATGATTGTATCATGAATCCGTAGCTGCACTCGCTCGCTTCCTGGAAATGTTTCGAAGATCGATTTCAGAGCGAGGAGAAGCTCCCTCGGCGCACGCGTCGGCAGGGTGATGGTGTACGGCGACACAGTCAGCAGAGAAGAGCCAAGTACATCTTTCTTGCCGGTGTCACTACTCTCCTCACTCTCGAGGTTGATGCCAAGCGCAGAGGCTGGCACGGCAGGGTTCATACCGCTGCGGATCCACTCCGCAACGGGACCATAGACGGTCTCGCTCGGCGCTTCATCAGGCTCAGTCACCACTCGTTCCATGAGAATGTCTCCGTCTTCAGTGAGTGTTTCCACCTCTTCTTCTTGCCTATTTTTCCCACGCTGTCGGCTCAGTGAATCGTTGATGTCAAACATGCCTGCTTCCTTAGCTTTTGCGATCATTGAAGAGAGCGAGGCGCGTTTGATAGCCTCTCCTTTCATATGGAGCGTTCCTCCCCGCATGTCGATGCTTCCAGCGATGACGAGCACGCTATCGGGTTTGTCGATGATGGAGCCCACTTGAGCGTACACGCGAGGAAAAAGTGTCACGTCAATTCTTCCCGTTGGATCTTCGATAGTGAGCACGGCCATATTCTCTCCTTTTTTCGTGCGCAGCATTTTTTCAGTATCAAGAATCCCTGCGATTGTCACTCGTTTGCCTATGTCCTCGTTTTTCAGGCTAGAAATAAGCCTAGCCTTCTTGCCGATGTACTTTCGCATGCCTGTGAGAGGATGGCTTGAGACGTACAGGCCGAGCGTTTCTTTCTCCCACAGCAATTTGAGGTGATCAGGCACGGGCGCTTCTTTCTCAAATGATATTGCAGCGGCACTCGATGGCTCCGTCATGTGTTCAAACATATCAGTCTGTGACGCAGCATTGGCAGCGGAAGATTTATTATATTCCACGATTTTTTGATATTGCGACACAGCAACTCCGCGTTCGACAAGCGAATCAAGAGCGCCCGACTTAGCCATAGACTCCAGAATTTTTTTATTGAGAATCTTGCTCGGCACGCGTTTGGCAAATTGTTCGATACTCTCAAAAGGCCGATGGTCGGAGCCATCGTTTCCGTCACGAATGGCTATGATGTGTGCAACAGAGCTTTCCCCCACGCCCTTGATAGCTGTGAGACCAAAGCGAATTTTACCGTTACTGAGAGCCGTGAAGTCTGCTTGAGATTCGTTAATATCAGGCGGCAACACTTCGATGCCCATAGCCCTCGCCTCCTCGATTTCAATGGCGATGCGATCGGTGTCTCCCTGCTCGCTACTTAAGAGTGCTGCCATGAATTCCGTGGGGTAACGGGCTTTCAGATATGCAGTTTCGTACGCGATGCGTGCGTAGCACGCGCCGTGAGATTTATTAAATCCGTAGTTGGCGAATGGCGTGATGACATCATCGAAAATGCTCGCAGCAAGAGAACGAGAGTAGCCTTTGGCAATGGATCCTGAAATGAATTTTTCCCTCTGAGCATCGAGCTCTTTTTTTATTTTTTTTCCAATTGCCCTGCGAAGTAGGTCTGCTTCCGCGAGGGTGAATCCGGCAAAGACACGTGCCATTTCCAATATTTGCTCTTGGTAGATGCCCACTCCGTAGGTGGATGAAAGCACTGGCTCAAGATCGGGATGCGGATAGCTCACTTTTTTTTCTCCATGTTTACACTTGATGTAGTCAGGAATTTTTTCCATCGGACCAGGTCGATAGAGAGAGACCATGGCGGTAATATCGTCAAACGTCGACGGTTTCAGCTGCTTGAGATATCTCCTCATACCGGCAGATTCAAGTTGAAACACGCCCGTTGTTTCACCGCGAGAGAGGAGGGCGAATGTCTGCTTGTCGTCCAGAGGAATCGTTGAAATGTCGATGTCTACGCCGTGCATTCGCTTGATGATTGCGAGAGCAGTTTGGATGATGGTGAGATTTTTAAGTCCCAAGAAATCCATCTTCAGAAGTCCGAGATCTTCCAGTGGCTTGGCATCGTATTGGGTGATGATGGTTGTATCGTCTTTTGGAGCGCGCTGAAGGGCTGTGTACGTGGTAGCCGGCTCAGGCGTAATGATGACGCCGCAGGCATGCACTGAAATATGCCGTGCTTTCCCTTCTAGCTTGAGGGCGATATCGATAACCGCTCGGTACTGCGTGTCGCTCTCAATAGCAGCCTTCAGCTCACTCGTCTCCAGCGCCTCTTGGAGCGTGGTGCCGGGCCGATCTGGAATCAGCTTGGCGAGACTGTTCATTTCATTGAAAGAAATGCCGTAAGAACGCCCTACATCTTTCACGGCTGCTCTGGCCGCGAGCGTTCCGAACGTGCAAATTTGTACCACCCGATCGTGGCCGAATTTCTCTCTCACGTATTCCAGCACTTCATCACGGCGCGTATCGGCAAAGTCCATGTCGATATCTGGCATGGTGACGCGATCTGGATTGAGAAATCTTTCAAAGAGGAGCCCATGTTCAAGTGGATCGAGAGTGGTGATGTCGAGTGCGTAGCTCACGATGGAGCCTGCGGCCGACCCGCGCCCGGGCCCTACCGTAATGCCGCGTTTTTTTGCTTCTTCCACAATGTCTGCAACGATGAGGAAGTACCCTGAAAATCCCATGTGCGTGATGACATTCAGTTCATACTCCATGCGTTGCCAGATCGATGCAGGAGAGAATCGGTGTCCACTTGCGGGGCTGCTCGGCTCCTGCGCATGAGGGTACTTTCGCCGAATGCCCGCCTCACACTTTTCGCGCAAAAACACGCTTTCTGTCTTGCCGTTCGGCACGGGAAACGTGGGGATTTTATACTTGCCGAATGTCAGTGTGACATCGCATCGATCAGCAATGACTTTCGTCTGCTCAATGGCTGTGGGCACGTGCGAGAAGAGTGCGCACATTTCTTCGCTAGAACGCATGGAAAAATCGCTGTCGCGCATCGAGAATCGTCCAGTGTCGTGCACATTGGCGTTTTTCTGAATACACAGGAGAACGTCGTGCGCCTCTGCATCTTCACGACGGCAGTAGTGACAGTTGTTTGTCGCAACCAGCGGCACATTGAATTCTTTCGAGAAGCGAATGAGCTGCTGATTAGCCTCACGCTGTCCTGGCACTCCCTGTAGGTCCATGAGCTCAAAGTACACATTTTCTTCGCCGAAAAATCCTCTGTACGCTTTCACGAGTTCGCTCACCCTCTCACCGTCTTCCGCAAGAGCGGCCTGCGGAATCGCCCCGCCAATAGGCCCCGAGAGCGCGATGAGCCCTCTGCCGTAGAGAGAGAGGAGTTCTGCATCGACTCTGGGCTTGTAGTACATACCTTCGAGTGCTGCTTTGGTCGCGAGCTTGAGTAAATTTTCATATCCTTCCAGGGTTTCAGCCAGCAGTACGAGCGGATATCGTCGCATATCAGTGGAGCTCTCTTTGTCGAGCCGTGTTCGGACAGCAACGTACGTTTCGATGCCAAGTATCGGCTTAATGCCATGCTTTTTTGCCGCTTTGTACAATTCAATGAGGCCGTAGGTATAGCCTTTATCCGCCAGTCCCACCGCGCTTTGACCCAATTCTTTCGCGCGAAGGACCACTTCCTCAGGAGTGGGCAGCGCTTCGAGGAGGGAATACGTAGAGTGGCAGTGCAGGTGAACGAAATCCTGTGGAGTCATCGATCAGAGTGTACCACTACTCCCTTGCTTTGTTCGTGAGTGCTGATTTCAATTCTCTTTCCATTACTTGAGTGGCGAGCGTGGCGGCCATTTGCCAATCTTTGCCGGAAGATGCGTAGAGAATCGATCGCGAAGCCGATACGATCGCGCCTGTGCCGTCTGGTAAAAATCCGAGCGCCGCATCGGAGGCCGTGCCGCCTTGCGTGCCGTACCCGGGGATGAGGAAGGGAACGTGAGGCATGAGCGTACGCAAGTATTTCATTTCTTCTGGATACGTCGCCCCCACCACCGCTCCCACGCAGGACAGCGAGGGAGTGGTGCCGAGTTGCACGAGCGACCAACCCTCCACAAGCTGCGCGAGGTGTTCGTGGACTGCCTCATCCCCGACCGGAAGATCCTGTAGTTCCATGGCACTCGGATTACTCGTGCGCACGAGGACGTAGCATCCCTTCTCATACTTCATCGCACGATCGATGAATGGCTGAATGCCGTCCGATCCAAGGTATGGCGAGACAGTAATAGCATCCACGGGAAGCCCATACCCGAGGTAGGCATCGGCGTACGCCTCGCACGTGGGCCCAATATCTCCGCGCTTGGCATCCGCGATGACAATCAGGTGCTGCATTTTGGCGTATTCACACACTTCCCAGAACACTTTCATGCCCTCCCAGCCGAGCCGCTCGAAGTATGCGAGTTGGGGTTTCACGCTGCAGGCAGTCGCTTTCACAGCATCAATAATGCCGAAGCAAAAGTCCTTCACTCCGTCCGTATTCCTCGGGAGACCTTCAGGAAGTTTTTCAACAACTGGATCCAATCCCACGCACACGGGAGAAGAGGCGAGAATTTTTGCGTGAAGGCGATCTGGGTAAAGCATAGGATTTCAGCATAGCAGAGGAGTCGATTTGTAGCGATGCATGCGCAGCAAAAGAAAAAAACATCACCGAAGAGCCTGCTTGCCGTTTCTCTGTTAGTATCTGCTCGTGTTTCGCGTCACATTCAATCCCGGCCCCTCGCAAGTGTCAGACGAGACAAAAGCTGATATGCAGCAATTGATAGCTGAGAGAGTGGCAGAAATCAGCCATAGAAGTGCGGAATATAACGACATCAGCCGCGCAACTATTGAAGCCGTGAGAACATTTTTTGCAGTCCCGCAGGATTACGCCGTTCTCTACGCATCCTCGGCTACCGAAGCGATGCAGTGCGCGGTGATGAATCTAGTGAAAGAAAGAAGCGCGCATTTTTCCTGCGGCAGCTTCTCCGAGCTCTTCGCGTCCGTGAGCGCCTCGCTCGGCAGAGAGGTGACGGTATCACGGGTGGAGTGGGGGCTGAAGAACGACTGTTCAGTGACAATGCCGGCCGATGCCGAGCTCATTACAGTCTGCGCGAATGAAACTAGTACAGGGCTCATGCTGAACGATGAAGACATCGCAAGTGTCAGACAGCACCATCCAGAAGCGCTCCTTGCAGTCGATATTACATCCATCGCGGGGCTAAAGAATTATCCTATTTCAGGAGCGGACGTGTGGCTTTTTTCAGTGCAGAAATGCTTGGGTTTGCCAGCTGGCCTTGGCATGTTCTTCCTCTCTCCGAGGGCAGTGGAGCGGGCGGCGTCTCTCAAGAAAAACGGCCTTTCGACGGGTCCGTTCTCCATTTCGGCGATGATGGAAAAAATGCAGAAGTATCAGACAATCGCCACACCCAATGTGCTTGCAATTGCACTACTCGGACGCACTCTTGAACGATGGAACGCACAAGGAGGAGTGGCACCCATCCATGCTCAGGCTCTCTCCCGAGCAGCAGCTCTCAACGAAGCGATTGCGAGACACTCTGCATTCACTCATTTCGTGTCCGATGAGGCCAGTCGTTCGTGTTCAGTGCACTGCTTTGCAGGCGACGCATCTGCCGTGCGCTCTCTTCATGAGAAGGCGATGAGCGAAGGAATTCTCCTTGGGAAGGGCTACGGGAAGCTGAAAGAGAACACGTTTCGCATTGCGAATTTTCCCGCAGTGCCTCGCAGCGAATGGGATCACATGTGCGATCTCTTCCGCTCGTGAATCCCTGTCGTCTACTGACGTTAGATGTCCAAATTCTCAAGTCCGTCACTCTCTGCAATCACCGGTGAGAGCTCTTCGGACGCTTCTGACTTTGGCGTCTCTTGCTTTAAGCGAATCACCACCTGCCTGTAGTCACCCTCGCCGACGCTTTCAGTGGTGAGGTCTGCGTGATCGGGCGACTGTGAGACGAACGTGTGAACGATGCGGCGGAAGTACGGACTCATGGGCGAGAGGGATACTCTCGCACCCGTCCTGCGTACGAAGTCTGCCTTGGATTCCGCGATGCGTTTCACTTTCTCTTCCTGCATCAATCGGTAGCCATCGGTGTCGAGCACGATGAACGGGGCTTTCTCCATTTTGAACTGAGTTCTCAGCATGGACTTGAGAATGTGCTGAACAGCATTGAGCGTCTCACCGTGCCAGCCGATGAGGCGGCTGGGCTGCGCGCATTCCACGTTCACGCGCAGCATCGGTCCGTCTTCTGCGCAGGTGATCTTTGAAAAAGGAATAGTGAGTGAAGTGAGCACGCTGCCGAGCGTTTCTGTAATGAAGAGTGTATCCATGCTCACTCATGGTAGCGTAAGAAGAGTGGAAAACAAAAATCCCGCCGGAGTGCGGCGGGAGTGTTCTTGCAAAGAATCACGTGGAAAAGTGCCCGATTAGCGGACAGCATCCTTGAGAGTCTTGCCGGCCTTGAAGGAAGGAACCTTCATAGCTGGGATCGAAATCTTCTGCGAAGGATTGCGTGGGTTCACGCCCGTGCGAGCCTGTCGCTTGGAAATTCGGAACGTTCCGAAACCAGTGATCGTGACATTCTGTCCCTTCTTGAGGGATTTGACGACGGTCGAGATGAGTGCCTCGAGAGCGTCAGAAGCTGCGCGCTTGGTAATGCCAGAAGCATCGGCAATCGCGGCGATGAGATCTTGCTTGGACATAGATCGTGGGGGTAAAAAAATAAGACGACATCATTTTATGATCCCCTTCCGCAGTAGCAAGCCAAAAAAGACTTGAAAAATGTCAGCAAACCTGATCTAGGCCTTACTTTGGCTGAAATAAGCCAAAATTATTCATTTGCTTTTATTATGTCTTATGATTTGATCATATAGGAAATGCGCTTCGTGAGCTTTCCATTGCCAAAAATACTGTAGTAAGTGGAAACAGTAACGATTCTTGACAAACACACTCCCTGCTCCGTAGGGTGCTTCTCGTTCTTCACTCTCGTATGCCTACACGTCTCGTTATAGTAGAAAGCCCCACCAAAGCCAAAACAATTAAGCGATTTCTCGGCAAGGGATACATCGTGGAATCCAGCATGGGACACATCCGCGACCTGCCCACCAAGGAAATTGGCATTGATACTGATGCAGACTTCACTCCTTCGTACGTCATTCCCAAAGAGAAGGAAACGACGGTGAAAAATTTGCGCGCCGCTCTCAAGGAGTCCGATGAATTGCTCATCGCAACTGATGAAGATCGTGAAGGGGAGGCAATCGGCTGGCACCTTCTCGAAGCGCTCAAAGTGAAAAAGGGTACAAAGGTGAAGCGGATCGTCTTCCATGAAATCACGCCAGAGGCTATCGATCATGCCATCAAGCATCCGCGCGAGATGGACATGAGGCTCGTCGATGCGCAGCAAGCGAGACGCGTGCTCGATCGTCTCGTCGGCTACACGCTCTCCCCGTTTCTGTGGAAGAAAGTGTACAGAGGCTTATCCGCCGGTCGTGTGCAGTCAGTCGCCGTGCGTGTCATCGTCGACCGTGAGCGGGAAATAAAAGCATTCAATGCAGAGGAGTACTGGACGATCGATGCCGAGCTTAAAACGAAGTCCGGTGAACTATTTTCCGCGCAGTATCGCGAGAAGGATGGCGTGAAGACGGTTCCTGTAACAAAGGAAGAGACGGATGCAATCGTCGACGATATTCGTGGTCAGTCCTTTTCCGTTGCTGCTCTCGATACCAAAGACGTAAAGAAAACGCCGCCACCGCCCTTCACCACCTCAACGCTCCAGCAAGAGGCAGGAAGAAAGCTCGGGTTTTCCGTAAAGCAGACGATGGTCGTGGCGCAGCAACTCTACGAAGGCGTGAGCCTCGGCAAAGGCCTCGGCGTACTGGGACTCATCACATACATGCGTACTGACTCCGTCAATCTCAGCGAGAGGGCCCTCCATGAAACGAAAGAAGCGGTCATTGGCCTCTACGGGAGAGAGTACATTCTCTCTGAGCCTCGCACGTACAAAACGAAGAGCAAGAATGCTCAAGAAGCTCATGAGGCCATTCGTCCCACGGAAATTGCTCGCACGCCACAGTCACTGGCAGGCGTGTTAGACACTCAACAACTCAAGCTCTATACGCTCATTTGGAATCGCACCATGGCCACTCAAATGGCAGCAGCGGACATTCGACGAGTGGGAGCCGATATCCTCGTACGAGGAGCAGCACACGCGCATACGTTCCGTGCCACGGGACAAACAATTCTCTTCGACGGATTTCTGCGAGTGTATTTCGAGAGCAAAGACGACGATCAAGCGGAGAGAGATGCGCGTGAAGGAGAGCACGATGGGGAGAAATTTCTTCCGCCGCTCTCAGCAGGGGAATCTCTCGACTGTGATGAAATCAGGCCGGAGCAGCACTTCACAAAGCCGCCAGCTCGCTACACAGAAGCAAGCTTGGTGAAAAAATTGGAAGAAGAAGGTATCGGCAGACCCAGCACCTACGCCCCCACTATTTCCACCATTCAGCAGCGCGGCTACATACGAAAGGAAGGCAAACAGCTCGTGCCAGAAGATATCGCTTTCACAGTGACCGATCTCCTCTCTGAGCACTTTACCGATATCGTCGATCTTCATTTCACGGCTCACATGGAGCAGCGACTTGATGACATCGCCGAAGGAAAGGAAGAGTGGGTGCCATTCATGCGCTCGTTCTATGGGCCGTTTTCAGACCTCGTGAAACGCAAAACAGACGAAGTGAAAAAAGATCAAGTGCTCAAAGACAGGCAGCTCGGAGAGGATCCTGCCACAGGATTGCCGGTCGTCGTGCGCACCGGTCGCTTTGGCTCGTACGTTCAGCTTGGACTCTGGGATAAAGAGAAGGGTAAGAAAGCCAAGCCCAAGGCCGCGTCTCTTCTCCCCGGGATGCACGTCGATACCGTCACCCTTGAGGAGGGCCTTGCACTCCTTTCCTTTCCGCGCACACTCGGAGCCGACTCACACGGACAGCCGATAGAGCTTCATTTAGGACGTTTTGGCCCCTATCTGAAAGCAGGTGCCATCACCCAGTCCCTACCGAAAACGACAAATCCCCTCCTCGTTGATGTGAAGGCGGCTGAAGAGATCATGCAGCAGGCAGAAACGAGGAAGAACGCACTGCCTTCTGAGAGCATGGGTATTGATCCCGTGTCGAAGGGTGACATTCACCTGAAAGACGGACGATTTGGTCCATACCTCACAGACGGTACGACCAATGTTTCGCTTGGCAAGAAATTACTACCAGAAGATGTCACCCTCGAGAAGGCAATCGAACTGCTCGCAAAGAAGCGCCTTGCAGGACCTGGAAAGTGGAAGGGGAGATGGAAGAAGAAAGAGTGATGTGTGTCGGTACGCAAAAAAAGAGGCCGTCTTCAGACAGCCTCGTTCTATGTCGAGTCTCTTTAGTAGCTGGCGACGGAAGCAGTCGTGTCTTCCATCTTTTTGGTGTCATCTTCCATCATTGCTGCACTCTCTTCCATCATGGCATTCTCGCTCATAACTGACGATGAAGTCTCTTCCATCATCGCTTCGCTGGAAGCAGTGACATCGGAAAGGTCGGTGCCGGAAGTGTCGGCGGGAGTGGAGCTGCAAGCTGCAAGCGTGAGCCCAGCGACGGCAAGGAGGGCGATCGTTTTCTTACTCATATGAAAGCGGGGGAAAATATAGAAAAGGGACAACAGAGTAGCACTCCTCCCTCAAAAATAAAACCCTCTTGAAATGAGCTTACACAGTCGCAGCCGACATCGTTCGTCTCGGGATGCTCAAAACGGCATACGAATGGCCGGTGTGAGACAAAAAACGCTCAAAGCCTTCCCTCTCAATACTGAGTGTCGCGGTATTCACGAGAGGGTGGAAGAGAAACGTACCGATAGCCCACGCGTCTTCATCAATGAAGACGGAAATGCGGTGAGCAGTATCGTGCGTGAGACCGAGGGGTGTCACAGAGCCCGGAGTGACGTGCAGCAGTTCAAAGAGCAGTTCCGACGATGCAAAGCTCAGGCTCCCGACATGCAGCTCTTTTGCCAGCGCGTTCATGTCCACTCGCTTATCATGCATGACGATGAGGAGGAAAACGTTTCGCGCTTTCTTGTCGTGTATGAGGAGTTGTTTTGTGTGGGCTCCAGGCATCGGAGGGCACAGCAGCGTCGCCTCGTCACAGGTGTAGACGGCAGGATGATCGTAGTGCGTGAAAGGAATACCGAGAGAGCGTAGGAGGGCGATGACTTCGTTCATGGCAGACGTAGCCTAGCATAGTACCGCACTCCCTCACTGTCTCTGTCGTGCTATACTCGATGTATGCTCGCCGCGGATCGTCCGTTTTCACTCGTACTCTTCGGAGCGTCAGGCCACCTCGCTCGTATTAAAATTTTTCCCGCTCTCTACTTTCTGGCGCTCAAAAAGCGCCTCCCCGAGGAGTTTTCAATTGTGGGATATGCGCGCACCCAGATGGATGATGCACAGTTTCGTGAGCAGTTTCGTTCGGCTGTGCTCGCACACGTCGAGAGTGTGAATGAGCAGGTGCTACGCAGTCTCCTTGATCATGTCTTCTATTGCTCCGGTCAGTACGACGCAGTGAGCGATTTTACTGCGCTCTCAGCGCGGCTCTCTCAGCTTGAGAGAGCGCCATCAGTTCGTCTCGCGTACCTTTCCATTCCCCCTCAAACATTTCCCTCAGTGATTAACAATCTTTGCCGCGGCGGCGTCCATCGGAGCGAAGCAGCCTCAGATTTTCGTTGCATTGTCGAGAAGCCAGTCGGGCACGATGAGGCGAGTTTCCTTGATATCAAATCGCACCTGTACGAGTGTTTTTCTGAGCAAGAAGTGTTCATTCTCGATCACTACCTCGGCAAAGAGGCAGTCCGCAACGTCTACTATTTGCGGTACGCCAATCCCGTCATAGAACGGATACTTAAAAATACGCTCATAGGGAATGTGCAGATAACCGCCTCTGAAACGCACGGTCTTGACGGGCGTGCCGGATACTTCGATCACGTCGGCACCCTGCGCGACATGTTTCAGAGTCACTTGCTTCAAATGGTAGCGCTCCTCACCATGCGTCTCACCGAAGGGCATTCATCGCTGAAGGCCGCTCGTCTCGATGCGCTGCGAAAGATCTACATTCCTCCAGCCAAAGACACTTCGAAAATCGTTCTCCAAGGACAGTATGGGCCAGCGGAAAGCATTCTCTCGTACAGGCAAGAAGAGGGCGTCGCGCCGCACTCACTCACGCCTACATTTGCGATTCTCAAAGTGTTCAGTCGTGCGCCCCGATGGGATGGCGTGCCCTTCTACCTCCGTTCAGGCAAGCGCATGCGACTGAAAGAGACGCGTATCTCAATCGAGTTTCAAGAGACAATGCTCATTGGCAAAGAATATGCGAAAAATCGTCTCGACATTATTCTGCAGGGTGAGGCGGGGCTGCGCTTTCATCTTCACACGAAACTTGGGGGATCGGAGCCTACATTTCGCCCCCTCGTCATGGAAGATCCTCTCGTCTGCTTTGGTGATTGCCTCGTGGAACACAGCCTGCTTCTTCTCGAGGCTATCAATGGTCACAAGAGCTGGTTTTTAGATCCGGAAGAAGTGAGTGCCTGCTGGTCTCTCATCGATCCGATTCAGCATGCGCTCGATACTGCCGCAGTTCCCCTCTACATGTATGCGCCAGGAACCGACGGACCCATAGAGAGCGACGCATTCATTGCGCGAGACGGCTTTTCATGGCTATAGATGGCTATCACACAGTACCGATTAGACGAGATGTCCAGTCACTTTTTTTAAAAAAGCGTCAAAAACGCTATACTCACAGGCAATGCATCAATCGAATATTGTGCTCACAGTAGGCGATGATTTTGAAATGGAAGCCGCGAGATTTGTCGTCCATGCCATACGCTCTGCGATCATTCTCCACGGCCATTGCACCGTTGGCCTATCCGGTGGCAACACGCCTATTCCTCTCTATCGATTGCTCCGAAATGAGAAAGAGATTGATTGGTCAAGGGTGATAGTGTTCCTCATAGACGAGCGTTACGTTCCGCCGGATCATCCAGATAGCAATCAGCGCATGATACGGGAAACACTGCTTCAATCTCTGCCGATACCAGAGGAGCACATCACGTTTCCCGACACTACGCTCCCTCTCGACGAGTGTGTGCGGCAGTACGCGCAGGCAGTACAAGACTTAAAGCCGAGCCTGCTTGTGCTTGGCATGGGAGATGATGGCCACATCGCCTCTCTCTTTCCGCCTCTCCCGCGAGAGGCGACGGGCTCATCGACTGTGATTGCCACGCGCACGGACCGCTTTCCCGTCCATGATCGCGTCACAGTCACGCTCCGGGTGCTTCTGTCTGCCGATTCTCGTCTCTTCCTCCTGTCTTCTGCCGCTAAATACGATCTCCTCGTTACGCTACTACAGGCTCCCCACAATGTTTCGCAGTATCCTGCGCACGCTTTGCTCGACGAGCGCACAACGTGGATTGTGCGAACGTGAGTGGTGGCGGGGAGAACACGAGTGCAGTAGTATGCTTCCGTGATGAGAGGCACAGCCATTTTTGATCTCGATTCCACGGTCATTGCCGTCGAATCTCTGGATGAAATCATACGCATTGCCATTCAAGAATCAGGCCTCTCCCCAGAGGAGACAGCCGATCTTGCCAGTCGAATAGAACACATAACAGACGCAGGTATGAACGGAGAGATCACTCTGGGCGAATCCATCACGCGACGGCTGTCGATTGCGCGAGTGCATCAGCGGCATGTCGATGCATTCAATCAGCGCCTCGCCACTGGAACTCTTTTCACAGAAGGGATGGAGGAGGTATTCCGAGCATTGCGTCAGTCTGAACATGCGGTATTCATCGTGAGCGGAGCCCTTCGACCTTGCCTTACGAGTGTCGCCACCCTCCTTCATCTTTCCACCGATGCCTGTTTTGGCAATGACTATCGTTGCGATGATGATGGCTGGATCACGGGGATAGACCTCTCCCAGCCACTCGCATCATCTTCCGGCAAGTCTTCTGTGATTCGTATGTTGAAAGAGAGCGGTAGGGCGCCAGGGCCCATCGTCATGGTCGGCGATGGCACGAGCGATCTTCGTCCGTGGCTCGATAACGTTGTCGATCACTTCATAGGATGCGGTATCCGCAAGATCCGTCCGTCAGTGCGAGATGCTGCACCCGAATTCGTAACGGATGCCAAACGCTTGCAAAGCGCACTCTTTTCTTCTATCACGAGAGCATGAGAAAAACACTCTCCTTTGATAAGGGCAAGATGAACGTGTTACTGCTCGAAGGCGTGCATCCTGTCGCGGCAGAACTGCTGAAAGAGGATGGATATACGGCAATCGAGGTGCGATCTCAGGCCATCGAACCCCTTGAGCTCAAGCGTGTTCTGTCGGATGTCCACCTTCTCGGCATCCGATCGCGCACTCAAGTGACACAAGACATCATTCGATCAGCCCCCAAACTGCTGGCAATCGGTTGCTTCTGTATCGGCACAGACAATGTCGACCTCTCCGCTGCAGGACTTGCCGGTATCCCTGTATTCAATGCACCGTTCTCCAATACGAGGAGCGTTGCAGAGCTGACCATTGGCAACATCATTGCTCTCCTCAGGCGCGTTCCGGAAAAAAACGAAGCTCTGCATCGAGGTGTATGGCTCAAAAACGCCGATGGATGCTTTGAAGTACGCGGAAAAACGCTCGGCATTGTCGGCTACGGACGTATAGGATCGCAGGTAGGAATTCTCGCCGAGGCGCTCGGGATGCGGGTCATCTTCTACGATATCGAACGAAAGCTCGGCATTGGAAACGCACGCCAGTGCAAGAGTCTGACGACACTTCTTGGCGAGTCCGATGTCGTCACCCTGCATGTGCAGGGAGGCGAATCGACGAAGCATATGATACATGCGGCTGCCATTCGCAAGATGAAACGAGGGGCGATTCTGCTGAACATCGCTCGCGGCAGTGTCGTGGACATTGATGCAGTACGAGAGGCGATCCTCTCGGGTCACATTGCAGGAGCTGCTCTCGATGTGTTTCCAGTGGAACCCACGTCCAAAGACCAAGAGTTTCTCTGCCCCCTGCGGGGCATGCCCTCTGTCATCCTCACGCCCCACATTGGAGCATCTACAGTGGAGGCCCAACGAAACATCGGCATCGAAGTCGCAGAGAAGCTCATCACGTACGTCAGCAACGGTTCCACAATAAGCGCCGTGAACATTCCTGAAGTGAACCTGCCCGCTCACGAGGGGAGGCATCGTCTGCTTCACATTCATCGCAACGTTCCGGGTATGCTCGCTTCCGTCAATCAGGTGTTCTCATCGCTCGCCATCAACATCGCCTCGCAGTACCTCAATACGAGGGGAGAGATCGGCTACGTCGTCATCGATGTCGATGAAGGCGCAGCTGCCGATGCGCTCGTTGCAATGAAAGCCATTCCAGGCACCGTCAAGGCGCGGGTGCTCTACTGAGCATCCGACACAGCGTATTGTTTTCTGCTATCCTCTCCCTATCTATGCGACTGTTGCGTCTTTCTGGCCGCAAGCAAAACGAATGGGTGAAGGCCAAAGGCGCTGTGTGGAAAGGCGCACACATCACCATTCGCTGGATTCAGGGATCGCCGCACCTTCCCTTCGCTTCTTCTGCGTCAGCAGATGGCGTGTATATAGGCACTGTGGCATCTCTCAAGCTAGATAAATCGGCAGTGAAGCGAAACCGCATGCGGAGGCGTTGTCGCGAAGCGTTTCGCCTCACGGTACGAGACCATGCTTTGCCAGCCATGCAGTTGCTCCTTTCCCCTCGTTCCTCTAGCCTACGGTGCGACTTCCGAGAGCTTCTCAAGGACTGCGCGCGATTTCTCTCCTCCCTTTCATGATGACACCTACCAACGTGAGCGATCCTCGGCAACAAAAAAGGAGCTTTCTTGAACTTGCGATAACATTTCTCGCCCTCTTTCTCGTCACGCACTACGCTCTGCAATACTTTTTTCCCCAGACACTGGGAGGAAAGAATACCGTCCCTGCCCCTCTTGAAATGATGGTTGCGTCGGCCCGCGTGAGCGAAGGGAACGCTCCTGTTGTGACCATCAAGAATAATACCGATGCGCCCCTGCCGCTCATCAGGCGTTGCCCTCAGCCACCATTTGATGTCGCGTTCATCAAGAGCGATGGCACGTCAGAAGTGCTGATCGCCAATACGACAGCGCTCCCCTGTTCTACGCCTAGTAGCGTGCTCGCACGCAGCACTCTGAAAGTAGATCTCGCTCCGTGGAAGTACTCGTTGTTCGGACAGAGAGGCACCTACGAACTCAGTCTCGAAGCACCCGAATCATTCGTTGCCTCCGGCGCACTGCTGCCTGTCACCACCAAGTTTTCCTTAGTCGAGCCAAACCCTTTCACCAAACTCTTCCGAGCGTTCGTGACAAAGCCCCTCTTCAACACGCTCATCTGGATCGGCTCTCTCACTCCCGGGCACAATCTCGGTGTCGCCATTATTCTGCTTACGATACTGGTTAAACTTGTGCTCTTGGTCCCCAATCAGCACGCGCTGGAAGGACAGAAGAAGCTCCAGCAGCTGCAGCCTAAGCTCGATGCAGTGAAAAAGAAATTCCCCGAAGACCCGAGGAAAGTGCAGGAGGAGACAATGCGGCTCTGGAAAGAATTCAATATCAATCCTCTCCAATCTTGTCTGCCGACATTGCTACAGTTTCCGATTCTCATCGGCCTGTTCTTTGTCGTCCAAGAGGGAGCAGCCATCGAGACGTCGCGTCACCTGCTCTACAGCCACTTCGTCGAACAGCCAGTGCTCCTCGATCACATGTTTCTCTCGCTCGATCTCTTAAAGCCGTCGTGGATCTTCCCTCCCCTGCTCGTCGTCATGCAGTTCATTCAGATGAAAATGATGTTTGCCAAGCAGAAGAAAAAGAAGGCCGAGGTGGCGCAAGTGGACGGAAAAGCTCCCGCCCAGCCATTCGTTCTCGATCAGCAGACCATCATGCTCTACGTTCTGCCGCTGATGATCGGATTTTTCGCCATTACGTTTCCAGCCGCCGTGTCGCTCTATTGGGCGGTATCCACGCTCTTTGGCATTGCGCAGCAGGAGTACGTAAATCGTGAAAAAATCAAGCTCACGCCAGCGTGACGTGGTACAATCGGATCACTCTTCTCCCCTCTCTATGACCATGCTCGATTTTGCAGCCATTCAATCCGCCCTCGCAGATAAAAGCGACGCGCTGCTCGGTCATTCCTGTCAGACGATTTCAAAGGAACGTCTCCATCTTCCAGGGCCCGACTTTGTCGAGAGAGTGTTCAGCCAGTCGGACCGACCAAAGGAAGTGATACAAAACCTCAAGCGACTCTACGGCACCGGTAATCTCAAAAATACCGGTTACCTTTCAATTCTCCCGGTGGATCAAGGTATCGAGCATTCAGCAGGAGCGTCCTTTGCAAAAAACCCCGACTATTTCGACCCCGAGAACATTGTGAAACTTGCCATAGACGGTGGGTGCAACGCTGTAGCTTCCACGTATGGCGTGCTGGGAATGGTGGCAAAAAAGTATGCCGACACCATCCCGTTTATCGTGAAGATGAATCACAGCGAGCTCCTCACGTACCCCAATGCACCCAATCAAATCATGTATGGCACTGTGCAGCAGGCCAAGGATATGGGTGCGGCTGGCGTGGGTGCCACCATATATTTTGGCTCACCGGAGTCCGGGAGGCAGTTAGTGGAGGTGGCGAAAGCATTCTACGAAGCCCACACGCTCGGCATGTTTACCGTGCTTTGGTGTTACCTGAGGAATAGCGCATTCAAGGTAGACGGAAAAGACTATCATAACGCAGCCGATCTCACAGCGCAGGCCAATCACCTCGGCGTGACGATTGAAGCCGATATCATCAAGCAGAAGTTACCCACTCTCAACGGAGGCTTCAAGGCGCTCAACACCGGATCGAGCTCATACGGAAAGCTCTCGGAGCTCATGTATACACAGCTCTCCTCAGACCATCCGATAGATCTCTGTCGGTACCAAGTGTCACACTGCTACATGGGCCGCATCGGCCTCATCAATTCCGGAGGCGAATCTGGTGCCAATGATCTACAGGCCGCTGTGGCCACAGCCGTCATCAACAAGCGCGCAGGCGGCATGGGCCTCATTTCCGGTCGCAAGGCATTCCAGAAGCCGAAGAAAGAGGGCATAGACATTCTCAATGCCATTCAATCCGTCTACCTCTGTCCGGAAGTAACCGTCGCCTGAAGCGAAACGATCGTACTGCGCTCTTCTCTTGAAGCAGTGCTATAGTGTCCACATGTCGTTTCGACTCTACAATTCGTTTTCAAAAAAGGAAGAAGTCTTCGTACCCTCGCGCGCAGGGGAAGTGAGCATGTACACCTGCGGCCCCACCGTCTACGGTCGTCCGCACATTGGCAATTACTCATCGTTTCTGATGGCAGATCTCCTCAGGCGATGGTTAGAAGTGAGCGGCTATCGTGTGACACATGTGAAAAATATTACCGATGTAGGACACCTCGTTGCCGATGCCGATGAAGGGGAAGATAAAATAGAACGCCAAGCGCGAGAAGAGAACATCGATCCGCTCTCTATCGCTCGCAAGTACACCGAGCAGTACCTCGCAGATGAACGAGCGCTTGGTCTCATTGAACCGGAATATCGTCCGAAAGCGACCGAAACGATTCCTGAAATGATCGAGATCATCCGCACACTCGTTGAGCGTGGCAGCGCGTACGAAACGGAAGACGGTGTCTATTTTTCCGTGGAGACGTTCCCATCCTACGGAGCGCTCTCTGGCAATACGCTCGAGCAGCTGAATGCAGGAGCGCGTATTGAAGTGAATGAACGAAAGAGACATCCTGCTGATTTTGCGCTCTGGAAAAAAACAGTCGGCTCGAACGCCAAGCATCTTCTCAAGTGGCCTTCTCCTTGGGGGGAGGGATTTCCAGGATGGCACATCGAATGCTCTGCCATGAGCCGCAAGCACTTAGGTCTTACGGTCGACATTCATACAGGGGGGGAAGACAATATCTTTCCTCATCATGAGTGTGAGATAGCCCAAAGCGAGTGCTCCGGTAGTCACCCCTTTGTACGGTACTGGCTTCACAGGCGTCGCATTGAGATCGTTGCCAGAGAGGATGGGCACGATGACGCAGGAGCTGCCAAAATGTCAAAGAGTCTTGGCAATGTGCTTAGTATTGATGACATTATTGCGAGGGGATACAGCCCCATGGACCTTCGTTACTTGCTGCTGTCGGTGCACTATCGCACGCGTCTCAAGTTCAGCTGGAAGGGGATGGACGATGCCAAGAAGGCGCGCCTGAGAATACTCGAATGGATGACCGAGATGGAAGAACGCTTTGGCTGCAAATCACCCACAGAACTCCCTACGCTTCTCCGTCACACTTCTTCTCCGTACATCGATCAATTTCGTGCCGCCATGGATGACGACTTGAATGTATCGGCGGCACTTGCGACAGTATTCGATACGATCACTCAGACTCGCCGTTCCACTGTCTCCTCTCAAGAACAATGTGCCATCGGCGAGTGTATTGCGATGATTCGTCACACATTCGGATGCTTTCATCCACATGAGAGCGTGAACGATGATATCCCCGCAGATATTCGGGAACTCTTTACTGAGCGAGAGGCGGCAAGGAGTGCGAAAAATTTTCAGAAGTCCGACGACATTCGTGCGACGCTAGAAGAAAAAGGATTCATAGTCACTGACGGCCCAGAGGGTTCGAGGCTCAAGAGAGCGTAAGGTTATATTGTGCGTCTTTTCTCTTAAAAGAATAGAAAACCAGACACAGACGGTGTTCTTTCGCTTGAAAAGTACTGTAAACATATCACGGAGTGACCTTTTCCGATGCTCTCTAGACACTGAGAGTCTTCCAAAGACAAGTAAAGTTGTCACATCGCCGAGAATTGAGCGTAAACACTGCTTTCCTCGTGTACAGGAGCCGCAACTCTCGTATATTGTTAAGCATGCTTTCCATTATGGTGAGCCTCCCCTACGATTCTTTACCAGAGATGCTCTCCAGAAATATATAAAGAACATGAATACAAAGAATGAACAATACAATTCTAGATATGCTTACTTGTCGTTTTGAAGAAATATTTTGTTGTTTTTTTGGCATGCACATGCAGATATTTCGCATATATATGCCATATTCTCTCACGAGAAATCATTGTAACGAATTTCTCACTTGGCCGTTTCTCTGTTCGACACGAGCGGTAGAGACTTGCACGGGTAAGCCCTCTCTCGCTAGGATCTCTCCGATCATCGTCAGATGCATTGCTTGCAATGCCCGGCTCGTCCGGCTCGACAATGGTTCGTGTACACGCTCATTCACGTATCGGCACTCCTCTCAACGGCCATTTGCCTGTGAGTGGGATTCTCACACTTTCCCTTCGACGATACAGTCGAAGGAGTGCGCGTGACTGCGCATGCAGAGAGTCGTGCGTCATGAATGATATTGATGCCACCGTTCTCGTACACCTCTTTACTACTAAGGAGATGCCACTTCCTTCACGGAAACAGGGCACCAGCTACGACGGCGGCACGCAGTCGGCATACGCCGACACTTCTATCTTTGTCTTATTTCTTTCTACTTACACCTTATTATATGGACATTTCTCGTTTGAAGAAATTGTTCGCGGGTGTCTCAGTGGCAGCTATCTCCCTCACCCAAGTGGCGACGGCGATTGCAGCCTACTCAGATGTCCCCGGGGGTGCATGGTACGAGACTGCCGTTGAGTCCTTCGTGGACAACGGTTACCTCGATGCCACGCAAACCCGATTCCGCGGCGGTGACAACGCTAACCGTGCGGAATTCGTAAAACTCGTCGTTGCTCTCAACGGCGGTATCGTTAATACCGCACCTGCCCTTCCAAGTTTCAATGACGTGGCAGTCGGCGCTTGGTACTACGCGTACTTTGAGGAAGCCGGCAAAGAAGGATGGGTCCGCGGAGACGGAAGCTGCTACGGCACGCGTCCATGCTTCGCACGTCCTTCGGCTAACATTAACAGAGCTGAAGCTGCGGCCATCATTGTCCGCGCCTTCAACCTCGACTCCACAGGAGCCGCTCCTCAGTTCGTCGATAACCCATCCGGCCAGTGGTACACGTCTGATATCCAGACGGCTGCCGATCACTGTGTCTTACAGGGTGACGACTCCACAGGCCGCGTTCGCCCAGGCGACAACATGAACCGCGCTGAAATGGTCGTCATGCTCTACCGCGTCGATCAGAATCTTGCTTACGGTTCAGATTGTGGCTCAGTCACAGTCGGCGAGCCGATGGTCAAGAACGTTGTTGCAACATCAGCAACGACAGTCGAAGTGGATTACAACGTCGATATCGATCAGACAGCCCTCACCGACAAGACCAAGTACACGGTGACAGGTGGCTCTGCTCTTCCTATCGATTCTGTCAAGACTCTCAGCAAGAGCTCAGTTGAGCTCATGCTCTCTGCCGCCATGGAAGCGGGAAAGGAATACACGCTCACCGTCGTTGACATGAAGACGGTGGACAGCAAGACCTTCTCCGATTCCAAGACGTTCATGGGTTACAAGGAAATCGTCCAAGGTAACGGCACTCTCGAGGTGACGTTGTCGGCCAAGAACCCTCTCGGCGACACCATCCCCAAGGGTGCTCAAGGCGTTGTCTTCGCAAGCCTCGATCTCACGGCTGCAAGTGACGATGTCGTCCTCGAAGACCTCACGGTTCTCCATGAGGGATTCGGTGCTTCCTCCGATTTCTCGGGTGTCTACGCCATGATCGATGGCGCTCGCGTCTCTCGCAAGCGCTCCATTGACTCTCAGTCGTACACCTCTACTCTTCGCTTCACAAAGCCAATCACTATTGCCAAGGGCAAGACCATCACCCTCCAAATCGCGGGTGACTTGACCACAAGCGCAGTGACGGCTTCTGAGCACAATCTCGCTGTCGAACTTCCGAGCGATTTCGTCTCCAATGCGAAGTCCGTCAAAGGAAACTTCCCGCTCAAGGGCAAGACATTTCGAGTTGCCGCAGTGAGCGCAGGAACACTGTCCATTGCGTACCGCTCTGTCACCCCAAGCACTGCGAAAGTCGGGGACAAGGCGTTCACAATCGGAAAGTTTGAAGTGTCAATCGATTCAGTCGAAGATCAAACACTGTACTCCCTCACAGTCCAAAACGACGGCACAGCTGGCGATGGTGATTTCACCAATCTTCAGATTCGCCGATCCGATGGCACCGTCCTCACCAAGACAGTGGCAAGCACGAGTGGTGATTACGCTACCTTCGTCTTCGATCCTCCATTCACGATTCTCGAGGGCGAGAGAGTCACTCTCAATCTCGTAGCCGATATCGTCGGTGGCGCATCCAAGAACATCAAGATGCACTTCGATGAGACAGGCGACATCTTTTCAGTCGGCTCTCTCTGGGGCTACGGACTCAACGGCCAGCTCTACGGCTCGTTGATCGCTCTCCCCGTCGAGACCACCACACTCCCAGGCACCGTCAGCATTGACGCAGGTCAGTTCACGATCTCCGTCGACGGTCCAGTCACGACTCAGTACACCAAGAAGGAGAAGAATGCTCTCCTCGCCAACGTCTGGTTCGAGGCCGGAAGTGAGAATGTCGATATCGAAGAGCTCTACATCCTCATTCAAGGCACGACATCCACAGGTGCTGCCTTCAACCAAGGTCGCGCCGCACCCACCGCTGCCGATGCAGTAAGTGAGGTGCTCGAAAAAGTGCAGCTACGAAACACGACGACTGGCCGCACGATTTCCGGTGTCTCCGTCACAGGATCCGCTCGCTCCACCAATGGTACGGGCACGGGTTCGTATCATATCTACCGCTTCGACGACTTCGTCGTGAAGGGGAAAGAGAAGTACGAATTCACGGTCAACTTCATCGATAACAGCGGCGCAGGTGCGCTCGCAGCGCCAGCCAATGGCGATCGATTCCGCATCCACATCTGTGGTGAGGCGACACACAAGCTCGTCTCTGGCACACTGACCGCAAACACGACGGGATGTTCTATGGGTGGATTCATTGCTACCACCGTCACGTCCTACCAGATGAAGATCAAGGGTGTTTCCACCAACGATCGCGTGGGAGATTACCGCCCAGGCGGCACGATCACTGGTAACGTCCAAGAGATCAAGACGGCAAGCCTCACGCTCACAGGCAAGGCAACGTCTGCATCTGAAACAGCTGTCAAGAACGCGAAGAACGTGAACTTGATGCGCTTTGAAGCTCGATCTGGTGAAGGCGGTTCAAACCTCATTACGAGCCTTATCTTTGCCAAAGCTTCTTCAGCCGGCCTCATCAACGCCAGTAACTACGCACTCTGGGTTGATACGAATGATGACGGTGTCACAGACACTATCCTCCAGAAAGGTGTGGCTTCACAGAGCGACCAAATCACCTTCGACAAGTTGACTGGCGGCGGATACGTCGTTCCGAAGAGCAAGTCTGTCGTGTTCGAAGTACACGCCGACATTGCGGCTTCGTTCACAACCACAAGCCCAGTCCTCTCGGTCCGCTTTGATACGGGTGCAACGTTCGTCCAGGCCGAACAGGTCTCAGACGGCACGGCACTCTCCGGCATCGGAGCGAAGAACCCAGGTGGTTCCTACATCACATCCAGTCCGTTCGGCACATCGCCAGACGGCACGGCTCTCGCCGAAATCCAAGTGACGACTGCGTACGCTACGCAGTACACACTCCGTAACCAAGGTGACCTCTATGTCACTCTCTCGTCTCAGCCCGTCAAATCCAAGATGCTCCTTGGAGGCAGCCTCGCAGATGAAATTTTGCGCCTGCAATTCCGAGGTGAGTACGAAGACATCGATGTCACTGACTTGGTCTTCACAGCCTCTGGAGCTAATGCATCTTCAATGAAGACTGATGCAGCTCGTCTCGAGCTCTACAAGGTTGGCGCAACGGCACCATTTGCTATCGCCACGCCAGGTGGCTGCGGCACAACTGCTGTTCCAACTAACTCATTCTGTGTACAGATGAAGAGTCAAGAATTCATCGTCAAGAAGGGCCAGAACGAAAACGTCCTCATCCGCCCACGCATGAATACCGACGTAGATGGCGCGGTATCCGGCAACCAGTGGACGATCAAGATGGACCTGACTCCTTCAGCCAGCACTGGTTCTATCCGCGCACGCGGCGCTCAGTCCAGCAATACCCTCGATCAGAACGACGGGGACGCAACCGCAGAGGGTGAAGTCTTCATCGGCAGGTCGACTGCTACTGCAACCAATGCCCTCATGACTGGCAAGGTGAATAACGTTGTCCTGTCTAAGCTCACAGGCCTTACGAATGCCGATGCATCTCCGAACGGTACAGCTATTCCAGTCGGCACGCAGAAGGCTATCGGACAATTCAAGTTCACAACTGCCGCAGCAGGCAGTGCCAACACGAAGAACGGTACGAACAAGTGGACGCTTTCAGGCGTGATCTTCAACGTCAACGCTACAAACGTCCTCCTCGGAACAGGTGACCAGACAGCCACGGCAACGTCGGACTTCAAGCTCTATAACAAGGCCGACCCAACCGTGAAGAATACGTGTATCGCAAACAAGGCCACAACTTCCGGTTCTATCGTTATCACGTGTGAAGCCATCACGGTACGCTCCTCGGTCAACACTCAGATCGACCCAGGTGCTGATGCGACATTCGTCCTCGAAGCTGAAGTGGTGAATCCGAAGATCAGCAACTCTTCGACTTCCACACTCCAGGTGTCCATCCAGAGCTTCTCTGAAAATCCGTACGAAACTGTATTCGGTGCAAGCAACACACACCTCGTGTGGACTGACTTGGAAAACACCGGCACGGTCTTCAAGTGGCTCGAATTCACCGAAACCAGCGTGAACGGCGTGAGTTACAGCGGCTAATCGCCTCTCCTCACTCGAACACTCTGATTCTCGATTGAATCGCGAAAACCCCCGTCCGCAAGGATGGGGGTTTTTTGGTATGAGAAAAATGCCACGCTCGTTATGTACGTGTACGACGTATCAGCCGAGCAAGGAACGCTTACACGTGAGCACTCGCTGCACAATCGGTCGCAGAGTCACCTCTCGCTCAGGAGGAAAGAGCTGAATGCTGCCGCCAAATTTTCGCTTAAAGCTCGTCACTCCCGCCCACGCAGAGGGCGGGCCATCGGGAGGGTCGATGCCAAGAAGGTCATACTGAGTGTCCCCCAGTTCTCTCGCTCTCTGCATGGCCTTCCACTGAAGGAGAAAAGGCGCCATCAGCGCCCGGTACGCGTAATCAGAGGCCCCGTAGTAGTACGTGAACTGCCTGTTCCACGCAACGCCAATGAGCCCTGCGATCACTCGTCCTTCGTGCAGGGCGAGCAGTAGTACAGACTGCTGTAGCGTATCGAGAAAACACTGGTAGAACGCTTTCGAGTGAATGCGGAAGCCGTCGCGCGTTGCAGTCATTGCTAGTAGTCGATAGAACGCATTGATATCATCGCTTTCGTGCACCTGTACGCCTTTTTTCTCTGCAAGACGAATGTTGTAGCGGCATTTGGGATGCATGTCTGCGAGCAGAACGTCATCGGCTTTGGCGAGATCAATGATGACGCTCGCCTGCGGTTGCTCGTGCCGCAGCGATACATGCGACGCAGGGTACTCCACCGGCTGAAGAGGAGAGTACGTAACGGCTACTGCCTTGCTCGCCGTTGCATCAGAAATAATCTGAGAGAGGAGAGCGCTCCGAGCATGCTCATACCCTCGTTTCGATACTGGTCCACGCGGACAATCCCAGTGCGAGTATCCAAGTACCGTGCGATCGATGGTAATGAGCGCGCTCGCCACAATCTGTCCTCGTTCTTTAGCACAGTAGACAGCCGTCTCCCGTCCGATACCGCGCTGGAACGACTGCCATGCCACAGATTGCCAGAGCGTGCCCCCTGTAGCCTCTCGCATGAGCCACGTATCGTACGCGTTCAATGCGCTGTGCTCTGTCAGTATCTCGATATCCATGTCGACAGTGTGATGCCTAGCGCTCATTCTGAAAAGACACTCTCTCAGTTGTGATTCGTCACTGAGCACGGTAGCATTCATGTCGTATCTTCTGCACTGCCTCTCATGTCACACATTCTTCCTCAGTTACCGTACGCATACTCGGCGTTGGAACCCTTCATCGATGCCAAAACGATGGAGATTCACCACACAAAGCATCACCAGACGTACATCACCAAGCTCAACGAAGCCCTCGAACAGTATCCCGCTCTCGGCGATAGATCTGCAGAAGAATTGGTAGCAGAAGTGAGTCAGATGCCTGAGGACATACGATCTATCATTCGAAATCACGGCGGAGGGCATGTCAATCATACGTTCTTCTGGGAGAGCCTATCTCCGCCAAAAGGCGATACTCCAGAAGGAAAACTACGCAGTGCCCTAGAGCAGACATTTGGCACGGTACAAGACTTCATGAAGAAATTTGAAGAGGCAGCTCTCGCTCGCTTTGGCTCTGGCTGGGCGTGGCTGGTGGCGGATGAAGGCGCACTCTCTCTCATGAGCACAGCCAATCAAGATAGTCCTCTCTCTGAAGGAAAAGTACCTCTCCTCGGCGTAGATGTATGGGAACATGCTTACTATCTCCAGTATCAAAACCGCCGCGCCGAGTACCTGAAGGCATGGTGGAATGTCGTCAACTGGCGTGAGGTGAGCAAGCGATTTGAGGAGAGAGGGTGAAAAAAATTTGACAAAATAAATATTTATCATAATAATAGTTATATGTCAGAGAGTGAAAAACCTAGCAATGAGCTAACATTAGGAGATGTGCTAAGAATACTTACTCACTATAATTATACGAATGATTGTTGCATCATACCAACCTTGCCGAAAGCGTCCGTAAAGAGAAGCGATGGAAGGATCGAGCATGATTGACAATTAATAGCTTGCAATTCAACGAATAAAAAAGTAGTAGTTTGGAATAACCAAGCAGGAAAGAAAACAATTCCATACTCAGATTTCTTTCAATTGAATAACAGCATTAATCTTCCTCCTTCTCCAGAAATCAGTCAGACAAAAATTAATAGAATAGCTGGGAATGTAGCGATAAGCGCTATGCATCTCATGCGTAGAGAAGACGATCTTAACAATATTCTGCTCCCGAAATTGTATTCATTGCTTTGGAATGAATTGATAAGTTTTCCATCAATTCCCGCAAAAAATGTGAATGAAATAGTCGAACGAATAAAAATGCATATCGTAAACGAACAGATATTTGGGCGAAACCCATTGAATAATTGACATTTCCCCTTTACTCCGCTCATTTCTCGCGTATTCTACGCTTGTCACAGCGGCTTTCACTTGTGTCTTGAGTGCTGTGTGGGAATTTTTCGGCAAGCCAATGCGCTTTCCGTTAGCCCGCACGCGGTTTGCGCGTCTCTCATTTTTTTCTTCCATCGCCCATGCCAAGCAAGAAAGCACGTCCCGCCAAGAAATCCTCTCCCCGCTCCCACCCTCCTGCCAAGAGTGTCGTCAAAGCTGCTCCAGTGAAGCCGAAGGGAGAAAAGAAAGCCAAGAAGCAGGAATACAAGGCCGATGTCATGCAGGTCATTCTGCCTCATTTGCGAGAAATGAAGATGCCCGGTGCCGATCGCGTTCCAGCTAGCCTTAAAGACGCAGCAGAACATTTGCAGCCTCATAGCGTCACTGGCGGGCGCGTGTTCCTCACGAAAGATGAATCCCTCGAGCGCATGCGCTCTCTCATCGACGTACAGATTCAGAGTTACACGTGGTTCCTCACTGAGGGGTTAGGCGAGCTTTTAAAAGAAGTGAGTCCGATTGCGGATTTTTCAGGCAAGAAGATGGAGCTCAATTTCCTCGGCCACTCATTTGATCCTCCCAAGTACGATCCTGCCACGTGCAGGCGCAGAAACTTGAGTTATGAATCCGCCATGAAGGCTCACGTGCAGCTCATCAACAAAGAAACAGGCGAAATAAAAGAGCAGGATGTGTTCCTCGGCTCCATTCCCCTCATGACTGACGGCGGCACCTTCATCGTCGGCGGCATTGAGCGTGTGGTGGTGAGCCAACTTGTTCGATCACCTGGCGTGTTCTTTTCGACGATGCCGGATTTCCCCAAGCATCACGCTGCCAAAATCATCCCAAAGCGCGGTGTTTGGATGGAAATTGAAACAGATAGACGAGGCATCATCACCTGCAAGATCGACCGCAAGCGTAAAATTCCTATCACACAATTACTGAGGATATTCGGCTATCCAAACGACGAAGACATACTCGCACTCTTTGCAGACTGCGTGAAGGCTGACAAAGATTTCATTGCCGCAACACTCGAGAAAGACACCGTCCGATCTCTCGAAGAGGCGTACCAGAGCGTCTATCGCAAAGTGCGCCCTGGAGACTTGGCCACCGCAGAGAACGCAAAGCAACTCATCGATGCGCTGTTCTTCGATTTCAAGAAGTACGACATGGGCAATATCGCCCGCTACAAGCTGAACCGTCGTTTTGGCTTAAGTACGCCAAATGACGAAGCTCATCGTGTGTTTCAGGTGGAAGACTTCATCTCTATTCTCAGAGAGCTCATCAGTTTGAATAATGGAGAAGGGGCCGCCGATGACATCGATCACTTAAGCAATCGTCGCGTACGCTCAGTCGGCGAACTTGTGCAGAACAAGTACCGCGTGGGACTCATGCGTACCGAGCGCATCATGAAAGATCGTATGACAGTGATGGATCTCGAGACTGTCACTCCCGCTCAGCTTATCAACTGTCGTCCGATCACAGCTGCCTTGAGGGAATTTTTTGCATCGTCTCAGCTCTCGCAATTCATGGATCAGACAAACCCCCTCTCCGAACTTGCTCACAAGCGCCGACTCTCGGCCACGGGCCCGGGCGGACTGTCGCGTGAGCGCGCGTCTTTCGACGTCAGAGACGTGCACCCCAGTCACTACGGAAGAATCTGCCCTATTGCCACGCCCGAAGGCCCCAACATTGGTCTCGTCGTGCATCTCGCAGCGTATGCAAAAGTGAACCCCTACGGCTTTCTCGAAACGCCGTACTACGAAGTGAAGCACACCGTGAAGATGGACCCCGATGCCCTCCTTGGTCGCACGCTGGATAGTGTTGTGAGAGACGGTCGAAAAATAATTGCCAAAGAAGGGGATGTCGTGACGTCTAAGCAGCTAGCTACCAAGATCATTTCTCTCCTCAAGAAGGAAAAGAAGACAGAAGTCCCCGTGCGCGCGTACGTCATTACCAAAGAACTCTACATAGATGCCGACAGAGAGCGCCATCTCACGATTGCCGAGGCAAACACCGCCTACAGCGCAAACGGTGAATTCCTCTCCACTCGCGTGCATGCGCGTCGTAAGGGAGAGCCTGTGCTCGCTCACGTTCGCGACGTGACTCACTCCGATATTTCCCCCAAGCAGATTCTCTCCGTCTCCACCTCGCTCATTCCATTCCTTGAGCACGATGACAATACCCGAGCGTCCATGGGAACGAACATGCAACGCCAAGCTGTGCCGCTCATTAGCCCTCACTCCCCGTACGTTGGTACCGGTACTGAGAGTGTGGCTGCCCGCGCCTCAGGTCACGTGCTCGTGGCGGAAGAAGAAGGAGAAGTGCTCGCAGTGGACGCTCGAGAGATCGTCATCATGTATCACTCAGGACAGAAGGCCGTGTACACACTCGATAACTTTGTCAGAAGCAACCAAGGGACCTGCTTCCACATGAGGCCGCGAGTGAATGTTGGCCAGAAAGTAAAGGCAGGGGCTGTACTTGCAGATGGTTCTGCCGTGCAGAACGGAGAGCTTGCTCTCGGCCAAAACCTTCTCGTTGCGTACATGCCGTGGGGCGGATACAACTTTGAAGATGCCATCATCATTTCCGATCGTATCGTCGAACAGGGGTACTTCGATTCCATTCACATCGAGTCGTACATTACCGATGTTCGAGACACGAAACTCGGAGCGGAAACTGTCACGCGAGACATCCCAAATGTCGGTGAAAACAAGCTCAAAGATCTCGACAAAGACGGCATCGTGAGCATAGGAGCCACGGTTCACGAGGGAGACATTCTCGTGGGGAAAATTACACCCAAAGGCGAGACGGAACTCACACCAGAGGAGCGCATTCTCCAAGCTATCTTCGGGGATAAGGCAAAAGATGTGAAGGATAGCTCTCTGCGGCTTCCAGGAGGAGCCGGTGGTAAGGTAGTCGATGTTCATGTGTTTGATCGAAGCGAGGGAGACGAGCTGCCGACAGGCGTGATCAAACAAATTAAAGTGTTCGTCGCACAAACCAGAAAAATCCAAGTAGGTGACAAGATGGCAGGACGCCACGGAAACAAGGGAGTCGTTGCCCGCATTGTGCCAAAAGAAGACATGCCGTTCCTCAAAGACGGCACGCACGTGGACATTATCTTAAACCCTCTCGGCGTCAGCTCCCGCATGAACATTGGTCAAGTGCTCGAGACGCATCTCGGATGGGCATGCAAGGCACTCGGTTTCAAGATCGCAACACCAGCACTCAACGGCATTTCCCCAGAACAAATTCTCGGGTTCCTCAAGCTCGCTGGATTGCCTGAATCTGGCAAAGTACAGCTCTTTGACGGCAGAACAGGAGAGGCGTTTGCAAACGAAACGACCGTGGGAGAAGTGTACATGCTCAAGCTCCTCCACCTCGTGGAAGACAAGATTCACGCACGCTCGGTGGGGCCATACTCGCTCGTCACGCAGCAGCCGCTTGGAGGCAAGGCTCAGCACGGTGGCCAGCGCTTCGGAGAAATGGAAGTGTGGGCTCTCGAGGCCTACGGAGCGGCGCACACATTGCAGGAAATGCTCACGATCAAATCCGATGATGTCATCGGCAGATCCAAGGCATACGAGGCGATCGTGAAGGGCGAGAAAATACGTCGACCTTCCACGCCAGAATCCTTCAATGTGCTTGTAAAAGAATTGCAGGCGCTCTGTCTCAAAGTCGATCTCCTCAAGTTCACAGACGAAGTCCCTCCAGAGGCTCCCGTAGTCAAAACACAAGAAGGAGAGGCTGAGCTAGTGACGCTCAAAACACGATTCGATGAAGAGGAAAGCGAGGATCTCATTCCTCTCACGGACAAAATTTCCGATTTAAGCAGTGCAGAGCAAGATCCTGATGCGATCAAGGCGGGCATCGAAGAAGGAGAATTGGGAGATGCCACGGGCATTACAGCGAAAGATGAAGTGAAGGAAGGCCTCGAAGAACTCGAAGAAGGCAACGCCTAAATCACGCTCTCTCTGGGCGAAAGGAGCGCCTACCCAAGCAGCCGGAGTCTCTACACTCCGGCTTTTTGGAGCATGGCTCTCTCACACATTTTTTGTAGAACATTTTCCTTGACCCCCATTATTTTCTCTATACAATGCTTCAGCGCATGTTTCTTCTTTGTACGTACCCGTAGCACCAGACTCCATTAACGGAGCGTCTGATCCTACGGGTGCGCGCAAGCCACCCGTTTTTTGTTTCTACGGCAATACCGTCGGGACTGCATTCGGGACTTCTCCACCCTCGATCCTTCACAGCATCGGCGAGAATATCGAGAAATAATTTGACGAAATAATTTGCAATAAACGATAAACGTTCATGTCATCATCGCACCGAGCGCGCGTGTCTACGCATCGCCCGGCCGCGTGATACGTGAACAGCATGTTGTCTGTCTGGCTCTGCCAGGCAGACGAAGATGAATGTTACTCAGCGCATCACACGGATGCCTCGACTCTCTACTCCGAAGAAGGACGTGGCCAGCTGCGAAAAGCTACGGTCAGCCGCTAGGCAGGCGCTATCAGCCGTAGATATCCGAATGGGGAAACCCCTGGGACGGAATGGTCCCAGACCCCGCACCTTTTTGTGCATACTACACATCCGTCGCAAGCGACTATCGCATGCGCACGAGTGTTGTGCTCAAAAAGGTGCGGGGAGGTAGACTCCGTGAACTGAAACATCTCAGTAACGGGGGAAAAGAAATCAATTCAGAGATTCCCGTAGTAGTGGCGAGCGAACCGGGATCAGCCTAAACCTTGTTATTTATAGCGAGGGGTTGCAGGACCTCAATATCCGATTGTGTTTTCCTAGACAAACGTCCCTGGAAAGGGCGACCAGAGAGGGTGATAGTCCCGTCGTCGAAAGGGGAGCGCACGGTAGAGGATTCCTAAGTAAGGTCGGACACGTGAAATCCGG
>CAZOJC010000002.1:0-95357 GCA_964580035.1 uncultured Candidatus Peribacteria bacterium
GTGTCATTTGAGAGATGCAGATGACGACGGTCTTGCCGTCTTTATGGGAGCAGAGAGCGTAAGTCGTTGCGCCATCAACGGGGAGTACTTGCCAATCATTTTTTTCTGAACGACTCTGTGCTGGCACCTTGCAGAGAGCATTTGGGTATTGAGGATCCGCTCCACCGAAGTCCACCCTCCCCCACTCTGCGGTGCCATTGGCATTGGGGAGTGGGGTGGTGGTAGAAGCTCCGGTGAGGGAGGGGGAGCAGGGGGAGGGGGGTAAGGAATTGGGGGTGTTAGATAATTCATATATTTTCACATCACTGTCAGATGAAAAAAATCCTAAACCTTTAATCACACCTTGAACTGCATGTTTGCCAATCTCGAAATCTGGAGGCGCGCTAATTTTGAAAGTTTTATCCTCATTGAATAACTGCTGCCAATCGAGTGGCATTTCATCAGAGAGTGTGGAGCTTGTACGAATCGTACAACCGCCTAGAATAAAAATAACGCAGGTAATAATGCTAAATAATCTCATATTGCTGTGTTGAGGGATTATAAATCTTAGTGAGTGTTTTTCGCTCGTCCCATGTGCCTGAATTCCAAATTTTTCTTTTTCCATCAATTGGATCGATAGATACCCATCCTGTATCTCTGAGGTAGGTGACATTTTGGCTAATACAAGGGATGAATGACGTTCCGCGGAGGTAGGGAACGGGGGGGAGGCTGTCCTCTTCAACAGATGAATTTGCTGTATCTAAATGATCAAACATGGCGTACGATGAGGATGAGTAGGGGGACATGACACTCGCCCTGCCTTATTTTTTCCCCCTTCACACATGCCAAACGGCGTTATCAAGAAAAAAATGGAAAAAGGATTCGGCTTTATTTCTTGGGACGGTGGCGACGATCTCTTCTTCCATATGTCCGCCTGCAACGGCGCATTCGACTCGATGCAGGAAGGACAAGCGGTGAGCTTTGATACCGAGCAGAGCCCTAAGGGTCTTCGAGCCATGAATGTAGCGCTCGCTGATGCAGCGTAATTGCGCGTTCGATCTCCCTCTCTCGTCTGACGGAACATTCTTTGCGGCAGTGCTGCTTGCTGGGTTTTCCGTTGTGTGCCTGTCGTATGACACAGAGTCATTACAGCTCGCACGGCAAGTGGGAGGGTTTCACGTAGGCTAGACATAAAAAGGTGTATTCCTGTACACTTCCCGTTCACTACACGTGTCTTTCATCTTGTTATTTCTCCTTTACCATGGACACCATCAAAGTGCGCGGAGCCCGAATGCACAATCTTAAATCGATCAATGTAGATATTCCACGCAACACGCTGACAGTCATTACAGGACTTTCAGGATCTGGAAAATCTTCACTCGCGTTTGACACGATCTTTGCTGAAGGGCAACGCCGGTATGCGGAATCACTGTCTGCCTACGCGAGGCAATTCATCGAGCAGATGGAAAAGCCCGATGTCGATAGCATCGAGGGTTTGAGCCCCGCCATTTCTATCGACCAGAAGACTGCGGCGAGAAACCCGCGTTCTACTGTGGGGACAGTGACTGAAATATACGATTACATGCGACTGCTCTGGGCAAAAGTCGGCAAGGTGCACTCTCCCATCACTGGCAAATTGCTTGAGAAACAATCATCCACGCAAATTGTGGACATCATCACGCGCATGCAAGAAGGGAAGAAAATTTTCCTCCTTTCGCCCCAGGTTATTGGGCGCAAAGGTGCGCACCAAAAAATTATCGATTCCATCAAGCGTGAAGGCTTCGTGCGCATGCGCATTGACGGGCAAGTGGTGACCACGGATGAGGAAATGATTCTCGACCCAAAAAAATCTCACGATATTGAAATCGTCATTGATCGTCTACTCGTGAGAGATTTTGAGCCTATCGTCGAGACGCTGTCAGATGGATCGACTGTCAAGCAGCCAAATCCCAATCGCATTCGTCTAGCAGATAGCGTGGAATTGGCCCTCAAGAAGGGTGGCGGCATGATCTCTGTGCTCGATGCCGACACGAACGAAGTGCAGCGTTTCTCGGATCGCTTCCTCGATCCGGATCATCCTGAACTTTCTATCCCCTCCATTGAACCAAGGAGTTTTTCATTCAATTCACCGCACGGCGCATGCGAGCACTGCCATGGACTCGGCAGCATTCTCCAAGTGGATGCGAAGAGTGTCATTCCCAATGAATCTCTCACGCTCAATGAAGGTGCCATTCATCCGTGGGCCACATCTGCCGGCCGCATGAGCTTCATGATGCAAACGCTGGAAGCTCTCTCGGAGAAAATTGACCTTCCACTGGATACACCGTGGAAAAAACTTTCCCCTGAAATACAGCGCATCGTTCTGTATGGCCATCCTGCAAAGCTCCTCGTTCAGTATGAAACCGAGAGAGGCGAAGGTAAGTATCAAACCGTCTACGAGGGCGTTATTCCCAATCTCGAACGCAGGCACAAGGAGACTGATTCATCGTACATTCGCAGCCAGATTGAATCGTACATGTTCGAGCTGCCATGTGGCGAGTGCCACGGACAGCGGCTGAGGAAAGAAATTTTAGGAGTGACTGTGGGAGGTAAAAATATTGTCGATGCCACCGCTATGAGCATTACAGAGGCCCATGCCTTCTTCTCTTCTCTTGTTCCAAGCGAAAAAAACAGCGCATCTGAGAATCATTCTCTCTCTCAGTACGAATATACAATTGTACGTAAAGTAATCACAGAAATCATCTCTCGGCTCACATTCTTAGAGAATGTCGGACTCTCCTATCTCACGCTTGATCGCAGCGCCGCCACGCTTTCAGGAGGAGAAGCCCAGCGCATTCGTCTCGCCACACAGATCGGATCCGCGCTTCAAGGAGTTCTGTACGTTCTCGACGAACCAAGCATCGGACTGCACCAGCGGGATAACAGTAGATTGATCGCGACAATGACCAATCTCCGAGATATCGGCAATACCGTGATCGTCGTAGAGCATGATCAAGAAACTATCGAGGCCGCTGATTATCTGCTTGAAATTGGCCCCGGGGCCGGCAAACACGGCGGACTCGTGATCGCGGAGGGCACTCCTAAAGAATTGATCAGTAATCCGCATTCAGTCACTGGCCAATACTTGAGTGGAAAAATGGAAATTGCCACGCCTTCCATTCGCAGAAAAGGCATCGGCAAACACCTTCGCATCACAGATGCACATCACCATAATCTTCAGCACGTGTCTGTCGATCTTCCACTCGGTTGCCTGATCGGCATCACAGGGGTTTCGGGGTCGGGCAAATCGAGCTTGGTGCACGGTATCCTAGCGCCTGAGCTGCAACGGACGCTCAACAAAGCTCATTCCAAAGGGCAGCATTTCGGCAGCATTGAAGGCCTGGAACATCTCGATAAAGCCATTGTCATCGACCAATCCCCCATCGGGCGCACGCCGAGATCGAACCCCGCCACGTACACCGGCATCTTCACAGAAGTGCGAGATGTGTTTGCCGCGACCCCTGAGGCCAAAACACGTGGCTACAAACCAGGGCGCTTCAGTTTCAACGTTCCCGGAGGCCGGTGTGAAGGTTGCGAAGGAGATGGTTTGAAGCGCATTGAAATGCACTTCCTTCCAGATGTCTATGTGACGTGTGAAACATGTCACGGCATGAGGTATAACAGAGAAACGCTGGAAATAACGTACAAGGGAAAAACTATCGCTGAAGCGCTTTCTATGACAATTGCGGAGGCACTAGACTTCTTCTCCGCGTTTGCATCGATAAAAAATAAACTGCAGACTCTGCAAGACGTGGGTCTTGGATACATTCACTTAGGACAGAGTGCCACCACGCTCTCCGGCGGAGAGGCTCAGCGCATCAAGCTCGCGACGGAACTCACCAAGCGAGCAACAGGTAAAACCTTCTACATCTTAGACGAGCCTACGACCGGCCTACACTTTGAAGACATCAAGCGACTACTGAGCGTCCTGCAGAGACTCGTGGACAAAGGAAACACTGTTTTAGTGATTGAGCACAATTTGGATGTGATCAAATCTGTTGATTACATTGTGGATATTGGACCCGAAGGTGGAAATGGCGGAGGAATGATCGTCGCAACCGGCACCCCCGAGGCAGTCGCAACCGTGAAAGAGAGCTACACGGGACAATACCTTAGGAAAATGCTCAAGATGTGAATGTGAGTGATGTTTTGAGAATACACGCTCGTGCTGCATACTTGCCCGTAACACATGTTTTTGCTCACGCCGTCCGTTTTCGTCTGGGATCTCATCATTCTCATGATGCTCGTAGGCAGTGCTGCGATTGCCATGCTCTGCCTTCTCCGCATCCGAAGGCGCTGCGGTGGGCGTATGTCTCGCGCAGTGGCAAGACTTATCCTGATCCTCTCGTGCATCTCTTTCTTCGTCGTTGTCTACGGCAGCTTCATTGAGCCTCAGATAATCGTCGTCACGAAGAACACCGTTCCCTTTCCGGTCCGATCTCCTCTGACTGTTGCACTGATATCGGACATTCACGTGGGGCCATACAAAGACGAAGAATTCACAAAACGCATCGTACGCAAAGTCAATGCACTCCTTCCGGACATCGTACTGATTGCGGGCGATTTCGTCCTTGGTGAGGACGTCACCCCAGATCAGCTCAAAGCACTCGCTCCGCTCAAGGATCTTCAGCCGACAATCGGCACGTATGCGGTGCTTGGGAACCATGATTACAGTGAGCATCGAACGATCTTGGGCATATCATCTTCTGGTAACGATCGCAGTGAGTATCTGACGGCTGCTCTCCAGTCGCTCAATGTACGGGTGCTCGCCAATGAGTTTGATATTGTAACTGTCGGTGCGGAAAAAATAGCTATTGCTGGAGTGAGAGATCTGCGTGTTTCCCGTGCAGATCTCGATGCTGCACTACGAGAAATACCCCCAGACCTCCCGATCATTCTCCTCTCACACAATCCAGATATCGTCCAAGATACACTGAGTGCCAAAGCAGAACTCATCGCTACAGGACACACTCACGGCGGCCAAGTGCGCCTGCCGATTATCGGACCTCTCGTCCGTGTACCCACACGACTCGGCAACGCGTTTGATCAGGGCACATTCGTAGTGGATGAGAATTCGACCCTTGCCATCACGCGTGGGATTGGCGAGTGCGGCCCCCGCGCTCGGTTGTTTGCTTGGCCAGAAGTGATGGAGCTGCGGCTTTCCTCAGATGCCTCGTCATGAATCGACCTGTACGGCAATTTACGGCAACAGTATTTGTCATCAATCAACATACACACACTCTGCTCCTTTGGCACAAACGCCTCCAGCGTTGGA
The DNA here is from genome assembly GCA_964580035.1 of uncultured Candidatus Peribacteria bacterium. GTDB lineage: Bacteria > Patescibacteriota > Gracilibacteria > Peribacterales > Peribacteraceae > CAZOJC01. Next base: position 5,294 of record CAZOJC010000002.1, read on the forward strand.
TGCCACCTGGTGGCCACCTCGATCCTCATGAGACGCCAGAGGAGGCGGCGGTGCGAGAATGTAAGGAAGAAACCGGCCTCGATGTCGCCATCATAGGAGAGAGGCAACAAGACTGGTTTGAGCAAAACCCCTCAGAAGGCCGCATGCTCATCAAACCATTCGCGCTTCTGCTGGAATACATTCCAGCGTGCAGAGAGCGGGGAGAGGAAGCTCACGAACATATGGACTTCGTGTTCGTAGGTCGTGTGAAGGACGAACATCAATTGCCTGTCCTTGCAACGCACGAAGGAGATGATATGCGATGGTTCTCGAGAGAACAGCTCGAAGCACTCGATGAGCGAACGGATATCTTCTCAAACGTGAAGCAGTACGCACTCTCGGTGCTCTCTCAAGGCACCTAGTCATATTCTCCATCTGGAAAAGAGGAGTATACTCACTTCCATGCGTTGGCATGAATTTCTCTTCTTCATTCGGCATCACGCAAGCGACGACATCGCCAAGATCGAACGTGCGTTCGCTATGAGCGAATCTGCACATGCCTTACAGAAGAGGAAATCCGGCGAACCGTACTTCACACACCCCACGGCAGTGGCCACCATGCTAGCTGAGTACGGCGCGGATGCCGATACCATCTGCGCGGCGCTCCTCCATGACACGGTGGAGGATACAGAGCTCACGCTTGAGGAAATCTCGCTCGCTTTCGGCGAGGATGTCGCTACGCTCGTGGAGGGTGTCACAAAACTTACTGAGGAAGAGCTTGAAGATCACCCCAGCCAAAATGAACAAGTGGAGACACTTCGAAAAATGTTTACGCTCATGCAGCACGACGTGCGCATCATGGTGATCAAGCTCGTCGACCGTTTGCATAACATGCAAACCGCTGCTTTCTTAAGCGAGCACTCTCGCATGGCGCTTGCGAGAGAAACACTCGATGTCTACGTTAAAATAGCAGACCGTCTCTGCATGCAAGATATTCGCGACGAACTGGAAGGGCTCTGCCGATCGACGCTCAATCCCGACGGGTTTCATGCGCTACGGTCGGTGCAGCAGAGTACTCTCGTCGATGGTACGGCTGTCTTGATTACAATGCGGCGACGCATTGAGGGGAGCGCCAGTGCGCCCATGCTCGAACACATCACTCTTCACTTTGAACATAAGCAGTGGGATCAACTGCAGTCATTAATGGAAACGGAAGGAGTGGCAATGACAGGAAATGCATCAGTCACTGCCGCCATCGTATGCGATTCTTTGGATGTGTGTTACCAAATGCTTGGGGTACTGCATCAATTCTGGCCGAGAGAGAACATGTCGTTTCAGGATTTCATTAATATCCCAGCGATAAACGGCTATCGCGGTCTGCATACTACCGTGATATTGCCTGGAGGCATGCGCGTGCGCTGCAAAATCCGTACGGTTGACATGCATGAGTACGCACGGAAAGGCATCACGACACTCTGCTTTAGCTCTCGCGCCAAGGACATCGCAACGTACCTGCCGTGGATAAAGAGCATCAATCCCCTTTCGGATTCCACGACCGGACGCAGTGACGATTTTTGGGAAAGTCTCAAGAGCGATATCCTCGGCGAATCGATGATCATCCACGGTCCTGCCGATGAAACCGTTGCCATTCCAAAGCAGTCCACCGCGCTGGATGCCGCGTTCTATCTGTTCGGAGAACAGGCTCTCTGCCTCACCTACATTCAGGTGAACGGAAAAAGCGTGGCTTTCGATTCTCTCCTCACACACGCCGCGACAATCGGTGTCAGCATGAGCGACATCCAGACCGTTCGTCGAGAGTGGCTGCAGTGGTGCAATACAAGCCTCGCCACCTCGATCATACGCACTTCGATAGCAAGCATGAGTTCACCGAAAAAAAATATTCAGATCGGGCGCTCTCTTCTGCAGAAAATAATGACAGAACGACGCAGGGGATTTATTGAAGAATTCAATGAAGATCTGTTTTTGAAAGCATTTCAGAAAGAAGGATTTCTGTCATGTGACGAAGGATATGCCGCCATCGCAGAAGGGAGGCTTTCGGCGGAAGATCTGTATGCATCGCTCTTTGAAAATCGAACGCTTTCGTCACTCTTCTCCCGCTTCGAACACTCCTTCCGACTACATTTCTCTTTCTCGGCCAAAGAATCTCAGGATTTCACCGCACTCATGCAGTCGTACTCCACTGCAGAACTCCATCCGAGGAGTATCCGCTTCAGGTACGACCCAAAACGTCATGCAGGTCAGTGCACTATGACAATCGCCACGCGGGATCATGATCAGCTCCGCACTATCTCAGAAAGCATACGAAAGGCGGGCGGTACGCAGGTGAGCGTGGAATCCTACTTCACGTTTTATACTCGATATGCTTGCTTAGTGCTCCTCACGATACTATGGGGGTTAGACCCAGTGTTTGTAAAAAAAATACTAAGCTCTACTGCTATAGAACCTTTAGATTTCACTATCGTTAGAAATGTAATATTTTTTCTGACTTCACTCATTGTCTATTGTGGACAAAGAAAAATATCAAAACGATTTAGAAAAATTTCTTGGAAAGATGGCCTCCTTTGGGCTGGATCTACCATGCTTTTCATGACTGGAATGATGACTTACTTTAGCCTACAATCCCTCTCTCCTCTTGAGTACATTACGCTCTTGTACGCAAGTGTCATTCTCATGCCACTAATAAATCCATTCGGTCGTCGACCGTTTGGAAAGAAATATCTCCTGGCTGGGGCACTCCTCGCACTATTGAGTATTGTCATTATGGTATTGGCGGGGACCTCACATAGTTGGCTGTCTTTTGTCTACGGTACTGCTGCATCATTGAGCTTTGCGTTTTTCACAGTGTTCATGGATGAATACAAACGCCGGCATCATATTGCCATGCGAGTACCTCAACTTCTCTTTGCTGTTTCTGTCTTGAGCCTCTGCATAACTTTGCCACTTCTGCCGCTCTCTGCCCTCTCATCTCTCTCTCCAATAGAACTTTCTCTGATAGTACTCTACTCTCTCGTGATGGTAGCCCTACCATATCACATGTATTACCAACTACTCCGTACACGTATCTTCCAGTCGTTTACCACTTACTTTTTCGTTGGCAGCATGCTGACAGTGATGGCTGAATTTTTGCTCCTTGGCAGTCTTCATGCTGCTTCCATCCTTTCACTCTCGGTTATGTGCCTCGCAGTGTGGATAATGAATGTGGAGTATCAGCCTTACGTTACTTCTCTCGAAAGGCAGGAAGAGTAATGATTAGTAAAATTTTTCCATTTTCCAGTGCTTCACATCGCCTGTAAAGAGTTTAAATGAGAAGGTTATAGAAAGTTGAATGTCTCCATCATTATTTGTTTCGGGGGCTGAAATATTTGCGCACTCTGCAAGTTTATTTGCTAGTTCCGAATCAACTTTAATTGACCGTTCTCGCTCTATAACCAACTGAGGAGTCATTTTTAAATGACGATTAATGAGATCGATAATTTTCTTATTTCCGATTGAGTGAACGAGTGATCCAATTTTCATTCCCGTTAAACAAGCTGCTGCAACATTCTTCACACTATTTTCTATTGCCGTAGCAAAAACTCTATGACAAAGCGCAGGCGTAAGAGAGTGCTGTGCACTGAATAATTCATGCACTAGTATAATGGGGAACGTGACGATCTGATTCTCAAAAAGCTTTGCACGCACTTTGTCGTTCAACGCTTCTTCTTCACTTGAGTGAAGCTGTATTTGACTGGATTCTGCACTCCTCAGAATTTCAAACATGACGAATCCGTCTATACCTTGCTTTCCATTTGATATTTGAAAAGTGAGACTGTCTTGTCTTTCTGCAAATTTTTTAAAATACTCTTGAGAAAGTGGCTCCGTCGTAGAAACTGGTATGACTGGCCTTTGTCCTTGGGTACTCAAGAGTGCTTCTGCAATTTGAGAATCTGTTACCATTCCTCGCTTGTAAGCTTCTAGCAAAAGGCTTTCGTCGTTTATATTTACAGGAGCTAGACCTCTAAATGCTTGCTCAACTCTATTTTTAGTTCTTGTAGTTAAAATTACTGGAGGTGTGGTATTTTCATTATTTGTACCGCTAATATTACTCATAAATTGCATTTCATTCATTTCGTTCAGGTTCTCAGAAGGCATACTGCCGTGCATCCTCTCAGATTCTAGAAAATGCTCAAGAGAAAACATTCTTCATCAAAAAGGCCATCCATCATATTTGATATCTCATTCCTTTCATCATCGTTTTAGCTATACTCTCCCTATGTTCTCACCCGTCGATCCTAAACAGTCATTCCCCGCTCTGGAAGAGGAAATTCTCAAGAGATGGCGGGAAGACGACACGTTCAAGAGATCTCTTCAGCACCGAGCTGAGTCTGACGCTTTCCACTTCTACGATGGTCCTCCGTTTGCTACCGGCCTCCCGCATTACGGGCATATTCTTGCTGGAACCATCAAAGATGTCATTCCGCGTTACCAGACGATGCGCGGGAAGCATGTGAAGAGACGATTCGGGTGGGATTGTCACGGCCTACCGGTCGAACATCAGATAGAGAAGCAGCACGGACTGAAGACAAAGCGAGACATCGAATCTCTCGGCGTGAAAGAATTCAATGACCTCTGCCGGAATGCCGTACTTCGTTACACTCGCGAGTGGACGACGACGGTGGAACGGCTCGGCCGATGGGTAGACATGGATTACGACTATCGCACGATGGATCCAGATTACATGGAGAGCATTTGGTGGGTGTTTAAGCAATTGTACGATAAGGGCTTAATTTATGAAGGGTATAAAGCCATGCATCTCTGCCCTCGGTGTGAGACGACGCTGAGTAATTTTGAAGTGACGCAAGGATACAAAGAAGTGTCAGACTGCACTGTCACTGCGAAATTTGCCTTGGTGGAAGACCCTCACACGTTCCTCCTCGCATGGACGACCACTCCTTGGACGCTTCCGGGAAATCTCTTTCTGGCAGTGAATCCGGAAGAAACCTACGTTTCATGTACGAGGCAGAATGACGATGCGATCTACATCCTGTCTCAGCGATCATTTGCGGCAAGTGGGGGGAGAAGAATTGATGAAATACATGAGAACGACGCTGATCCACCGCTCAAACAAATCGCCACTCTTTCAGGCAAAGACCTCATCGGCAAACGTTACACGCCGGTGTTTCCCTACTTTGCAAGCAAGTACGAGCATGCGTTTCGCGTGGTGGGTGGAGACTTTGTTACATCAGAAGAAGGGACGGGGATCGTGCACATTGCACCAGGCTTTGGAGAAGACGACTTCTCTGTAGGAAAAAGAGAGGGGGTAGCAATGCTGCAGCACGTCCTGCCGGACGGCACATTTACGGCCGATGTCACGGATTTTGCGGGGATGAGCGTCAAACCCAAAGATGCTCCCTCGTCTACAGATAAAAAAATTGCAGAGCATCTGAAGAACGCAGGACTCCTTTTTGAGCAAAAAAGTTATACACACTCTTACCCGCACTGCTGGCGGTGCGACACACCGCTCATTAATTACGCCACGACATCGTGGTTCGTTGCCGTAGAAAAGATAAAGCAAGAAATGCTGGCGGCGAATGCGAGAACCACGTGGGTGCCATCGGCGATACGCGATGGGCGATTTGGCAAATGGCTGGAAGGCGCGCGCGACTGGGCGATCAGTCGTAGCAGATATTGGGGAACACCCCTTCCGATCTGGAGAAATAGACAGACTGGCCAATTGGAAGTGCTCGGCTCGCGTGATGATCTTATGAATCGTGTGCCAGGACGATTCACAAAAATAACGATTGCTCGGCATGCCGAGAGTGTAGGAAATGTGCAGCAAATCTACCAAGGCAAGTCACCGGGAACGAACCTCACACCTACAGGAAAAAAACAAGCGGCGGCGCTTGGTAAGGCACTAGAAAGAAACTGCGGCATCCCCGTCACAGCCATCTACCATTCTCCGTTGGCTCGTACAACTCAAACGGCGGCGGCCGTCGCTCGTGTCTTTTCTGTTCCACTCACGCAAGACGAGAGGCTCCGAGAAGTGTCATTCGGGGAGTATGAAGGCAAGCATATTGACTTCGATGATCTCACCTTCGTCCGGCAGAGACGTGCTCACAAGCTCAGCAAGGGGCAGGTGGAGAGCATCTATCATTTTGAGGGAATGGAAACGTGGCACGATATAGAGCTTCGGACGAAAGAATTCTTAGAAGACATTCTCCCCCGTCACCGCGGTGAACATATTGTGATTGTCACACATGCGGACATTGTGATGAATTTCACCCATTTGTTCACAGGAATAGACAAGGCGAAAATTGCACACCAGCCCTATCCAGAGCTTGCACAGTACAGAACATTCTACTGGGATCATAGTACGCAGACTCAGCTCGACCTACACAAAGAAACCGTGGACGAAATCACGTGGCACGGAACGGGCACGCCCAAAGACGCGAGAGTGGAATTGACCGTCGCTCGTCACGGCGAGACGGATTGGAACAAGGCAGGCATTTTCCAAGGTCACAGCGATCAGCCGCTCAATGCCGATGGCATTCTGCAAGCAGAAGAGCTCGCCGCAACCCTCGATCCAAGCGACTACGATGTCATTCTCTCTTCAGATTTGCTCCGTGCCCGCCAAACGGCAGACATTATCGGAGCAAAGTGGGAACGCGAGGTGATCATCTCTCCTCTCTTTCGAGAGCAGAATCTGGGAGAGTGGGAAGGAAAAACAAAAGCCGACGTTCTCAGCCTCTTTCCTCACTACGTGCAGGATTTCTTCTCTCGAATACACAACGTTCCCGGAGGGGAAGATCTCGCGTCTCTCGCAAAACGGGTGGCAGCTGGTCGAGATGAACTGCTCAGAACGTACGCAGGCAAGCGAGTGCTGCTCATTTCGCACGGACGCTGGATCAATGCACTCGCACGCATCGAAACGAATGAACCGATATTCTCTCCTGTTGCGAATGCGGGGGTAATGGAATTCACTCTCGAGCCTCGCTTGTCACGCGTAGCGGACGTCATGGACTGTTGGTTCGAGAGCGGTTCGATGCCGTATGCTCAAGAACACTTTCCGTTTGATGCAGCAAAACAAGAGACAAAAAAAGGGAAGAAATCTAAAAACGTTCTCACTCCCGCATCGTTTCCGGCAGACTTCATCGCAGAAGGACTCGATCAAACGCGAGGCTGGTTCTACACGCTCACAGTGCTGGGCGTTGCCCTCTTTGGAGAAGCGCCGTTTAAAAACGTCATCGTCAACGGTATCGTGCTCGCTGAAGATGGCAGGAAAATGAGTAAGAGCCTCAAAAATTATCCCGAGCCAACGCAAGTGGTGGAGCGGCACGGTGCCGATAGCGTACGCTTTGCCCTCATGGCATCGCCGGCTGTGCGCGCTGAGGATCTTCGCTTCTCGGAGACCGTAGTTGAGGACGCACTGCGAAATGTGCTCTTGCCCCTGTGGAACGCGTACAATCTCTTCGTAACGTACGCGAATGCGGCAGCATGGGAACCTCCAAGTAATTGGACTCTCAAGAAGAGCATGTCGAAAGATCCACTCGACCTCTGGATCGTCGCCCACACTCAATCACTCGTCAACGCACTCACCACAGAGCTCGACCGCTACGATCTTTCTGCCAGCTGCGCTCACTTGAGCGAATCAATTGACGGTCTTACCAATTGGTACATCCGCCTCCAGCGCCGTCGCTTCGCGGGGAAAGAAGAAGGGCGAGAAGAGGCTCTCGATACGCTCTACCGCGTGCTACTAACGTTGAGTCAACTGCTGGCACCATTCTGTCCATTCATCACTGAATCTATCTATACGAATCTCGTGAAAGAACCATTCGGCAGCATTCATCTCACTGATTGGCCTGCATCTATTGCCCTCACAAAGAAAGACAGAGAAGTGTTGGCGCTGATGAACAATACACGAGCAGTGGTCACGCTGGGTCTCTCGCTTCGCTCTGATGCGAAAGTGAAAGTGCGATGTCCGCTCCAATCTGTGACAGTGGCGCTCTCCCCTTCCGATACGAGTGGTGTGCGAGAAGACATCATACGAGACGAATTGAATGTGAAAGAAGTGAAGATCGTCAGCGATCCGGGGTCTCTGGCTCGCGCGTTTGTGGCCGTCGATGCACGCAAAGTAGGACCGCGCCTTGGCGCGAAAGTACAAGATATCATTCGTGCCGGAAAAGAAGGACGCTTCACGCAGAAAGGCGACACTATCAGCATTGAAGGAGAGACGCTGCAGGCAGATGAAGCGAAAATAATGTATGCCGGCGCGGAAGGGCAGAATATCGCAGCCGACCACGGCATCATCGTACGACTCGATATCACAGTCACTGAAGAACTCAAGCGTGAGGGAGACGCGCGTGAGATCGTGCGTATGGTCCAGAAACTGCGGAAGAGTCATGGCCTCTCGTTCACCGATACCATATCGCTCTCAATCACCGGAGCCGATGATGTGCTCGCCTCTCACAAGACACTCATCGAGAAGGAAACGAGAGGACGCATCTCAAAAAATCCAGAGGCAGGTACGTCGTCAAATATACCTCCCGTAACAGAGACATTCTCTCTCGATGATCGCGAGATTACGATTTCTTTCCTACCCCTCTAATGGCAGATCAATCTGGCTCTCTACCCCTCAGGCTCGTCATAAAGACGCTCTGCAACATCGGGATTGTCTTTGGTATGAATACACTCGTACCGCAGTACTTTTCCGTAGAGGGCGGAGCTGCTGCGTTCGTTGTTATTGGCATTCTTGTTTCGTTTTTGAATGTCATCGTCCGACCAATTCTCGTCGTACTCACTCTTCCCTTTACGCTGACAGCCTCCATCATCGCCTTCATTCTCGTCAACGGAGGCATCCTTTGGCTCGTCTACCAGACGACACTCCTGATGGAATCGACTCAGATAGCGCTCATTATTGGCGGAGGAATCGGGGGATGGATCGTAGTCAGCATCGTGTTTGGATTCTTCAATTGGCTCTTAAAGCACCTGCTCAAATAATCCCATCTCAGGTAAGATCACAGCGTGAAGATCGCTTACTGCACCAACGTCCGACTGCCGAGCGAACGAGCCCACGGGCATCAAATTGCGCATGTGTGCGATGCGATGGTGCGCCTCGGGCATGAAGTCACGATTTTCTGCCCGTTTCGCCTGTCTGCCATCGACCAGTCGTTTTCTTCCTACTACGGCGTCGATTCTCGCATACGATGCGTGACACTTGGATCGTTTGATCCTATCGATGCTTGGTGGCTTCCCGGAATACTTGGGCTCTGGAGCATGAATTTCTTATTAAGAAAGTACATGCATCATGCGCTCGTGACGGAATCATTCGATAGTGTGTACACCCGTTCTCCCGCACTACTTCCTGCCTTACTTCTTACGGGTAAACCCGTGATTCTTGAACTGCATCAGTTGCCTCGTTTCAGAACGTCACTTCTGGCTCGATACTGTAACCGTTGCACGCGTGTCGCGTGCCTTACAACAACGATGCGAGCGCATTTGATTGCAGCGGGCGTGCAGCCAGAGCGTATCATCGTCGCATCCGATGCAGTCGCCATTGAACGCTTCGCACAGTTACCCACTGCACAAGAGGCCAGAGCACACTTCGGCATCGTCACTGACAGAATCGTCGTCGGTTATGTTGGGCGTCTCAAAACGCTAGGGCAAGAGAAGGGTGTTGGCATCCTACTTCGAGCACTCAAACAATTATCATCACAGCAGCGATATTATGGATGTATTGTCGGTGGGCCCGATTCTGACAGAAAAGAATATGAGTCTCTCGCTCGCTCGCTCGGTTTAACAAGTGATGAAGTCTGCTTTGTAAAGGAAATACCTAGTACTGAAGTGCCCAAAGCGATGGTCGCCTGCGACATTCTCGCTATGCCACTCACTGATTTTCCACTATCACGCAACTATATGTCGCCGCTTAAAATGTTCGAATACATGGCGACACATAGACCTATAGTAACGTCTGATCTTCCCACCATTCGCGATGTACTCAGTGAAGAAACAGCTGTGTTCTGCGATCCTGGGGATCCGGTAAGCCTCGCAAACGCATTGGAATGGGTGAGAGATCATCCTCAAGCTGCCGCTCAGCGGGCAACTGCGGCATTCGCGCTTGTGCAGGAACACACGTGGACCAAGCGCATGGAACGCATTCTCGCTCTCTAAAAACGCTCTTCACAGCCTGCAGATGTAATCAATAATGCGATCTCCCGTCTTTCCATCCCACTCTTTCGGCACTTCAATGTGTGCAGGTGTTCTCGATGTTACATACTGCATGACAGACTCACAGTCTTCTCTACGAGAAGGATCTACGAGAACATTGCTGCCGCTCTCGACTGTGACTGGACGTTCTGTATTTCTGCGGAGCGTAAAACAACGCTTATGCAGCACCACTGCCTCTTCTTGAATGCCTCCTGAATCTGTGAGAATGAACTCGCATCTATCGAGGGCGCTTAAGAACTCAAGATATCCCAGAGGCTCAATGATCTGACACTCGCTCGCGAGTGCCATGAGTGCGTTGGATGATGCGAGTGAGCGCATGAGCCTTGGATGAGCTGCGATGTATACGCGGCAATGTTCGTTTACTCTGGTGAGCAAACGTAAGGCATGGCCTAACGGCTCTTCATGATCGACATTGCTGGGCCTATGGAGCGTGCTTAAGACAAATGGCTGATGAGGGGAAAACGACGGCGTGCGAGAGCGAATGAAAGGCAGAGTGCTCAGCAGTGTGTCAGCCATCGTATTGCCGACGAGCACGGGAGTACCGGAGCGCTGCTCGCGAATCACATTCTCCACGGCAGAACGCTCTGTGCAGAAGAGTAAGCGCGCCATGCCGTCGATGGCAATGCGATTCAGCTCTTCGGGCATCTCCTGATCGAATGATCGCAATCCCGCCTCGATGTGCGCGATGGGAATCGAACATTCGTGCGCTGCACCTGCGGCTCCCACTGCTCCATTGACATCTCCATACACAAACACCCAGTCCGGCTTGAGCGATGAAAACACTGTGAGTAGCGCGTCGTGTGTTTTTGCAATCATATCGACTCTGCTGAGCCCGCCTATTTCTAGATTAATGGTAGGGGTGGGAATAGTAAGCTGCGTGAAAAAAATATCAGATAGCAAGGGATCGTAGTGTTGTCCTGTGTGAATGATGGTATGACGTATGGCCGCTTCTGGCCTCCTGTCAATAGCGCGGCATATAGCTGCTAATTTTATGAAATTCGGTCGGGCTGAGACGACGCTGCAAATATGCATGTTCACAGCGTAATTGAAATGCTGGCATCTTCACAGAGAAATCTGGTGCTTTGAGCCATTGCGAGCCGTCTCTCATTGTAACGCGTTCATGAAAGAGCTACTCTCAGTGAGATTTTTTCTCTCTATGACTCAAGATAATAAAGAAATATATCGCTCGCACCACGATGCCATCATCAGCAAGCGCTGGCATTCACCACATGCGATTCGCAGATACAACCACCATACCCAGTACCAAGCATTTCTGGAGTGCGTTCCTGTGGGCTGCACAGTGGTCGATGCAGGATGCGGTGAAGGAGTGCTCAGCGTTCTTCTCGCCAAGCACGGCTGCCGAGTCATCGGCGTAGACATCTCGGAGCCAAATATAGCTGAAGCAAAAGCGTTCGCATTGAGAGAGGGCGTGGCTGATCGATGTGAGTTTTTAGTGGGAGACGCCGAACGTCTTCCTCTTCCCGATAAGAGCGCCGATGTGGTCGTTTCGAGTCATGTCCTAGAGCATCTTCCTGATTTCGTGCAAGGCGTGCGCGAATTGAATCGCGTAGCGAAGACACTCGTCGTCGTCGCCATCCCCACCTGCCTCAATCCCGCCTCATGGGTACTCCTTGGGGGCGACAAGTACTGGACCGTTTCCCGTCGCACTCCCTACGCAATCTTTGTAGGGTTCTTTCGAGTGGTGGGGGCCATGCTGCGCGGACAGGAAGGCGTGAACGAAACGTACGCGGGGCATCCTGAATTGATACACATTCACAGGTTCCCACACCGTGGCCGAATGCTACTGGAATTGGGAGGATTACAGGTCGTTCGTTACAGGGCAAGCTCGTTTCCCATTCCCTATCTCTCTTTCCTCGTACCAGTGTCTAGGTTGCTAGGCGCCTTCCGCTACTGGCCTCTGTTTCGTAACTTTGGATTCGGCACCACGTACGTCTGCCATCCCTGTCATGCCGCAGAGTCATACACTTCATCAAACCAGTGAGACAGTTGGACGATGTTCATGAGCAAGTGTAAGTGGTAGCCTCTGCGATCCCGGTGCTCATGCCATTGAATACGGACTTTCTCCACATCGAACAGCTCTCGTATCTTCTGGTTTTCCAGCGCTTCTTCAACGAGAGGGGCGCACTCTCTTCTCAGCCATTTGGCAACGGGCGGATAGAACGAAGCCTTGGGCAGTGAGTACAGATGCTTGGGGAGCATGTTTCGGTACGCATCTTTCAGCAACGTCTTTGTCCGACGCAGATGTACGTGCCAGTTGCCTGGCGTGTGAGAGATGAGATCGATCAATCGTGAATCCAGAAAAGGAACTCTCGCCTCCACGCCGCTCGCCATTGTCGTGCCGTCCACCAGCTTCAGAGACTCATCTATTAACCATGTTCTCCTATCTGCTTCCATTGCTTCTCTCAGCGCATCTGCTGAATCATGAAAAAAGGGCAAGAAGTACTCACCGATAGCAGCCGTCGAATACCATCCTCGCGCTACTGATTGCACTTCAGAGATCGGACGACTCATCAGACGAGTCCAGAGCGCTGCTCCTGGAGAACCTTGACTGACATCAGATGCCACACCATAGCGAATGGCAGCCCATCTACGAATCGATGGCGGTATCCATCCAAAGGCACGGAGCATGGCAACAATCCTGTAGCGAGGATATCCGCCAAATAATTCATCGCCTCCAGCACCGCAGAGGATGACATCGACGTGAGGCTTCGCGATTGTTGCCAAAAGATACTGAGCAACGGAAACATGATCGCTATTGGGGAGATCGAGGGCACGAGCGCACGCACGAAATGCATCCCTGTACTGCGCAGCGGTAATCGTCAGCTCTGTGTGTGAAGTGCCGTAGTGCGATGCGGTGAGACGCGCGAGATCGGCATCCGCATTGAATCGGCTGGCACCTTCAGCTTCAGTAGCTTCAAACCTTGCAGTGAAGGTGGAGATTGGCTGCTTGCTCACTTGAGCCATGTGATGGAGAATGACTGAGGAATCCATTCCTCCGCTCAAAAAAATACCCACTGGTTGATCTGATACCAAATGTTCTTCCACACACTGTCTCATGATATCGGGGAGAGTCTTCTTCAATTGTCCTCGGCTGGTAGCCTGCCACGGCGCTCTCTGTGTGTGTATCTCACGCGAAGAAGTCTTCCCATCTCGGACAACCATCATGGTCCCCGGCGTAATCGGGGTGATGCCGACACAGAGGGTGTGCGGCCTTGGAACGTACTGCAGATGCATGTACAAAGAGAGTGCTTCGTAATCTATAGGAAGTTTTTCTGGCACTGCTTTCAAGAGCGCCCTCACTTCGGAAGCGAATGCAAGATGTCCTTCTATGAATCGCGTGTAGAGAGGTTTGATGCCACTTGAGTCTCGTGCGAGTATCAATTCACGGGTCTTCGTATCGTAGATCGCGAGGGCATACATGCCTCTTACGCTTCGTAAAAAGTCATACCTGTCTGAGGAATAAAGGTGGAGGAGCACTTCTGTATCGGTTCTCGTGCGACAGGAAAATCCTCGCGCCTGAGCAAGGGCACGAAAGTTAAATATTTCTCCGTTAAATACGATACCTACCGTGCCATCCTCGCTCCACATTGGCTGCGCGCCTGCCGGAGAAGGATCGAGAATGGCAAGCCGTGCATGACCGAGAGAAATGCCATGGCCACAGTAGATGTCATGCCCGTCGGGTCCTCTGTGCATGAGGGCTCTTGTCATCCGCGTAATGACCTCTGGGTGCTCTCCGATGCATCCGGCTATGCCGCACATACGCTACTACTGTAGAGCATGAGATTCGCTTTGCATACGAGTAGTCAGAGAGTGAGCGATTCTTCTCGCATTGGCCATCACTGTGAGCGTGTGCGGACCGCTCGGAAGGCAGGGGAACAGGGAGGCATCAGCACAGTACGTGGAAGGATACCCCGCTATCTCGCCGTCCACTGTTGCAGAGAGAGGACCAGTTCCGTCAATTGGCACTGATCCTGCATAGTGCGAACTGGATCCTTCAGGTAGCAAGAGAGTTTTTACGGGCCAGAGCCCAAGAGCTCGAAGGGCACGCCGCATGCGGCGCACGGCTACCAGACGCTCTTGCTTCTCTTGCTGCATGTCTTCACGAGGAGAGATGTCCGTACCGTTTTCATGCCATTGCACATATGCGTTGGGTTCGGATGAATGGAAGCGCATATCAGCGATGACCAGTCCTGGAGAGAATAGTCGCGCAATGTCGAATGCACTTGGAATGGGAAGCGGAATGCTGCCCAGTAAACGAAAGAGGAGCAGACTGCGATAGCTGTAGAGCTGAGCAATGCTCGGGCCCTTCGGGGCGAGAGCATCGTTGAGCACCAGCTGACACAGACTCATACGCCGCTCAGGACCCGTCTCGAGGCATCCAGACGGCCGAATCGTGGCAATGTATGCGTGAGGTTTCGCAATGAAGGGAATGGCGTCCTTCATGCCCTTCGACGCTGCAAGTATGCGAGCACTGCCGACCGCTCCTGCGCACAGAATCACTTTCTTTGCCGCAGCGATTGTTTCCACTGTGCGTGTTCCCAGCTTTCTCCCTCGCACTTCTCCCCCGTTCTTGGCAGTGCGAATGTGATCTACGATGAAATGTGGCAACCACCGGAAGCGAGGGCTTCGCTGCAGTTCTCGCAGTGTTTCGGTGGGACGATACACGGCATGCTCTTCATCTGAGTAGTAATCAGTATCTCTGAGTGTTGACGCCCGCCTTGATCCGAGGGGGGCGGTGAGCACCGCGGAAAGAGGCTGCAGCAACGAATATCCTTCGCGCCGAAACCATGCTGCAGAAGCACGAAATCTCTCGAGGCATGCTGTGGCGTGATGATCGACTGGTAACGGGGGTTGCACTCGATACTCATCACTTGCTCCGCTCACTCCAATGCGATCAATCACTTCCTGATATTCTCGCTTCATATCATCTGGAGGCAGTCGCATCTCGCGGAGAGTATCTGTCGAAAAGGCGGCACATGCTGCTCCCCACACGGCACCCAAACCTCCTTCTGCCAGTGTCTCTATGACTTGGATAGCATGCTGAGTGGTGTTGAACTCTTCTGTATGACGCGTCACAAATGCCCTGTTTCCGCTCGTCATGCCTCCACCAAGTCCGCCGCGCAAACCATCGACTGGAATGGCTGATACGTCATTCCCAAGGAACCAACGCCACTGATCCTCTCTCTCGCGCCTGAGTGACAGAAAATCGCTCACGGGCTCGTGGAGGAGAGCGGGGCCCTGCACGCCTCCATCGATCATCGCAACCGAACGGCCACACTCAATCAGAGCCAGTACTGCATGCACTCCTGCCGGGCCACTGCCGATGACAATGACATCAGTATCCATGGGCGTACTGCATGAGTGTTTTTGGACGATAGTACCAGTAGAGCATTCTCGGAAGCGCTCGTGCGACACGGAGAGTGGGACGCAGACAGAGAGAAGCCACGTTACAATCGAAAAGCGGCGAGGCAAGAGAGATGTCGATGATCGCGGCGTGCATTCAGCTATCGCTGCTGCAACGATGAGACATCGCTGCAGGTGACATGAGGGATATCGTATGCGTGAGGCAAAATCGAGTGCCCGTAAACGACCTTGCGATCGCCAAATCCAAGGAGAGAGTATCTTTGAATCTAACGAATGAACGGCAAGGGCTTGCAACATCCTCTGCACCTCCTCACTCGTCGGCTCAGATACGCAGCAGTCGCTGAGCACATACCGCAGCAATGCTTCAGCGTACGCGACCGTGCTTTCTGGAGAAGACAACAGTGATGACCGCAGCGATCGCGGAGTGATGTCCACAGTACGGAGAAGTGGCTGAGGGTCCATGATGATGCTCTCTGCAGCTCCTCTCACATTGCTGACGGTGATTGGTGGATTTTTCATCATCCGACACGCAACAGCAATCATCAAACAAAGCGAAATCGGCAGGTGAAGGAGCGGAGGATTGAGGCCCTGCGCCTCTGCAATCGTCGAACAGAGCTGATTGTACGTGTAGCGCTCAGGGCCACCCATTTCCCAGTGCTTGCAGACTTCTTCCTGCTGCGCCAGAAGGCACTGCTCAATAATACTCGCAACATCATCGCGATGGATCGGCCAGTAGCACGCAGTTCCCGGTCCGACGATGGGGCACACGGGCAGGCGAGAGAGAGTGGTGAGCATTGCAAACACTCCGCTCTTTGCAGAACCATAGATGACGCTACTACAGAGCGTGACCACTGGCACAGTTCCTGCGCGAAGGATATCGTCTGCTCGTTTTTTCGTATCGCCGTACAGCCCTCGCCTCTTGAGATGTGACGATTGAGTGGAGAGATGAATAATTCTTTGAATACCGTTCTCGGCGCACACTTCTGCCACGATATGAGCGCCTTCCACATTCACCTGTTCGCTGTCTTTTTCGTCATTCTTTCGTGCGGCCAAATGAATGAGCATGTCGACACCCTCAGTCGCTGCGCGCAACGCAGTGCGATCTGTTACATCCACTCGTAACCATGTGCACCGAGGGGAATTCTCACAGCCTTCAGGAGGGTCTCCTCGTGTGAACGCTCGAATACAATAGTTCCTGCGTGCGAGATGAGCGACCACTGCCTGCCCGACGAATCCACCTGCGCCGGTGACTGCAATGACCATTGGCTTACGCATGCTCGAGACGAGTACCAGATCCGCGCCAGCTCACTCCTCGATACGGCGAAATGTGAACATCACGAAATCCACTCCCAAACCAACGGCGAATGCGTTCCTCTGAAATAAACCACGTTTGCGGAGCGTTCAGCTTATCAAATACATTCAGCATATTGCGACTGAGGCTCAATTGTCTCCAATTTTGGAAGTACTGATAGTACGGCAGACTGCGCAGTGGCAAACGATAGATCGTGTGCACTGGGAGAGAGACAAGGAGTGTGAGAATCCACGCAAGCCAGAGAACCATCCTGCGAGGCAGATGTCGAATAATGAGGTATTTCACAGGCTCCAATACGTATTGATTCAAGAAATTTCCTTCCTTGCTGTACACCCACACAATCACCCGCCCGCCAGCAGCGCAATGAGATGCAATGTTGGCGAATGAAGCATCGGGGTCATCTGTATGATGCAAAACGCCGATAGAGTACACGACATCAAAGACTGTATTGAGCTGCATCTTTGCAATGTCGTCTTGGAGTATTCGAACATTCTGATAATTTTTTGTTCTCTGTATGGCGCTCTCCGTTGCGTTTAAGTCTACTCCCACGACGCTCTTTGCCACAGGCGCCACAAAACTGACGTGCTGACCTCCCCCGCAACCACAATCGAGCACGGTCTTGCCTCTGAATGTCTCCCACGTGTTTGGGAATATCCATTCGGAGAACAACCAACGATTGTCGTCTTGAAGGTGATTCCACTGCCATGTCCACTGCGATTGCTGATGTTGCTTCATAGGCAAAAGCATACCTGATGACACGATTACTGTGCCATACATGGGAGCATTCCTATTCAGCTGACACTGTGGGAGCACTCATCAAGCGCTCTCTACAGAGCACCACCATACCCTTCCACGCATCCTGCCATCGAATCTTCTTCCCCTCGTCTACGGATCTCGGGCTGTACTCAATCGGCACTTCTTTGATAGCAATTGATCTCCTCAGACACTTGCCAGTGATCTCCGCCTCAAGCTCGAATCCTCTGCTCACAAGCGCAAAAGAACGAAGAAGATCTGTAGGCAGAAGCTTGTAACAGGTGTAGCTGTCTGTAATGTGAGCGCCAAACAAAAGATTTGAGAGCTTCGTGAGTAGTTGGTTTCCGAGCCTGAATCGCCAATGCGTACTGGGATTCCACTGCAAGAAACGAGATCCAAACACAGCGCACTGAGGGTGAGAGATGGCCACCTGCAGCAGAGTTGAAATTTGCGTGGGATGATACTCCAGATCTGCATCCTGAATGATGGTGTACTGACCAGTAGCCTGCTTCAGTCCTGCGATAATTGCCGACCCTTTTCCGCCGTTTTTCTGTGTAATAACACTGTCTTCAGCGCGCGCATGCGCACGAATGATTGCAAGTGAATCATCAGTCGATCCATCATCGATGTAGATATGCTGTGCATCGCTACAGTGCTCACGCAGCGCGTTCATGATTGTGACGATCGTCCTGCTTTCATTGTACACGGGAACGAGAATGGAGAGAGTGATGCTATTCATGTCATGTAATGAAATCGTGGGCACTGGTGAGCATGCATCATACATTTTTTGTGCGATGGGCGATATTTCTGAAAAAAAATCAGAATGTACGTGCAAAAAAAGCCTCTATGATATAGAATGAATCTTCGCGTTCATTCACACCACTGGGGATGACAGGCTTCGACAGCGTGATTCTGCGTTGACTGCGTCACGATCCGGGATTGCTCTGGTTCCCGATACCCACCGTTGCACCAATTAATTGCCAATAGCAATTTCATGGCTCGCGTGCAGGGCATTGCGAACTCCGTTCGCCTTGACCAGCTCGTTGCAGCTTAGTTCTGTTTTTTAACGGAACACGCCTCCCCGCCGATCCTCGCTGAGCGGATGAGGCGTCACTAGCGGGGCTGGCTTTCCGTCCGACGGTGCGGATAGCCAACATCCTTCCGTCATCACTCTCACCCTTTCCTTGTTCCTTCCTGATGGGCTGAGAGAATTGGAAGGAACATGATCGTACTGACCTTTGGCGTACACGTTGGACCCGGGTTCGACTCCCGGCATCTCCACCATAGCTTTTTTATCAATATCAGCGAGCTTAGAAAGCTCAAACAGTAGCGAAAAACTAGCGGTTCCAACGCCATTTTCCTTGCTGAACGGTATAACGTTCACAAAAGCGAGCCGCAGGACGGTCTTTTTATTCTCGTATTCATCGGTATTCCATAACGCAGAAGGGTTTTGAAGGAAATTGAGTACCCTCGTTAGTGCGGTTCCAAAATCATTCCTAGGGTCATTTTGAGAAAGCACTTTTAGACGCAATTCCCTTTTCTCAGTTTCAAGCTCCTCAATTCTTGCCTCGTATCGCTTAACGATTGCGGCACTTTTCATGTCCTCGATCTTTTTTACCAAATCAATAATCTTATCTTCGAATGCGCCCATTTCTGACTTTTGCCGTTCCGCATCCGCTGTCACAGCCTTCATTCGATCTTTCCATGCGTCACTGAATACCGCGCCGAGTAACTTTAGGGCATTCGGCGTCGCGGACATGCCATTAAGCAGCGTTGTGAAAGCGTCATCTATGTATTCTTTTCTCATTCCTTTATTACGATACGTGCAACCCGCAGTGGTACAGCGGTAATAGGGGTACATTTGCGTGCGCCCTTTGCTCCAACTGGCGGTCATCAATTCGCCGCAATCACTACATGCTGCATACCCTCTAAGCTCAAAATCCTCATGTAGAGCTTTTCGCTGAGGACGTGGCGCAGTTTCTGCTAGACGCTGCTCTATGAGCCTTAGTGTCTCTTCGCTAATGAGAGCCTCGTGGTGTCCTTTACGACGAGATACGTGCCATAATGGGTATTCAATAAATCCGGCGTAAATCCATGCGCGTTCTAGCAACCGAATAGCTTGCTCCAAATGCACACGGTCTTTTTGTTTACGATGATAAAAGCCTTTCCTTTGTAAAAATTGTTGTACGTCCGTTCGGGTTACAAATCGTGCGCTCGCATATCCTTCTAATGCTTCTTTAATAACTGAAGCGTTAGGTTCAATCGGAACAAGTAATTTCCCATGACCAGGAAATTTCTCTGTCCTCATGCCGGGTGGATGGTCAAAAGTCCAATATCCAGCCTCCAAACGTGCCTTCATCCTTCCTCGTACCTGCCTCGCATTTTGTTTGCGCTCTAATTCAGCATGGCCAGCAAATATCAATTCAATAAACTCACTTTCTGGGCTGTCTTCAAATTTATAAGTAGGACTTTCCAATACGCCATTGCGTGAATAGATGGCAGTTTTTAAAGTGAGATGGCCTTTTACGTCCCTCGCAAAGCGCTTTATATCATCGACTAAGACTACAATCTTTTCATTACTAAAAACGTCATACGTTCTAAGAATTGAAGTAAGTCATTCATCGCGGGTCTGTCTGTCAAACCACCCGAAACTCCTTCATCTTTAAAAACGCGCAAAACCTCATATTTTCTTTCGAGTGCATATTGTCTGCATCGGTGCTCCTGACTCTCCAAGCCATGCCCCTCATTCACCTGACGTTCTGATGAAACCCGACAATAGATGAGTGCTTTATTGCTCATGTGAAAAATGGTCGTCTAGGAAACGGTTAACAAATGAGTATAGCTCATCCCTGAGCCTAATAATCTCCTCATCTGTTGCTGATGGCTCATTGAGGATGCGCCGACATTCTTCCAAGCTGAGCATACAAAAAAGCCGCCCCGCCGTTTGGCGTGACGTAGGATTTTAGGAATGTTCAGCCTTAATGGTCTTGTGGTCAAATGCGTACGTGTCTCACTGTTTCCAACAATTGCAGACGAGTCTTTATGACGCATCGGGCATAGAACTTTTTTAGTATAAAAAAGCCATGGTAAAGATAACTTTTCAAATATGGTTTCTGATTGCCTAAAGAAAAAGTATATGTGCTGTTGCTCGAAGAACCGTTCGATTTCATATCTGTTTAGTTTTGTTTTTGCCTCAAAATCGCGTCGTTTTGCAATGGTTTTACAATCATTTTGCATGTTTCCTGACTAGCCAAAAAATGACTAAAAACGGCGACAAAGGGATAATTATAGGCACAAGCACAATAATCAAAACAACGCGGAGAACCTTTTTAATGTCGATACGCTGAGATGGTGTGATTGGTTCAGTGATCTTTGTTTTTGTGGTGTCATTGGGCACTAATTTCTTAAGGTACTGTGTTGAGTGAATGCCTGTCTTTGGGATGCTTATAGAGGTGTATGCACCTTTGGAGTTAGCACCAACGCGCAGTCCTTTTATGCCAGTACTAACACTTAGTCCTCCTTTGGAGATACCAATGCGGAACAAGCCAAGTTTCTTTGATTTTCGGAAGCCAAAAGCCATTACTCTGCATCTTAGACGATGGTTGTAATGTTTCAACTGTAATCTTCCAACCATGCAACAATAATTCAAGGAACCAATTATGCGGTTCCTATGATTAAAAATCCTAAAATACTGGCAGCAGGGGATGTGGCAGAGATTCTTGGAGTGTCCTATCAATACATTGATAGATTGGCACGTGAGGGACGTTTGACCTTCCAAATGACTTCCTCAGGGAGGGTTTTCTTAGAGGATGATGTGGTGGCGTTTCAGAGAGAGCGGGAAAAGAAGGCAAAAACTGACCCTAGAATTAAGAGAAGGAAATGATATAAAGGACTAATTCTGAATTGGGTTTACTAATTGTTCTGGTGTGAAGCTTCCACTCTCCAAGGATATATTGAGGCTGTCATAAATGCTTTTTAAACCTTCAAGAGCATCTGTGATGTTTTTTGGGTCGCAGAGTTTGGAATAGAACAAGATTTTATCAACAATGTCACTCGCATACTCTTGTGTGTTAAACGATAACAACGCTAACGAGGTTAAATTGAGCATGCGGTTAGGATTGAGGGTTGCAGCATTGTGTACAAGATCATTCCTGGTTCTATAGAGCCTTCTCAAATGATGTTCAATATTCTGTTCATGTTTTACTAAAAACTTTTTAACCGTCTTTCCGTCAGCCAAATGTGTGGCAAGATACTCAGCTTTATGACTTTCGTATGGGAAATTTACGAGCGCCTTTTGTAAATCAGCTAGCTCTTTTTTGTCAGTTAGCGTTTTCAGTAACTTAGCCTTATCCAGCATAGAATCATTCTTGCGAATAAATTTAAGATACGTGGCGCGTGTAATGCCATTTGTCTTTCTTAATTCTTCTAAATCACGTCCAAAATCAGATAGCAATTTTGGTATATAGAACAGGCTTGAGATTGCTGGAATGTACTCACATATCAATGGGAATGCCTTGATCCTTTTACCGTCTTTATCAGAGCGCTTAACGCAGTTAAAAAGTACCTCCAGCGCAATCCAAGAATTTAAGTAACTGTTGATAATGTTTTTCTCATTAAACGAATATGAAAGATGCGACATGACGCTGCGAATTTTGTGTGCAATTTCTGCGTCACGAGTATGAAAGTTGATATGAATATATACACCTAAATTGCGCAAAAACTTCTTAAACCTTTGAGAATAACCAAAGTAAACGATATCCTCATAATCAACTAGTGACCATTCATGTGATCCGGGGTCATAAACCAGTCCAAAGTTATAAAAATCTATTTCACGATCAGGAAAATTGAAATGGATGTAATTTGAAATCATTTCTATCCCATTTTGCATTGCGAAGAGAGCGCTGAAGCGATCATGAGCTTTAAGTTTATCCTCATAAAAAATCAGGCTGTTTTGCTTTGAAATACTTTCAAAGCTCGCAAATTTATTTGTTCCAATGTTGGTACTTTTAGGAAGCTCTTTAAGGATTTTAATACGGTTGGATTTGATCTCACCTTTTACAAAGCTATCAATAACGCGATGGTCAACGTTCGTCAGAAGTAAAATACATTTGAATGTGTAGCGTTTCTGCATTTTTGTCAGCCATTTCTTGATCTGGTTTTTACCAATGTCATTCTTTAATGCTTTTACTTCTTTTCTCAGGTAGGCAAATGAGACACCGGTATTTATCAATTCACTAATTAAACTATAAGCAAATGAACGAATTTCTGACTTCTTTGAGTATGTGAAATTTGATGTTTTCCTCAGATCGCAAAGCTCAGTGATGCTACTGACTAAGCCTGACAAATACTGCTTATTAAAAAAAGAAAGCTCTACTTCAATATAGTTTTTCAGATACGTGACCTTATCTTTATGCCCTTTGCATTTGTTTAGCTGTTTGATGATTGTTTCTCTTCTTGTGCCATATAGTTTCGTTAAGAGAGCATCGGCTTCTAGGACATGCTTTGCTTCCTCAATTAGAGGGTCAAGATACCAAAATAGAAATTCATTCGTTTCTATTTCTTCGCACAGAAATCTAATTTCTTTAAGAATGATATGAGCATTTGTATGTCTTGGTCGCATGCTATCAATTGCCTTGCGATGTAAAGCAGCTTTAAGCGTTTTAACTAACATTACGTTTGCCTTATTTTTCTCTCTGACTACCATATAGGTGATTAAGGGGGGTGAAGCCTAAACAATACAATGTTTAGGGGACACCCCTCTAATCTACTTATATTCAGTCCAAATTAGTAGTAAAGTTCCAACTAGTGAGAAAGTGTCTAATCCCTCTACTGGCTGTTTTGATGCTTACCGCTTGCAGTGGAGGCTCTTCTTACAACAGTGACAGTCCAGTAGGGCAGGATGAATCTGATAGGCAAATAGGTAACCCGTATTCAGAAGGAACGGGTCACTATGCTGGATATGAATGGGCAGAGCGCACTGGCGGTGACTGCAATGGCAATTCCGCGTCCTTTAACGAGGGTTGTGAAGAATACTACAGTCAAACAAGGTAATGAGATTTCAGCCTTCAATTTTGGCATTTCTCTTAGTATTAACTGCTTGTTCTTCACAAACAGTGACAAGCTCAGACTTGTTTCAAAAGAAGCTAGATTGCTCCAATAAAATTGAAAGCATTAAGAGTGAACTTACAAAAATGAAGAAAGAAAATGGAAATAGCATTGTTGGTGACTATACGTTAGATGAGGTCTTCTACTCAGAAAGCCTCAACACATGCGCATACGGATACTTCTATAGAGAAGAATTATGTGGCTTGAATTATGGCTGCTCAAAGCCAGAAGACTATGAGTATCAAAATGTTTATGTGATAAGGGATGTACTGGCTAGTAAAGACTTATACAACGAAAGGTACTCACAACCATCAAACAACGATATTGCTAAGTTCAGAGACAAGATTGCTGAGCTAAAGAAATAAAACCAGTGATGTTCTACTCTCCGCATGTGAGTCTTTGATTACTCCTTTTCACAGTGCATAGGCTTTCTCTGCACGTTCCTCGGCTACTTTGAGTATCGTATTCCATTCAATTACCATGGTTTCTAGTTGATTCCATTCCTTCCGAACCAAGTCCACCACACTTCACACTTTGCTAGTATCTTGCTTCTTGCCGTAGGCACCTTCCGCTTCGCTGAATAATTGCGCAAAGCTAGCGGTATTCGGGTTGTTACCAGCGTCGAATTCTTGGCAGATGGGAGGCGGAACGACGCATGCGCCATTGACGCAGCCAAACGCACATGCATGAACTCCGTAGGAGGAATGTCGTCTCTCGTTACTGTTCCTCTCGTGAAGATGTATTGCGATATGGAAATTTCAGCGTGGCTTCAGAAACAGGATGTGTCTCCTGCGTACGGAGATGGTATATCTCCGCGTAAGATGATGAAAATAGGGAGGAAAAGTACTAAAATTGAGACAGACAGTGAGCTGCACAGTGGGCGAGGAAAGCGCTTGGACTTTGAGCAGTATTTGCAAGAAAGTAAAGCGTGCGAATAGCGGGTCGGAATCGTCACTTTCGACTACGAAAAGTAAGCCCCCGTTATGATGGTCTGCCGAATCTTGGTGAGCATACTATTGACTATAATTTATTTTTATGTTTAAATATTAAAATGTTAGATGAAGGTTTAAATGATCACACACTAGCGAATGATGTATGGAATATGCCAATCAATGATGATTTAATTCAAGCATGCATTAGGTATGTGGGGGAAGATAAGGAAAGGTTTCGAGAGGAGCTGCTCCGCTATTATATTGGTCCGGACGATGATAATGTGAGGGAAAGTCGCTTTAATGAACACCTGAACCTAGTGTTTGGAAGTATTCTTCAATGGCTTAATTCCCTGCTTACGGTTGATGGCAAGACAGACACCAATAGAACTTTTGGTGATTTGGTGCTAACAACAGGTAACGTCGACGTGGGTGGATTAAGGAAATTACTATATTTTGCCTTGGAGCAAAAAGTGAGTGAAATCGAAGATCAACATGATCGGGATAGGATTATTAATATGGCAGCAAATAGAATTAGACAAAAAATTCATGCCTTGATAGCCAGCACGGGCCAATCAAGTCTGATGTCTTTGTAGAAAATTTTTCTCTGCAGCTTCAGATACGAAACTTCCCTGTCGTAGTCAAAACACTTCAGGGAGTTTGCGTGAATGTACCCTAGAGAAGGGGTGAGCATACTTACAATATCTTCTGGAGAATGTTACTCTGCAGTCGTGGAAACTCTCGCTGATTTTGCCGTACGCTTCAACCCCGTATTTCAGGAGCTACTTTCGAAAGAAATTGAAAAAATCACAGACTGCAGTACAGACGAAAACGTGCTCTACGCCTACCGTCATTTAGTGACGCTCGCCTCTGCCGGCGGCAAACGAATCAGGCCCTATGTGGCATCGTTGCTCTACCGAGCGTGCGGCAATGCATCGGATGAAGACATCATGCACTTTTTGATCGCCCTCGAAACGTTTCATCTCTTTGCCCTTGTTCATGACGATATTATGGATAGTGCCGATGAGCGATACGGCCAGCCCACCGTTCACGCCGCACTGCGCACGCGCTTGGCACAAAGGGGTGCCATGGGCGACATTCGTTCAGCATCAATTGCTGAGGCAATCTTGTGCGGAGATCTTTTGCTGACATTGGTCCATCAGTTTGCATTGAATCAGCAGGGCGGAATCGTACCAAGAGAACGTGTAGATGAGGCTCATCGACTGCTCATTCTCATGAGCCGAGAGATGGTAATCGGACAACACTTGGATATTGAATTTCCCACACGGCTCGACGTTAGCGAACGCGACATTCTGAACCGTCATCATCTGAAAACATCGCTCTACACATTTGTGCGGCCCATGCACATTGGCGCGGTACTTGGGGGTGCGAATGCGGCAGTGCGGCATTTTTGCATCGCGTTCGGCTCTGCGTTGGGGATGGGATTCCAATTAGAAGATGACTTGCTCGATTTGCTCAGCAATGAAACTGCGATGGGCAAAGCGCCGGGTGCAGACCTCACCCAACGCCAGCACACGCTCCTTACTGCTCAATTGAGACAACATGGCACGAAGCAACAGAGTGCCGTACTAGAAAGCGTGTGGGGGAAGGCTCTCTCTCCAGAACAATTGAACACTGCTCGCGCACTATTTCATGATTCCGGTGCAACAGACGCCGTACGTTCACGAGCTGCGGAGGCATTTGGCGAAGCCCGTGGGCTGCTGCGTGGCGCGCCACTGCCTGTGGAAGCCGTGCAAGCATTGGAGCGACTTCTACAATTTTTTGAGCATCGTCTGCCATGAGCATCGCTCCCTATCCTTTTAGAGCCGATGACGTGGCGATATGCGCTGCAATTCAGAAAAAACATGCCACGTCATACGCTATGGCCACCCGCCTGTTCCCCCCCAAAGAGCGAGCTGCCGTGCAGGTTCTATATGCGTTTGTGCGCACCGCCGACGACTTGGTCGATGAGCCGCTTGATCCCGATCCTCAGGCCATGCACGCTGCCTTGGATGCATGGATTTCGCAATGGGAAGATGCGTACGCTGCTGGCACAAGCGAGGATCCCGTACTTCGCGCGTCGGCCACGCTCTTCCATGAATTTGGCATTCCTCTCTCGTATGCCGATGCGTTTCTTGGGGCAATGCGCCTCGATCTCACCAAGCATCGCTACGGATCCTACGCACAACTCTTACATGACTACGTCTACGGCTCTGCTGCAATTATCGGCTTGAGCTTGTGTCGCATATGCGGCATTCAGGACCCTGCCACACTACGACAAGCTCAATCGCTGGGGGAAGCCATGCAGCTGACAAACTTTTTGAGAGACATGCGAGAAGATTACCTCGATCGCGGCCGCATCTACCTTGCAGAAGAAGACATGGTTTCGTGCGGTGTCTCTGAAGCCGATATTGCTGAAGGGAACGTCACACCCGGTGTTATCAGGCTCCTTACGCTCTACATCGCACGAGCTCGAGCACTGTATGAAGAGGCAGATCTTGGCATTCAGGCGCTGCCTCCGTTCGCACGAAAACCTGTGCGACTGAGCCGCATACTGTACTCACGCATTTTGGATAAGATTGAAGCGAATCACTACGACGTCTTCCGGCGCAGAGCGCGAACGAACGATGGGATGAAAGCACTCCTCTTCCTCAAAACCTTGCTTTTTTCATGAGCAAGCATGTCGTCATTATTGGCTCTGGAATTGGCGGAATGGGGGCTGCCTGCCTTTTAGCGCACGCGGGTTTCCGCGTCACCGTGCTCGAAAAAAACGAGCAGATCGGAGGACGTATGAGCATTCTGACGCAAGACGGTTTTACGTTTGATATGGGTCCGTCTTGGTACTTGATGCCCGATGTCTTTGAGCATTTCTTTGCCTTGCTTGGCGAACGAGTGGAGGATCATTTGCAGCTCACCAAACTGGGGCCGTCGTATCGCATATTTTTTCCAGATCGCGTGTCTCCCATCGACATCTACTCAGACCTTGCAAAGGACTTACCCACATTTGAGTCGCTCGAACCCGGTTGCACACCTCGGATTCAAGCATACTTGGATGAAGCGGCGCGAAAGTATGAGATTTCCATGCAGCATTTTCTGTATCGAAACATAGATAGCCTGCGCGATTTTTTCATTCCTGAATTAGCAAAACAAGGAAAAGGGTTGAGCATGATCACGTCAATGGACAGGTACACCAAAGGGCTGTTTTCAAGCAATGAATTGCGTCAAATTCTGCAGTACACGCTGGTGTTTTTGGGAAACTCGCCCAAGAACTGTCCGTCGCTGTACAGCATCATGACGCACATCGACGTATCGCAAGGCGTGTACTACCCCCAAGGAGGATTGCACACCATCGTACACGCCATGCACACACTGGCGCTCGCCCGTGGTGTCATAACGCGCACGCACGCCGAAGTCGCCAAAATTTCCGTCCATGAAGGAGCGGTCGACGGCGTTCTTCTGAAGAGTGGCGAACGTATCAACGCAGACGTGGTGATTAGCAACGCAGACCGACACTGGACCGATACGCAACTGCTTGATCCTGGCCTCGGCACAACCACTGAGCGCTACTGGAAAAACGCTGTCCTTGCACCCTCAGCACAGATACTCTACGTAGGCGTAGAAGGAAGGTGCGACAGCCTCGCGCACCATAACTTTATTTTCGCTCGCAATTGGGAGGAGCATTTTTCGACAATCTTTGATGCCCCGCGCTGGCCGGATGACCCCAGTCTCTACGTCTGCGCGCCCAGTCGTACTGATCCCAGCGTTGCGCCTGACGGCTGTGAGAATCTATTCATCCTCGTTCCCATAGCGCCTGGATTCGATCGGCCGATCAGCGAACAACAAGAGTTTGAGGATCGCATGCTCGAGAAAATAGCAACGCAGATGCACGTGCCTGATTTCGTGAAACGCATTGTTGTTCGGCAGCGATTCTCTGTGAAAGATTTCCGCTCTCGATACTTCAGCGTGCGCGGCACGGCATTGGGGCTTGCTCACACGCTACGGCAAACATCGTTACTACGACCGAATAACTGGAACAGGCGAGTGCAGAACTTGTACTACGTGGGAGGAAATACTGTACCGGGTATCGGCATGCCGATTTGCTTAATAGGTGCGGAACTGGTGTTCAAACGTATTCTGGGTAACCGCTCGGGCGGACCGCTTCCCACTCCGCTCCACATCTGATGCGCACGCTCATTAATGTCTCTCGGCCGCGTTTCTGGCTCTATCTCTTCGGGCCGGCACTGATAGGCCTTGCAGTGAGCGAGCAGCCACTGATGTATGGTTCGAACGCTCGCATTCTCGCCTTACTCCTTCTGTGGACTCTGCCTGCAAACTTCTTCCTCTACGGAATAAACGATCTGATGGACAGTGATACAGATTCTTTGAATGAAAAGAAAGATACCTATGAGCGCAGACTTGCAACGTCGCACCGCTCGTATGTACGAATAGGTGTCGGCCTCTCGGTACTCTTCATGCTGAGTGGCTTTCTGCTTACCCAGGATGTCACTGCTAGGCTCTCTCTTGCGATATTTATTATGTTGGGATTCGCCTACAGCGCTTCGCCTGTACGCTTGAAGGCTCGTCCACTTCTGGACTCTGCCTCAAACGTTCTCTACGTGATGCCAGCCATTATGATAGCCGCCGCTTGCGGCCAAATAATACCTTCCTCTGCCGTAGTGGGAGGGTGGGCATGGTCGTCTGCAATGCACCTTTTTTCTGCCATCCCAGACATCTCGGCAGACTCACAAGCGAAGCTGCGCACGACTGCAGTGGTGCTTGGCGCACCAAAATCGCTCATGCTTTGCGCATTGCTTTGGAGCGTGAGCGCCGGAGTCGCTCTCTGGTTTTTTTCGTTCTCGATCGTATCGATGATCGCTGTTGGCTATGCCGCGCTGCCACTATTCTTGCTTCGATCCGACAGAGAGTCGCTCTTTTCCGTTTATCGACGCATGCCGATTGTGAATGCAATCGCAGGTTTCGCGCTCTTCCTGTCACTACTGCCCTAATGGATACTCCGCACCGCATCAGCGTCGTCATACCCACATTGCAGGAAGAATCGCTGCTCCCTCTGCTCCTTGAAGATTTGCGCGTGCAAACACTGCCGCCCCATGAGATTTTGGTGGTTGACGGAGGATCGACAGATCGCACTCGCGTACTGGCCGCTCCCTTTGCAGTCGTCATTGAGGGTGAGAGAGGAACAGGGCGCCAGCGCGCGCTTGGCGTGGAGCGAGCGAGCGGCGATCTCATCATCTGTCTCGATGCGGACGTACGCCTCGACTCATGTGCAGTGGAACGCATGACAGACGAATTCCGACGAAAGCGCTGCACGGTTGCATGTCCTTTGTATTGGCCTATGAAAAGCACAGCCTTCGTGCGCTTCACATTCCTCTTTTTTAATGGACTCTTTTTGCTATTCCAACGTCTCGCCCCTTCTGGCGCTGGTTGCTGCATTGTCATTACTCGCAAGCAGGCTCTCATGGCCGGCAACTTTCGATCTGACACTCCCTACGATGACATCGCACTCATTCGAAAGGCAGGCCGGATGGGGAAATTTCGCATGCTTCCCGTCTGGGTTGGCGTCTCCGATCGCCGCTTTCGCAAAGAAGGTGCGCTCTGGGTCTTTCTGCGTTGGCTCGCGCTGTCCCCTTTTTTCGTGCTAGGCATATTCCGCATTCAGAACATCATTCCCTATACATTTGCTCACTACCAAGAACAGTGAACATCGCGGTCGGGCATCTATGCATTTAAGTACGTGATAGTGAGTTGTAAAATAGATGCAAACGCCACCCACAAGAGATAGGGAATATTGGCGACTATAATCCAAGTATAGGTTGGTACTCCCGTCTCAATATGACGTGTGAGACCGTACGAGTACAGAGCAAAGAGCGCCCAGATGAGAGTGCCAAGAACGAGCAGAATGTCTATGGAAGCTAAGAGATTATTTTTGAGACCGAATTGGATGGGAGAAAACGCAACGTTGAAGATGAGATTGAGAGCAAACGGCACAGCCACAAACCAAGGAATTTCCCTTGTGAACACCTTGTAAAAAACCGCTGCGAACGATACGACAATGATCGCGTACAAGACGGTCCACACAGGTCCAAAAATCCAGCTCGGCGGAGCCCATGAGGGTTTGAGGAGCTGTTGATACCAGAGGGCGGTTTGCATGATGACAGAGTAACACACTGCTGCTTATCACAGAATGCGGCTATCATATGCCCAGTGCAAAAGCGCCTGACGCTGCTTTCTCCTGCAAGACAGATCTCCGCGATCACAGTTATTCTTCACTTGCGTCACGTGACGCTTCATCGCGAGCCACCTACGAATCTGCCGATCATCCTCCTCAGGCATTCTGCGGCCGCGATAGTAGCGACAGTACCACTGAAACCATCCTCGGGGATCCATGGGATGAATCCATCCTTTCCTCCGCCATTCATCTAGGGACTGGCTCGCATTCACGCCGAAATAATTGAGGGTAGGATCGTGCCGTTCATGACAGAGTTTTGCATTCGTAAACCAGTCGGCCGGAAATTCATCGCGACAGTCGGTCATATATTTTCCTCCGAATACACCGAGCGTAAGCATGTCTTTGGGAGTGATGTCTGGTTTGAAACGAGCATCAAAATGCGCGCCCTCGGGTTCTGTGAGGGAGTACTGACAGTGCTGCATCAGATCATTGACCGTCACAATAATGCTTCTTTCTGCGTTCATCGGTAGCAGTGTACAGAATACACCTCCTATCGTCTGCGCAACGCTTCAGTTTGGAGTCCGATTCCAAAGAGCAGTATCGCACTCAGGAGAAATATGGCTGAAAAGATGACGACGAACGGCAAGTACAAGAGAGCCACAAGCAAGAGCAGCACGCTCACCACGCTACAGAGAATGCTCAGCAGTAAAAAAAATTTGAGAGGATTAAATGTGACGACAACTTCTGTGACGTATTGCAATGTACGCAAAGAATCTCGTACGACACGAACTTTCGAACGTCCTATGCGTCTGCTATAGGAGATAGGAATGTATGTCACGAGCTTCGCTGTGAGCATGTATATGAGTGTGATCGTCGTTGTGAAACTGAAGCCTTGGCACAGATGAGGGAAGTACGGCATCACTGTACTTTTTCTGAAGGCGCGTAACCCGGAATTGATGTCTGGAATGCTGCGACCGGTGACAAATTCGACGAGGAACTTCAGCACTATTCTGGCCGGCATCTTAAGGAACGAACCACGATACGCAGTACCGCTACGCGCTCCCACGACCATCTCGAAGCCTTCCTCGATCTTGTGAATCAAGTGAGGGATAGATTCTATGGGATACGTGCCGTCGGCATCGGTGATGACGATGATATCGTTTTGCGCCATGCGAATGCCGTCCATGATGCTCTTGCCGTATCCTGCGTTACTTGGGTGCCTGATAACCGTAGCGTTGCACCTGCGTGCTGCGTCTGCTGTTGCATCTGTGGAACCGTCATCCACGACGATCACTTCTGGCGAGTGTGGCAGGGCACGAATGGCATCTACAACGAGTGCAATTGCCTTCTCTTCATTGAACGCCGGAACAATGACGCTGTAAGAAGTCATGATCGCTTGCGCACCCACGAAAAGAAATCAACGTATCCCACTGCAGACAGTACCGCGTAACAGAAAATAATCGGCATCAGATATCTCGGTGTTGCATCTGTCAGCACAAACACACCGATAGTGTAGCCAATAACGAGCCAGAAAAAGAGCAATTCCTTGCGACGTAGTGCAGGCAGAGCGAAGAGGAAACCAATGTAGAGCACGACGGAGCCAAGAACTGCAAGCGAGTTATAGACAGCCCCCCAGCCGTTTACGTATGGCAAATGAAGCTCAACTACTTCCCAGAGAGAGAATGCAACGTAATTGGGAAAGTGCGTGAGAATCTTTGCCTTCCCCGACCGTGCTGCCGTCTCTGCATCCGTAATCATTGTACTATCTGGCCATCTGCGATGCATCAGGCCGTTAAAACTACAAGCATCGGAAAGCCCTGTCCAATCGCGAGAGATGTATTCCGCCCACAAGCATTTCGGAGCCTCAAAGAACGAGATGTTTTCAGCCTGCTCTCCTCGCACGTACCACATGACTGACGTGCGTGCCGAATCGATGATCCTGAATTGTCCGTCTGCTTGGTAGTTTCGCGCTCCCCACAGCATCGTCAGAAGAAAAGGGAGCGCCACGAGAGCACTGAGAAAGCGCCACTTCCATCGATACACGAACGCGAGCAGAAGGAAGAGAAGAGGTAGGAAGAAAAATGAGAGATACGTGAGCTGTATGGCGGCGATCATTATGCCGATGGCGATGGCCATTTTCCACGATTGAACGCGCCGAAACTCCAGAAACGCTGTAGACAGAAACAGCATGAGGGAGAGCACGAAACACTCTCTCATGACGAAGAATATCGTATGAAATGTCGCAGGAAACAGGAGTAATAGAGCCAAGAATACATCACTCGTCGTGTCTTGCAGGCCAATCGTCTTGAGTCGCGACGAGAAGAGTACGGCTGCGATGAGCAGGATCACTGCCTGACTAAGAAAAATCGCTGAAGCATTGCCAATGCCAAAAATTCTATAGATACTTGCAAGAAATACGCTGTACCCGGGCTCTCGGTATGCGTACGGCGTCACGCCGTCAAACGAGAAGAAGAGCTGCTGAGAGAGGTGTACAGCTGTCTGGTGGTACTGATTGGCATCGTCCCCAAACAAGCGCTCAGGGGGCAGGCTACTTCGCCCGATGAGCAACGCGCCCACAATACTACAGTAGACGAGTATGAGCCACGTTCTTCGCGCCGTTGCGTATCGCAGTATCTTCATGATTGTTTCCGTAACCAAGCATCGAGCCAGAGGAGCGCCCAAAGATGATCGCTGTAATCGATGTCGGAAGTATAGTACCGATGCAAGAAGCGTTCCATCGAGGCGTACTCAAACATAGTGTAGAGCGGTGACTTGGCATCGAGGAGCCTCTCTGTCACGAAAGACCTTACATCAGTTCGAAACCATCTGTTGAGCGGCAGACGAAATCCTGACTTCTTTTTCGAAAGCGTCTCGCTTGGCAGGATATCTTTCAGTATCCGCTTTAAGATCCACTTTCTGTGTCTTCCGTGAAGCTTAACTGTACTTGGCATGCGGGCAGTGCACTCGAGTAATTCATGATCCAAAAAGGGCGATCGCGCCTCCAGACCGTGAGCCATGGTTCCTAGGTCCATTTTTGTCATCAAGTCATCCGCGAGATATGTATCTCTATCCATGCTCATGGCACTGTGTACAAGATCGTCTCCGCGGAGACGTGCCTCGCTTGTGAGATGGGCATACCAATCGTCGGTTCGCTGAAATGCTTCTGCAACGCCTTTCTTGTACAGTTGCCTCTTCTCTTCTTCGGTAAAAAAGCTGATGTAGTTCAAATATCGTTGAGGCCAAGGTAAGCCGATGCTCGATTGAAACCGATGACAACGATAGCTGAATGTGTCTTCTCTCAGGGCAAGCAGCGCTTCTGTTCCCATGCGCGTGAGCGAGTGGAGCAACGAAGGCATGCGCGCCCAGCGCTCTGAAAATCGCAGAATCGGATAGCGAACGTATCCTGCGAAGTTTTCATCTCCCCCATCGCCGCTCAGAGCGACTGTGACATTTTTTTTTGTCTCACGCGCAAGAAGATAGGTGGGGATAACGGAGGGATCTGCGAACGGCTCTTCGTAGGCCGTCACCAATTCATCGAGGAGGCACACGATGTCTGGCTCGAGAACGATTGGATGATGATTCGTACAGTAGAGCTTTGCGATACGCTCGGCGTCCGGTAACTCATTGTGTGATTCTTCTGGACTGCCGATGGAAAATGTCTCTATGGGCCTGTCGCTCTGCTTCGCCATGAATGCAACCACAGCTGCCGAGTCGACCCCGCCTGAGAGAAATGCGCCCACTGGCACGTCGGCAACCATTCGCAGTCGCACGCTCTCAGTGAGTATCGCTCGCACGTCTTCTTCCCACTCAGAAAGCGAGCGTGAGTGATCGACGGTGTTCTTCAGCTGCCAGTAACGACCTTTCGACACTCTCCCCGCAGTAAGATCGACACGCATCCAGTGAGCGGCAGGCAATTTTTCTATCCCTGCGATTCCGGTGCAAGGGGAAGGAACGTACATCATCGTGAGAAAATGATGTATCGCTTCGGTATCCACTGCCGTTGGGCATTCTGGCAATGTGCGTAGTGCTTTCATTTCTGAAGCGAATGCAAATGTGGTGCCGGCGTGAAAGAATTTTATGGGCTTCTTGCCCACCCGGTCTCGTGCGAGAAATAGGCAGTGCTTCTTCTTGTCAAAGACGGCAAATGCAAACATGCCACGCAAATACTGGAGGCAATTTTCACCGAATTCCTGATACAGAGCGAGTAGCACTTCCGTATCCCCAGATGACACGAATCTGCACCCTCGCTTCTCCAGCATCGATCGTAGGGCCTGAAAGTTATAGATTTCACCGTTGAATACGAGGACATGATTGTTATCTTGAGAAATCATTGGCTGCTGTGCTGCCGCAGATACGTCAATGACAGACAGGCGACGGTGACCAAGCCCGACTGCTCTCTCAAGGCAGACGCCTCCGCCGTCAGGTCCTCGATGGCTCAATGCATCCGTCATGCGCTGAAGCAGTACACCATCCACCTCTGAGCCGTCTAACTTCACGATGCCGCATATACCGCACATATCGTGGAGTATAAAGATGCACGCAGTGTTACACTACCCCATGATGACTCGTTTCTCTGGCATATGGCTGGCCCCCTTGCTCACCGCAGTTGGCAGGAAATTACATATTGATGCGCATTACTTTGCGAAAAATTCGTTTTTCGTGCTCGTCGGACAAGCCCTTTCGATCGTGCGCGGGGTCGTCACGGGGTACCTCGTCACTCGATTCTTTTCGACTCAAGTGTACGGCGAATATCAATTCATTCTCAGTGTAATGGGGATGCTCTCTCTCTTCACGTTCATGGGTGCTTCGACTGCCGTCAGCCGAGCGTGGAGTCGTGATGATCACTTTTCTCTCAATGCGGTATCTCTGTATCAAGCAAAGCTTTGCCTCGTAGGATCGCTAATTCTCGTTGGATCGATTCCGTTCCTTAGCTGGTATGATCGCCAGTCGCTCTGGCCGCTGTTCTTGGCTGCAGCAGTGATTTTTCCTCTCCCACCGCTCGCAATGCTACGATTTCCTGCCTACGCCATCGGCAAGGGACGGTTTGATCTCACGCTGCAAGCAGGGTTCGTGTGGACGATACTCGTCATTCTGAGCACGCTCGCGATTCTCATTTTTTGGCAGTCATCGATACTCATGCTCATTACAGGCACAGCAATTCCGCCCCTCGTCTACTTCTGGTACGGACGGCATATACGCTCTCCTCAAGAGTCTGGCGACAGAGAGGCGACCAAAAAAATCATTCGGTACGGATGGCACCTCACACTGTCCACGCTGCCGGTGGAACTCGTGTGGTACATCGACAGACTGCTCATCTCTCACTATCTAGGGCTCGCACAACTTGCCACGTTTTCCGTCGCGCTGCTCATTCCTGAGCAAGCAAAAGTGCTCTTAAAACAACTGCTGCCAATCTCATTTTCTCGGCAAGCAAAGATCAAAGACTCGCATGAAAGCAGGCGAAAACTCATGAAAGTGGTCCTACTTGGCACCGCGCTGTTCGCTCTTGGCATCGCGGTATACATCGCGATATGTCCGATTATCATTCCCCTGCTCTTCCCTCGCTACGATGCCACGCAGGTGATATGGCTGACGTCACTTGCCGCAATCACCCTCATCGTTCAACCGATGTCCCTCTTCTCGCAGCACCTTGAGGCTCGCCGCATGATTCGAGAGTTATGGATAACCAATTGTGTTTCCTCTGTCGTATTCCTCGTTTCCCTTCTTGTTCTTATACCTTGGTACGGTCTTGCGGGAGCAATTATCGCACGCGGTATTTTTCGATGTATTTCCTCAGGAATCACGTGTTGGTACATTGTTCGCCTGCCGATACGAGAGTAGAGGATAACGCTCGTATCCGTCCTCAAACTATGCTATAATCAAGAGATACCCGTACATTTACGGCAATGCCACTCAATATACAAGAACACCAACAAGCAATCGTGAAGCAAATTTGGCGCTTGCGTGCGAAATTTCCAGTGTATGCGTACGAAAAATATCGCATTCACGTCTTGCAGGAGCGAGGCAAGGATTTTCCTCTCGGTAGTTACGAATCCACCATCCAAGAGTCGATGTCTGCGCGTTACTGCGATGGGTGGGTAAGCAACGATTTTTCAGT
Organism: uncultured Candidatus Peribacteria bacterium; assembly: GCA_964580035.1. Classification (GTDB taxonomy): domain Bacteria; phylum Patescibacteriota; class Gracilibacteria; order Peribacterales; family Peribacteraceae; genus CAZOJC01. The sequence continues at coordinate 42,283 of CAZOJC010000002.1, forward strand.
CATCATACAGGCACTCGATGCTCTCGAGCAGGAGCATCACTACGAATGCCGCGAAACGTACCAGCAATTCCTCGACCAATACCGGCAGCGAATGAAGAATGCGAGTAATCCTGCGGAAGAAGAGATGGCATGGCGAGACTCCGTCAATTCCATCCATCGGCTCCATCTCACTGAGGATGCAGAAGAATTACGTCGCCGTGGGCCTCCGAAGGAAATGCCAGAATGGATGAATAAAAAGCGAAGGTATGCAAAATTCTTCCTCGAACACTCTGCGGACGTGACAGCTTCGCCTCTCAAAACAGCACTCGCATTCACGCTGCTCGGATGCGGGATGGTCTTTCTCACGCTTGCCATTCAGTGGGAGCTCAATCCGTCTTCTCTGCCGCTTCCTGAAAATATCACCGCTGCAAGACACAAAAAAAATGACGGCGTTATCAACTCGGGCAGCGGCGTTCTGCTCCCTGATAAACCGCTCACGCCTCCGGAAATGGAAGAGGAGAAACAATACAAAGAAAAGCTGAAGGCAGAGGTGCCGATCGTGCCGCTTACAACTTCGCCTGAACCCAATCGCTTCAGTGATTTGAGCGGATCGAGTGCAGTCGTTCTCGCTGCCAATAAGTTGGCGACACGGGGCATTATTGCAGGGTATCCTGACGGAACATTCCGACCTAATGCGACCATCATTCGAGCGGAAATAATTAAAATTCTGGTCCTCGCAAGATTTGGCTGGCAGATTTCTAACAATGTAAGCACGCTCTTCACCGATGTCTCGACAGACGACTGGTTTAACCAGTACATGGATACGGCGGCAAAGTATGCCATCGTCTCGACTCGGAACGGCACGATGTTCTATCCGGCGAAAGAAGTGAACACGGCGGAATTTATCTCAATGGTTGGCATCGCATTCGATCTTCCAGTGAACGAACGCTATCAGTACAAAGACGTTGACCCTCGGAGAGGATTTGCTCGGTATGCGGGCGCAGTGCAGAGGCTTAAGCTGCTGCCGAGGCACCCGGAGCTCCTCGAACCTGCAAAGCCCATCACGAGAGGGGAAGCGGCGATGGCAATTCTCTCGCTGTTGGTTCAAGGAAATAGTGAAAAGCGGGATGCAGCACTCGAATCATCGGACGCACGCGGCAACTGACAGTTCAGTTACGCTCATTTGTGAGGACAGGCGACGATAATGCTGATACTCTCTTTACATGAGCACAGAGAGAAGACCGCTTCGCATCATGTTCCTCACGATCTTCATCGATCTGCTTGGAGTTGGCATTCTCATTCCAGTGATCCCTCAGTTACTTGGCAATCCGGCATCGCCGCAGTACCTGTTGCCAGATAGCCTGACGACGCAGGAAGGATACGTGCTTTTTGGCTTTCTACTTGCAATGTATCCGCTTGCTCAATTTTTCTCGACCCCAATTCTCGGACAGCTATCAGACCGCATAGGCAGACGACCCGTTCTCGTTGTCTCCATGGCAGGCACGGCTATCGGGTACGCAATTTTCGCTCTCGGCATCCACCTCGCGAGCATTCCGCTCCTCTTTGCTTCTCGCATTCTCGATGGCATCACGGGCGGCAATCTCTCTGTGGCTCAAGCGGTGATCGCAGATATCACTCCGCCGGATCAACGATCCAAACACTTCGGCTTCGTGGGCGCAATTTTCGGACTCGGCTTCATACTCGGACCCGCAATCGGAGGCCAACTGGCCGATTCGAGTATTCACCCCCTGTTCACTGCTGCGACACCTTTTTGGTTCGCCACCGTGCTCTCAGCTTTCAATACACTGCTCATCTGGCTCTTCTTAAAGGAAACTAACAAACATCGTGTAGCTGCAACAATCGAGTGGACGCGGTCTATCAGCAATATTATCCGGGCGTTCTCTCTGCCCGCTCTCCGCCCTCTCTTTCTGGTCGGATTTCTCTTCCAGAGCGGATTTTCATTCTTCACGTCATTCTTTGGCATCTACCTCATCGTTCGCTTCAGGTTTGACGAATCGGATATCGGCTACTTCTTCGCCTACATCGGCATCTGCGTTGCGCTCACGCAAGTGTTCCTCACTCCTTTCGTTGCACGGAGATGGAAAGAGCAACGAGTGCTCTCTGTGTCGCTCGCGGCAACAGGCGTCGTCGTCTTTCTCTTCCTTCAGCCGGGCCCATGGCCTCTCTTACTCGCGATTGTACCGTTCTTTTCAGTGTGTAACGGTCTGTCGCAGGCAAATTTTATGGGGCTTCTGAGTCGATTGGCGGGGGCACAGGTGCAGGGTGAAGTGCTCGGCATCAATGCGAGTCTTGGGGCTCTCTCACAGGCCATTCCGGCTATTCTCTCTGGCGTCATTGCCGCAGGCTCTGCTCCGTCTGTCCCTCTGCTCATTGCAGGACTCGTGATGATTGCAGGCGGCATCGTCTTCCGCTCTTCGCTCGGTGCTCGGCGAGCCCTCTCATCATGACGAAACGGCTCATCGTATCGGCGGACGATCTTGGAGTGAATGTGCAAAGATCACACGGGATTTTCCAGTGCTTTGAAGAAGGAATAGTGACGAATGCCAGCCTCGTGTGCAACGGTGCCGATAGCGTTCGCGCCGCGCGTGTCGCCTCGCAAAAGCATCTCCCCACTGGGCTTCACATCAATCTCACGGAGGAGTACCCGCTCAGTGCGCGGCAGGATATTGCCTCGCTCGTGGAAGGCAGCGGAGCATTTTTGGAACACAGTAAGCTGAGGGACGCTCTCGAGAAACGGCTCATTTATAGCGCTCACATCGAGCGGGAGATCCGCGCGCAGGTGGAATGGTTCTTTGAGCATCGTGGTATGCCCACGCACGTATCTTCTCGACATCACGTCCATATCATTCCCGAGGTTGCCCACGCTCTCTTGGCCTCGCTCGAGCGCTACGGCATCCGATTCGTTCGCATTCCGTGTGAGAAACCTCTGCCTCCATGGGGATACATCGTTTCAGAAGAAACGCTTGCAAGCACACAAGCACTGAACGCTCAAGCAGAAAAAGCGAGAGAGCTCTACCAGGCATTCGGCATTGAGAGCACGGATCACTTTCGCGGGCTCACGCTCCTTTCCAATGCTTCGCGAAAGAATTTGCGGCACGTCATCAATAAACTTGAAGAAGGCACCACCGAACTCATGGTGCATCCTGGTAATCCCATCACGTATGGCACTCCCTTTGACCTAGATCCGCAACGGCAAACAGAACTTCGCATGCTCACTGATCCGAGCATTTTTGAGTGTGTGAACGAAAAGGGACTGATGCTCTGTTCGTTTAGCGATCTGTGAGAGGCGGTGATAATGAATACTTTTTGTATTCAAATAGTGTTGTTGGTAGTATATTTTCTACTACACTGACAATCAGTCAATTCTTCATTCTATTCTCATGTTTATCCCCTTCATTCTCACTCTCGCAGTATCAGTCTGTGCCAACGCCCCTTGCGTTCAAGAGACACCGCCAACAGTGTCGCCTGCACTCGAACGAGTGGCCCCAGTAACTGTCTCTCGGCGTACGCTGATGGGGCAGGGCGAGAGAGGTTTTACGTCGTCGCACATGCCCTCGACTGTCAGTGTCCCCGCTCAGACGATGGACCGAGGCAGCATGGTAGAAGTCGTGAAAGAAGGCGAAGACCATATCTTCAGTGTATTCGTACGCATTCAGAATCTTAACACTCAAGAAACTCATCTCATTCAAACTGAGATCAAACAACGGCCTGTATTCCTCGTGCCTGGTACGTACCGAGTGTTTACGGAATCGTCACGATATGCATTTCCACAGGAAGCCAAGTACCAAGTGGTGGACACTGTCAGTGGCAGAGTGGTGGAATCATTTCCGAAATCGCATGTGCCAGTGAACGCCATCGTCTTAGAGAAGGGCCAACACTTGCGCGTAATCCTCGTTCCTTCCATCCGATCTTTCAATGCAGTCTTCTACAGAATTGGCGCAGAAAAGACGCCTGCAGCGCACCTCTTTGCAAGGCCGTACCCAACGATGGATAGCGAGCCGGGTGCCTTCAATGGACCGGAACAATTTCCGAGTGCCCAAACATCCATCGTCTTCTGGGGTACGCGTCGAAGCATGCTCAATCCGGAGCAAGCAGCACGCATCCGATCGGAAGGTGTCAGTGGAGTGAGAGCGGGAACGGCAGGACGCGTGTTCGACCCGGTGATTGTTTTGGGTGTCCGCACCGTTGCCGAGGACTTGGCCCGCGTCTTCGTCTCCAAGCGACACTTGCATCTCGAGGATTACCGTGGCGCGCACCACACTAATTTCCTCATACAGCGAACGTCGAGAGGAAGGGTGCCGAGGAGCCTGCTACGGATGAGCGAGGCAGAGCTCGCGCATGAATTTGAAAAACAACTTCTCTGGATGGAAACACACAACGTGCATCGACCCACAGAAGGCAGTGGCTACGGTAACGAAAGCTTTATGGACGTACTGCAAAAACAAGCGACGGAAGAGATGAGGGCATGGCCTGAAACGAGCAGGAAGTCCACTGAGATGTACCGACAGTACGCCTCTGAGATGACCTCAGTCATGAATACGTCGGGGGAGAGCGGCACTATGTCATTTGAGGGCAAGAGCGTGCGTGTGGGTGACGCGTTGCCGGAAGTGATGCGCCGACTAGTGCTTGCCACCCGTCGTGAACGCATGAATTACGACACCTACGATCCTTCTTCACTACAGGAAGTGACGCAGGCACTGGGAACAAGCATCGTCGCACGACGGCAAGAGCTCAATACTATCGAGCAGAACGCCCTGCAATGGCTGAAGCAAACGAGACCGAGTATCGCTGCGGATCTTCAGTGAACGCTGCACTCTTAGCCTTATGCTACTTTATAACGGGCTCAAGAAATCGCGCGAATACGTAGCCGTTGCCTTTCGATGTTTCCACCTGTGCCCAACCATTTGAGAGGAAGTATCGAACCGTCACGATGTCGCCAAGCGCCAACTTCGCAAGCTCGTACGATGTCGCGCGAGCATCCATTCTCAAGCGCAGAATAGGACTGGTCACGCGGTGTGTGCCTTCGCTTACAGCGTGAGGAGGAGACACTGCGCTATGAACAGCATTCACCTGAGCATGCTCGGGCTTCACGTGGGTGAGAGGAGCGGTGCTCTCTGTCACTGTTTGAAGCGTACTGGAATACACGTACCCCTCGCTGCCATCTGGCAACTGTACCTTTGACCATGCATGGGAGAGCGGGCTTGCAAACGATAGCCTGTCTCCTCGATAGAGATACGCGATGATGCCCGCGCTTGGCTTTGGCGCAGATCGCACTGGCACTTCTGCACTTTGGACAATGAATCTACCTCTCTCGAGCACTGATGACGGAAATGTCTGACGCACTCTCGCCGATCCCCAGACGGCGCGGCGTTCGGGGCTCGCGATCATCACGTGATCTTCAGCCTGCGTAGGCAAAGGCATCATGATGCATGCAATGGAGAGTGCGACGAGAGAGAGTTGGCGGAAAGATGTACACATGAACGTACTATAGCGAGCATGGCGTGTGTTCGCACTAAAAATCTGGCCTGATGTGGTGCGTTGTCACTCTGTCGCGGCTCTGACCGGTGCCAACTCACGAATAGCTGCCGTCACTTCTTCGTAGGTCATGCCATCAGATGCTTTGGATGCCTTGAGAATATCGTAGCCTGCACTGCGCAGCACGTTTACGTAACGCTCGTACCACACGGGGGTCTCGGGGCTAGAGAGAACAGCATCAGGGCGAAATGCCTTTGCCAATATCTTTGCGGCTTCAGCGCGAGTAATGCCGTCTGAAGGATGAAAGGACCCGTCAGCGTATCCACGCACAATGCCCGCTCGCATGAGAAAGCACGTTTCAGCAAAGAACGAATTGCCTCGACTCACGTCAGTGAACAGCAGTGTGTATGGATCTGGGGAGAGCATGTTCGGGCAAGCCTTGATGACTTCTGGACTAGTCAGTGCCTCTGCGACATTAATGACGAATGAACCGCGATTGAGGCCTTCCTGTGCAGTGATTGCGAATGCCGAGGGAACTAAAGCGGTAACAAGCGTTCCTACGACGAGAAGAGAGCGAAGGGTAAGCATAGAGAATGTAGGGAAGAAAGAGACACTGCACAGTGTAGAGCACTCTTAACATTATGCATAACACAAGCAGAACGTATCGCTGGCTATTATACAAAGAACTACACTATCCGTAGACTTCACATCACTCTTTCCCACACCTCACTCTATGGATCAGGATGCTATTCAGAAGAAGTGCGAACAGTTTCTGAGAGATTTAGGAGCGCCAGGCTTCATCGTATTCGGCTGGAAGAAAAGCGCTGATGAATTTAGCGTCGTTTCTTCATACCACGAGATTCCGCCGAATGCCGCTATAAAAGGTTTAAGCTGGGCTCTGCATGACTTCATCGGCAAGACGCTTTGATATGGCACTATCAGTGAAAATGTGATACACTAATCGGAATGCCTGTACGTCGCGCTTGCAGCACACTTGGCAATCCCAGTCGCGGGATCATCGTCCTGTACATTTTATTAATAGTGGCAACAATGACGCTCATCGCTACGGTGTTCTTCGTGCGCGGGCGAATCCTCATGGAGCAGCAAATTAAAGATAAGCTCAGAAGCACGGCGACTGCTGCAGCGATGCAGTTTGAAGATGCGCCACTGGAGCGGTTTACAAATGAAAACGCCCTGCAAGACAGAGAGTACCTAGCCATTGTCTCAAAACTTCAAGAAATCCGAGAATCCATTTCAGGCGTACGCTTTGCCTACATCATGAGAAAAACAAATACAGAAGGTGAGTTTGCGTTCATTGCTGACGCAGATCTCGCTCTCTCTGAGAGCGCACTCGATAAGAACGGCAATGGCACTGTGGATGCATCTGAATCGCCAGGGTTACCCGGAGAGGTCTACGATGCATCGCAAGCGCCAGCTCTGCAGGAAGCGTACCTGCATCCGACGGCAGACGAGAGCTTCACTTCCGATGTGTGGGGCATGATGATGTCTGGTTATGCACCCATCCACAATGCAAGCGGAGCGGTCATGGGTGTGCTCGGGGTAGATATGGATGCTGGGGATTTCACGGAAATTTCGAGGAGTATCTTCTCGCCTCTCGCGCTCCTCCTCGTGCTGCTCACAGCCATCATCCTCTCGGGGATTGTGCTCATGGCGATCTCGAGACAGCAGGTCGACACACTCAAAATTCTCGACACCGAGCGTGCAGGACTCTTACGGCTCACCTTTCATCAACTCGGAGGGCCGCTCACGATACTCAATTGGTCCCTCGAGCTTCTCAAAGAGAAACATGACTCTGAGGACGTAAAAGAGCACATCAGTGTCATGGAAGAAGCCATGAATCGGCTCTCAAACATTTCAAATTCCCTCCGTGATGCAGAGCGCGTGCACGACGGCACCATGAAGTACAAGCCATCCGTCGCCTCACTCAACGCCGTGATTCTGCGCAGCGCAAGCGAAGCCAAGCAGCTGCTCTCGCAATCAAAGCAGCGCCTTTCGCTCAAGCTGCATGCGGACCTCATCATGCGGCTCGATGCCAAGCTCATACAGGCCGTCATGCGTGAGTTGATAGGTAACGCAATGGACTTCTCCCCTCCTCATTCCACAATCACAATCATCACGAGCCGACATGGCAAGTACGCGCGCGTGGAAGTGAGCGATAACGGACATGGCATCCCCAGAACGGATATTAGTAGGCTCTTTCAAGAATTTAGGAGAGGATCAAATGCGACGCTCTACAAGTCAGACGGTAGCGGACTCGGGCTGTACATAGTGCGAGGCATCATTGAACAGGCTAGTGGCCGCATTTGGCTGGAGAGCGAAGAGAATAAAGGTACAAGCGTCATTTTTGAGCTGCCGATCGTATAACACTCTGTGATTGCGCAAGGAGGGTCACTTCATTACACTTCAGAGCATCGCCGTCACGCACTACGCGTTTTCCTGTGGCGAACCCATCGGTCCCTCCCCTCTTTCCCATGACATTTCCTCTTCTCATATCCTTTCGAGAAACGCTCGAGGCCGCACTCATTGTCAGCGTGATCCTTTCCTCGCTCCAGCGCCTTGGTCAGTCGCGCATGATGAACGTAGTGTGGCTGGGGATAGCGGCTGGCATTGCCGTGAGCATTGGCGCCGCAGTGAGCGTGCAATTTCTCGTCAGTGCTATCAGAGATACGACTATGGAGCTCTCAGAAGGCATAACGCTCCTCCTCGCCTCGAGTATCGTAGGGTGGATCTCACTTTGGATGCTGCGACAGCGGAAAGAACATCCACAGACTATTGAAGCGACGATCACCTCACACGCCTCTCGAGGATACGCTCTGGGGCTCTTCACCTTGAGCTTCGTATCTGTGGCGCGCGAAGGCATTGAAACTGCCTTGCTTCTGCAAGCGGCATTCCTGCAGGCAGAGTCCACATACGCCCCGATGGGCATTGCTATCGGTTGTACACTGGCAATTGCAGTGAGTTACGGGCTCAGTAAGGGCATTCGCTCGCTTCCACTCAAAACGTTCTTCTCAGTCAGTGCGGCTCTCCTCATGATCCTCGCGGTCTCTCTTCTCATTCATGGACTCTATGAACTGAAAGGAAGCGGTGTCTTTTCAATGCTCATCGCAACAAGGCTGCCGTGAGGCTCGCAAGGACGATCCGTCCTTGGGGCGTAGCTGTGAGCGCCACTACTGCGACAGCAATGACGAGCATTATCATGAAACTCCGTCCGACATGATTCATGTCCTCATGATACCAGAACGCACGGAGGCAATCAGCGTTGTAAAGCCACTTCAGTGGCGGCTGCATGGGTCTGCGTGCTGGCAGCGGCGATCCAACGATCAGGAAGTGAGCGAGGCAGGGCGTTATACCGTGAGACGAGCAGCTCAGTAAACACCGATCCATCTGCTCTAGTGATGATGCGATTCCACGCTATCTCGTTCTTCCGTATCTTCTTGCCTTTATGGATCATATCCTCTGGAGCATTCTTATTGAAGTACGGACCGTCGAGCGTGACCGTTCGTCCATCTCGCATGCCGTAGATCACCACACGCGCCTCGGTGCCTTCAACGTATGCCTGCAGTAGAATGTCATCTTGCGTGTCATTGATAAATGTGAAGTCCTGCGCGCCCATGAACACCGTCACATCTTGCCCCACTCCGTACTTTTCGTAGTACGAAACGAAGAGACTGTGATTCTTCATCTTTCCCAGTGGCAAGCCTGCCCTGAGTACTGCTCTGTACACTGTCGTGGATGCTTGGCAGATCCCTCCCCCGAGTGTGGGCTTCAGTGTAGTTCCGCCGAAGATACCGAGCGCCTCTTTCCAGCCGTCTCTCGAGCGAAGGTCTCCGATCATTGCATTGAACGATGCCGTCTCACCAGCAGCGATCACAACATTATTCACTCGTTCTCTGAGGGCCTTGCGCACGTTGGACTTTCTTCCTTCTCCGGAACCGGCAAAGTCTGAACGGCCAGCCGAGAGAAATTCCATTGTTCCGAGCGTATCGCTCGTCAGATTGCGGATACTCCCCTCGCGTCGAACCACGGGGATAGAGATATCCGACACATTGTTCTCAATTGCACGGAGGAGAAGATCGATGAAGGTGCGTGCACTCACTTCATAGCCAGGGGCGGCGTGGGCACAATCAGTCACAGCCCTGCGTACGCCGTGCTCATCCACCGCCACAGACGTAAGCTCACAGTCCACCGGAGCAGGCAGCTTGAGCGCTGTGGGGAGCTCCTGCGCGATACGCTCTGTGTTCAGCACCGCACGCGTCACGCCATACACGTTCTCCATCTTCACCCACGACGGATACTGCCGAAGGACTAGCGTCACTGGCGGAAGGGGCTCCATCGAACCCTCCAGAAGCACTGTCACAGACACCGTGCGCTTCATGATGTTCTCGCGCTGCTCGAGCGGGCTCATGGCTGAAGAAGATATTTGAGCATACTGCACGGGGATGGTGGCAGCATTCACCGCAGATACTCTGCCAACCTGACTGATTCCAGATGCCGTTAGAACTGCGATCATTGTTCCTCCTCCAGCGGCGAGTGTCACGCAGAGTGAGAGTGTGACGAGGGAAGCGAGTACGTTCCTCTCATCATTTTTTCGTGCGGTTGCTCGTTTACTCTTTGGCATGTGGATGTGGATATTTATGATGTAATATACTATTATAACATATTTATTTTATTAATGCAAATATTAGAATGATTGACAATTATGAGTATTGATTAAAAATAGTATTATGAGTGTCGAATTAAGAAGCAAATTTTGTAACCACAGCAATAATATAGTGCAAGAAAATCAAAAAGATTTCGAAATTTTTTGGAAGGGGATAGAGGCAATAACTTCTATAGCAAAAAATATTGAAAGTGACTGGACAAAGGAAGAAAAGGAATCTTTCTTCGGTACTATCGAAGATTGTGATCAAAGTTTAAGATTGCTAAAAAGGTGGACATCGATCAAAATGAGTCGTATTGGGCTCGAAAGCACGGCACCAGAAGCGCATGAAGAAAAAGTCTTAAGGGAATGGGGTGCAGTGTTACATCTTATTCAGAGGTTGAAGTATTCAGGCAAATTTATAAAATTTTTTGATGAAATTGCTAAAGCAGAAAGAGCAGAATGTGATCTTTTAGAGAGAAATAAAGGTCTCATTGGGAAGTTAATAGATCCTTTAAGAAAGAGGAACAGGTGTAACTGCGCAAATGACGATATCATGGCTGATGGATTGATAGGATTAATGCGTGCGATTTATGGATTCGATCCAAAGAAAGCGAAGTTCTCAACATACGCATATAGTACAATTAATAATGAATTATCAAAAAAGCATGTAGGCGGCTGTGGTTCTCCATACAGAAGGCCAAATTATTTAAACCAGATCACTAACGATGGAACAAAATTGTTGATTAGAAGAAGGTTGAACAGATTACAGATAATAAATCTAGAAAATGATTTTCTCAATCCTTCAGAAGAGCTTCCTCCAGAACGAAAATATATCCTTGAACAGTACAAAAATATTGCAAGCGATAAGGAGGATTTTAATAAAACAGCTGCAACAGTAAATTACTTCCGTATTCATGCCTCTAAGAAAATAGCAACCGCCCTAGCAAAAACACCTAAACCCAGGAATTTCGAAAATGCAGTGTTAGAACTTCCAGATGGCAGGAATGCTAATCCAGAAATTCATAATGAACAAATACCATATCCATTCATTTCAGCGGCATATCTTGTTTACAAATTAACTATTACTCATGGTATCGACAATGCTAAAGCATGCACTCTCGTGGGAGCATTAGCACCTGTTTTGAAGAAAAAAGACGAGATGTTGTACCATGATCTTCCAACTCTTGATCAAGTAGCAACACGCATGACTAGCTCGGAAGACCAAGAAAAGACTGTGAAAAAGTCAGAGATTCAGCGTAGAATTAACGCTTGCCTACATGAGATTTTCCAGTGCATACACGAAGTGACTAATATGAATTATGATATATACTGTGGTAAAAAAATAGCAACGATTGAATCGTCAAAAATATGCGCACGAATTTTAACAATATTTTTTGACAATGCGGAACAAGACTCAAATAGAAATATGGAGATCTTTGGAATAAGCGATCTCCCTCCAGTTGAGGAGCAATGTAATGAACTTGGATTAGATATAAGTCTGCTTTATGGAAATATTTCTAAAATCGAAGCAGTGATAGATGAAGATTGAACAAGACTTTGAAACTTTCTCACTCATCATTTGCGACTATCACAGGATATTCACTCCCTCGCCCATCTCCGATAAATAAGATGACTCTCAATCGTAACAATAGTAGACCCCCACGTACTGTGCATCACCTCGTTCCTCGAGAACGGGGTGGCTCAGACAAATCCGTCAACTTGAAAAACCTCTCAGAAGAGACTCATGGAGCAATTCACCTTCTTTTTCGCATTTGCTGTCCGCACGAGATCTTAGCTCAGATTCTCCTTGAGAACAGAGGGAAATTCCAAGAGGTATGGCGAAAGAACATGTTGGCACTCATCGCAATGCCTCTCAATGAAATATATCTTAGTGCAGCATTTCGCAGTGAAGAAGCAATGAATACAGCGGCTCTTAATCCATGTCAATCATACAAAAAACTTCAGGAACCCAATATTCCAAATGTGTACGTCGATACCCAAGCGAAATGGGAAGCCCGCAATATACTCTTCTCAAAGATTCCTCCACACGGAATGATTGCGCAAATGCTCATCATCTATCACACCGTCCTTCAGGAAACATGGAAGGAACAGCTCATACAGCTCGTCTTACTTGAGCCTGCAGAGATCTATGCAGTTGAGAGCATCTCACAAATGATTGCGCAAATGCTCATCATCTATCACACCGTCCTTCAGAAGGCATGGAAGAAAGAGCTCATAGAGCTCGTCTTACTTAAGCTTGCAGAGATCTATGCAGTTGAGAGCTTCTCACAACTGTACGCTGGGGATTGTGGATCAATAGACTTTCTTCGACGTGGGTTACTGCAACAAACTAAAAAATCTCCGACTACAGTTTTGGTGTAATCGGAGGTCATTTTCAGTTAGATACTACTGTCTTACACAACTCCACTAAAGCGGCTTAAGAAGGCGGATCCTGCACCTGCGAGCGTCATGAGAACAAAGGAGACGAGCGCTGCAGCCTCTGCGCCGGTCTGAGGGAGCACGTAATTTTTCCACTCCTGCACAACGACCTGTGGCTGCTGCAATGGCTGCACGGGAATGGGGAGAGGTGGTGGTGGAGGAATGTACGTCTGCTGCTGGTAGACAGGGTACGGATCGTTGTATGCGTAGTACGTGGGAGGAGGCGTGTACGACGGCGTGAACGTGTTCGTATTCGTATTGATGATGGTCACAGGGCCGCCTCCGCCTCCCGTTTCAGGACACTGAAGCGTAGTGGAAGTCGTATTGGTCTGAGAGGACTGAAGCACAGTCGATCCTTCGTTGTTCCACTGAATAGCCGCGACATTAGTGGCTGTGCCTGTCGTGCAATTCGTTGTAAGCGTTGGCACATTGAATGCGAGGAAAAACTGCCGAGTCTGGCCGGCGGGGAGATCCCCTGCTGTACAGACAACCACAGGAGAGCCACTCTGCACTTCACTCACGCAGCCAGCCGAGCTCTGAGCAGGAATGAATGAGCCGAGGCCTGAAGGGATTGTGTCCACTACTTTCACATTCTTGGCGACGGCAGTACCAGTATTCTGCACAGAGATGACGTACGTGACCACAGAGCCGCGAGGCGCGGTGGAAGGTGCAGATTTGCTGCCTGATACGAGAGGTGTGCCGCTGGTCGGACACGTGATAGTTGTGCTGACTGTATTACTCGATGTTTCTGTAATGCCTGATGCGGACACTCGTGCGGTATTCGTGATGACCTTCTGAACGCAAGGGCTTACTGGAGGAATGTTGAAGACGAGTGTGACGAAACGTGGCGCTGTGGTTGTCACCGTACCAAGAGCGCAGACAATTTTTCCACCACTTTGCGAGCATCCTTGTGAGCTCTGAGCTGCATTGAAGGGAAGCGCGGGTGAGTCGGTGGGAATTGTGTCTTCCACGACCACATTTGGCGAATCAGTATTGCCGGTGTTTGTCACCGTGAGCGTGTAGGTGAGGGTGTTGCCGCGCACGACAGTGGGGTCACCATTCTTGGTGATAGTAAGGCCGCTGATATTCGGGCACGTAACAGACGTGGTGACAGTGTTGCTGGATGTGGGCGTGCCGTTTCCTATGCGTACAGAAGCGGTATTAGAGATGGTTCTTGGGCAAGGCTGAGATGGCACGTTGAAAGCCAGCGTAAGAGGGAGAGAAGACTGCGGAGGAAGGGTGATGTTGCTGCACTGAACAGCGGTGCCGACGACTGCGCAGTTTGAAGAGCTGGCGGCAGCATTGAACGTGAGGCCGGAAGGAACAGGGTCAGAGACGGTGACTCCTGTTGCTTGGCCAGTGCCATCGTTTCTCACGGTGAGTGTGTATGTAGCAAGGGTGCCAGCTTGGACGGTTGCAGGGCCGGACTTCGTGATGGAGAGGAGAGGGAGGGGGCAGGAGATGTTCGTCTGCACCGTGTTCGATGTCACTTCCGCGACATTCGTAGCTGTGAGAGTGGCAGTGTTGAGCGCTTGTGCTGGACAAGAAGAGCCTGAAAGCTCGATCGCTCTCACAATGATGCTCACATTTCTCACTTCTCCTGGTGCCAGAGAGAAGGGGCCGCAGCTTACGAGCTGTCCTGTGACAGTACAGCCAGGAGCAGAAATAACAGTGACGGATGACGGCAATTGGTCCCTGAGTATCACAGACTGCGCTATGGCAGTACCTGTATTTCGCGCGACTAAGGCGTACGTGAAGCTCTCGCCCGTGTTCACGTGCGTTCTATCGACGTACTTAGTGAGTGAGAGAGCGGGAGATGTGCTTGGGCATGTGAGTGTAGTGGCGACAGTGTTTGTGTCCACAGTTGTGATGACACTATCGGCATCGCGGCCAAATTCTACTCTTGCCGTATTAGTGGCAACGGTTTGCACACACTGAGCTGTGGAGTTGAGCGGCACCGTAAAGACGAGAGAGATGTTTCTCTCGACTCCTGGACCCATGTCTCCCAGAGCACAGACAACGGCCGGAAGATGATTCTGAGGATCGTACTGACACCCTGGAGTACTGCTTGCACTGAGGAAGTCCCCAAGTCCTGCTGGTACAAAATCAACGACCCTCACGGCACGAGCCACACCATTGCCGGTATTCCTCACTCTGATTGCATAGGCGATTGTACTATTACCCCCTTTCTCAACAGTTGCGGGGCCAGACTTACTGGCAACGATGTTTGGATTGGCTACCACTGGACACTGCAACGTTGTCTGCACAGTATTACTAGATACTGAAGGTACGCCAGTTGCTGAAGCGTAGGCGGTGTTGGCAATAGTATCTGGGCATGATCCTGCTGATGCGACATTGAACGTGAGCGTCACGTAGCGAACAGGATTCTGCCTCGTGAGCGTGCCAAGCGAGCAAGAGATATTTCCTCCGAGGATGCTGACTGTACAGTCTGGAGTGCTCAGGAGAGAGTTAAAAGACAAGCCCTTGCCTTGCGCAAACGCATCATTCACAAAAACGTTTTGGAGATCGGTGTTGCCAGTATTGCTCACTGTGAGCGTGTAGGTGAGGGTGTTGCCGCGCACGACAGTGGGGTCACCGTTCTTGGTGATAGTAAGGCCGCTGATATTCGGGCACGTAACAGACGTGGTGACAGTGTTGCTGGATGTGGGCGTGCCGTTTCCTATGCGTACAGAAGCGGTATTAGAGATGGTTCTTGGGCAAGGCTGAGATGGCACGTTGAAAGCCAGCGTAAGAGGGAGAGAAGACTGCGGAGGAAGGGTGATGTTGCTGCACTGAACAGCGGTGCCGACGACTGCGCAGTTTGAAGAGCTGGCGGCAGCATTGAACGTGAGGCCGGAAGGAACAGGGTCAGAGACGGTGACTCCTGTTGCTTGGCCAGTGCCATCGTTTCTCACGGTGAGTGTGTATGTAGCAAGGGTGCCAGCTTGGACGGTTGCAGGGCCGGACTTCGTGATGGAGAGGAGAGGGAGGGGGCAGGAAACCTGCGTGAGCACCTCATTGCTTGTGACTGCGGTAATACCCGTCGCTGTTACCGTAGCAGTATTTCGTGCAGCGAATGGCAGACAAACGTTTGCCATCGGTACCGTGACCGCGAGTGTGATCGAACGCACTTCCCCGGGAGACAGAGAAAAAGTCGGGCACGTGACGAGCTGGCCCGCTTGAGTGCAGCCTGCAGTGGACCCAGAAGCGAGAGTGAAGGTATCGGGAAGCCTGTCGGTGACAGACACGCCTGTTGCGTCTCCGTTGCCGGCATTACGCACTGTGAGTGTGTACGAAAAGCTCTGGCCACGAATCACCTGCGAGACATTCGCAGATTTCGTGATAGTGAGAACGGGGATCTGCGGGCAGGAGAGTGTAGTGAACACTTGGTTAGATGTTTGCTGAAAGACGCCGTTCATGGAAACTGACGCAGTGTTCGTGAGTGTTTCATTGCTGCAAGAGCCAGTTGGCACTGCTGTCTTGACTGTGAACGAGAACACGACGTCTCTGCTGCCATCAGCAGGATGCATCGCTTTTTGAACCGGGAAAGGACCACAAGAGAGAACGTTCGCGGAAGACAGCGAGCAGCCGCTCGGCACGTTCTGCACTGTGATAGAGCTCGGCAACTGATCTGAAATGGTGACGCCGTTGGCATCAGACCCTCCAGTATTGCGGACGCGGATGGTGTACGTGAGGGAGTCGCCCTTCGTAACCGTCGTCTTATCGGCCGATTTGAGAACAACGATGACGGGGGGAAGACACGTTACTTGGGTGCTGACAGAGGCGATGTTGTTCTGCATGACCGGATCTGTGACGCTGCTTGTCACCTGCACTTCATTTCTCACTGTACTTGCACATGAGGAAGTATCTAATCTGTACGCTACAGTGAATGACCGAGAGGCGCCGGACTCTATCCGAGCAAAATTGCAACCAAATCCTATTGTGCTTGCTACACATTCAGAGGGCAGTGGACTTGTGAGTGTTGCGCCAACTGCGTTGAATTGATCGGCGAGGAGTACGTTTCTTGCCGCATCGGGACCATTGTTATTGATGCTAATTGTGTACGAAACAGTACTGCCTGGTGCTGCAGTCTGCGGGCCTGTCTTTGTCACTGCGATGTCTGCGCTCTCAGCGCAGAGAGCGCGTACAACTGTTGGATTGGGCGTGGTGACAGGATCTGCATTTGCGACACTCGCTTGCGCGGTATTCCTGATTTCTCCACACTGCATCACGCGGAATGTGAGGAAGAATGATGTGCTCGCCTGAGGCTGAAGTGAGGTGGTTCGCTCGCAGGAAACGTACGATCCATTGCGGACACTACACCCTTCGCCAGAGAGAAATTGAAGTTGATTGAGAGGCGCAAAATCATCGACGCGCAGTGTGCCAGTAGTGGGCACGGAGCCGCGATTGGTAACGCGAATCTGATAGGTCACGGTGTCGTTCACACGTACTTCCGTCTGTTGAGCGGTTTTGGTGATGTCCAGATTCGTACGATTATTCACCGGACAATTACTGATGGCAGACGAAATGATAGGCCCAAGCTGAGTCGGAATATCGTTTCCTGAGACATCTTTTCCTTCCACTCCTATTTGATTTCTGAGGATGCATGCCTGTGGCGGGTTATCGCTCACACGGAAGGTCACCTCGTACACCGCCTCTGCTTGCTCTGCTACCGTGCCAGCGCGGCACGTGATAGAGCCGGCCCCACTGTCACAGCTCTGCGCTGCGTCTGCGGCACCTGCGATGAGGCGACTGGACTGATACGTCATCGCATCGGTTGAGAGGAAATAGTCTCGGATGAGCACGTTTCGTGCCGTTGCCGTTCCTGTATTTCTTGCAGAGATGCGGTATACGACGGTGCTTCCCGGCATAATGCTCGCGCTCTGCATGGTCTTGATTGGCTGAAGATTCGGCCTGCCGATGATGACGGGGCAGTTGCTGAGCGTCGTTGTGAGAATCGGCGTAAAGACTGGTGTCGCATTAGTTCCCCCAGCGGAGGCTTGATTTTTGATCGTGCAGACGGACGGATTGTCTGCGACCTTCATGCGAACGTTATAGGTGTAGGTTTGCCCGGGAGGAAGCGTGCCGAGTGTGCAGACGAGGCTTTCGCCTGCATCGAAACTATTGATGCGTTGAAGATTGCAATGTGTAGAGCCATCCCATGAGAGAAAGCTCATGAAGCTGTCTGCGCGGAAATAGTCGTGCATGTAGGCAGTCTGGATAGCGTCTGTGGCGCTCGGGTTTGTCACGCGAATTTGATACGTCACGGTATCTCCTGGCTTGGGGTTTGGCGTAAGGAGGACTTTGGAAATCTGAGGCGTGATGGTCGTCACGGGACAGATGCCAGGGTTAATGAGCTGACTTGCCTGAAGCTCGTACATCGCATCATTCGGATTATCTGACAGCTGCCTCGGTGCGCTCGTGAGAGCTCTCCACAGATACACACGAGTGGCGTTTCCAGTCACACTGACTTGATAATCGACAGCCGTTCCTGGCATCACCACCTTACTGTCTTCTGCGATGAATTGTGCCGTACTGGGAGATCCTGCAGGGCAGGAGCCGTACGAAGCGAGCACAAAGCGAGCAGGGCAATCCGAAACACTGGAAGACTGGTAGACGACGCGCGCGCGTCCGTTGTTCCAATCTGGCTGAACAGAGAGCTTTCCAGAAGCGAAGGCCGCAGCAATCTGCGAGGAGGTCATAAATGTACCAGACGGACAGGATTGCGGCGGTGCCGGATCATCATTATGACAGAGAGGAAGATTGGTATTGATTCGTCCGGCGAACACGTTCTGAGGATTTCTCACTGTTGTATTGCCAAAGCGAAGATCGGTTTGGTACGCACAGTTTGGAAGACGGATTTCGAATCCTGTCAGTTCTCCAGGGCTCACCACCTTCGTCACTGAGTCGAACACCGTCTGGAGCCGGAGGTCTGGATCGAATACCTTGTAGGAAACAAACGTGAACGGAAGGGAGCAATTGGTTTTATTCCACAACGTAGCTACATGACCAGGAACATTGATTTTCGCGATAACATTGCCGTCTCGGACTGCCTGCTTCACGGCGGCGAGCGTGAGTGCATCGCAGTTGAGATCGCCACTCACCGTTGCCACTGAAGGATCCTGTACTTCTTCAGCTTGAGCGACAACTTCTGGATCTATCACCTGCTGAGGCAGGATTGCTGGCGCAGCCTGCACTGCTTCCTGCTGAGGCGTTTCATTGAGCGCGAGAGCTGATTCTGGCTCAGCCGTAGGCGTACTCTGCGCAGCGGCTTCGCTTGCTTCCACTGGAAGCATCTCTTCTTGGGTAGCTATAACGGCTGACTCTCCTTCAGCTTGAGTAATACTAGGCTCCGATTTACTCTCACTGTACGGCAAGAGTTCATCGGCAGACGCTGGCAGAACGTAGCGCGAGATGAAAGTATCAATGCTCGCTCCTGCGCTTGCATAGACAATCGTGGATAGAAATACTGCCAGTGTTACTGAGGCAAATTGCCGACGGTACGTCATCATATTCGTTGGGAGTAAAAGAGAGCGATGAAAACTTCGATTGACTGATAGAAAGAGGAGCAGCGCAGTCAAAGGAGAGAATCCTATCATTTTTTTGTATTTTGTCAATAGATGTATTTTTGATGAAAATACTGAGGAACAATCAGCAAGTATTCGGCTTTCCATAACAAGTGTGAGAATCTATGATTGCTGCATGAAACAGCTCACTACCAGTGCACTCCGACAAGAATTCCTGACATTTTTTGCTTCTCACCAGCACGCTATCATCCCCGGAGCAACGCTCGTTCCGGACAATGACCCGACTGTCCTCTTCACGACTGCAGGCATGCACCCGCTCGTCCCCTACCTCATGGGCGAGAAACACCCTGCGGGAACACGGCTTGCAGATGTTCAGCTCTGCGTTCGCACGCAAGACATCGATGAAGTGGGAGATAGCACACATTTAACGTGCTTTGAAATGCTCGGAAACTGGAGCCTTGGGGACTACTTCAAGCGAGAGGCGATTGAGATGAGCTTTGCCTTCATCATCGAACAGCTCGGCATTCCCCTCTCACACTTTGCCGTGACGTGCTTCCTCGGCGACTCAGACGCGCCAAAAGACACGGAATCTGCCGCAATCTGGCGCGGCCTCGGCGTGCCTGAAGAGCGCATCGGTTATCTTCCTAAAGCCAAAAACTGGTGGGGGCCTGCTGGGAAGACGGGGCCGTGCGGACCGGATACGGAAATGTTCTACTGGGTAGGTGAGGGTAAGCCTGTGGGTAATCCCGCAACGCATGAGAATGAGTGGATGGAAATTTGGAACGATGTGTTCATGCAGTACAACAAACGAGAAGACGGGGCATTTGAGCCACTCGCTCAGAAAAACGTGGATACTGGCATGGGGCTTGAGCGTGTCGCTGCGGTGCTTCAGGGCGTATCGAATGTGTACGAGACGGACGCGCTCGCACGTGTGCTGCATGCCGTCCTTGCCAATGCCCCCACGCACGATATGAAGTCGGCTCGCATTGTCGCCGACCACATCAAGGCTGCTACATTCATCATTGCCGATGGCGTTCTGCCGTCAAATATTGACCGTGGTTACGTGCTGAGACGACTGATTCGGCGCGCGATTCGCTCTGCCCGTCAGCTTGGCTTACAGCAAGAAAACGGACGAATAGCAGAGATAGCAAAAATAGTAATAGATACCTATTCTGAGCCCTATCCTCAGCTAAAAAATAAGAACAAAGAAATTGTTCAATCATTAAATACAGAAGAAGAAAAGTTCAATAAAACGCTTCAAGAAGGGCTAAAGCACTTTGAGAAGATAGCTCAGACGTGCGGATCTCGACTCGATGGAACTGCTGCGTTCCACCTGTATGACACGTACGGCTTCCCTCTCGAGCTCACACGTGAACTCGCGCAAGAAAAAGGGCTCTCAGTGGACGAACAGGGATTTGCCGATGCATTTTCCCGTCATCAATCACTCTCACGGACTGCAGGAGAAAAGCGCTTTGCGGGAGGGCTCGCTGATCAATCGGATGAAACAACTAAGTTGCATACTGCTACTCATCTTCTGAACGCTGCATTACGAAAGGTGCTCGGTGAGCACGTGATGCAGAAGGGATCGAACATTACGGCAGAACGTCTTCGATTCGATTTCTCTCACCCAGAAAAAATGACACCTGAGCAACTGAAGGAAGTGCAGCGGCTCGTCAACGACGCTATTACTGCCGATGTGCCTGTTTCTTTCTCTGTGATGACCGTAGAAGAAGCGCTCTCCCAAGGGGCTATCGGGGTATTCGGCGATAAGTACGGAGAGAAGGTGAAAGTGTACACTATGGGTGACTACAGCAAAGAAATCTGCGGTGGGCCGCACGTTGCTCGCACGGGAATGCTCGGATCGTTCACCATTCAAAAAGAGGAGAGCTCCTCTTCCGGTGTGCGGAGAATCAAGGCCATTGTCAGCGGCGGCCCTGCTGAAATCTCTGTGGCTGTGGAAACGAGCCAGCTCTGAGAGCCTCATTACGAGAGCACTGAGATGGCCGCTGAAAGCTCTGCGAGCTCTGCTGTGATATTTGATTGTCTCGTCTGGTTGTATCCGAGAGTGAGATCCTCGATCATATCCGAGGCATTATCTGTCGCATTGCGCATCGCTACCATGCGGGCAGAGTGCTCAGAAGCGACGGCCTCTAACACTGCTTGGTAGATTTGAATTTCTGTGAGCTGCGGAAGGATGGCATCCAACACCTCTTTCTGTGAGGGTTCAAACAGGTAATCGACGACATCTTCCTTGTCCTGTGCGTTTAGCTCTTCTTCCTCTTTGGTCAAACGCTTTCGCGTGATGATGGATCCGACCATTTCTCGCATTTCGCTTGGTGAGAATGGCAGGAGCACTTTCACTGCAGTTTCCTGCACCATGGGCGAAACGAAGTCTGAGTAGATGAGCACGACGTGATCGTAGCGATCGCTCAGATAACTTTCCTCTGCCAATCGTGCGATGGGGAGGGAGTCTTTGAACGTTGGGTGATTTGACAGAGCAGGAAAGGTGGCAAGCACCGTCTGCTTCTGGCGCGTGAGAAACTGATGACCTCGCCGGCCGACGGTGATGAAATCGATCGATTCGAAGGTGCTGAGTCCTTTGAGGCCCTGCAAGTACTGATTCACGGCGCGGAAGACCTGAGCATTGAGGCCGCCACACAACCCTCGATCGGAAGTGAACACAATGCCGAGCACTCTCTTCACCGGATGCTCGGCGAGAAACGGATGATCGTGTGAGGCGCGACCCAAGGATTGCAGAATGCTCCACGCGTGCAGCGCGTATCGACGGAGCTGCTGAGCATTCTGAACCGCCTTGCGCATCTTTGCGGCAGACACCATCTCGAGCGCCTTCGTCACCTGTTTTGTGGACTTCGTCGCCTTTATCTTCTGCCGGAAATCGCGGAGACTGCGCGCCATGAAAAGAAATGAGGAGAAAAATTATGTCGCCTTTTTGGCGGTGGATGTTTTCGAGCTCACACGCTTCTTCTTCTCTTTCTGCGCGAGATCCCCTGTGGAAGACGGTGTTACTGGTGCCTTCATATCTTGCTTAAAGCTCTCGATAAGACGCGTGAGACGTTCTTCTGATTCTTTGGAGAGCTCAGTATCTATCGATTCCAGAAGATCGTAGTGCTGCTGATTGAGCATCGAAAGAAAACGATCCATTAACGGTTTCACCTCTGGCACGGCAATGTCATCGAGGAGACCGTTGACTGCGATATATAGCATCGCCACCTGCTCACCGATCGAGTACGGCATGTACTGCTGCTGTTTGAGAATTTCTGTCAGACGTGCACCGCGGTCGAGCTGCTTTCGCGTGGCAGCATCCAAATCCGAGCCGAATTGAGAGAACGCAGCAAGCTCTCGGTACTGGGCTAAATCGAGGCGGAGGCGCCCTGCCACTTTCTTCATAGACTTTCGTTGGGCCGCCGACCCCACGCGAGACACCGATGTCCCCACGTTCACGGCTGGGCGAATGCCTTTGTAGAAGAGATCGCTCTCTAAGAAGATTTGACCGTCTGTAATGGAGATGACATTGGTAGGGATGTAATCTGAGATGTTGCCAGCTTGTGTCTCTATGATCGGGAGTGCCGTGAGAGAGCCTCCGCCATGGCGTTCGTCGAGGCACACCGCACGCTCGAGCAAGCGAGAGTGCAAGTAAAACACGTCTCCAGGGTACGCCTCTCTGCCTGGCGGCCGACGAAGAAGGAGTGAAATCTGACGGTAGGCCCACGCCTGACGCGAAAGATCGTCGTACACAATCAGCACGTCTCGTCCTTTATCCACGAAGTACTCAGCCATGGCAGTGCCTGCAAATGGCGCGATGTACGAGAGAGCGGCAGCTTCGGATGCCCCCGCGCTGACGACGATGGTGTATGCCATGGCGCCGTTCTTCTCAAGGTCTGCAACGATCTTGGCTACTTTGGACTCTTTCTGGCCCACGGCAACGTACATGCAGATGACAGGTCGATCGGTGTCCTGCGTCTTCTTCTGATTCAAAATCGCATCGATCGCCACGGCCGTTTTGCCAGTCTGACGATCTCCAATAATGAGCTCTCGCTGGCCTCGACCAATGGGGATCATCGCGTCGATGGCTGTTATGCCCGTCTGCATGGGGACCGTGACGGACTTTCGTTCGATGACACCAGGCGCAATTTTCTCCACCGGATAGAGCACCTTCCCGCTGAGTGCTGGTCCGCCGTCTTTAGGCACTCCGAGCGGAGAGAGTACACGTCCAATGAGCTCATCACCGACGGGAACTGAGAGAATCTGCCCTGTCGCTTTCACGGTATCGCCTGCTTTGACCGTACTACCATCTCCGAATATGACGGCACCGACGATGTCTTCTTCCAAATTGAGCACACTGCCGAACGTGCCGTTGCCAAAGTCGATCATTTCAGCGGCTCCGATGCGGGAAAGTCCGCTGATTTTTGCAATGCCGTCACCCACTTGGATGACGGTCCCTACATGTTCATGGGTAATCTCTGGCGTATAGGCTGCGATGCGCTTTTCGAGCATCTGAACCAGAGCGGAGCTGAGAGTGGTAGTCATGAGAAGAGAGTGGGAGAGAATGACGTACTAATGAGGAGAAGTCAGATACGTTGAGAGTCGAGTGAGGGCATCGCGAACGCTCATTTCCATGCGCTCGTCACCCGTGCGGAGGGAAGCGCCGCCAATGAGAGAATCGTCGGCATTTTCTTCAAGAGGCACGTTTTGGCGAGTGGCGGTGGAGAGAATCATTTGTATCGCCTTTGCTCTATCCGTTCCGGCATTTCCGGAAGGTGTGGTGAGAATAGCGGGCTGAAGCAATCCTTTTTGCCGCAACACGCGGGTCACAAGAGGAATCAGAATTCGTGAGGGCTGTCCCGGTTGCGTGCTTCGAAAGAGACTCACTGCCGCATCCACGAGCTGAGGCACTTCACTCTCTGGGGTTTCTATGCTGGCATCTACCAGAGCGCGCGCGATGAGAAGGGGAGTTATTTTCATGCGCGGAGGAGTGTGGGAAGTTCTGTTTCAAGTTCTTTGAGCAGTTGCTCCTGTTCGGTTGCGGTAAATTTGCGACGGAGAATGCGCTCGCAGACCGTCACGATCGAGCGCGCCACTGTTTCCTGCACTTGCTGGAAGACTTTGAAACGCTCATCTTCAACCTTTTTTTTGCCCTTCTCGATGATATTCGCGGCTTCAGCGTGAGCTTTGGCAATGAGTTCTGCTCGCATGTTCTCCGCCTCTTCCTTGGCTGTCTCGAGCATGCGTCCGGCCTCTTCATCTGCCTTTGTAAGAATTTCCTGACGTCGCTCCTCTGTCACCTCTTTCTCCCGCGCGATTTCTTCAGCTTCTTGAAGCGACTTGCTGATAGCCTCTCTCCGTGCGTCAATCGTTTTAAGCAGCGGGCGATACACAAATTTTGTGAGCAGCAAGAGCACAATTGCAAAGTTTACGATCTGTGCGAGCAGAATTTGCCAGTTGATGCCGAGCGTAGAAATGACTTCCATGAGGAGCCGAAAGAAAGAGATGAAAGAATTAGACGAATTTAATGATGAGGGCGATCACAAGCCCGTAGATGGCCACAGCTTCTGCGAAAGCGATAGCGAGGATCGCAAGCGTCTGCACACGAGCGCCAGCTTCAGGATTGCGGCCAATGGCTTCTACCGCTTTAGAGCCGATGAGGCCAATGGCAGTTGCTGGCCCGAGGGAGCCCACAGCGATCGTGAGTGCGACGGCGAAATTCTTATCGCCGAGAAGGGTTGCGCTCTGAGAGATGGTTTCTGCTTCCATAGGGGAAGGGGGGGAGAAAGATAGAAAGGGAAGAAATAAACGCAGGATTGAAAATGAATGACGAAGAGCGGATAACAGTTAATGAGCTCCGTGTCCGGTGGTGGCCATTTTGAGGAAAACGGTGGTGAGAAGAGAGAACACAATACCTTGAATGAGTCCGACAAAGAGCTCCATGGCGAGGAACGGCACTGGAATAACGTACGGCACCAAGTACGCGATAACGACCAGCAGTACTTCTCCCGCGAAAATATTGCCGAAGAGACGAAATGTGAAAGAAATAATCTTAGAACATTCACTGATGAGCTCAAGCAGTCCTACGAATGTCCCCACTGGATCCTTCCAAGGTGGGACAAAAAATTTGCCTGTGTAGTGTTGAAAGCCAAGCATCGCAATACCAAAACCCTGTACGCTTACCATAGAAATGAGTGCGAGTGCGAGCGTCATGTTCACATCTGCGTTCATGGATCGAAAGATGGGGATCGCCATCTGATGGCCGTCATGCATGCCACTGACTGTCACGCTACCAACACCGGGGAAAATGCCCATCCAGTTTCCCGTAATTATGAATATGAGAATTGTGGCAACAAGAGGAAAGAACGCCCTCGTCTGTGTTGCATCATGAATCACTGCGCCAAAAAACTCATAGAGTCCGCCTATCGTCATTTCCATGAGCATCTGGAAACGACCGGGGACCATTTTGTATCCTGTGGCACGCGTCATCGCTGCGAGAGCGAAAAGCACAATCATCGCGAGCCACGCCATGAGGAGCGTGTTTCGGATTTCAAACGATCCGATCGTTGTGATCACTTCTGATGCCAGTGTGGGCGGTGTGAAGGCGGCTGCCATGATCTACTTAGGATTTGGGACGTAAGGAATCGTGAAAGCTATGACTTTCTGCAATATGCCCAGGCGTAAGATCGGATTTTTTTGGTAAATCTTTCGGAATTTTATCGAGAATGACGCGTATTTTTCTGGTAATGCCAACAAGCGAGAGCGCGAATGCGAACATGAGTCCGACAATAACGAGAAGTGGAGACGTTCCGAGGGAACGATCAATGTACGCTCCGCCCAAGCCAAAGAGGACTGCAGGGATAGCGATGGTGTACCCCAGTTCCCATGCGAAATTGAGGCCAAGCCATGTGCTCTCATCCTCAGTGGGGCGAGTGTCCGATGCCGATGAGTGCGTAGAAGGGTTCATCGAGATGGCAGATATGTGTTACGAAGCACGACGGCGCGATCGTTGACGGCGCAGTGTGACAAGTTTTGCGAGTTCCCTCTCCAGAGTCGCCGTCGCATCTGCGAAGCCTTCTGCATCATTGCGACGATCATTCATCAGCTCTTGTGCCCGTTTCTTTGCTGCCTCTATGGCTTCCTCTTCAAGAGATTCCGTTCGATCGGCAGAATCTGCGAGTACGCGCACGCCAAGCTTTTCGACTTGGATGATGCCGCGAGAGACAGCAAAGAACAACTCTTCTTTGCCTGTGCGGATGATAATCGTGCCTGGCATCACGCTGCTCATGAGAGGAATGTGGTGATTGAGAACGGTTATTTCGCCCGTACCAGTCGGGAGGGTGACGGAGACCGCTTCGCCGCTGAATGCTGAGCCTTCGGGGGTGATGAGTTCTAAGTGCATGAGAGTGCGCGATAGACAGCACAGGAGGTAATCAACTCTTCTTTCGAATATCTTCTACGGTGCCTTTCATGTAGAAATCTTGCTCTGGCACGTGGTCGTAGTCCCCTTCGAGAATTGCCTTGAAGCTCGCCACTGTCTCTTTCAGAGGAACAAATTTACCCGGAAACCCTGTGAACACTTCGGCCACGAAGAAGGGCTGGCTTAAGAAGCGCTGGATCTTGCGCGCACGGGAGACGGTTCGCTTATCCTCTTCAGAGAGCTCTTCCATGCCAAGAATCGCAATGATGTCCTGCAGCTCTTTATAGCGCTGAAGCACTTTCTGCACACCGCGTGCCGTATCGTAGTGCTCTTGCCCGACAATGGCAGGTGTGAGAACAGTGGATGTGGATTCCAACGGATCCACTGCGGGATAGATGCCAAGTTCTGCGAGGCTGCGCGTGAGCACAATGGTGGAATCTAAATGAGCAAATGTTGTCGCAGGCGCAGGATCCGTGAAGTCGTCTGCCGGCACGTACACTGCTTGAACGGATGTGACGGAACCAGCATGTGTAGATGTGATGCGTTCTTGCACCTGTCCCATTTCGCTTGCGAGCGTCGGCTGATACCCCACGGCGGACGGAATGCGACCGAGGAGTGCCGACAGCTCTGACCCTGCCTGCGTGAACCGGAAAATATTGTCGATGAAGAGGAGCACGTCTTTCTTCTCCTCGTCTCGGAAGTATTCGGCCATGGAAAGGCCAGAGAGCGCCACGCGAAGGCGAGGTCCTGGCGGTTCATTCATCTGACCGAACACAAGCGCCGTCTTATCCAGCACGCCTGATTCTTTCATTTCGTAGTACAGGTCGTTGCCTTCACGGCTGCGCTCCCCCACACCCGCAAATACCGAGTAGCCGCCGTGGGCTGTTGCCACTGAGTAGATCAGCTCTTTCACAACGACAGTTTTGCCCACTCCCGCTCCGCCAAAGAGCCCCACTTTTCCTCCTTTAAGGATAGGGCAGATGAGATCAATAACCTTGATACCTGTCTCGAGAAGTTCTGTTTTGGTCGCCTGATCCGTGAACGAAGGAGCTGGGCGGTGAATAGAATAGTGCTTCTTGGCCTTTACGGCAGGCAAACCGTCGATGGGGTCGCCAAGCACGTTGAACATCCGGCCGAGCGTCTCGGGGCCAACGGGCACTTGAATAGGTTTTCCTGTATCAGTAACAGTTAAACCACGCTTCAGGCCATCCGTAGAACCCATCGCGACCGTTCTCACACTGCCACCCCCTAGGTGCTGCTGCACTTCAAGCGTGAGTGACTGTTCCCCCAACTTCACTGTGAGGGCACTGTAAATGGCAGGCAGGGCATCGGGTGAGAATTGACAGTCCACGACTGCGCTGATGACTTGTGAGATAGTGCCTTGCATAGATGTAGAAATGAAAAAATGACTGATGTCAAAACCTTTGGCGGAGTGTATCAAACCCCCCTCTTCCTGCCAAGGGTCTAAAAAGTCACTTTATTTCCATCATTGTTGAGCAGCATTCTCATCTCTCACACAGACTGCAGACATGCAGTATACTGCAATCCTCACTCTCTTTATTCACACGACTCTCTATGAAGACACCACTCCCCCTCGTCGCCATCATCATGGGTAGCACCTCAGATTGGGACACAATGCGGCACGCAGCCGAAATGCTCTCTGATTTTGGCGTGCCGTACATCAAAAAAGTGCTCTCTGCTCACCGTACACCAGATGATATGGCAGCGTTTGCCAAGCAAGCAGAGGAGGCGGGTATCTGCGTGATTATTGCGGGCGCTGGCGGAGCGGCGCACCTCCCTGGAATGACGGCCTCACACACCACTCTGCCCGTTCTCGGCGTGCCAGTTGAATCGCGAGCGCTGAGCGGCCTCGATTCACTGCTCTCGATCGTTCAGATGCCGGCGGGAATTCCGGTAGGCACACTGGCAATCGGCGAGGCGGGGGCCAAGAATGCCGCACTTCTTGCCACTTCGATACTCGCCCTCACAAGTGAGGACCTACGAAAAAAACTGAAGGCGTTTCGTCACAAGCAAGCTCAGAAGGTGAGAGCGGGGAGCCTCGAAGAGAAGAGAAAAAAGAAAGCGTCGAACACACGAGCATGATGGTATACTGCCAGCCGTGCGAAGCATTCAATCGTCACCCAATGTACGGATAGGCATCCTCGGTGGAGGGCAGCTCGGGCGCATGCTCGGCCTTGCAGGGATACCTTTGGGCTGTGAGTTTCACTTTTTAGATCCAGTCGCAAGCGCCCCTGCAAGGCAGGTGGGTGTTCATACTGTCGCAGCGTACGAAGACACTGCTGCACTCGATGCGTTTTCTGCAAGTGTCGACAGTGTCACGTATGAATTTGAAAATGTTCCTGCGACATCGGTCGAATACCTCAGCAAGAAAGGCATCCCTGTGTTCCCTTCTGCGGCCGCCCTTCACTACTCACAAGATCGCCTGACGGAAAAGACATTCTTCCAATCTCTCGGCATCCCCACTCCGGCCTTTCGGGCTCTCGATTCGAGAGACGATCTCATGAACGCGGCGGATACGCTCGGCCTTCCGCTCGTCTTAAAGACGAGACGACAAGGTTACGATGGCAAAGGACAAGCGATCATCCGCGATGTGTCTGATTTGCCCTCAGCATGGGAAAGGCTCAAGCACACACCGCTGATAGCTGAACAATTCATTCCGTTTTCTCGAGAAGTGTCGCTGCTTGCCGTACGATCTGTGAACGGGGAAACAGCCTTCTATCCTCTCGCTCAAAATACACATGAGAACGGCATTCTCCGACTGTCAAAGGCCCCTGCGAATGTGTCTGATATCTTGAAAGACAAGACATTCTCTTATGGAACAGCACTCCTCGACGCTCTCTCGTACGTGGGTGTCCTCGCACTGGAACTCTGTGAATACGAGGGAGAACTCCTTGCCATTGAAATGGCTCCTCGTGTGCACAATTCCGGACACTGGACGATAGAAGGGAGTGAGACGAGTCAATTTGAGAATCATCTGCGAGCGATGCTCGGTCTGCCCTTGGGCTCCACAGATATGGCGGTGCCTGCTGCGTGCATGATCAATCTCATTGGCACGCTTCCTGATATCTCTCAGATTCTCTCGATTCCCCATGCGCACGTGCATCTGTACGGCAAAGAACCGCGTGCAGGGCGCAAGCTCGGGCATGTCACAGTCGCGGGCGTCAGTGCGTCATGTGACGATGCCCTGAAAGCGATTAAGCAATGTCTCTAGCGCCTTTCAATGTTCAATCGCTGTTCCGATTGCTATGCTGCACACCATGCACTCATACGTCGCACTCGTCGGACACCAACCCCTCCTCACGCGCGCAGAGCTCTCTTGTCGTTTCGCCGATATCTCATTTGGTGACATGATAGGCGCAGACTGGCTCCCCTTTTCCACGAAGACGGAGATTACGCAGCCTCTCTTTGACACCCTCGGAGGCACAGTTCTCATCGCTCGCAGACTCGATACACAGATCAAAAATATCGATCGCATTCCTGAGCTTCTGTGCCAAGAAGTGAACGCGTCAAAAGGTAAAATTGTATTCGGCCTCCGTTGTCATGGCATTGAGCGGAGTGTGGTGCGGGATCTTCTTCGCGACTGCAAGAAGAGCCTTGCAAGAGCAGGGCACCCCAGCCGTTATACAGGAAACGAACGCGAGCCTGCGAAAGCCGTGCAACTGCACGATGAAGGCATGCTTGATACGTCTAAAGGGGTCGAATTAACTATTCTCAAAGTGAAAGATTATCTGTGGGTAGGCAGAACCGTCGCTGCGCAGAACATCAAAGCGTACACGGCCAGAGACATGGGCAAGCCCGTGCGTGATACCACAGTCGGCCTCCTTCCTCCCAAACTCGCGCAGATCATGCTGAATTTTGGAGAATTCTTAGTAAGGCAGAAGCGTCACGCTCCTCCTGATGACACGTCGCACTTCACAGTATTTGACCCCTTCTGCGGCACGGGCGTGATTCCACTTGAATCACTGCTACGAGGATGGAATACGCTTGCCTCAGACAGGGAAATGAAAGCCGTGAACGGATGTCGGAAGAATATCGAGTGGCTCCGCAAGACCTACAAAATTTTTAAGAAGAATGCAGAAGACGAAGTGTGGAAGCACGATGCCACACTGCCGTTCAGCCTCTCTCCTCTGCCAGATGTGATCGTGACAGAAGGCTCCCTTGGCCCTGCGCTGAAATCACGACCCCTCCTTAAAAATACTGAAAAACTTGTCGGTAATGCAGAAACGTTGGCAGAATCTTTTTTGGCAAACTGCCGACAGTCGCTCCCGGGGGTCCCGATCGTGATGATGTGGCCCGTGTGGTACACACAGAAACGGCCGGTGTTTCTCACACGTGTGCTCAAGCGATGCCACGATGTAGGCTATCGCCCTGTCTTACCCCCTCACATCCAACCGAGCGTTGCAGGACGGATATCTCTCATCTACCGTCGATCTGACCAGTTCGTGGGGCGGGAAATTCTCTTCCTCTCTCCCATCGCGTGACCAATCGCGCCTCCGCTCGCGCCAGACAGTACCTCACTATTCCGGTTGTCGCGCGTGCACTCATTCCGGTGCTCTGCCTCTTTCACATGGCTGCCGTTACGGCGTATCTGCTCCCGCCGCAACTGGCTGGTATTCGCATGCTTAAGCAGGCAACAGAACCGTACATTCTGAGGATGAGCCAATGGCAGAAATGGGATATTTTCGCGCCAAATCCCTTGAGGCGCGTGTCTGTGTACCGAATTGAAATCACGAGAAACGGCACGGACACTGTCAAAATACCACTCAATTCCAAAAGCCTCCCCTGGTACGAACAAGTGAAAGACATGAAGATACTGGGGCGCTTTCAAGAAGGGTGGAAACCGCTCGTCCCCGCCTACCTCTCATCGTATTGCAAGGAACACACCATTCACTCGCCTTCTGTGCGGCTTGTTGCCACTCACTATACGATTCCTCTCCGTTCAGAGGCACTGCTCACAGGGTGGCGAGAGCATCGCCAATATCACTACGAAGAAGTGATTG
Source organism: uncultured Candidatus Peribacteria bacterium (assembly GCA_964580035.1). Taxonomy (GTDB): domain Bacteria; phylum Patescibacteriota; class Gracilibacteria; order Peribacterales; family Peribacteraceae; genus CAZOJC01. The sequence goes on from CAZOJC010000002.1 coordinate 73,831, forward strand.
CGAGCACTTCCTGCCTTCAGTCATGACGCTCGCCACTTCCATCAAACGGCTCCGTGAACAGTGGCTTCACTTCTGGTTTCAGCCCATCTCCGCCACTGGCTTTGGACTCATGCGCGTGGGGTTTGGCGCGATGGGTCTCGTCACCTATGCCTTGCAATGGCCCACGCTCTCACTGTACTACAGCGATCAAGGCATGCTCTTGCCGGACATCCTCAGCGGTCTCGTTCGATCGCAGTACCGCTTTTCCATCCTCGATACCTTTCACTCACCGCTCGCCGTCTCAATCCTCTGGTTCCTGCTCGTCTCTTCGCTTGCACTCGTCATGCTCGGCATCTTCACGAGAGTCGCGCTCGCAGTGTCTGTGCTGCTCCTCTTCTCGTTCCATGAGTATGCACCCGTGCTCTTAGACGGTGGAGATACACTGCTTCGTTTGCTCGGGCTCATACTCCTCGTTTCACCCTGTCACTTGAGCTTTTCTCTCGAGAGCGCGCGACTGCGATGCGCTGCGTATGTCGACACTGGCAAAGACCTGCCTCCTCGGTCACGCACGATGCCAGTGTGGCCGTATCGGCTGCTTCTGTGGCAAATGGTATGCCTGTATACGGCTGCATTCATCGAAAAAATGCACGGAAGCATGTGGAGAGACGGCAGTGCTGTAGGAAGCGTTCTCCTGCATCCCACTTTCTCCCGCCTCTCTGAAAACAGCGCACTCTGGCTTCTTCCCATCAGTCCCTTTCTGACTGTATTCACCCTCCTCTCTCAGGGACTGTGGATGCTGCTCGTCATCCTTCCACTTTTAGGATGGCTCATCCCCTCGGCGCGACACTCGCTTGCAATGCTTCCCATCAGGAGAGCGGCTCTCCTCTGCGGATTTCTCATCCACGGAGGCATTGCCATACTCCTCAATCTCACTGTGTTTTCGTTCATTATCTTCACATCCTATGCAGGTCTGCTGCTCGGTGAAGACTTTGAAGCATTGCGAAAGCTATTAAGAGGTAACAAGCGATCGACAGTGACAGTGCTCTACGATTCTCACTGCATCCTCTGCCGCAGAACGATGGCAATCTTTTCCATCTTTGACTGGCTTCGGTGCCTGCGAGTGAAAGATCTCCATCGTTTTGAAGATCGCTCCGAGTATGTGCCGCACCTCTCTCTGGAATCACTGCAACAGGCAATGCATGTCATTTCGTCGGATGGCACCGTGACTATGGGGTATGACGGCTTTCGCACCATCGCACAGTATCTGCCGCCTCTCTGGCCGCTCGTACCGCTCATGAGCGTGCCGGGGGTCACGTTCCTTGGTCGCATGCTCTACGGCATCGTCTCTCGCAACCGCACAACGTGCAGAGACGGATCGTGCGAACACTAACAAGATTGTCATTGCGCTCAGCGCACACCTGCCGGAGAATACGGCTGCTATGGATACAACAGTCATCGCATTCTATAAATTTTTCACTCTCGCACGAGAGGCAGTGCCCGTCGCTCGGGAAACACTGCTCTCCGCAGCCAAGGGTACGAGCGTAAGAGGACTGATTCTCGTCTCAGAGGAAGGGATCAACGGCACGATTGCCGCGAGCGCTGAGGACATTGCTCGATACAAGGACGTGCTGGAGGGCATTGCTGGACAATTAACATACAAAGAAAGCCAAGCTCTATCGCAGCCATTTAAGCGATTCATCGTAAAAATCCGAAAAGAAATAGTCGCGATTGGCGACCCTTCTATGCATCCGACCTCAGCCAAAGACAGCTCTCATATCAGCCCAGACGAGTGGGATACGATGATTGAATCGGGAGATGCCGTCATCATCGATACACGTAATGACTATGAGACGGCCATCGGCATGTTTGAAGGTGCGATTGATCCTCACATCAAAACATTTCAAGAATTTCCCGCCTATATTCAGAAAGCAAGTATTCCAAAAGAGAAAACCGTACTGCTGTACTGCACTGGCGGCATTCGATGTGAAAAAGCGGTACTTGCCATGAAGAAAGAAGGCTACCCTCACGTCTACCAATTGCACGGAGGCATCCTGCAGTATCTTAAGGAACGCAAGGGTGGAAAATTTTGGGGTGAATGCTTCGTGTTCGATCATCGCGTGGCGGTTGATGCCGCTCTACGACCATCTGAAAAATACGCACTCTGTCCGCACTGCGGAGACCCTGGAGATATTCGCATCACCTGCGAACGATGTAGTTCGGCAGGAACAGTCTGTAAACGATGTGTACGCGCGTGCAGCAAAGACTGTGCCTATCATTTGGCACGCTCCAGAAATATGGCATCCTCGCACGCCTCATAGGCTCATGAAAGCAGCACGAGCGATGCGAGCCCGAGAAATGTAAAGAAACCGGAAATATCCGTGGCAGTGGTGACAAACACAGTGCTCGCCACCGCAGGATCTATTTTGAACGCTCTGAGAACAATGGGGACAACAGCGCCGAAGAACCCAGCGACGACCATGTTGATGACGAGTGACAGACCGAGTACTACTCCAATCATCAATGTTCCTCGTAGCGCATAGACGACACATGCCACAATGACACCATTGAGAAAACCGTTAATGAGTCCTGCAGTCATCTCTTTGAGAACGAGGCGTACGCGTTGATGCCGAGGAATCTCTCCGAGAGCAATACCTCGAACGACGATAGCGAGCGACTGCGTGCCCGCATTCCCTCCCATGCCTGCGACGATGGGCATGTACGCCGCAAGAATGGCAAGAGCGGCGATGGTATCTTGAAAGAGCGACACAACAAACGATGCCATGAAGGCTGTGCCGAGATTGAAGATCAGCCATCCGTAGCGTCTTCGCACCGCGACGAGCGGAGGATCCATCGCAGATTCTTCCGGACTGACACCCGCAAATTTAAACACATCTTCCGTGGCCTCTCTCTGAGCCACGCGGAGCAGGTCATGCAGTTGAATGATACCGATAATGTGCCCTCCTTCGTCATGCACACCAATGACATCGCTCTTCTCTCTGGTGGCAATTTTGAGCACATTTTCTTGATCTGTTTTAGACGAAGTGAGAGGGATGGGAGTGACGATGTCTTTAATCGGTTTGCCCGATACTGAGAACATGAGGGTGCGATATGGCACAAAGCCAAGGGTGGATCCTCTCGCATCTCGCACCACCACCATGGGTGGCTGCTTGTGGAGCTGTATGTGTGCGCGAATACTGTCTGAGACTTCTTTGATAGTACTGGTGTCGTCTACGACAATAAAATTGAGATCCATGAGTCCTCCTGCAGTTTCTGAGCCGAATGTGAGGAGCTTCTGCACCTTGTATCGCTTGTCTTCTTTCAAGTGTCCCACAATAGATGTTCTGCGCTGCTCAGGCAGTTCGTGAAGAAGGTCTACCGCATCGTCTTCATCGCAGAAGTGCAAAAATCTCGCAATTGCATGATCAGAAAGGCGTGGAAGTACGAATGCCCTGCTCCTCTCGGAGAGGAGAACGGCAATGTCTGCTTGGATTTCTGGCGGAAGAATGGCGAATGTCTTTCGTTTGCCATGGGGAAGCTGATCGATGACGTGTGCGAGATCCGTCACTGTCTGCCGACTCATAAACGAACGAAGTTTCTGATCTTCTTTCTTCGCCAGTAAGCCGTCTATGTGTGAGAGAATCTCGTCTACTGCCATACGTGTGTAGTAAAGCACACAAGCGCGAACAGGCGCTACACTGCGTCTTCCCTGTTATGCTCTTTATGAAGACGGAACACAAGGGAAAACGACAAACGATGGCTACAGTGAGAATGTAAGTGCCTCAGAAAGACCGTAGCTATGCCACGGATGATTGATTTAGTTGTCCCTTTCTGTCCTTAAAAAACTGAAGCATCTCTTCAAGGCTTCGACTGTTTTGAGTAAAGTGAGCACCGTCTACAAAAGTCAATTTTGCTGCAACCCCATAGCCACAGCTGATTGTTACAGTTTCATGAGGATTGAGTACAGTACGTAGTTGTTGCAGATATGCACTTTGAGCATTCCTTAGTCTATCTGACTCTGGTGTTTTTTCCGGGGAGGGGAATAGTTTCAATAGCTCATCATTTTGATCTATGCCTGGCTCATAACCAAGTTCGAAGTAAGCTGCTGACATAGTGTATTGGGGGGAATAGTAAGGAAGAAATGCTATCCCCCTACTCTTCTCTGTCAAGCGTTTACCTACCCTCACCACCCATACACCGCTTGGAAAAGAAGAAAGATCACAGGCTGATGCACGAGATAGATGATGAGCGAAAGACAAGAAGACTGTGAGCGAAAATCCAACGCGAAGGAGAAATTGAATAGATGAATCGCGCTTCATTCCTAACAGCATGTGTGGCTAGCGCAGTCTTGTGAGGTCGTAAAACAGTCCTATTGTGAGTAAGAAAGAGACTGTGGATTATACACGGGTAAGGAACCTGACCATTCTTGAAACAGGGACGATATTGGTAGCATCATTTATGGTTTCTGACTCAAATGAAGAACATCTCAATGTTGGCAACATTACCAACAATTGTGGAGATTCCTAGATAATATTGCCAATATGCTTGGCTATTTCACTCATGAATCTTGCCCAGAAACTTTATTGCTGATTTCTCCTAGCGGCAAAGAGTGTAAATAGTAGATTTTTAATCGTTTCTTCTAAATTGTTAATAGTGCCTATATCAAATAGTAATGTTCCCTCTTCAAAAATTAAAGTCATATGACCATTGGAGTCTACTGGAGAGTCGGTCTGGATCTTAAAATCATGAAATATATATCCAAAACAACTTAGAAAACTACGGAGAATATTCTCAACTGTTCTATCATTTGGAATATCTATACTGACTTGAGTGTGTCTTCCTACTAATTTCACAGATATTGTACTACTAGTTTGTAGTATCGATTCTAGCTCCATAATACCAAATTATCTCATTATTTTTCCTTGTCAATAACATACAACTTCACCACAGCTTCATGTAGGCGAGAAGCCCTAAAAGAAGAAGAGGCTGATGCACGAGATAGATGATGAGCGCATGCCGACCCGGCCAAGCGAGGATGAGTAAACGCCTGTCTTGAGGCACACGAAAAGAACGAGTGATAGAGCCGTAGCGAGTGAACCACGCAGAGCCAATGGCATTGCCGATGAGCACCACACCAAACCACGGGACAAGAGGAACATAATCGAGTGTGGAGAAGTGCTCTGGCGCAAGACCCACGGGGATGAGCCACGCGGAAGGAGAGAACAACAAGCGCAATGCTCTCTCTCCGAAAACAATGATGAGCATTCCGATCAGCGCATTCCACTCACGGAGTAATCGTAGGGGGAACATGAGGAGAGAAGAAAGCGCGATGAGGTGCAGTACGCCGAAGCGAACGTATGCGTCCGGTAAGACGATGAGCGTCACTACGGTGACGATCGTCGCTGCCACTCCGATACGGAGGAATCGCATCACGGAGCGACGGAGGGACCGATACGAGAGTTCTACGCTCACGCCGACGAGTAGTAAGAAGAGAATGACTGAAGATTTCTGCACCACCACCCACGGCAGAGAATGAAGATCGATGGGGAGGCCGAGGAAAAACCACAGATCAAACGCAGCGTGATACATGACCATGAGCGCGATGGCGAGGCTCCTTAGCAGATCGATTTCGATGAGTCGTCGAGATGGCATGGGAAGCAAAAGACGAGTGCAGTGTGCAGTAAAAAACGCCCCACTTCGAGGCGTTTTTAACATTGTATACGTGAAGCCCTACTGCAAGTCTGGCGTGGCGGCAACCGCCGATTCCGTGCTTGCCTCGGATGTCACACTGGATGAAGGATCAAGCGCCTTCGCCGCAGCTCTGAACTTATCCACGGCAGCTTTGACAGCAGATTTTCTCTCCATTGCAGCCATTTTCAGTGCTGACCTGTAGTCTTTTTGCGCCTTCTTAATTGCCTCTTTTCTCGCGCCCTGTTCTCCATTCCATGCAGCGACAAGAGCGGTGCTCAGAGTCGTTCGAGCGCTTGTCCACGCATTGAAGTACGCTTGGTGAGCCGCAATGATGGCACTCTCGCGGGTGGCGACAAGGGCCGCAACAGCAGCGCCAGACACTTCTGGTTCTTTCTTTGGCTGCTTTTCTACCATCCTGTCCTCTCTTTGTCCTTGCATGAAACGCTGACGCATGTCACCCCGCATAGAAGAGGGCATCTGAGAGGAGGTGCTGGAAGAAGCGCTCGTATCGGCTGAAGCAGCTTGCTCTGCGAGTACAGACGTAACGGGAAGAGTAGCGACGAGCAGACCGACAACCATGAATGAACAGATGTTTTTCAGCATAAACGTGTGGGGAAGAAAATCAAAAACGTACCGCGCAAGTGTACCAAGAGATGAGTCATCGAGAGACACTCTTTTCTTGAAATTTACACAATATCTGTCCCTGCTACAGTACGAGCCAAAAGCCAACGAGCGCAAGAATGATCCGATACCATCCAAATGCGCTAAATGAGTGATTCTTGATGTACTTCAGAAGCCACTTCACAGCGGCGAGGGCGACGAGGAATGAGACGAGGGTGCCGAGTACGAGCAGCCACAGGTTGGAGGCCGTCAATGCAGAGGCTGTCTTGAGGCTATCGAGCACGGCGGCGGCGGCCATGGTGGGCACGGCGAGGAGGAAAGAAAAATCGACAATTGTTCGTCGTGACACTGAGAGCAGCTGACCACCGATAATAGTGGCAGCAGCACGCGATACGCCAGGAATCACTGCGAGCGATTGGCAGCAGCCTATGAAAAAAGCTGTCTTGTACGGCAAGCGCGAAATATCATCGTGAGCATCTGATCTCTCCGTGTGGTAGTGCTCGAATAGGAGAATAATTATGCCTCCGAGGAGTAGGGACCAAAGAATGGTCGCTAGGCTATCAAACAGCACGTCTTTTATGAAGGAATGGAGCATGAGCCCGATGACGGCCGTCGGCACAAAGGCTGTGAACACTCGTAGCAATGCTGCCCTACGCAAGAGCAGGGTTCGGCAATAGAGCACAAGAACAGCAGCGATAGCGCCCACCTGAATGCACACTTCAAAGAGCGTTTGAAATTGAGTTTGCTGCAGGCCAAGCACTCGAGACGTGATGATGAGGTGCGCAGTGGAAGAAATGGGGAGAAATTCCGTCACTCCCTCCACAGTGCCAAGGATGATTGCGTGCCAGTGCGTCACGTATGGATTGTACATGAGCACGTTTTCGCGTATACTGAAAGAACACTTTTACGGCTTGCAGACTGCTAAAGGTACCATCGACACGCCATGCCAGCTCTACGCTTCCTCCACATCATCATCCCTCAGGGAACTGAGGCAGGCAAGAAATTGGAATCCAAATTCCAAGAGCTGCTGATCAACATGCGCAATACCTTCAAGTCTCGCCGCGTGTCTCTGGAGTACTTCGGCTTCGCGCAGTACACGTACTTCTTCATTGTCCTCGAAGCAGATTTGTATGAAACCGTTGAAGGGCTCGTGTACTCCACGTTTCCCGATTGTGAAGTGCGCGAAACAAAGGACTACACGCTCGCTTTTGATGCCAAGAAGCAAGGTCTGGCAGGAGCCGAGCTGCACCTGCATCACAGCGACATTTATCCGATCAAGACCTACGACATTTTTGAGGAAGACAGTTCCTCGCGCTTCTTCTCTGCGGTCTCCAAAATCCCCACGGGGGATCAAGTGTGGGTGCAAATCATCGCAGAGCCGCAGGATGATACAGCGTTCTTCCTGTTTCGACGCAGTTGGGCCATACGGTTCACCGATTTCATTCATTTCTTCAGCCTTCGCGATCGGATGAGAGCGGGAGGAAGAAAGTCGATCGCTCCCCTACGCCACAAGAAAGCGGAGGAAAAAGCAGCCGTGAAACCCTACAGAGTGAGCATTCGGTGTGCGTACGTGAGCAGCAGTGCGGCTGAAGCCGAGCGAAAAATTCAGGCGATCACGGCGGCATTCAGCCAATTCAATGACAAAGACATCAACGAATTCCATCCTGTTTCAAAATCAGCAAATGCCTCATTCCTTCAGAAATTCCGAGCGCGGTCTCATGCGAAAACGTTCATCTTGAGCGCTCAAGAAGTGGCCACTCTCTACCACTTCCCCAATGCCGACCACGTGCCGCACATCGTTCACATCCTCTCTCGCAAGGCAGCTCCGCCTCAAGATCTCCCACGCGCGGGAGAGAAAGACGTGAGCGCATTCGGACTCACCAATTTTCACAACAGCTTCCTCCCCTTCGGCATCAGTCGCTCTGATCGCAGACGACATCTGTACGCAGTTGGAAAATCTGGCTCAGGCAAAAGCAAGCTTCTCGAGCTCCTCATCAACGAAGATATCCAAACCGGCCAAGGGCTTGCAGTTCTTGATCCGCACGGAGATTTAGTCGATGCCATTTTGCGTTACATTCCAGAGCACAGAATCAAAGATGTCATCCTCTTTGACCCTGCAGACACCGAGTATCCCATCGCGTTCAACCCACTGGAACGCGTGGATGAAGCCTACAAGATGCAGCTCACGATCGGCTTCATCGACATTTTCAAAAAGCTCTTCGGCGGCAATTGGACGTACCGCCTCGAGCACGTGCTTCGCTACACCACGCTCGCGCTCCTCGATAGCCCGAACACAACGGTTCTTTCGATCCTCAAAATGCTCACAGACAAAAACTATCGTCAGAAGATCGTCTCTCGCATCCAAGACTCTGTCGTGAAGAGCTTCTGGGTATCTGAGTTCGCCGCGTGGAGTGAAAAGTTTGACGCTGAAGCCATCACGCCACTCCTCAACAAGGTGGGGCAATTCGTCGCCACGAACATGATCCGCAATATCGTGGGGCAACCGATCACAAAATTTCAGATCCGCGACATCATGGATAATCAGAAGATTCTCCTCATGAAAGTGAGCAAAGGACTACTGGGAGAAGAGAATTCGTCCCTCATCGGTTCGATGATCATCACCAAGCTCTACCAAGCGGCGATGATGCGCGCAGACATGCGTGAAGATGACCGAAAAGATTTCTACTTCTACGTGGATGAATTTCAGAATTTTGCCACCGATACTTTCGCAGAAATTCTCTCTGAAGCCCGCAAGTATCGCTTAAATCTCACCATTGCCCACCAGTACATGGGTCAACTCTCCCCCACTGTTCGCAAAACGGTCTTCGGCAATGTGGGCTCCATGATTAGCTTCCGCGTGGGTGCTGAAGATGCAGATATTCTCGCTGGTGAGTACAATCCGATCTTCAAACAGCGCGACATCATCAACCTTGGCGTGCGCGAGTTTTACCTCAAAATGTCTGTCAACGGTGAGCTGCGAGAAGCGTTCTCTGGCCGCACGCTCGATGCGCCGACTATCACGCGGGATTACACGCCAGAAATTATTGCGTGGTCTCGCTCACAGTACTGTGCGCCCAAAGCAACCGTGACAGAAGAGCTCCTCAAATGGGACGAAGCAGCCTCAGCTCCTCCCAGTAAAGAAGAACAGAAAGTGGAAGAGGTGTTCGAAGAACCACTCCTCTAGGGAGAAAGACTTCTCTTAGTAGCCAAGCCTACGCTGCCACTCTTCGTAGTACGTCGCGCGGGAGGTTTGCACACACTTCCTGCGGTCGGAGTCCGCCCTGTAGCCCTGCTGGCAGTAGCAGCCGGGATCTGTGGAGTCGTACTCGTAGTACGCGTTCACGTCGATTCTGGTACACATGTCTGCGTAGGCATTCTGCGAAATCGGCACACAGCGACGGAATTCGTCCCACATACACATCACTCCGTTCACAAACGCGCGACAGGCACGGTCATCGACGTTATAGGAAAATCTTCCACTTCTCGTCCAGCAGCCTTCTCGGCCTTCATTGTAGTACCGAATGGTGGGAATGGGCACGCAGCGTCCCACTGAATTACGCTGCTCTCCGCTTGGACATGTGCACTGTGGATTATAGGGCGCAAACTGCCCGTACGTGCTGCAGCTCTGGTAGTACGGATACTGGTAGCCGTACTGATTGTACTGATACTGAGGGTACTGGTAGCCGTTACCGTAATTTTGGTACTGGTAGTACGGCGAGTATGGTTGAGGAACGGAATAGGTCGTTCGTGGGTAATAGGAGGGCTGCGCGTACGACGGAGTAGTATAAGAAGGGGTGTACGTATTGGTATTCGTGTTTGTGATCGTCACAGCGTCTGCCGTTCCTACGAGATTGAAGGCAAGGAACAATGCAAACGCACCCAAAGCCGATGATAGGAAAAGATTTCTTTTCATAGGCAGACAATAGTACACAAAAATTGCAAGATTGCTAGGGAATTATGGACGTCACGCATGAATCTCCCCTCAGTACGCCTTCCCCACAATAATTTTCTTCTCGAAGGCTGATGTTTTGCCTGAAACAATGTCTGTGAGAGCGCCTGCATCTGAAGGGGCATCGAACGGAAAGCAACGGTAGGTGCCGCCTGATGTATCGCGTTTCAGCTTCTCCACTGTTTCTCCCCTGCCATCCCATGCGATCTCCGCCCAATGCCCCGTATCGAGGGCTTCTTTGAGCTCTGCGTACGAAGCGGGAGTCACCGTTCTCTTCTTTCGTAGCGCAAGAGCGCGAGTGAAGAGTGTCTTCTGATCTTCAACAAGCATAGCTGCCACTCTGGCAGGAGCACTCTCAAGTGACACGCTCTCTGCCTCTTCTCGAGATCTGATCCTGCTTTTGAGTATGCACACACCCTCTCGCAAGTCGCGTGCGCCGATTTCTATGCGAAGGGGAGTGCCGCTGTGAATCTGGTGAAAGGTCTTATCGCCGATGCGTGCATCTTTTCGCATATCGATGCGTACTGCGATGTCGCCTTGGGCCTCAAGAAACCAATCTGAACGGCCGTGGAGCCTGTAGATTTGAGCTTTGTCTGTATTCTTAGAGCGGTGGGCAAACGGAGACGTATGCTGTGCAATAGCTTGCGCTAGGGCTTGGGCTGCTTTCGCCACGCTCTCATTTTCATCGTCGTTCGCACCAAAGACAGGCAGAATCGCCACCTGCGTAGGAGCAATGGCGGGCGGGAGCACAATGCCGTCATCATCGCCGTGTGACATGATGAGCGCCCCGAGAAGTCTAGTTGTTACCGCCCACGAGTCGTAGAAGGGTATCTGCGTACTTCCGTCTGCATCCAAGAAGCTCACGAAGGCCTTGCCATCGGGCTGCTTGAGGAAATTTTGCGAGAGCATGTGGCTCGTGCCCATCTGGAGCGCTTTTCCATCCTGCATCATGCTCTCGATGGTGTAGGTGCCAATGGCACCAGGGAACACTTCATGCGCAGGCTTATCGCCTTTCACGACGGGAATGGCGAGAATGTCCTCGCAGAGCTGTGCGTAGAGATCAAGAATCGCCAGTGTGAAGGCGCGACAGTCTTCAAGAGTAGCAAACAGGCAGTGGCCTTCCTGCCAATGAAATTCCGCCGTGCGGAGAAATGCCCTCGGCCGCTTCTCCCAGCGCAAGACAGAACACCACTGATTGACGAGCAGAGGCAAATCTCGATGGCTCTGCACTCTGCCTCCCCTGCCGAACCAATCGACGAAGAGGAGCTCGGATGTAGGACGCACGCAGTAGGGCTCCGGTAACGCGGCACCGCCTGCATGGGTGACGACGGCCACTTCCGGCGCAAACCCTTCGATGTGTGCCTTCTCTCGCTTAAAAAAGCTGTCTGGTATGAGCATCGGCAGCATGATGTTCTCCACGCCCATGTGCTGAAGACGCGCATCAACAAACTCTCGAATATTCTGCCAGAGACTCGTCGAGAGAGGCCCAAATGTCATGCACCCAGTGACGGGTGATTCATCATAGAGGCCCTGCGCTCGCGCGATGACATCTTGGTACCACTGCGGAAAATCAACTGACCGAGGCGTGATAGTCTTCTGCTTCATGCATAGCAGCATATACGCACTGTCTTCTGCGAACAATGCACGAAGGATGAGAGGGTACGGAGAGAGGTCTCACAAAGAGTCATTATCGACGCAGTGCGCGCAGAGCATTGAGGATGACGATGACATCAATGACTTCCTGCATCAGCGCTCCCGCCAAGGGCGCTATGTATCCCAATGACGCAATGATCATCAGTACAATGCTCAACCCCATGCCGATGAAGACGCTTTCTTTTGCAATTCTCAGCACTCGCTGACCGATCTCAAGTGCGTCTGCCACACGCTCGATGCGATCCACTAAAATGACGATGTCTCCAGCCTCGGATGTTGCAGAAGATCCATGGCTCCCCATGGCAATCCCCACATCTGCAGCGGCTATAGCAGGAGCATCGTTCACACCATCACCAACCATGACCACGGGAGGACATTCATGATGCAACCGCAGCACTTCCTGCACTTTCTGCTCTGGAACGCACTGCGCTCGCACGCTCTCCTTCGGAAAACCGATCTTCTGCGCGGAGCGCTCTGCTGCTTGCGCGCGATCTCCGGTGAGCATGAGGACGCGCTCAATGCCGAGCTTCTTGAGCCGCTCATACAGCCCCTGCGCATCTGGCCTCGGCTCATCTGAAAATTCAACGGCACCCAGAATGCTGTTTTTCGCAGAGAGGAACACCAGAATTTTTCCTTGGTCCTTTGCGGTATCATGCAAGGAATGCATATGAGGATCGACTATCGCGCCTTTCGATACCAAAAAATTCAAACGTCCGAAGTGGTACTCCACACCCTGCATGATTCCAGAAACGCCCTCACCTACGTGTTCATGAAACGTATCGGGGAAGACGAGCGTCATGCCCCGTGCCACTGCCTCCTGAGCGAGAGATCTCGCAAGAACGTGCGGTGAGAGCTGATCGAGTGATGCTGCGAGAGTGAGCACCGTATCATTGTTCACGCTGCCAAACGTAATGATGCGTTGCACTCGCGGTGCGCCGAGAGTGAGAGTGCCCGTTTTATCAAATGCGAACGATCGCGCCTCTCCCAACTTCTCAAGGCTACCGCCGCTCCTCACAATGATGCCTATTTTTGCTGCTCTGCTAATACCTGAAGCAAAAGCAATAGGAGTGGCAAGAATGAGAGGGCATGGGGTAGCAACCACGAGGACCGCCAGCAGTCTCACTGGATCATGTGAGAGTATCCAAGCGAGAGCGGCCAGCAAAAATGTCGCGACTGTAAACCACACGCTGTATCGATCGGCAAGCCGGACGAATGGCGCCTTCTTCTCCTCTGCCTCTTTCACTAAACGAATGATCTGTTGGTACTTGCTCTCTGTGCTGGATTTGAGTGTGCGCACCTGCAGCACGCCGTCAATCGCCACGCTGCCACTCATCACTTTTCCTCCCCTGATTTTGTGAAGAGGGAGCGACTCCCCCGTGAGAAACGACTCATCAACCGACACGCTCCCTTCCACCACCTCTCCATCAACAGGAATCATTTCTCCAGGCTTCACAAGAACGATATCTCCCACAGTCACCGATTCTGCGGGAATGTCTACTAACACTCCATTCCTCATGATGTGTGCGAGCCGCGGCGCACGCTCGAAAAGACTCGTAAGATCCTTACGCGCCCTCCGTAGGGCAAACGATTCGAGGGCTTCTCCTCCGGAGAGCATGAGCAGAATCACAGAACCCGCCAAGTACTCACCGAGAACAACCGAAGTAGCAATGGCGACTATGGCAATGATATCGATGCCGAAATGACCGCGAAACATAGATTTCCCTATCTCGTAGACGAGAGGCAGGGAGCCAATGAGCAGGGTGACGAGAAAGATCGTATCTTCCCAGCGTTGCACATCTACCGTATGCGCCAAAAGCCCTGCCGTGATGCCAAGCAGCACGAGCGCCGGGACGATGGCCTTGCGGGAAGGGAAACGCATGGAAGATGAGAGAGACTACTCTCTATCCTATGCTCTTCTCACTCGAGCGCAATTTTTTCCACTTGCTTGAGCCACGCCTGCTCTTTCTGGGGGTCTGGTTTCATGCGACCACCGAAGAATGTGTACGACACAATGTGCATGCCACAGTTTTTGAGAGAAGTGCGAAACGTAGGAGCATAGCTCATAATCCCAAAGCGGTAGAGCATGCCTGGCGCTCCAGACGTTGAGAAAAAGCGTACGGTTTTGCCGGTAAGAAGACCTTTAATGCCTTTTGGAGTGAATTCAAAAGCGAAGCCAGCTGCAAAGTTGCTATCGAGGAAATTCTTGAGTATGGCTGGCACGTCGTACCACCAAATAGGGAAGATGAAGACAAGTTCGTCTGCCGTCTTGATCATCTGCTGCACTACTGACAATTCTTTCCCCCTTGCTGAGAGCTCTTGCTGGTCTCTAAAGACGAGGAAATCGTTCTTCCACTGCTCGGCGTAGAGGTTCATGATCTCTCCTGAATGACCTTTGGCTTTCCGTGTGTTGAGAAAGGTCTCTGCGATGCTGTGAGTGAAGCCGAGGGGGCTTGGGTGAGCCGTGATGATGAGTGAGTGCATAGCGTGAGGCGGTGAGAAGGATGCCTTGTGTCTTACTGGAGTCATCCTATAATACTAGAGGTTCCTAGTCTACGCGCTACGAATTGTCTGAGAGCGTATTCCCCTGTAGCTCAACGGTAGAGCATCTCGCTGTTAACGAGAGGGTTGCTGGTTCGAATCCAGCCGGGGGAGCCAAATTGTACGACCCTCACTTTCGGCCTTCTGCCGGAAGGGAGAAACCCAGTCACAGACTAGCTTCCCGTCACATACATAGTAGTTCGAGCCGAGCGATTTGATGATTGCGCTCCTGGTAACGGGAGATCCATACTTTATGGCTTCCTGAGCCAATTTCACGAGTTCGAAACACCGCAGGACATGATTTATCCAGTCGTTGCTGGTGTCGTGCAGCTCGTTCAACGCGCTTTGAATCTCCTCTTTCTTCGCCTTTAATGCCGCCAGTTTGGCATCTATCGTATCGAGGACGCCCATTTTACGGGCGTCCTCTCTCTGGCTAAAAATATCGCCAATATCCTTTTCGTTCTGCGCATACTCGCGCTCCAGGGCTTCGCGCTTGCCCTGGAAGTTGTTGTAATAGAGTTCATGGTCTTTCTTCATGGTCTCGCGCATGAATGGCATGTCCTCGCTTTCCACCTGCAGCAAAGAGAGATTCGCGTAGAACTGATCCAGAAGCACAGTCTGCTCAATGGAATTCCGGCAATGCGAATTACGATTCTTACAGGAGTAATAAATGTACTTTCCCTTCTTGGGTCCTTCAGGACTCATGGTATGAGTCTTACACTTGCCGCAGCGAGTGCAGCCCGCCAACAAAAATAATTCACGCTTCAGCTCGTCTTTGGACCTGCATGTGTTTGTGCGGCGGCCGGAGAGAATGATCTGTACTCGCTCCCATACTTCCGTTTCCACTAACGGTGCATGGGAAGCGGGACATTCTTCGCCTTGATACACTTTAAGGGCTTTGTACGTTGGATTACGAAGTAATTGATGCATGGTGCTCTGTTTGATCAACAATCCATGCACGTGTTTCCTGGTCGGTTTCGTTTTTAAACCGATCTTCTTCGCTTCGACGCATAGAGCCGACAATGAATATGCGGAAGTGGATGCCAGCAGAAACAAGCTCTTCACCTTGGGTCCGGTGTCGGGATCAATCTCCAGCCATTTTTTCCCCTTGGTCATTCCAACGTTCCTGTAACCGATCGGCGCAGGACCCGTGGAGCCGCCTTCTTTTGCCTTCTGTTTCATGCCGATTTTGACGCGTGCGCCTTTATCGGCGCTGTCTTTCCAGCCCATTGTCGTTTCAAGCATGAGCATCAGAAGTTGCCCCGTGTCGCTGCGACAATAAGTCTTTCCGCTGGCAGTAAGAATGTCTTGGATTTTACCGTCGGCTAATTTCTGTATGAGCTTTCCGGCATCTTCCATATTGCGGGAAAGCCGTGTTGGATCAAGAACCATGATGCGATGAACCTGTTTTCTATCCGCCATTTCAATTATTTCATTAAACACCGGTCTGCCAGGATGGTAGGCACTTCTTGATTCCAGCATTATTTTCAGGGGAAACAATTTTTCTTCGGACGGCAGACTTTCATATTGTTCTCGCACGAGTTTTTCCTGATCTTCCAACGAACGAACTTGTTTGTCCTCGGTATCCGTGGACTTTCTGATATAGCCGATGGTGAATGACGTTGTATGTTTGGACTTTGGCATCTTGAATGGTGGAAAGAAATAATCAAATGTTCTTATATCGTTAAATTTGGCTTTAGTAAGCTAAAAAGAATCCATCATGTACGATGAATTTGAAGTGGGAATCGCCATTGCAAAATGGACTTCGTTTTAAATATTCAAGCATGGCATCTATCAGTGCGCCGTACTCCTTCCTTAGATATGCATCTCGCTCCAATTCTTTAGCGGCATTGTATGAAATGAGATAAATTCTCGGTACGTTCGAATATTCATCCGCGCGACTTTTAAGAACGATTCCGTGTCCGCGCTTTTCAAAAGCAAGGACGGCTGCTTTGTGAAAACCTAAATCTTTTTTGGCACTGGAAGATAAATCGCGATCGTAATTAATGACAATTTCAAGGGGGTTGATTGACATGTAATGGAAGAGAAAAGAAATAAAATGCATAGAAGGGATGCCCCGGCTTTCCACTCGTGAGCGAGTGCAGGGCATCCCCACTACGCACCTTTAGCTCGTATCAATTTTCATTTTGGCTTGATGAAAGAAACAGCGTCCGTGGCATGAAGTCCTTTCGGCATCGTCAGTGATAAATATTCGGTGAGCGTCAAAAATTCTGCTTCATGCCTTTCATACGGTGGCTTTGCCGGCGCGACGAATTCCGGAACAAGATATTCGTGGCATCGAAGTGCAGAACAAACGATATGCAGAGGCAATTCCTCAATGTGCCTTTTTACTCCTGGTAAAACGATCTCTAATTTTAATATCGGGTCAGGTTCAAATTTGTACGCATGAATCAAAATGGGACGATGTTCCCATTCAACGCCGCGCGTGTAGACGGGGTGCTGTTTCGAATGCTTTTCCATTCTTCTTTCAATCGCCTTCTGCACTCTGATCAAATGATTCTTTTGAGTCACCCATTCAAGCGTCGTATCCCAACTTGGCAATAAGTCTCCGAACTTGCGGATGGATGCAGCGGTTTCTTCACGGCGATCAAACAGGCGGTATATCTGCAATTCCTGTCCTTTGTCGTGAATAGCGGCAGTTGCAAGATGCTTCTTGCACAATGCACCTCGAGCCTCGACCTCTCGAATATAAAGATTCAACGCACTGCCGACTGCGACCAAACTTTCCATGCGGCAAAAGATAGACACTCCAAGTCACGGTCAATCCCACGAGTCTCGGCAACAGTCTCGGCAAGATCAGTAAAGCCTAAGCACTTTTCCGCTTTCGACTCCCTCAAACTCAAATATGTCCCCTTTACCGTGTTGTTTCATATTTTCATTTACCCTGCCAATAATCAGACGAATTTTCCTCCATCCCTTTTCATCGGCTACATCATGCACTTCATAGATGTGCTGGTATAAATCAACCCAATGGATGGTTTGACCCAAAGGCAATTCGAACAATTTTTTACAAAGACGAGTAACGGGAACATTTCCGCGAATTCTTACTCTTGCATCCCCCGCAATAATGTAGCCCCTTTCAAATTTTGTCTGCTTGGGTCTGCCGCGTCCTCGTTTTTTCTTTTCGAAATCCGCTCTATTTTTCATAATTGAATTCGCAAATGAGATCATTTCCAGACAAACATCGGAAATGAATTGTTGGGATCTAAAGAATTCGTCTCTCTCCATCAGATTTGAAATACGGTATTCAGCGTCTTTTAGCAACGCGGAAACGCATTTGAATGATTCGACTTTCAAGATTACATCTTCAGGCAAAAATGCATCGGCTTCCTGTTCGAATTCCAATCGCATAATAAATTCATCATGCAATTCACTGTTTGACTGAATCAAAGGCCAGAAGTCCTGTACAAGGATTCCATAGATTTCCATTCCAGGCCGCGACACTCCCATGAGCTTTTTATGAACATCGCGAAGGCCGTCTATTGTCTCTTTTGTAAGCAAATTTGAGTGGAAAGCATGACGATTATAGCTTTTTAGTTCGTCCATATCTCCCTACTGTTCAAAAACGTTCGGAATTGACCACGAAATTGCCTCTTTATTTTTTATAAATTGGCTTATTTATGAGAAAAACTTCGATTTGAATTTCGATGCTATTCCGAACTCTAGTATCGTTATTTATTCGAAGTTTATTAGACCAAACAGCATTCCAAAAGGCTCTGAAATAACCGCGAAATAGTCGCGGTATTCAGGAAATTTTTTTAAAGAAACGGCTTCTATATAAGGAAAACTCATGAATCAATTCCGAGATTATTTCGCGGTCAGTTCGCGCTTAATAAAAATATGCGCAAGCGTCGCTAAAGGCTTATAATGCACATGCACCCTTTCATTATTGCATAGCTCCGAACGAGCGCATTTTTGCGCTCCTAGACAGTCGTAGCGGGTACCCACCTGCCTACTGTCTAGCTCTTCGGAGCAATGATGTTAGGGTGCCAGGTCGGGTACCCGCTTTGGTTATGCCGCCTGTTCTGCCTCTATCCCCTCCTTGCGGTATGGCCTATCCGACAGAAACTCAATTCTCACGGCGGCGAGTCGCCGCGTGGACATCGGGCGCAGTATTGTTCTTCTTGGCGCTGCTCTTCGGTTTGAACCCCGGTTCGGATACAGCGCCGGCACCATCCTTTCAACAGGAAGCGGCGGCGGAGATCGAACAGGATGCTGTGACCGACCAGCAGGAAGAAGTCAGCCAGGAACAGGTGCCGGAATATCAGATCGTCTACGAATTGAGTGACAAGAGATACGATGGAGGAAAGAGCTTTTACATCCTTGTAGCGAGCATTGATTTGAGCACCGATCATTTCAAGAACGACATCAAAAATGCCGTGGATGAAATCGTGAAGAGTAAGGGAAGGAAAATTTCCATAGATTTCGTGAATGACAGAAGTACATTGGACCTTATCTACAAAAGCCACTACGGGAACAACACACTGGGCAGAACGCTCACGAATGATGAAATGAACGACATCGGCAATGCTCTCGTCGCCCGATTCGATGGGCAGTTGGACTCGGCATTGTATTTGAACAGCATCGATTTCTTTCCCGGAACCTCTAGCGACAATCCGGGAGTGGGCAAATATGTGGAAACGATAGAATACGATCCAGGCGAATAACGGTCATAATTTCAGAGGAATGTAGAGTCTGGCTTACAAGATCTCCATAAACGACCTGTGGCGCGTCCGAAACTTCCGGATGTGTCATTTGTCATCGGAGAAATAAAAATGCGTCTGGGGTGCCTTCAGAAATCATATACATAGCATGACTAAACTATGTGACTTATAGTCCGTAGACTCTTAGTCATAGGAAGAGGAATCTATTTTTATGGCTAAAGCAGGATTTATTGATCCCAGACCGGCATTCGGGATGCGCTTAAAAGAATTGAGAATTAAAAAGGGTCTTGCGCAGGAGGAATTAGCAGATATTGCAGGTTTAGATCGAACGTACATCAGCAGTTGTGAACGCGGTGTTAGAAATATTAGTTTGATAAACATTTATAAACTTGCTCACGCTCTCGGTGTAAAACCGGCTGAGCTTATGTCTCCCCAGGGCAAACAATGACAAAATTAACAGTTTCACAACGGAATGCCGAAATCTCCAATCTTATGGAAAAGTTCTTTAACGAGGCATCCAAAGAAGGTTATAAAGTCGATGAGGAGAATGCAAAAGACTTGGAATTATTATTCCAGACAGACGCCTGGGGATTCAGAGAAATATTGCTTGTCATAGCTATTGCGCGTCTTATCGATGGCGAATATCAAGCTTCAAAAGCTCTCTACGATTGTAATCCACGCTCAATGTATGAGGGTCCCATTCGAACTGCTTTATTACGTAATCATATCCCACATCGCAAGTCAGGCCCCTTGAACATTGCCAAAGCCGCCGTTGCAATTAACAAACAATGGGCTGCACAAAGAAGGCCCTCTGGCACTGCTCTGCATCTCGTAATGGTTGTTGAAAGAATTGAAAAGATGTCCACCGCACAACTCGAGAAGTTCACCATTGATCTTCATGCCCGTTTTTTACAGGAAGCTTCACGAGTGGCCGACCTCTCTATACAAACTGAACCCGAAGCTGATCCAAATTACTTATTTTCTTTATGTGAACAGCTAATTAAACAAGTACCGGATGCTGGCAATACGCCGCAACGCATTACTGGTTTACTATTGGAGGAATATCATTTGGGCTTTGATAGTGGGATTATTGTTTTGGGTCATGAAGATCGAGCCTCTGTAACAAGTACAACTAGCAAAAAGCCTGGCGATATAATGGAGCAATTGGCTGATGAAACTATTGCCACTTGTTATGAAATTACTGTAAAACCATTTGATAATGCACGTGTAATTGAATCCTACGATACGATTCGACAATACAACGAAGAGCATGGAACAGAAGTAATTGAAGTAATTGTGATTTGCAGAAAACAGGATGTGCATCCTGATATAGTCCTCGGCACCATCAATTCCTTTTATTTGGGAAAGGTTGATTATCAAAATATCACCTATCACTTTATAGATATATTTGAGTGGATCATTGCACAGTTACTAAGAATGACACCCGTATCCCGTATCAACTTTTATGAGAAGTTAAAACAATATATCAATGAACCCAGCACCGCAGAAAAGGTGAAAATATTCTTTATGCAGTGGCATAAAGAGCGCTCTGCTGAATAATTTTAGATGAAGGCACAATTCTATTGCTGGAATATGCAATATTGATCATGTCTCTAGTGGCGCTTCCAACAGCAAATGCAAGCTTACAAGGTACTGCATTTCCAATTTGGGTATAAATTGAATTCGTTCTTCCGACAAAATGATAGTCATCAGGAAACGTCTGAATTCTCAAAGCCTCATCGATTGTCAATCTTCTTAATCGAGCAGGAGCTTCTGCAAAAACAGGTTCATATCCATTCAATAGCTTGGCATGGTATTCCTCAATCCAGCTCGGCTTTCCATGAAAGATTTGATCTTCATCTACTATGGGAGTTTTGTTGCCGCCCATCGATGCGGGCAAAGTGTTGGAAAAATCGTTGGGATTGATGGGTCTTCCTGCACCATTAAAGAGCATTCCGGCATAGGGCGACTTTCGCATTACCGGTTTAGTTGCAAGCGTTATTCTTGCCCTGCAAATTCTTGAATTTGTTAGACTACCAGCTTTGCCTAATGTCTTAATTATTTCCCCAGATTTAGGCGCTGTCGTTCGATATGGAGCAAGATATTTTTCCAAGCCATTAACTTGATCTAAAGCCCCCGCTTCTCGAATACCAACAAAAAACATTCGCTCTCGCTTTTGAGGCACACCAAAATCCGTAGCATTTAAAACAATCAATTGAGTAAAAGAGAAACCAAGTTCATGCGCCCTGCTGAAAAGCTTTTGGCGTACTGCTTCCCATTTATCTAATTCACCCAATGCTTTTACGTTTTCTAATACGAAAGCTTTTGGCTGAATCTTTTCTACAACGTCCATAAAGCGAAATACTTGCTGACTTCTGATGTCAGTTGGGTCCATTTTTCCGGCAACGGAAAAA
>CAZOJC010000002.1:95367-108978 GCA_964580035.1 uncultured Candidatus Peribacteria bacterium
ATCTGAACCTTTATAGTTTTCCAGTTCCCAAAAATGCGCATCTATATCTCCACATCGAATAATGCCCCCATGATTAGCCTCGTATGTTTTACAGGCATCTTCCATAATGTCGTTTGCCCATAAAATCTCGAAACCAGCGTTTCTGAAACCTACATCCATACCACCAGCGCCTGTATAGAGAGAGATTGCAGTGAAACTCATATTTGTGTACCCGATACTATGTGAAATAAATGATAAAATCAAAAGTGCAGACCAGTATAACAGCTAGAACATAATTGAGTAATTATGCATTTACCTCTAACATTCAAGGTGATGCCAAGTCCTACCACTTCATCCGTTGTTGATTTTGACCATAGCGGTATTGCCAGTGTTTTGAAGCAAAATTCTTTAAAACTACCCCTTAACCAGCGTGAATACTCTTGGGAAAAAGAACATGTCTTAGATTTATTTAATGACTTGGACAATGCTATAGATGAAGGTAAGCCTCACTACTTTTTAGGCACAATAGTTGTAAAAGCAGGTGCAGCCTTAGAAGTGGTTGATGGTCAGCAGCGCTTAGCTACAACGACTATTTTACTGGCTGCATTTCGTGATTATTTACATGAGCTAGGAGAATCCTTTGAATTTACGCGTATCGACATAGAGCAATCATTTCTTACAAGAATTGATCGAATTGAACAGTTAAGAGTTCCACGATTGACTCTAAATGTAGATGACAATGAATTTTTTAGAAAAAGAATACTTTCTGAACCTGGATCACCGGATCGAAATCTAGAGCCAAGTAGATCGTCACATGAAAAGATTATAAACGCTGCTGAGCTTGCGAGAGAAGTGGTGGAACGTGTGTCTCAGGGGTCTAGTGATAAAGATATTCTTCGGAAAGTGAATCGTTGGATTGAATACTTGGAGAATAATGCAAAAGTCATATTGGTTATTGTCCCAGACGATTTAAATGCGTATGTAATGTTTGAAACACTAAATGATCGAGGACTAAAAACTTCCCAAGCAGATTTGCTTAAAAACTATCTCTTTGGTGAATCCGGCGACGGTCTAAGTGAAGCACAGCAAAAATGGTCTTCAATGGTTTCTTCATTGGAAATTTTAGATGACGATGACATCACAATGACGTATCTGCGGCATTTTGCCAGTACTATTTTTGGCGCGACCAGAGAAAAGGAAGTATTCGAAAAAATTAAAAAAATGACGAATGGCAAAACTAAAGCTTTAGATTTTCTAGGTTCACTTCAGCGATATGCAGAAGATTATGCAGCAATGCATACTCCATCTCATGCGAAATGGAGTGGTTACAATATCAAAATAAAATCTGAAATTATGACCCTTAATGAACTCCCAGCAGGCTTACTAAAGCCACTGATGCTGGCTGTAACTCATCATTTTTCAAAAGAAGAAGCGCTGAAAGCCTTTAGGGCTTTCCCGTGTTGGACAATCAGATTTATGATTGTTGGTGGCGGTCGAAGCGGCACCTTAGAAAGTGCATACTCCAATGCTGCAAAGGAAATTATTGAAGGAACGACCACAACTTGTGATGCATTATTTAATAAACTCAAAAACGTTATCCCATCCGATAGCCAATTCAAAGAAGCGTTTGCCGTTGCTAAAATGTCTAAGGCAAAAATTGCAAGGCATATCCTACGAGCTCTTGAAGCCACTGAAAGGGAGAATTCTTATCCCGAAGTAGCACCGGTAGAGAATACTGAAATTGTGAATCTGGAGCACATATTGCCGAAAGACAGGGATGTAAATTGGCCGGATTTCGATGATGAAACAGCCGCGGCATACCTGTATAGAATTGGCAATCTTGCCCTACTTGGAACTGTCCCGAATGGCTATTTAAACAGTGAATCATACGCAGTGAAGAGGCCAGTTTTAGCTGACTGCCCGATTGCATTAACACGTGAGATTGCAGAACAATATGAGGAGTGGACAGCCGAACAGATAAATCTGCGTCAGGCCAAACTAGCCACTCTTGCTATAAAAACTTGGCCTCTCCTTCCGTCCTAGAGAGCCGAACTAAGTTCCAAAAAGCATAGCTGTACCCTGATGCTTTATCTCATTTTATATGAACATTTATTTGGAATGATTAGAGTATTTCTCTTAACTTCTCAGTGAGGATACGATCAATGTCCCCAGCATTGTTCATTCTCGCGTTGAGCAAAGCGATTACATCATAGTCATCGAGCGTAATGATATAGCCGCGTCCATCGCTTGCGGTGTCGCGACATCGCTGAATAAACAACTTCTTGTTGTCGATGCTCCGGCAGACAAGTATCCCGAACCGGCCGCGATTCACGCCGAATCGTCCGCTTAACTGGTCCAATTCATCATTCGCGGGATCGCTGGAATAATTCTTACATTCGCAGATTATGAGGATTGACGGAATGTTGTGCTGCACCAGATCATTGAAGAAACCTGATCTGGCTTTGTTTACGAATGTGATGTCTATCCGTTTTCTGCCCTCGTGGATTTCGTGTTCCTTTTTCGGGTACATCAAATTCGGATAGAAGATCGCTTCGAGAGCTCCAAGAATCATTTCATGAAATTTCGTTGCGCCCTCGTTTCCAGGTCGAATCGCTCGCAAGCGATCGATGATGTCTTGAATTTTGGAAACATCCAATGTTTCCCCCTGCAATTCCTTGATCGTTTCATTATCAATATCTGAGAAGGTCGATGCCTTCCTGCTCTTATATCCGCTAAGCACTTCGGGGTGTTCTCGCGAATAGCTATAGACGTTTTCCTTAGATTGTGAAAATCCTCTTTTAATGGATTTCTTCGTGACCCGCCGCGAACCGTTCTTCAATGTTTGAACCAGCGATGTGCTTGCTCGCAAATGGTACGACTGCAAGTGTTCCAAAATGTCTTTGTTGAAATATTCTTGATAGTTGAGGACCAGATTCGTCCTGGCAATAGATTTTGGAACAAATGTCATGGGACTCCCGACGCACATAGGCATATCGAAGCGATCGTTCTTCCAGCGGTGCTCGTGCATATCCCAAAAGAATCCCGACGGCTTGGAAGCCATGGGTATATTGAGAAGGTTGCATTGATCCTTCGTGTATTCGATCAATTGGCGACGGATGATATTTGTCGCTATGTCGGAAATCTTGTCGCGATCGATGCCTTCTATCATCAGAGCGCAATCCTCCAAATCCTTCAGAAATCCTGTCTGGACTGCGCGACTTCCTTTCAGTGCCTCGAATATTTCTATCGATTGAAGGCCGCCGACGCCTCTGCCGTTCGATCCTGCGATTGATACCCCAAAATGTGTTTCTTGCGGTTCATGTAGGAAACTCAACAATTCCTTCGCTTTATCATCCTCATTGTTCCGAATGCAATCAACGACGATCTGAAAAAAATCAACTATGTGGTTGTGACATTCGATCGCCCAGGGATCATTTCTCACGCTGATTGCGTAGGGATCGATATAAAGCGGAGTGTCGTTTCTTGTATCCACATCAACGAAATCAATCTCGTATTGCGACTTACCGAGCCGAAAGTACTGCGAAATCTTCATTGAAGTAATGATATGCCTGACCACCTTACTTCACCATAGAACTACTTTTGAGGCTAGTAATGAATAAATTTACCATTACTCCACATTCCCACAACATTCTGCCGCCGTTCCTCATCAGACATCTTGGCATTTTTTTCTTCGATCTCTTTAAAAAGACACATGAGGCGAACCAATGCCGCATCGCTTTCTTCCAATGCTTCTACCCATCCACCCTGTTTAGCTATGTACCGGAGTCCTCTATTAAACTCTTCTTTCGCCTGGGAAACCTTCTCTGGATCTTCCTCGTAATGCGCGCGGAGATGTATTTCGCTTCTTCCCGTCTTGATGATCATGTTTGGTTTTTGGTTCTTTTTCCTCATATATGATTTGGTGCATAGTTAAACCTTTCTTTGCAAAACCCGCCGCGCCAAGAAGAATGCCACGAATCCCGAAATAATAATGCAGTAAGAAGGCCAGAGAAAAACTATAAATCTAATTGCGTTCCAATAAAGAGACCAAAGTTCGTTAAACCCATAAACCATGAGACGCTGTATCTTGTCCACAATCACCATCAATGAAATCCAAACCAAGAGTTTGACGTATTTATAATCTGCGAAGGTAAAGTGCAGGGCTTTCATGCCTCTGTATAGAACAAGATAGAATCCCGTTCCATAAAGAAGTGCGCCCAGTGTGCGAAATGTAACCGTGCCTATCTGATCCCAAGACAAAGGAGAGAGTGGTTGATATGAAATCCACCAAATGTAATCACCTTGAAAGAAAATAATTTGAACCAAGATTACTGCAATCACGAAGACTGAACTTGCTGCAACAGCCAACCATCTTCTATCTTCATGCGTGTTTTGCATAAGAGAGTACTTTTACATATTTTATTTGATTGATCAACTTTGGCACGGCTGCACCATGGCACCTTTGTGTCATTTGTTTGAAAAACAGAAATCCCAAATCATCAAACAGCCGCTCTCTGTAGCAAAGAAAATGCAGTCTCAAGCTGCTGCCATGTCTCTTTAATTTCGGTTCTCGCTTGGTACAGGGTTCGGAGCCATACTTGACAAAAATACGTAGAGTGATTAAATACTTTTATTATGAGGCTTCGAGATGTTCTAGTTCAGGAAGTTCCTTCACTTGATTTGAAGTCTTATCAACGTGTTCAAGTTTGCCCTCCTCTTGATCTATCAAAAATTATCATCAGAGCACTTATTGGAGCTACGAGATCTAGACTGGATATTCCGTGCGAAGGAGATGCTTCACTTTTACTATCGTATAAAGGTTATGAAGGCGGAATGATGAGTTTGAGGGAGTCAGAGGCGGGAGAGACATGGAGCATTCTTCAGGTACAAGGAGGGAAGAGTAGGAAGTCATACCGTGTTTCTTCCGCAATGGCATGGCATGAGACATTAGCTGATAGAGCGATGCAATACGCGAATTTGCCTGATGCTGACGTCCGTCATATTACGATGCCACAGGACTTTTGTGTCACAAATATTACTGATGCTTCAAATTTCAACTTAGTCTTGAAGAGATACGCCGAAGTTAGACAGCGCTTGAAGATGAGATTTTCTGACGAGCAAAATCTCTATATTTGTGATGTGACGAAATAGTATTTGTTGTTTCTTCTTTATAACGAAGGCGAATACGGCGAACGCGCCGTGGCGGTGGTGTTGGGACACGCTTACTATACCCCTTCTTGCTCGGATAGTCTCTTGTAATGCATATCTACCATTTCTCGATTTCTGATTATTGGAATCTTGCCGACTGGTTGATGCGTTTTTAGAAACGATAAATCAATACAGATGGGAATATTTGGTTTTGAAACGACAAAACGTTCTCCAATTTCTTCTTCAGTTGAATATGAAGTGGATTTAAAGATATTCAGCTTCTTTTCGAAATCCCCTATTCCAGTAACCAATTTCTTGGCAATTTCGATACCTCTTCTTTTGCCAGAATAAAGTACGGATGCACCCCCGTAGACCTGAAGACTGTTTATGCTACGAACATCTGATTTTAGACTTAAGCTAAATGCACCATTCAGAGGCTGGTTATCTTCAGTACAAGAAAGAGAATATCGGTTTCTATCGTAGAGCATTAAGTATAAATGATTACTAATAGGACAAAACACTTGTAATCCTGATGACTGCAATCCCGTAGAACCAAAATCCTTATTCCTCCAAAAGAGACGATTATAAAACACAACTGGAGTATCGCTGAAAATAAATGGATCGACAGTATTATTTACAAGTAAAATTGGAGTTAGATCGCTGAGTAACCATGACGATTCAAGAACTATTCCTATTTCTCGTATGAATACAGAGCTATCTTTGATTTTATAGTTTTTAAGCATATCCATTGTCACCCCCAATTCTTTTGCCTTTTCGCTAGCCGCTATGAGCGGCTTAAGCATATTTTCATTCATGTATTCATCCATTTCCTCAGTACGAGTTTTCGAGAATTTTGTTCGGACTTCTTGAAACCCAAGAAACGCATAAATATGCGTCCAATCCGCAAGACTTATATCGTGCAATGACTCATTTCTTCTAATTTTCTTGAATACATTTAACTGAGCATTCTCCATTTTGGAGAAAGCATCTTCAATTTCAGTATTCTTTGAGTAGAAATATGGTTTTTGACATTGACCATCTATCGGAATAGAAAATCTTGATGCCTCATCTTTAATGCTAAAGCTATGAATTGTAATTTCATCATTTGAGAACAATCGAAAATAGCCTTTAGGAACGTAGTGTTGTTTCTTCTTGTTAGCCATAGACTCAATTCTATTCACTTTTGCAATTTCTGGCACTTACAAAATCATTACGATCCTTCACTCAAACGCAAAGACCACTTTCTCAATTTTCCCACCTCTTACAGTCGAAACAAAGCCGCCAAAATAGTTGTAGTTCTGAGCATTAAGTAGCGAAAGCCAATTTTTTTCAATGTAAGGATTGTCGTCGCTGTAAGGGATTGTTGTTAGCGGCATAGCATTGAGTTTGTACAAATACTGTCCTGTTAGTTTTGGGTCGGAAATAAGTGACTTAGATTTCATTAAATGCCCGCCATGTGTGCCGTCTTTTAGGTAAACATAGACAGACTCTTTATTACTTAACATTCCGTCTCCTGCGGATACCTTCAAAAACAAATAACCCTCTATAATCTTCCTGCCAACAGGAAGGGCTACTTTTCTAAATTCATTAGTCAAAAATTGGTTAGCAATACGGTTATTTTCTTCAACGCTACTGACACTAAATTTAGGTGAATACATTGGCATATTTGGCAATTCAACAAAATTTCCACTCTTGATTAATTCCTGATATTTTTGAAAATCTGTTGGTTCCAAAGGATTAACAACTACTTGCTCTAATGCTGTACTGCTAATGGGTGGTTCTTTGATTTCTTGTTCCAATTTGTTGAGTCTATGGATGATATAGAAACTCAACAATGATCCCCCTAGGGCAAAAACAATAACCAAAATTCCCGCCAAGAAGGAATTAATACTAGTCCCTTGCCTATGATCAGCGTTAAGCGTGTTCATTTGACGAAGGTTGCTTTGCGAATAAGCCTAACATGGTGGCTAAGATAAAAGTAGCTGACAACGCTACAACATGTTTATGTAGAGCTTTTGGACGAGAGCACCACCATTCCAACATTGGTTCTGCTATTTCAAAAAGGAAAGCTACTCCTATAGCAGCACTAATTGGCGCTACAATGATCAAGGTAACAAAAGATTCTGCCCGATCAGAAAGCGACTCTGAATACAAAAATAATCCCCAAGCCTCCACAATTGCTAAACTAGCCATGCATAAACTTGCAAAACCCCAGAGAGTGCAACGACTTAGCTTAACCATGTATTCCTTATGTTACATCTCTACATGGCTAGGTACTACATATTTGCCATTCTGAGTACTAGCCAAAGCCAGTGTCTCTTTCCAAGGTCTAAAGTTTCCTACATAGATAATCCGGCACTCGACACTCATACAGGCATCGACTATGGTTCGTGCTGACAACTGATGGGGGAGCCATTCTTTCAGTAAGCGTTTCATTATGGGGATTGTTCTCATCGAGGTAATAGGTCTGGCCTGAAGATTCACGCTTCCTGTCACACCCCTTTCCGCGCATCCGTCTTTACGGCTACCATAGGGACATGCAAGCACTCTCCCCTCTCGATGGACGTTATGCCGCCACACTCGATCCACTGAGGCCTTTTTTCAGCGAAGAAGCACTAATGCGAGCGAGAATATTTGTGGAAGTGAGCTACTTTGCGGCCCTCAGCGAAGAAAAATCTCTGCCCGATCTAAAACCGCTCAGTATTCGGCAGAAAAAAGCGCTGCAAGAAATCATTGATCAATTCGATGAGAGGCAAGCTGCGAGAGTGAAGCAGATAGAAGCAGTGACAAAGCACGATGTGAAGGCAATCGAGTACTACTTAAAAAAACAAATCGAAAAAGCTGCTGGACTCAAGATTCGCACTGAATTCATCCACTTTGGCCTCACAAGCGAGGATGTGAATAATCTTGCCTACGGCATACTCATACATGACGCTGTGAAGCGTGTGATGAAGCCAGAATTACAAGCAATGATTGCCGCACTGCGTTCTCTTGCCAGCGCTCATAAGATGCAGCGCATGCTCTCACTCACGCACGGACAACCCGCCACTCCCACGACTCTCGGCAAAGAAATGCTCGTGTTTGCGGAGCGCCTAGAACGATTGCGAGACCAACTGACTGGGTTTCGTATGCATGGAAAATTTGGCGGTGCTGTGGGCACCTACTTTGCCCATACGAGCGCCTATCCTGACGTGAATTGGGAAGCGTTTGGGCGTAAATTTGTCCGCTCGCTTGGGCTTGTGCCCTTGGGCGCCACCACGCAGATCAACCCTCATGACGACATCGCAGAACTCTCCCATCTGTACTGCCGATGTAACGCAGTCCTCCTCAATCTCTCGCGTGATATGTGGCTGTACATTTCTCGCGGCATCTTCCGACAGAAAGCCGTAAAAGGTGAAGTGGGCTCTTCTACCATGCCCCACAAAATCAATCCTATCGACTTTGAGAATGCGGAAGGAAATCTCGGTCTTTCCAGCGCACTCTTCTCTCACTTCGCAGAAAAGCTCCCCGTCTCGCGGCTACAGAGAGATCTTTCCGATTCCACCGTCCAGCGCAATATCGGCGTTGCTTTCGGCTATCACCTTCTCGCGATTACGTCCCTCCAGAGAGGCGTAAAGAAGCTCTCTCTCGATAGAGAGAAGGTGCAAGAAGAGCTCGCAGCGCATCCGGAAATCTTCACGGAAGCGATTCAGAGTGTTATGCGCAGATATGGATACGGCGACGCGTACGAGCAGATGAAAGCGCTCTCACGAGGCAAAACCGTTACGGCAGCGTCACTGAAAGCCTTTGTGGATACGCTCAACATTCCTCTCAAAGAGAAAGAGAGACTGAAGGAAGTCATTGAATGCCACTAGATTCTGTTTTCTTTCACCTGTCTCTCTTGCTACACTGCGTGCTCTCGCGCTTTCTCGTTCTTTAGAAACAATGCCCAGGTGGCGAAATGGCAGACGCACTACCTTGAGGTGGTAGCGACCGCAAGGTCGTGGAGGTTCGAGTCCTCTCCTGGGCACCATAAATACGACAAACACCCTTCGTAGGGGCGATTGGCGGATTTGATAGTGTTCAAAGGACGAGAAGTTTACCCTAAGCGAGTCCTCCTTGGCCTTCCGAAGCTCTTGTAAAGAGCGAAGGAGGCTCCTGGGCACCATTCGATCGCACGTCATTCAGTTCTACGCACAGACATTCACACCAACACAATACATGTATTGCGCGAATCTAGATGGTGCATTACTGCGCTCTTGCCGAAGAGGAAGTTTTCGTTGTAGCAGTAGCAGGCGCACTGCTTACTACCGGCGCAGTTTGCGATTGAATCTGCACTGGAACAACGTCGATCACAACTCCTTTCTGCGCATCGAAGATAATCGCGCGATTGGTGGTGACGATGAGGTAATCTCCGTTTTTAGCGGCATTGTAGAAACTGTTTTGCTTTTGCAGTGCCTTCACATCGATAATTTGCGCGACAGTAGGCTCGATTGTCGTGTCAATCGCCATGCGAGTTTTGAGCTGATCGACGATCTTCTTGGCTGCTTCTTTGTTCTGCTCCTCATTCCCCTGCTTTGTTTCTTGTGGGGTGAGCGCGACTTGCTCTTTGGCGATTTCGACGCGCTTATTGTAATTGAACACGGCAAGAACGCACAGTCCAATGATGATGACAAACAGCAACAGCTTGATTGTTTTGGATGAAAGAGAACCCATACACAGAGGTAGAAAAATATAATGAAAACTGTCTGTGAGTATAGAGACACAAGCCAACGAGATGCAACGCGAGAACGTATGACAAAACCATGAAGTGAATCTACTGCAAGATGAGCTTTCACTGCTCTACGAATGCTGCATTGGCAGCACGTACGTTCGCGCCATGTTATGGGACGATTTCGACAGTTTCTTGCGGCTGCTCCGCCTGGGGCTCTTGAGCAGGCACATCTAATGGTGCTTCTGGCACGAGTTCTTCCTCAGGCTCAGGCAAGACAGGTCCTGCGACGGCATCTGGCAGAGGCAGAGATGCAGAGGCTTGCCCCGCTTCCTCAACGAGGACGGTCTCATTCGTAGTATCTCCAAGTGGTGCTTCAGTCATTTCATTGCTGCTTGCTTGTCCCTCATTGTTTGTGACATCGCTTAATTCGGATGATGTCGCGCCTTGCTGTTCTCCAGAGCCACTGTATTCCATCACTACGGCATGGTAACCAAATGGTAGAAGGAGGAGTGGCTGGGGTTCATGATAGGGATTCCACGTGAAATTCATATGGAGGTCGGGGTGTTCCCACATCGTTTCTGTGTGATAGCGGCTGCAGCTGTAAGGATTGCCGTCATCATCCAGCAGTGTCCTTCCTCGTATGCAGGCGTTCCAAACGTCGTTACTGGAGAATGGCACGCCGGTGCTGTCTACAGGGAAGGCGACAAGCGAGCCGCTCTGAATGATGTTCGTTGCGGTGAGGGGTTCGTGGGTGGAGAGCGCATGCCATGAGAATGTAATGTCTTCCGCCGCAGGAGCCGCAAGGCGGATGGTAAATTCTTCTCTCGTCGCCAGAGACACCGCGTAGAGAACGGGCACGTTGGGAGAGGCCGTAACAATCGGCTGCGCCACGAATCCTGTCTGGAATCGTACCGTGATGCTGTCTGTCCCTCTCTGAATGAGTGCGTATCCCGCTTGCTTGCTCGGCACAATGAGCTCGCCGCGAATATCCACAATGCCTAAGAATGTTGCCATGCCTTGAATGGTGAGCGTGCCAAATACTCTGAGACTTGAAGGATTCAGGAGTGAACCGATCTCCAGCGTAGAACCACTCACGCTCATAGACACAAGTGATCCGGAGCCAAGGAGCATTCTCCCGCCGACTGTGAGATTACCGCCTATGGTTGCTCCGCTCTGCACCAAGAGTGTATGCAGCACCGCACCAGAAGCATGAATGGCAGCCGCATGGAGCGTGCCACCGATCCAAGCGTCATGCAGGATTCGGAGTGATGTCCCGTGTATGGCGTTTGCCCGCACAGTCCCTTCTATTGAGAGGTCACCAGTTAATGACAGTGTGCCGCCAGTTCCCGTTATGCCGTAATACTCGGCGAGCATCCTCCGAATGATCTCGAGTGAGGGCGGTCCTCCTCTCGAATGCAAAGACGCATCACCAGCGATAGCATCAGCCGATACTTCTTTTTTCTCGCTCAGCCTCTCTTCAATGATTGTGAGAATTTGAGCGCGTAGGTCGAGTGCCTGTAGCTGCTTTTCCACTTCTGTCGAAACGCTCTCGGAAATATCGAATGTATCGAGAGATTTCTTAATCATGAGCGTCACTTCATCTTCTATTTCCATAGCCGCGATACTCTCCATCACTTTCTGTTCAACGGTCTCGACCGTCAGTGACTGATTTCTTCGAGAGATGAGCACATTCACCACTCCTTCCTGCGGATCTGACGATTCTCCTTCCACTTCTGGAGTGGTGCCAAAGGCTTCTAGCGCCACACCCACAGTAGACTCGCCAGCACTCGCGCGGCGTGCAAAGCCCGGCTTGCTGGCAGCGGTCAAGCTGTCACCCGGACGAATGACGCCGTTTTCTGTGCTCACGTTGGCCGGCACCTGTCCTATGAGACCGATGAGGCTGTAGCCCGGGGGAATCAGTCCGTCTGCGCCCGTGATGACGTTTCCTATGTATGCAGGATTTGTGGAAACGATACCCATCACATTGCTATCTGCTGAACGCTCACATCTCTTCACTGTATTATTTTTCGTAGGATCGATACACACCACTTCACCTGGGGTGAGGCGCTGTCCGCTCGTCATGAACCATTCGGCGTAGTCGGCTCCTGCGGAGTTATACGGTCCATCGGCATACACTGCTCCTGAAGCAGAAACACGGAAAACCGTATTATTGGTAGATGAGTAATTGGTGATTATTTTGAACATGTTTTGAGTGGCGCTCGTTGTTGCTGATTGAACAACGAATGACGCATTCGTCGTCAATTCATTCACCGCAGAGCGGTAGAGGCGGGCATCGAAGGTGGTGCCAGTGCCAAAGAGGATGTGGGGGGCGGCATTGGTTCCCCTGGCTGAGATCTTGAGGGCACCTGTTTCGCTCGCGAGGGTGAGCACGGAGGCACCAGTAGAGAGGGATTGGAAGGCGGAAGGAGCGGTGACATTGAGGCTACCTGCGAGATCGAGGTTGCCGTAGACCTTGGCATCACCGTTGACAGAGAGGCTGGTGGTTTCGATGCTGCCTGCCTCGAGGGCCTGAATGTAGGCTCCTCCGAGGTCGAAGACTTGGAGTTGATCAGCGCTACTGACGTTGTACAGATATCGCCCTACTATGACGTTTTCGTAGGTATTCCCCGACAGCGAAATTCTCTGGAGGAGATTGGGGTTTCTCGGTTGCGTGATGTCGACGGCGTAGAGGTATCCTGTGAAGAAGCCATTTCCCATGTAGAGCGTTCGGCCTTGCACGGTGAGGCCGGTGAAGTTTGATCCTATCGTCGCAGAGCCGTAGAGCGATGTAATGGAAGAAGGATTGCTGACATCGAGGATATTGAGTCCACCTGTGGCTCCGTCGTAGATATACGCATAACGTCCAGACACTGTCATCATATTGAAGTAACCGCCAGCGGCAATGCTGTACGTTCCCATCGTAACGGGGCTCCGTGGATTGCTGACATCGTAGATGCGCATGCCAACTGCTTGCGCAGAAACGTAGAGGTACCTCCCTTGGAGAGCGATGCCAGCCATGGTGGAGAGACCCGTGATGCTCCGTATGACCACGGGATTCTGAGGATTGCTGACATCGATGATGTTCACCACTCCTCCGCTGTCCGCCACGTACACTATCATTCCCGAGACGATCGTCTTGGTTCGAGTGCCGCCTCCGATCGTCACCCATCCTCTGAGGACGGGAGCAGTGGGCTGCCCGATGTCGTAGATCCACATCTTGGTGGCGCCTCCTACGTAGGCGTACCTTCCTTGCACAGCCACGGAGTATGCAGCTTCTGAGAGCGAGGTGGAGCTCACTTGCGTGGGTGAGGCGGGGATGGTTGCATCGAAGATGCGGAGTGTGGGTGTCGAGCTGTTGACCGTGTAGACGTATCTGCCTTGGGCAGCAACGCCGTAGAGGCCTGATCCTCCTGTACGGGTGGTGACGGCAGTCGTCGTCATCCTCGGAGCAATGTACATCTGGGCGAAGGTAGCGCTGGTACCAGAGCGCACAGCACCTGTGCCCATGAGGAGGGTGCCGTAGCGAACGTCGGTTGCGAGGAGAGGTTTGGAGCCTGTGCCGGAGACAGTGAGGGTGCGGCCTGAGAGGGCTCCGGGGTTGGTGGCAGGGTCGACGGCACACTTGATGGAACCAGTGGACGTGGTGGCGAGAGACGAACAGTTCCTGATGGTGGAGATGGTGAGGGCGGAGCCGGAGAGGATGCGAGCGACGAAAGTGGCGTTGGTGGTGAGCACGTTCACCGCAGAGCGGTAGAGGCGGGCATCGAAGGTGGTGCCAGTGCCAAAGAGGA
>CAZOJC010000002.1:109078-111759 GCA_964580035.1 uncultured Candidatus Peribacteria bacterium
GCACAGCACCTGTGCCCATGAGGAGGGTGCCGTAGCGAACGTCGGTTGCGAGGAGGGGTTTGGAGCCGGTGCCGGAGATCACGATGCCGCGTCCGGACATGGTGCCGATGACATTGAGGCCTACAGCACTGCTGCCTGAGGTGCTGCGGATGATGAGTGTGCCAGTCATGGTATCGCCAGCGCGTTTAACGTAGCGAAGATCAGCGCTTGCTTGGCTGATGCCAGAGCCTCCTGCGCCGCAGGAAAGCAGTCCATTGGCATCTGTTTGAATGACGGTGCAGCTCACAAGATTCCTGAATGTTACGGAGCCTTGGATGACGAGGGCTCCTGAAGAGGCGAGGAGATTGGAGGCGCGGACAGTGGAGCCCGAGAGGGTGCCTCTGACGGTGACGGTGTTTCTGAAGAGAGAGGTGCCGTTCACGGTGAGAGAGCCCGAGGTAGCGAGACGAGTGGCGGCGTAGATGGTGGCTCCTGAGAGGGCTCCCCTCGTGGTGATGTTGCCGTTTGCGAGGAGAGAGCCGGAGGTGGAGAGACTCTTCTGAGCGAAGATATTCGCCCCCGAGATCGTCTGGAGGACATTGAGCCCGAGGGAGCCAGATGTGAGGTTGATGGTGAGGCGGCCGGTCATCGTGTCTCCCTGCTTCTTGACGTAGCGAGCGTCTCCAATGGCGAGGACGTTTCCTGAGCCGAAGGAGGAGGCGCAGGAGAGGAGGCCTGCGCTGTCTGTGCGGATGACGGGGCAGTTGATGAGGTTTCTAAAGGTGACGGAGGATTGGATGACGAGGGCTCCTGAAGAGGCGAGGAGATTGGAGGCGCGGACAGTGGAGCCCGAGAGGGTGCCTCTGACGGTGACGGTGTTTCTGAAGAGAGAGGTGCCGTTCACGGTGAGAGAGCCCGAGGTAGCGAGACGAGTGGCGGCGTAGATGGTGGCTCCTGAGAGGGCTCCCCTCGTGGTGATGTTGCCCACAGCAAGAACTGTGCCTGATGATGTCAGATTTTTCTCTGCGTGCAGTATGTTGCCCGAGAGTGTACCTCGTACACTTAAAGCGAGTGCGCCGGTATTGAAAATATTCAGCGCGCCAGTGGGCGTGATCGATGCAAGCACTGTCTCATTGACGTTCTGCCATTCTTGCAAGTTTCCTGTCTGAGATGCGCTGCCTTCAATAATGAGTCCGACATCTGAAGAGGAGAGTGTGCGTAGTCCGAGCGTTGCTGTGCTTGCGACGGTTGTGAAGGAGGAAACAGGGTTGATGCTTATGCGTCCGTCATTGGCAATAAACATTCTCTGTACGCCCTGATTCACTGTTTCGTTGTAGGTGGATGCCGTCCAGAAACCAATTTTGTTTGCATCTGGCACATTCCATCCCCCTCCTCCGAAGTAGAGGTAGCGGAAACCGCTATCATCCCAACCGGTGAATCCTGTGAATGGTTTATTCGCTTTATCGTACCTACCGATACCGAAGAGTCCGCCATTCACTGCGTTTGCTCCAGAAGTCTTCCCGAGTATGAATGCGGCATAATCTCCAGCATTAAACGCCCCGCTATCCATGCTCACATTGAGTGCGCCTCCGTCTGAAATGATGGCGAGCGCATTGCCTGAAGAATCTTGCCATTCCTGCAGATTGCCAGTTTGGGAAGCAGCACCACGAACAATGAGAGCTTTGCTTGCACTTGCTCTGTTAGAAAGAATCGTTGTTCCACTCACGGTGAGGAGGGATTCTGCATGGAGTTGCGCTCCAGATAGTGTATTGAGCACCTTGAGTCCGATAGTATCTTTGTTCCCGCCAGTAATATTTATTATGAGCACTCCCGTCATAGTGTCTCCTTGCTTCTTGACGTAGCGAGCGTCTCCGATGGCGAGGACGTTTCCTGAGCCGAAGGAGGAGCCCGACTGATCAGTACCGCAGGAGAATCTCTTCGTGGAACTATCCCACAGGAGTTTTGATGTACCTGCGGTATCACAATCAGCAAGCCCTGCTCCGTTAAAGGTAGTGGCTGCGTACAGGTGGCTTCCGGAAATACTGCGGGTAGCGAACAGATTTGTGCCTGAAGCAGTCCCAAGTACTTCGAGTGTTTGAGTGGCATTAGCAAGAGCGCCGATCATCACATTTCCATCAGTCTGTACGCCCGATTCCAATACCTTGAAATTTGTAGATCCGGCAATATCCAAAATGGGGTAAGCATTTCCATTGCCGACAAGTCTCATGCCGCCCAGAGTGGAAGAAGTCTTAGCCATGGTGAATTGCGCGGAAGCCGTATCGGTCGTATTCAGAGTAACAACGGCTGTGCTGCCGTCATCTATTACAGAGAATGCCGGCAATCCGCTTTGCGCGGAGACTATTAGAGAACCCGAAGATCGCAGCTTGCTTGCAGCATGAATGATAGCTCCTGAAATTGTATTATAGACTTTGAGCCCTACCGTATTCATGTTGCCACCAGTGACATTGATCACAAGTGCTCCCGTCATGGTGTCTCCTTGCTTCTTGACGTAGCGAGCATCTCCGATGGCGAGGACGTTCCCTGAGCCGAAGGAGGAGCCGCAGGAGAGGAGGCCTGTAGTGTCTGTGCGGATGACGGGGCAGTTGATGAGGTTTCTAAAGGTGACGGAGGATTGGATGACGAGGGATCCTGAAGAGGCGAGGAGATTGGAGGCGCGGACAGTGGAGCCCGAGAGGGTGCCT
>CAZOJC010000003.1:0-111194 GCA_964580035.1 uncultured Candidatus Peribacteria bacterium
GCGTTCGCGAATGTCCTTTGTTGTGAATCCAACGTAGGTCATCTGCGGATTTTTGATACTCCGAAGCAAGTAGACGCTATACATACATCGAGGGTAGCCAATTCTGCGAAGCTTGCGAAGCAGAATGGCTGGGGAGGATGGATTCGAACCATCGAATGGCGGCTTCAAAGGCCGCTGCCTTACCGCTTGGCGACTCCCCAACGCAAGGTGATGGTAGCAAAAAGGATCGCGTTCGTCTTGTGAATTTTGATGAGATGCAATGACGAAGAGAATCGATGTCAGTTCTGAGATTGCATTTCTGCTATGGCAGTCGCGACAATTGATGGTAGCTCTGCCATGACGCCTGAAAGCCTAGCGCTCTCCTCTGGAGTTATCTTTGAGAGTACCCACGCTGCAAGGTCTACTCCTTCTTTTTGTGGGCCGATGCCAAGCCTCAGCCGAGGGAATGATTCGCCAATTGCTTCTACTATAGATTTTAGTCCATTGTGTGTCCCCGCTCCCCCGCTCATACGCAGGCGATAGGAACCGAGCTCGATATCTATGTCATCACAGAGAATGAGAAATTGATTTGAATCAAGTTTGTAGAAATCTTTGATCTTTCGCACTGCTTCACCGGACCCATTCATGTACGTATGCGGTTTGACCAGTAAGCAGGACTTCCCCTGAATGATCGCTTCTGCTGTTTCACTTACAAATTTCGGTACGTCTGAAAATGCACTGGCTTCATACTTTTTTGCCAAGTAATCAATGGCTATCCATCCAAGATTATGTCTCGTTTCTGAGTACTGAGAGCCGTGATTACCGAGGCCGATCAACACACATTCCGGTTTCATATCTCTCACGATAACGCAGTACGTCGCACAGTGAAAGAGATCTGACATTCTTTACAGTTCCTCCTCCTCTTCCTCCTCTCTTTCACTCTCTCGTGTTTGCAGGCTTCCTGCAACAAATTCTGCAAGAATGTTTTGCACTGTTTTTGCATCTTTCAAATTCTTTGCATGCACGTACGTTTCCATACTCTCGAGAATAATAGTTTCTACGTTTCTAGGATTACTTACATTGTCCATGGCGATGACAGCTCCTGTTGAGATTTTTTCAAGGCTGAGATTTCCCACCCCAAAGAGCGTTTGCCATACGCCCTTTATTTCATAGCTCACTGTCTGAATGTCGCTGTACAGCACGCGCGATGATGTTCGATTGAACCATCCGTGCCATGCAAGGTCGATCACTCCTTTGTTTGTGATGAGCCATGCGTCCAAATAGTAGTCTAAAAAATTACGAATCCACCATAGTGCAGTTGCGCAGCTGAGTACTGCCACACCGTAGAAAATGTAGAGATCTCGTATCGCGTAGAGCAGCAGCCACAGTGCAATGAAGATGGCAGTTGGCAGTACAAGAGTTTTAATTCCCATAAACCAATGCTTGTGCACGACATAGACCAACTCTTCGGCATCATCCAAATGTCTGGAAAAGAAATGGGAATGGAGCACCCGCACAGTGTACGCCAGAGACCTTGTGCAGACTAGTTTCTTTCTCGATGTGGTATACTGAAGAAGTATGCCACTAACGGTAAAGCCTCGGGGGATACTCTTTCACATTTTGGATGTTCTCCTGAATATCGTCATTATCATCACAGTGGTGGCTGTCATTCGTACATTCATCGTTTCGCCTTTTCAAGTGGAAGGCAATTCCATGGATACCACTCTTGCCAACAGAGAGTACATCGTCATTAATAAATTCAGGTACCTTTTCGGCGATCCCCGTCGTGGGGATATCGTCGTGTTTCGCCCGCCCACTGATCACTCGAAGTATTACGTTAAGCGAGTAATCGGCCTTCCAGGCGAGACAATCGTCATAAAGGATGGGTTTGTGTACCTGAGAAATCCGCTCAATGGTGTCGATACGAAAATCACTGAAGAGAGCTATCTCAACGCCGTCAATTTCGGCAACACGTACAAGTATCCTGTGTCGAGCAGGAATGCTGAAGAGGAAGTGTTCGTGGTGCCGCCCGATCAGTATTTTTTACTCGGCGACAATCGCATGCTCAGCCTTGATTCGAGAAGTTTCGCTTACATTGGCCACCAATCTTCCGCGTTCGTTCCACGGAGTGACGTGAAGGGAAGTGTGTGGTTCGTCGCTTTACCCATCAGTAAAATTCAGGCAATTGAACCTCCTCAGTACGATCTCTCCCCTGCTCTTCCTTAAAAACACTTGCGCTTTCTGTCGGTTTCCCTCACTATTTCACCTGTGGCGCCAGTTTTGAGGCGTTCTTTCGTTACTCTCTGTCTATGACTTTCCTCTTAAGCTACCTCCGCGACAGCGTAGAAGAGCTCAGGCATGTCCAATGGCCCACTCAGCAACAGGCTGTTCGTCTCTCGGTAATTGTCATCGTTTTCATTGTCATCACAGCTCTTGCATTCGGTCTTATCGACTTCCTCCTTGGCGAAGTCGTCCGCTTCACTCTCTAATCTTCTTATGGGAAAGCAAGATCCATCAGCCGGAAGAAATTGGTACGTCATTCACACGTACTCAGGCTATGAAGACAGCGTAAAGAAGTCTCTTGAACAGCGGTCAGAGACGCTTGGAATGAAAGATTACATCTTTGAGATAGTCGTTCCGAAAGAAAAGCAAATCGTCTTTAAGAAAAATGAGCCTGTTGAAGAGGAACGAAAGCTCTTTCCCGGGTATGTTCTCATCAATATGATCGTCACTGACGACAGTTGGTACGTGGTGAGGAACACTCCCAACGTGACGGGATTCGTGGGGTCTGGGAACATTCCTGTTCCTGTCACACCTGAAGAATTCGGAGTCATAGAGCGGAGAGTTGGAGAACAGAGCGCAAAATATAAGAGCGATTTCCAGATTGGCGATCTCGTAGTGATTGTAGACGGTCCATTTAAGAATTATGAAGGCACCGTCGACACGGTCGATGTCGATAAGGGAAAGCTGACAGTTCTCGTACTAATCTTCGATCGCGATACGCCGGTGGAGCTCGATTTTACGCAAGTGCGGAGGAAATAGAGCGCAGTTTCAGCTTTCACCAGAACATCCTTTTTTTGCAATTGTCCCCTGTCGTACCTTTCTGTATCTTTTTCTCACTTGTTTCCCATTCCTCACATGCGCATCAGCACTGCATCGTTCATACTGTTCTCTTTCTTCATGGCAACCCTTGCTGTTCCTGTTATCGCGGAGGAAACTCTCTCTTTCCGTGTTACGGTCAGCGGGGAGATTATTGATACGACACTGAGCCCTCAGCAGCAGTTCGACAAATCTGGCGGCTCTTTTCGAGTGAAAGCAGCCAATGGAAGCATCTTCTCTTTTCTGATCGATAAGGAAACGCAGTACATCATTGAAGGAAGAAATAGCCGCGCCACGAATAGCCGTCTCACGAATCAAAATATTCTGGCAGGGATGAATGTTTTAGTGCGGGGCGTACGTGTTGATGCAACAACGGCTCGCGCATCACTGATCATAATAAAAAACCCCGCCAAAGATACGTCTCTGAATGTCAGCGGCGTTATACAGTCTGTGGGCGCAAACACCCTCACCCTTCTTCAGACTGACGGTAAAACTAGGACGATCACTCTCAATAATGACACCGAAGTGAACGTGAGCTACCAAGTGTTCGGACTGTCTGCCCTCACATTCGTGGGTAAAAACGTATCAATAGTTCTCAACCCTCAAGATCTCACAGTTGCAAGGGTGGTGCGCATATACGCAACGCAATCCCCGCGAGATATGGAGCTGAGTACCGTCGGTCGTTAGATTACGTCTTCTCCTATGCTCTTCTCATTCTCAGCGTGAGCAGCGCGCCGAGAAGGATTGTCTGACTAATTTGCAGAGCGACATATCCCATTGCGAGGGAGAAAATTCCAACCGTGCCGATGCTCACGTATGCGACAGACACGCCAACAATGGCGCTACAGATGCTTGAGCAGGCTGGAATAGCGGTGTTTTTGAGAGCATAGAACGACCGTAGCAGGAGATGATTGGCGCTCTCGAATGGAATTGCTACTGCGTAGATGACAAGCGACTGCATGAATGTTTCTCCCGATTGCGGATCGAGATGGAGGAGCCACGCGGCGACCTGCGGAAGGAGCATGACTGCCGCGGCTCCTGGCAGCGTAAGCAGGAGGTTATAGCGCATTGCGCGCAGGAGCGTGTGTCGAAATCGGCTCCTTTCACTGGTGGCATGCGCTTGGCTTAAGAGTGAAAATGTGGATTGTGCGAGCGCGATGCCTACGATTCCAGGTATGACCGATTCCACATTGCTCGCAAATTGGTTGATGGCGACTGCTCCTTTTTCAAGCCCAGACGCGAGACGGTCAAAGAGCAGGAGCTGCATTTGCAGTCCACCGAGTGCCACCATTCTCGGGAGGATGAGCCACCCCATCTGGCCGATGTCTCCGTGTATCCATCCATTGCTTGCGAGCGTGAAGCGGAATCCTATTCTATAGATGCCCACGCACCTGATGACCACGTATATCACCGTTCCACATATGGTTCCCACCATAGGGCCGAGTGGGCCTATGATAGGAGAGAGAACGTGAATGCCTCCGATGGTGCCAAGAGACCAGAGAATCGGCGTGATGCCGTAGATCCAGTACTGCTGTTTTGCGATCAGGTACTGTCCTGCCGTGTTGCCCACGACAAAGAGTGCGTTCGTGAGGAGGGCAAGCCTTCCAAAGCTGATGTAGAGCGCGAGGCTTTCTCCTGTAAATTTGACCATGTACGGCGCGATCCACGGAAAGAAGATGGCCATTATGAGCGCGACGATCGTGAACAACGTGCCGAACACGATGAGCACGCTACTCGTCACGGCGTTCATCTCACGATGTCTGCCATGTGCGAGGTGGCTTGCCAAAAACGGTACCAGCACCACACTGAGAGAGGACATGACAATAATTTGAAAGAGCACATCACTGGGCCTGAATGCCGCAATGTACACAGACGCGATGCCAATGGGATCGCTCTCAAAGGGAAACACCATGGCAAATGATCGATCTCGCAAAAAACCACAGAGAGAAGCGCCAAGTTGTGTGGCAGCGAGTACGAATGCTCCTCCTGCAATGCGTTTCTGAGAGAGAAATTGATTGAGAGCGTGCCTCATGATAGTTGAGCGTAGCCTCTCCTCGTTTCAAATTCTACAGATTCCTACTACAATCGACTCGTTCATCATTCTTTCATGAATTCTTCTTCACTTGATTTTAGTTCGCTCTCAGACGAGGAGGCCAGCTCCCTGCTCACGCGCTACCGCATCGCTCTCACTGTTGATGAGGCGCGCAAGGTGCAGACTATGGTAGGGCGACCTCTCACGCTCACTGAAGCGACTATTTGGGGTATTCAGGGAAGTGAGCATTGCAGCTACAAGTCGAGCCGTCGCTTTCTTCGTCAATTTGTGACCGATGGTACGCATGTGATCCTTGGACCTAAGGAGGATAGCGGGATTGTCGCTATTACTGATGGTCCTGTGGGAACGCGCTGGGGAATTGTAGTCAGTCATGAATCGCATAATCATCCTTCGCAAATCGTTCCGTACGAGGGCGCCGCCACCGGAGTGGGAGGATGCGTGCGAGATGTGCTGTGCATGGGCGCTCGAGTGATCGGTTGCATGGATAACTTGCGCTTAGGCGACCTGCACAGTGAAGCTACTCGCGTCATCGCTTCAGAAGTGATTCGCGGCATTGCCGGCTACGCAAATCCGCTTGGCATCCCGAATATCGGGGGTGATACCGTGTTTGATGCTGCGTACAATACTAATTGCCTTGTGAATGTCGTCGTCTGCGGGCTTGTTCGTGAAGACGAGATCATTCACAGTTTCGTGCCGGGCGAGGCTGCGCGAGAGAAGTATGACATTATTATTGTCGGAAAGGCGACGGATAAAAGTGGATTTGGGGGAGCTTCCTTTGCGAGTGCCTCTATGCAAGATTCTGATGCTGAGGGCAGCGCAGGAGCCGTGCAAGAGCCCAATCCGTTTTTGGAGCGTCATCTCCTCGCTTCAACCTATGCGTTATTCGATTGGCTCGCACGTGAGAAGTTACTGGGAAAGGTGAGCTTTAAAGACCTCGGTGCAGGCGGTGTGGTGTGCGCGTCAGTGGAACAGGTGGCGAGCGCTTCTATGGGTGCAGTCGTTAATCTCGATCTCGTTTCTACGGCAATGCCTGACTTGCCCCCTGAAGTTATCGCGTGCGCAGAGACTCAAGAGCGTTTCTGCTGGATATGTCATCCGACACTCACTCAGCGCATCCTCGCGCACTATAATGACGTATGGGCATTGCCGAGTGTCTCTGAGAACGCCAGAGCGTCTGTCGTTGGGTATGTGACTGATGACGGCATGTATACACTCTCTCACAGAGGGGAAATCGTCTGTCATGCGAAGGCTCTGGATATTACATCCGGGCTACAGTACGTGCGTCCTACTGCCGCTCCCGCTACATCATTTGTCGAGCCCGTCATTTCTTGCAGCGGTTCTACAGTGTCTGTGGGGATGCACTCTCACTCGCTTTCACAGATATTCCTCTCACTCCTGTCGCATCCATCACACGCAGGTAAATCGAGGGTCATTCGTCACTACGACAAAAATATTCTCGGCAACAGCCTCATCGAGCCAGGTGAAGCAGATGCAGCTGTACTGATGCCTCTCATGGATATTACAAAGTATTCAACGGATTCTTCGCGTCATCCACGCTGGACGCTCTCTGAGAGCGATGCGGTGATCGGAGTTGCATTTTCTTCCGGAGGCAACGGTCGTTACGGACGTATTTCTCCATATTTGCAGGGCGTGAATGCCGTGGTTGAAACAGTGCGTAATATTGCTGCTGTAGGTGCGCTTCCTCGTGCC
Source organism: uncultured Candidatus Peribacteria bacterium (assembly GCA_964580035.1). GTDB lineage: Bacteria > Patescibacteriota > Gracilibacteria > Peribacterales > Peribacteraceae > CAZOJC01. The sequence continues at coordinate 6,842 of CAZOJC010000003.1, forward strand.
CTCACAGATTGCTTAAACTACGGGAACCCAGAAATTCCAGAACATCTTTGGGCGCTGGAAGAAGGCGTGCGAGGGATAGCAGATGCTGCTAAGGGTGTTGCAGTAGATGGAGAAGCGATCCCCATCATCAGCGGCAATGTGAGCCTCTACAATGCGACGAGTGCGGGTGTCATCGATCCTACGGCAATCGTAAGCTGCATCGGCGTCATGCCTGACGCGCGAAGGGCAGTGTCGATGCAATTGAAATCAGCTGGCTCTCGACTGTATCTGCTCGGAGAAAGAAACGATGAATGCGGTGGCTCTGCCTATTACGATATTCTTGAACGCCTGTGCGACTCACCTCGCAATGCACTTCTCGGCGCCACTGTCCCCTCTCCGGATTATTCTCTCGTACTTCGAGAGATACGTGCAGTGACGCAGGGCATTTCTGCTGGCCTCATTGCATCCTGTCATGACATCAGCGAAGGAGGACTTCTCCTCTCGCTTTTTGAAATGACACTCCCGCACAGGGGTCGCGGCGGGCGCCTAGGATGCACCATTCAACTCGATGCCCTCGCCTCTTCTCTTCGCACTGACACTCTTCTCTTCTCTGAAACGGGAGGCTTTGTGATGGAAGTGACAGAGGAAAACGAACAAGCATTTCTCTCTCTGGCGGCAAAACACTCATGCGCACCAGTGCTCATTGGCTCAGTCTCAGAAGAACAGTCTCTCTCTGTTTCCATCGCAGCGCAGCCTCTTCTTCATCTGTCACTGGCGGAGTGCATGAACCGATACGAACATGCGTTGGCAATGGCTTTATCTGGAAAAGCACTTTCTTGATACACACGCACGCAGTATCATGCGATGCGCTATGACGCGCTTGAGATTTCTTTTCACTGCTTTGATCGGGTGCGCTTGCTCACTGTCTGTGATCGTTTCGATTGTTCACGCTGATACAAGCGCGGTGATCGTCATCGATCAAATTTCACCAAAAGAGTATGGTCCTTGGCAGATGTTCTCAGGCGATGCCATTCTTGCGTCTACATCGAATCCAAACGTTTCTAAAAAACATTACACATTTTCTTCCTCTCACTACGGTCCTGCGACATTTTCACTCACCAATCCCCCAGGCATGTCGAGCACCATACAGGTGTACCGTGGCACCGATCTTGTGCTTACGTCGGACACTCCTCAGGTGAACATTTCTCTTGTTCCCAATGATACCATTCGTATAATCGTCCAATACGCTCGCACAAGCCTTGGAACTATGGGTGTGACCACAGCTCCTTCCAATGTTCACGTGATGATCAAGGGGCCAGACGGCAAGGAACGAAAGGCGCTCTCACCGTATACATTCACAGGGTTGCCTGCCGGTCGTTACACCGTTTCCACGCCCAAGCCTCCGGAAAAGTGTGCTTCGGCTGCCCCCGTGACACGTGCAGTCGAGAGTGATAAAAGACTCGTAGTTCATTTGACGCTATCCTGTGATCAGGACGATGTTTCTCGTCGTCGAGAAAGGCTTCGTATTCGTCCTACCAAGAGAGATATTCAGAACAGTGTCTATTTAAGAGAGGCCCAGCGTGCCAATCGGAAGTAGGTGTCACGCAGAATGAGAAGCCACTACTCCAGCAAGTGTTGTGATGCTGCCAGCGCCGAGAAACACGAGCACGTCATTTGTGGTTAGCAAACCTGACCGCAGCAATACTTCGGTGTTCTGTAGTGAGCCGCCTGCGTACACAGTACCGTTTTTAGTGTGAGATTGAATGTCTGCAACAAGGTGTTCAAGACTGGCTTTTTGTGCACTGTTCTCTGGTCGTGCGTCGTAAATATCTGTGACGATGACTATCGAGGCGTCGCCAAACGAGGCGGAAAATTCATTCCAAAGTGCGAGGGTTCGATGATGAGTGTGAGGCTGAAAAATGACAACGAGACGCTTTCCCGGAAAGGCTTCACGCATGGCGCTCAGTGTTGCGCGAATTTCTACGGGATGATGGGCGTAATCGTCGATGACAGGGATTCCTTGAGCAGTGGTCCCCCGCAGTTCCATTCTTCGCCACGATCCGCTGTAGCTAGAAACGGCTGCCTGCGCTGCCCTGTCAGGGATGTCCATCAGCTTGCCAAGCGAGAGTGCGAGCTGCGCATTCTTTCTCATGTGGAGGCCGGGAGTGGCGAGCGTGATGAGCGGTTCTGAGTCTGCATCCGTGAAGCTCCATCCGCTCTTCAGAATGATCTCTCGTGCTTGAGTGTCGCTGCCGTGAGCAATCACTGTGCCGTCTGTTGGCAGGAGCGAGATGAAATCAACGAATGCTTGATGGTAGTCTTCTATACCTCGAAATGAATCAAAATGATCTCCGTCTGCATTCGTGAGTAGAATGATGGATGGCGAGAGGAAGAGAAATGATCGACGATACTCACATGCTTCTACAATCCAGAGATTCTGAGAGCCTTTTCTCCAGTTTCGTCCATCTAGCTCTCGCAGTTTTGTTCCAACAACGATATTAGGGTCTTTCCCGCATTCGATCATCATGCGCGCACACATCGCTGTTGTGGATGATTTTCCGTGAGTGCCACATATTGCGATGACAGTGCTCCCCGATGTCATTTCCCCGAGAGCATGAAAGTACGATAGTTGTCTCACTCCCCTTTCTTTCGCAAGCATGCGTTCCGGTGATGATTCTGATATCGCTTCAGAGTAGACGAGTACGTCTAGTTGTTGCGGTAGCGCACTTCCGTCTTGAGTGAGAGATACTGAAATTCCCTGTGAACGCACATCATCAAGAAGTGGAGAATCTACAGCATCGCTCCCCCACACTCTGTGCCCTGCCGAGTTCATGTGACTTGCGTATGCAGAGAGGCCAATGCCGCCGATACCAGAACAAAAGATATTCATATCTGCGCCAAGAATAGAGCCCATCCAGCTTCATGCAAAGGGTTGATTCATTCTGTATACTTTACACTATGGCTTACCAAGACATTGCGCCTTTCCCCAAACGACTCACGATAATGGTCGGCTTGCTGGTAGTGGCGGCTATGGCTTTTGGCCTCGCACTTTCGTACTACAAAAACATTCTTTTCGATAAGCAGCTTGCGTCCATGCAGCACAAGAATGACCAGCTGAAGCAGCAGATTGAAGCGGGCTATGGAACGCTCGCGTACTACCAATCGGCTCGATATAAAGACAAATATGCAAAAGAAAATTTGGGCCTCGTGAATCCTGGAGAAAAAATTCTAATACTAGTAAAAAAGCCAGAGGCTGTTTTGCCTTCAGAAGTTGCCACTCTTACGCCCAGTCAGAAGGAGGCGATGTACGAAGAGCATATTCGGGGAATCCCTGTCATAGAACACTGGAATATCTATCTCTTTCATCGTTCTGCCATAGAAGCGTTGAAGATGGGCTCGTAGGAATGTTTCTCATTGCAAAAGAGCGAAAGTCCACGCATACTCATCGTATGACGCGGGATGGAGCAGCCCGGTAGCTCGCCAGGCTCATAACCTGGAGGTCGCAGGTTCAAATCCTGCTCCCGCAACCAAGTAATATTTCGCTTGCAAACTTCCATCATTTCCCTAAAATACTGCGGCTATGGCAACAAAGAAGGCCGGTGGGTCTACAGAGAATAATCGGGATAGTAGGAGCAAACGACGAGGCGTAAAGCGCCACGACGGCCAGCTTGTACAAGCTGGTGAAGTGCTCATTAGGCAGAAAGGTTTTTGGTACAGGCCTGGGGCAAATACATACGTTGGTAAAGATTGGACAATTCATGCTGGTGTTACTGGAAATGTTTCGTTTTCACAGAGGCGTGTGGTGACGTTTGATGGAGCAAGAAAGCATGCAACGATCATTGCTGTGAAGCCGATTGCGGCGTAATCACATTTGATCTCTCATCATTGCGTGATACATTCGTGTAGACTGCGTACGTCTCTTTTTAAATACGGGCGTGTAGCTCAGGTGGTTAGAGCTCAGGACTTATAAACCTGCGGTCGGTGGTTCAAGTCCACCCACGCCCACCATTCAAGACAAGAGGGTGTAAAATGATCTCATCGAAAGATGGTTTGAGTCTGATAGAAGCTACTTTCCCCTTCGAGACGTAGGTGTTCAAGACGAGCAATCGAGCAATCGTCATTTCCTCACTGGCAATCACGACAATGTATCTCCTGTCTCTGAGTCACTGCACCCCACACCATTGTTTACTCAAGGCAGACGTGCATTTTCCGAATCTCGCCTGTCTTCTCATTCATCATGAGTTCTTGTCCGACGAGTGCAGGTTCAAAAGAGTATTGCGCGCCCACACTCTGAGTGTTCTGGTCATATGACGATGCGCCTTTGATCCGATTCGCTGTGATCGTGTAGTACGGCTCTTGGGGCTCGCAGCCGTTGCTGCCACCTTGATGACGTTCCACTTTGAGATCAAGAGAGCCGATGAATGCGGCAACCAATGCTGGTGGCATGTCTGGGGTATTCCATGCTGCAGCTATTGGAAGGCGTAATCTTCCTGCATTTTTGACGTAGGCGTTCTCGTACGATTTATCGATACCCTTCAAATCAGCGAGCCGCTTCTTTGCTTCGATGGCATTTTTGAATGGCCCTTGTACATTCGCGTACCACCCTTGCCCCAGCTTTGAGTAGAGCGACGTTTCGAGCACCCAACCGCCACCCTTTAACATTGCGGCTGAACGGTCCTTCGATGTCGAAAGAATGACAAAATATTGGTCTGCATCGCGGCTGAATATTGCAGGTGCAGCAAGAGAAACAGTCAGCGGCACAGCAATGACTACTGCCAAACCAATGATTGATAGGGTTACGCGGGAAGGTTTCATCATAGTCACAGTTATTGACTAATTCATCACAATATTCTTACCAAATGCTCTAGTTAGCTCAAAGAAATATCAGATCACCCTGCTCATTATTTTTATTATTGTCAGCACCAGCCGAAAAGCAAAGATCTACATTAAAATCCTGTCGAAAATCGGCATCTTCTTTCAAGTCAATGCACCCAGCTTTGGTAATTCCATCTGGAGTATGGAAATATTTTCTTCCACTCTCCAGTTCGAATGTTTTGCATCCACAGTATTTATTTCTTCCATTGCCCCCTCCGTCGCAGACACAACCTTCTGGCTCTACTGCTGGGAGTAAGGGTAAACCTGGTACGCTTAATACCGAATCTATTGCTGGCGTGGATGGTATTGATGGTTTGGGAGTACTAGCAAGCACTTGATCTGCATATTGTATGCTTGCAACAGTCACAAATGTTGCCGTAAGCACTATGATCGAATAAAAAGCAAATGTAAGACGAGATCTTTGTGTAGGGATTGTCATAATAATAAGAAGATATTTTGATGTTACTTGAAAAAATATTTAAAGCAAATCATTCAATCATACCTTCATAACAAACGCTCTCGCCTCCTGCTTCGTTTTTACTTCTCCCCTCAATTGCGCATTGTGCAATTCATGCATAATCTCTCCCACTCGTTGGCCAGGGGCGATGCCTACTATGTCCATCACTTCATGCCCTGAGAGGAGCACTTTTGGTGACCGTGGATGTGCATCGAGGTACCGTTGATAATCTTTGACGATAGATTCGTAGAGACCAAATTCAGCAGGTTCAGTCCCCGCTATATCGAGCCAGAACACCTGCAATAACTCTGAAAACCATGGATGAAAGTACCAGTGAGCCTTTCTTTCATCGGTCATATCCTCAAACGACCCCATCATCATGTGATGACTGATAAGCCAACAAATTTTCTCTCTCCTTTTTTTTGGCATTTGCAGCCGATCCAGCGCTTCATCTGCGCGTGTTGCCGATACTGTTGCGTGATGATCGAAACGAATGCGTTCTTTGAGGGAGAATGTTTCCACTTTTCCACAGTCGTGGAAGAGTGTAGCGAGGCGCACATCAATCCCCTGATCTTCCGCAAAGAATCTCGCGCAGAGCATGGTGTGATCCCACACGTCCCCTTCACGATGATAGTCTTTGGGCTGAGGAATGCCTTTGCACTCGTAGAGCTCCGGAAGGAAGTAGCGCAGTGCGCCGATCTCCCATAAATCTTCGAGTGCTCGATGGGGACTGTTCGTCATGAGCATTTTCTCCAATTCCTGTAACTTTCTCACTCCTGAGAGCGTCTCAACAAGTGGTGCTTGTTCTTTCAGCGCATGATAGGTTTCGGGGTGATATTGTCCGTCTGCCATTGCGCGAAATCGTACGGCTCTCAGGAGCCTCAGCGCATCGTGTTTGATGCGTATGCCAGGCTCTCCTATGAATCGAATAAGGCGTTCATGAAGATCGGATTCTCCCCCGTAGGGATCCCAAAGCTCGCTCGTGATTGGGTTCCAGTACAGCGCATTGATGGTAAGGTCTCTTCTCTTTGCGTCCTCTTCTTTGCTTCCGAATATCACAGATTCCGGATGCCGTCCGTCGGATGCCTCATCGTCTTTCCTATAGGTGGTCACTTCGAACTGTGCACCTTTCAGTTTCACGATGATGCTCCCAAAGCTCTCCCCTTCCTTCTCATGCTTGGGGAAGAGCGCACACACCTCGCTCGGCAAAGCTGACGTCGCTATGTCTATGTCCTTGGGGCGCTCTTCGCTCAGCATATCTCTCACACATCCTCCCACCCAGTACGCCTCATGACCATGGTCATGAAGCCGATCGACTACCTCGTAGGCTGCTTCCCCATATCGTGTGCTGAGCACATAATTCGCGAAGCTTTTTTTGATAGGCATGTGTGTATTCTATTTCGTTCTTGCGTTCTTTGCATCATTGCTTTTCTCAAGCTTCCTAAGGAAATGGCGAAAGCCTCCGCTACCGTGCTTGAGCATTGTGGATCCTCTGGTAATTTTGCTGATGCTTACACCCAAATTACTGGCAATCTCTCGCTGTGATGTGCCGTTCGACAGTTGCCGTATAAGCTGCCACCGCTCGGCGAGCGATTCAATTTCTTGGTGCGTGAACAGGTCGCTCAATAGTAACTGAGCCTCTCGTTCGTTCTCAACGGCCGCGATGAGCGTATACAGCTCTCGGTGAGATCGTTTCATAGTAGATGTTGAAGTATACCTGATTGTGAGTGTGAAGTGAATGACATTCCAGTACACTCTTCCCATGCTCCATTTTGCTGTTGCAGGCGTACCCCATTCCACTCCTCCTCCTCGCGGAACATGTGAGGGCATGCGTCATGCTCATGCGCTTGGTATCACTGCCATGGAATTGGAGTGGGTACAGCGAGTGCCTGTGAATACAGCGCGCATGAAAGACATTCGTCGATGTTCAGAAGAGCTAGGCGGCATGTCTCTTACTGTTCACGCACCGTACTACATCAATCTGAATGCCGCCGATGAGTCAAAGCTTGAGGCAAGTAAGCGTAGAATCATTGATGCGCTCTCTATGGCTGAGATAGCTGGTGCTCGATCTGTTTGCGTACACCCCGCGTTTTATCTTCGTATGGATCCGCTTCTCGTTTATGATCGAGTGAGACGTGCGACTGAAGACATTCTTTCTCATAAACAGACATGTTTTCCATCGGTAAATCTTGCATATGAAACTATGGGAAAACACTCTCAATTCGGAACGTTTGACGAAGTACTGAAACTTAGTGCTGAGTTTGGCTTGTACCCAACAGTGGATTTCGCACACATGCATGCGCGCGCTAATGGTGCTATCAATTCTACTAAGGAGTGGGATGCTTTACTTGATTCCTACGTTTCTTATCTCGGAAGAGATTCTCTTAAATCCATGCACATTCATTATTCTGGGATCAACTACAACGGTACGGGAGAGAGAAATCATTTGCCACTGCTTGAGAGTGATGCCAATTGGAAGGATTTTCTCGCCGTTCTCAAGCGTCGTGGCGTAGCTGGTCAGCTCGTGTGTGAATCGCCAATTCTCGAGCAAGATACTCTCCTCATGCAGAGTGAGTACCACCAATTGTAGTTTTAATAGTATTTCAAAACTATCGTAATATTTATCAAATAGCATCTCTCGTGTAGCGGTCTATAATCATAGTATGAATATCGCTATCAATGGCTTCGGCCGCATCGGCAGACAAGCTCTGCGCATCATCCTAAAGAATCACCCAGACATCCGCGTCGTTCTCATCAACGATCTCACAGACGGAGCAACTCTCGCTCATTTACTCGAATTTGATTCCACGTACGGTAGATTTGACGCGAAGGCCCAATACGTAGACGGTGTGATTCGAACGGCTCATGGCGATATTCGTCTTTCAGCCGAGAAAGATCCTGCTCATCTCCCTCATGCTACTCTCAAGGTTGATATTGTTTTGGAGTGTACTGGATTTTTTACCTCACGTGAGGGCGCTTCTAAACACATTCAAGCTGGTGCCAAGAAAGTGATTATTTCTGCGCCTTCGAAGGATGAAATTGATGGAACATTTTGTTTGGGGGTGAATGAGTCCTCGTATGATTCAAAGTCGATGCACATCGTCTCCAATGCGTCGTGCACCACCAATTGTCTCGCTCCCATGGCAAAAGTGATCAATGACGCATTTGGCATTGAGTCTGGCCTCATGACCACTATCCACAGTTACACCAATGATCAAAATCTCCTCGATCTCCCCCACAAAGATCTGCGAAGAGCCAGGGCGGCTGCCGTGAACATGGTCCCCACCAGCACGGGTGCTGCCAAGGCAATCGGGCTTGTTATTCCTGAGCTCGATGGCAAGTTGCATGGGGTGGCTATCCGAGTGCCCACTCCGAGCGGGAGCATTACTGATCTCACGGTCGTTACCAAGAAGACTGTCACAAAAGACGAGGTGAATCAGGCATTCAAGAAGGCTGCAGCAGGCCCACTAAAAGGTATTCTTCACTACGAAGAGCAGCCGATAGTGCTTAAAGATATTGTGGGAGACTCTCACAGCTCCATCATCGATGCAGAGCTGACGCAAGTTATCGGACCGAGTGGCAGATCACAGAAATCTGGTACTCTCTTAAAGACATTCTCGTGGTACGACAATGAATGGGGGTACAGCAACAGGCTTGTTGAACTCGCAAAATATATCGGAGAACGGCTGTAGGACGCGCAGCTTTCGTGAGATCTAGAGGCCAACGGTCGTCGTTCCAGGGCGTGGTAGCATGACAAAGAGAGTATACGAACTAAAGAGCGCGAGGGCAAGAAAGACAGCGGAGATAATCGTAAGTTTCACTCTCCTCCTCCGAAGTGGTCCGATCATGTTGTTGGCTTCGTCTAAGAGGTGCGCTGTTTCGAGAAGATAGTCAGAAAGCGCAATGTGTTGCCCAGATTTAAGCGCTGTCACATCTCTATCTATCACCAGCGTTCCGCCGATAATCGATTTCGGTCTGATGGCAATGAGTGAAATGGACACTGAGGCAATGAGAAACACGCCCGATATCATCGGAATCACCTTTGGTAATTCAGCAGTGATCAGAAGCGAAAGAAATGACCCAGAGAAAGCTATGAGAGCTAAATTGTACTGACTGATGCGCTCCAACGCTTGGAATTCCTCGTTTCTCCGATTTTCTGCCAAGCGAATCATCTCGCGGAGTACGCCGAGATCTGGCGACTGCTCTGTCATGACAGTCATTCTACGTTTCTCTCAGAGCAGAATCTAGTTGCCTATCAGCTGGTCTGATCTTCGTCTTTCTTCTCGTCAACCACATCTGCGTCAACAACGTTTCCGTCAGACTTTTTCCCATCTTTTTCGGCTGCGTCTTTCTTCTGCGACGCTTCATACACGATTTTGCCGATTTCTTGGGCTGCCACCGCCGTTTCTTCTGTCGCTTTTTTAAGTTCGTCGGCAGTTGCCGTTTGGCTCTTCAGCAGATCGCGCAGAGCATTCATCTTTTCATTTACGCTCTTCTTCACAGTATCTGGAATTTGCTTGTCATACTCTCTCATCTGCTTCTCGAGAGAGAAGATGAGCGCATCTGCTGCGTTTCGAGCATCGACCGCTTCTCGCTTCTTCTTATCTTCGTCTGCATTAAGTTCTGCGTCTTTTTTCATTTTTTCCACCTCCTCTTTTGACAGCCCTGTAGAGCCTTGAATAGTGATGTGTTGCTCTTTCCCTGTGCCTTTGTCCTTCGCTTTCACATGCAGAATGCCGTTTGTGTCGATGTCGAACGTCACTTCCACTTGAGGCAGGCCTCGTGGGGCGGGCAGAATGCCATCGAGAATGAATCGTCCAAGCGACTTGTTATCCGCAGCCATTTCTCGCTCTCCCTGCACGACATTAATTTCGACTGACGTCTGATTATCTGCCGCTGTAGAAAACACTTGGCTCTTGCTGGTAGGAATGCGCGTGTTGCGCTCAATCACTTTCGTAGCGACACCGCCGAGTGTCTCGATGCCCACTGAAAGAGGAATGACATCCACGATCGTGATATCTCGATTGATATCCCCGCCTATTTGTCCAGCTTGAATGGCTGCGCCGATGGCTACCACTTCATCTGGATTCACTCCCTTATGAGGCTCTTTTCCAAACAATTCTTTCACTTTGGCTTGCACCGCAGGCATGCGTGTCATGCCTCCCACGAGCACTACTTCGTCGATTTGATCTTTTGTGAGGCCTGCATCTTTGAGCGCCGCAAGACACGGCTTGGCTGTGCGTTCTATGAGTGTCGATACAAGTGCCTCGAGCTTTGCACGAGAGAGCTTAAGATTGAGATGTTTAGGTCCTGTGGCATCGGCCGTAATGAATGGAAGATTTACCTCTGTTTCTGTGGCTGAGCTGAGCTCTATCTTCGCCTTCTCTGCAGCTTCCTTAAGTCTCTGAATTGCGATTTTGTCGCTCGAGAGATCGATCCCTTGATCTCGCTTGAATTCAGAGAGCAGCCAATCGACGATCGCCTGATCGAAGTCATCTCCGCCGAGATGCGTGTCTCCATTGGTTGACTGCACTTCAAAGTGCCCGTCGCCTGAAATTTCGAGGACAGTGACATCGAATGTCCCTCCGCCGAGGTCGTACACAATCACTTTCTCTTCTTTTTTCTTGTCAAGACCATAGGCCAGTGTGGCGGCTGTTGGTTCGTTAATAATACGCACCACTTCAAGCCCTGCGATTTCTCCCGCTTCTTTGGTGGCTTGACGCTGATTGTCATCAAAATACGCAGGTACGGTGATGACCGCTTTTGTGACAGGTTGCCCAAGGAATGCTTCCGCATCTTTCTTGAGCTTAATGAGCACTTGAGCGGAAATTTCCTGAGGGAACATGTCCTTTCCGTTCACTGTGATCGCCACTCTCCCCTGCTTTCCTTCTTTTACTTCGTACGGGACCATTTTGACATCTTTCTCCACTTCATCCATGCGGTGACCGATGAACCGCTTGGCTGAGTAGATCGTGTTCTTCGGATTCATCACCGCCTGTCTCTTCGCTGCGATTCCTACAAGGATTTCTTTATCTTTGTATGCCACCACAGATGGCGTAGTATTCGCACCTTCCGCATTGGGAATCACTTGCGGCTCACCGCCTTCGATGACGGCCATGCATGAATTCGTGGTGCCGAGGTCAATACCGATTATTTTAGACATAGTTGGATGAGAAATGTGATGAATGAGGAATGCCGTAAATTAGCACTCGATATTATAGAGTGCTAAATTGGGAGAGTCAAATAGAATATTATTCTGAATTCCATCGAGTATCGAAGGGATAGAAAATGTACTCTGGATATGCAGACAGAGTACATGCGATTCTATTTTTCTTTGATAGCACTGGAATATATTCAATCCCTGCTTGCGATAATGCCTCTGCTCTAGTGTCTTTATTTAATTTCCTAAATTCATCTGGATTAGACGCTAAATTTCTCACTTGTCGAGAGGCTTTTTTTAGCTCATTTAGATGTGCAATTTGTTCTATTCTCATTCTTCGTACTTCCCCCGACAAGTTATCTGTACCGATAATATTATTTTTACCTATTTTGAACTCTGATTGAATGAGAGGGTACGGCAATTGAGCTTTCTGCTCTGTTCTCTCATTCTTTCGAGTAAACCGTAAATTTTGTTGTTTCAAAATCTCACTATTGTTGAAATTAGTACCAGTTTTTACTGCCACTAGGGAGTACATTTGGAATTGACCCCTGTCAACATTTTCTGTTGATTTTCCAATTCCTGAGAGCTGACGATCAATGCTCATACCGAATGACTCAATGTAGCGTTTAAAATTATTAAATTCATCAACTGTGCAAGATTCGATCGGAATTGGAATAATCAATCTACCATCTTTTTTCAGCAGCCTTACACAATTGGCAATTCCCTTTGATCTCTGATTCTGACCTTCACAAGCGCTAGCTCTAAAATTTTCTACACTTTCTAAAATTATCACATCAATACTACCATCTTTGATCCTAAGTTCCTTCTTAATTTTTGATCTCCTCAGAGGAGTGCCAAGTGCCGTTGCTGGCACACTTTCTTTGGAATGAAATTTTATGCCTGCCGTGATCACCTCAGAATTTGGATCAACGGATATTATCTCTTTCAAATAATCATTTTTATCGTAGTCGAGTAATCCTCTCACTAATCCCATTCCATTCGAATTGAAGTGGAGGATTGCACCTGCACCACGATATTCTCTAACTTTATGAACGAGAGATGCAATGAATCTCTCATGATTCCCTAATCCTGAAATATTTCTCTCTGGCAGACGATTAGGGTCTTTACTTCGCAAGGCCATATATCGACTAAAATATTTCATTCCCCTCCCGTGCATGACCTTTCTGCTGTGATTTTCCTCTCCATCTGGCGATAAAATGCGTGGTTCCAAATCATCAGAATTTTTCAAATACTCATCACTTCCTCCTACGCCACAAAAGAATTTCTGTAAAAGCATATGCTTGAGCGAGGCAGATCGCATTATCCCTTCTTCTATTGATTTCTTTGCAATCATTACTATCATATTTACTTCTGTATTTCCTGCTCTCAGAGACCTCTTTATGAGTTGTATGATATTTGGAGTATTATACGTCCAATTTGTGCAAATCATTTGATGAATGCATCGAAGATCAATACCTTCCCATATACAAGTACTAAGTGCAAAAATTACAATTTTTTTTGCCAGATTATTTTCTCTATCAATTTCGTGCGCTCGTGCTAGAATTCTTTCTTTCATTTTTGCTGATGTTTTTCCGTCAATGATATAGAATTCACAATCGAAATCATTATTTTTTGCATAATCTTTGCAGAAATTTTCAAGCTTTCGTGCTACGGTTTGCTCATCGTCTTCATTCTCTGGTCTTGTAATGCCTTCTGCAAATAAATGCTCTGCTACTAGTATAGTGTTTGTTTCTGAAAGGCCTTTCTCCAGCAAAAGGCTAAGGTAAATGTTGAACTCCTCTGAGGAACGAATTGCTCTAATCATTCCGTTAATTTTTTGTAAAACATTTAGTGTATTGTCTTTCTGTATTGCTCGAAGACAAAGCATTGTTCGATTATCAAGAAAATATTCAAATGAAGAAATTAAACCATTATATGTTTCTACAGGATCTAGAATGAGCATTCTATTATTTAATACTTCTCGAAGTGCTAGAGGATCTCTAGTATCAGTGGTCGGTTCATCGTCTAACAACTGCATTACAGTTCTGATGTCTTGGACTGTATTTGTCGCTGGCGTGCCTGATAAGCACAGTCGATGATTGGGATTATTATTATTCATAATTTCCTCTGCACATCTGTAGTGAGTATTACCACCCTTGAGGTTATGTGCTTCGTCAACACAGACAATGGAAAATTTTAGTCCATCTTCTGGAGAAAGTAGATCGACTATTCTTACAACGTCGCCCTCTGCATTGTTTACACTCCTGTGTAGCATTGAATATGGGCAGAATACGATACCGTTATTAGCTATGATTTCAGCTATTTGTTCTGCTTTCAGCCCTTTCGTAATCATTCCTACCTCTGGCTCTTTATCTGTTTTATAGTACGTTTCTTTGGAACCATTGTAATTTGTTGGATTGATGCGACTAGCTAATTCACGATTTGCAATATCTGGCCCGATTATCAGCATCCTCTGTATTGGTTCATTTTGAGCTTTCTGCTGATTTAATATTTCGTACAGCAACACAGCAACAAATGTCTTTCCAAGCCCTGGCGCGAATCCAATGTACATGTTCTTATTTTTTATAATCTCCATTATCGCTAGTCTCTGCCTCCATGAAGGAAGAGGGTGTTCTTCGCCCATATAATCGCGAGTCATTTGAAATAAGGAATTTGGGACTTCTAATCGAGCTGCTCTCTCATAGTATTCGAGAAGTTCGTCCAAAATTTGTTTGTGGATTTTCCCAATCTTTATCCCCGCATTTTGAAATACACCTTTCAGTATTTTATTCACTGTTTGACTTATGTTTTGTAGCAATCTTTGATTCTGCAGAATTGAGTCTCCATTTTCTTTATACACAATAACTTGATAGACCCAATCTCTTAGGAGTCGGAATACTGTTCGCTTTACTCTTTCGTTTTGTAGCACCTGCTCGGGTAATCGTAATATGTTATCCATGTATTGATCTCCATCTTCATCTCCAGTTCTCTGTGACGATGCGCTTTCTCCGAGGAAATTTCTAAGAATTCGAATTGCAGTTTTCTTATTTTCTGGCGGAATTCTTCCCATTGAAACTAATAAATCAGCAACTGCCGTTTCTCCTAGGTGCGCGGCTAATCCAATGTAATCGCTCATCTTCTTATAATTATCATTTTCTATATCACTTTCTCTGCCAGGGGGAATTGTAACTCTTGTTAATTTTTTAAGTGCTTTTTTTCGGAATATATTCATTCCTGAAACAAGTTCAGGCGGCATTTTTTGATGAAATGTGCTATCAAAAATATCTGCACATAATAATAAAATATCTTTTATGTTATGAAGAGTAATATGTTGAAATGTTTGAAGTGCTTTATTAATTTCATTATCAATATAAATAGTATGCTGTGGATGATTACCTTTCAGCTCATTAATTTCAGGTTCTAGTATCTCGATAATAGAATTTATGTTACTCATAGATTTTTGTAATTTGTAACAATATTTGATTTAAAACTTCAAGATCATGATTTTGTTGTTGTTGTTGTTGCATTGTATCCACTAATCTTTTCAATCTTGACATCGTACTTTCAATTGGATTTTCACTATTAGCAACTGGGAATGAAGAGGCAGACTCTGCATCAACAGTTGGCAATTCATCTCTCTCGTTGAGAGTTAGACATACATTTTTTTCCGCTTCAAGTCGATTGCCTGCTTCTTCTGAGCGTACATCTTGATCGTAGATACCTATAAATCCAAATTCGTCAATTGCATTGATCAAATTCTCAATTTTTTCTTTCCATTGTATACTAACAAGTTCCTCAGATGATTTGAGCAGATTTGTGATTTGTTCAAATGTTGGAATATAAGAGCTTGACGAAAAAAGTTTCTTAACTTCTTCACCCCAATATTCAACTAAGAGTATGGCATCACCAATGATTTTTGACAATTCATTATCTAGATTCTCAGCTCGCTCAGCAATTGAAACTTCTAGCATTATATCTTTTGCTAGCAATTCGATGAATCTCGCTCCGCATTGCGATATCACAACTGCTGCATTTTCAAGAGTCAATTCTTCAGCTATTATTAGCTTCAATGCTTCTTCTAAATTTGAATTTGGTAAAGCTTCATTTGCTGTATTTTCTCTTGTTACTGTAACTGTTGATTCTTCAATATCTTCCGTATTCTGATTTCTAGGAATATTAACATTTTCGGAAGCATTTTTCATTTGTTGATTGATATTTATATTTGGTTCGTTGAGGCTATTTTCATCAAACATTTCTTCAAATATTCTAGGATCTATTTGGTAATCGGGTTCATCCAGTTCTTGCTCCAATCTTGTTCTTATTTTTTTCAAGGCAGGTTCACTCATTTTAGCTTTCAAAGCCTGATTTGCCATTACAATAACCTCCTTCACATGATCAAAATTTAGATGCTCTGGCAGAGCATCAAAATGACGCAATATTTTATTAGGAAGATATCCAAAAATACTCTCTTGAACATCCATGTCTGTGCATGGCAACTTGCGCAAGCACATTACAGCAATGGCTGCTTTTATGTTTTCCTTAGGTATTGTTGATACTCGTTGCAACTTTAATTCTTCAGTTAATTTTACATATAGTGAAGGAGCCAACATACTTGCAAGTAATATTCCTGGATTAAAGAATCGTCTATTACCAATGGTTTGAGTTATAATTTCTATGGCATCAAAGTAAGGTTTAAATGTTTCTTTGTACGCAGTCTCAATAGACTCCGAGTCTAGCAAATCTCCCAATGAGGAAACATGCGTAGGAGTAATTATTCCTGCAATTTTTTCTCCTACAGGGTAGAGTAGATTCCTACACAGAGTAATTATATGGTCACAACTCGAAGAATGTTCAGTTGCCCATTTTATTATAATATCTTTTATCAATTCATAAAAAAATTCGCGTGGGAATACCGAATCATTATTACTTGTACTTTCACTTTCATTCTCATTTGGAAAATCATTTAGATTAGGTACTCTATCTTTCACTTCTCTTACCCATGTATCAAAACGCTCGAGCAGATCTTTGACTTGAGTGGGATCTGCATTATTTTCTAAAATTTTACACAATTGTGTGCGAAATACATCTAATGGTATTTCAACTTCTTGTTGTAAAATAATTCTTTCGTATAAATTCTTTCTAAGATTTTCGACTGCCACTCCTATTTCTTTTGCCACTATTATTTTTTTACCAGAGTGAATGATAGTTCTAAGCCGACCAATGATTTCCTTTTCAAGCGATTCAAGTAATTCGATCTTTAATATCTCACCTTTCCAGGTTTTCTGTAAATCTTTTCCAACCCTTGGCCCAGTGCTTGCTAAACGATTTGAATCCAGTCTTTGACTTTTACTCATTCATATAAAATGCCATAATCATAAATTTATGCAAATAAATATTTTATCATTTCGCTTGGATGGCTATTTACTGCTGTAAAATCTGCTCTCTCACGCAAGCACACTAACATTTATTAAGCAACATTTGCATAGATGTCTTTTTGGGAGCCATTTCAATGCGATCGTTATCTTATCATTACTGTACCAGCGTGTGCATCCTGCTTACTGCTACTGACAATGCGCTTTCTTTGCTACACTCATCGTCTATGTTCCTCGACCAAGTCACTCTTATAGTCGCTGGCGGAAAAGGCGGAGACGGATGTGTCGCATGGCGCAGGGAGAAATATGTGCCAAAAGGAGGCCCGGACGGCGGAGATGGCGGCCGCGGAGGCAATGTGGTGCTGCTGGCAGATCCTAATACAGATACGCTCAGTCGCTTCATGAGTCAGAAGCGATTTGCAGCAAAAAATGGAGAGAAAGGGCACGGCAAGAGCTGCAATGGTCATGGAGCGGACGATCTCATTCTCTCTGTTCCTCCGGGTACAGTGGTAACACTCGCAGAGCCAAATGGACGACGAGAAAAGGGGGCAATGATTGCTGACTTGAAAGAGCCAGGTCAACGAACCATTATCGCAAAAGGCGGCAGAGGAGGATTCGGCAACGCGCACTTCACATCGAGCACTCGGCAAGCGCCAGATTTTGCAGAGCTCGGCGAACCTGGAGAGGAGCTTTCTGTCTCGCTTGAACTGAAACTTGTTGCAGACATCGGCATTATCGGGTTTCCGAGCGTGGGAAAATCTTCTCTCATCGCTGCGGTGTCATCTGCTCGACCAAAAATAGCGGACTATGAATTTACGACGCTCGTCCCCAATCTCGGCGTTGTTCGTGTGTATGACAGAGAATTTGTCCTTTGCGATGTCCCAGGTCTCATTGAAGGCGCAAGCGAAGGAAAAGGCCTTGGCGATGCTTTTCTCAAGCACATAGAGCGCTGTGGCATTCTCCTCCACATTCTCGATATTAATCGCCCCGATATCGTGCAGGACTACCGCATCATTCGTAGAGAGTTGGAGGCGTATTCTCCCACGCTTGCCAAAAAAAAGGAGCTCGTCGTCCTCAACAAAATTGATCTCGTGGCAGGTGATGCCAGTGATTTTGTGACAGAATTGAAGCGCAGCGGCATCGATGTGTTTGCCGCCATTTCTTCCGCGACGACAGCTGGCACGCAGGAATTGATGCAGAAACTTCTACCATTCGTTCTCGAGGAAAAAATTCAACGTGAAGCCTCCTTCTCTCAAGAGCGTTCTGAAGGAACTGTGCCAGTCCTTATGCCGCATAAGTCTTCTGATCTCATGGGTGCATACGAATTGCACCACGAGGGTGATGCGATCGTTGTAACTGGGAAAAGAATTGAACAATTTACTCAGATGACGAATTTCACCAATCAAGGTTCTCTTCAGCGTTTTTGTCATGTACTTGAACGAATAGGTCTCATCAAAGCACTCTCCCGCATTCGCACAAAGCATGAAAAAGTGTTTATTGGCAAAGTGAGAATAGATGAGCAGATATTCTGATGTGTTGTGACTCAATCTGTGGTGGCCCAGGTCAGAATCGAACTGACGACGCCAGGCTCTTCAGGCCTGCGCTCTACCACTGAGCTACCGGGCCACAGTGTGCTGCGCAGTGTAACAAGATCATTCGAGAAAGAAAAGAGTATGGCGGCATTCTTCGCACTATCAGCTCGTTCTTCCTTTATCGGCACTTCTTGAAGTTCCTGCAAATGTTTACATTTAGCATGGATTCGATATCATCTTTTCATGCAACAAGCCAGTCCTATCGTAGCGACAGAAGAACGGAATAAGCCTCTGCCGAACAAACACAGTGTCAGCTCTCGGTTGAAACCTGCACGGAAGTATTTCAACAATGATGCAGATCTCAATACTCGCGTGAAGTCTTGGTGGAATGCCAATCCATTTAATTATTTTGTCGCAGACGAAGAAGGTTCCTGGGCTTTCTATAGAAATATCGATCGCAAATTTCTCAAATGGATTCCATTCATGCAGGCAGGTGGATATCCCTTCTTGACGAGGTATGTAGATATGAAGGGCTTGAAAGGAAAAAAAGTTCTTGATATTGCCTGTGGTACTGGTGTGCTTACAGAGCAATTTGTTCGCATGGGTGCCGATGTCACTGCCATTGATCTAACACCAAAAGCAGTCGAACTGACAAAGAAGCGTTTATCTCTCTATGGACTAGAGGCCAGTGTTATTGAGGGCGATGCACAACAATTGCCTTTTCCAGATGAGACATTTGATTTCGTCTGCGCGTGGGGTTGTCTCATGCATATGCCGCACACCGAGAGTGCCATCGCGGAGATTCGCCGCGTTCTTAAACCCGGGGGAAAGATGATCGCGATGATGTACCACAGCAATTCTGTCCATCTACGCTATTGCATCCAATTCGGGCGCGGCATTTTGCGCGGTAAGTACCTCATCTACGACAATCAGTCGCTCATCAACCGGTATACGGACGGTGCGAAGATCGGAGGTAATATGTTGGCAAAATTCTACTCTCGTAGACAATTTAAGGCGCTGTTTTCAGCGTTTGCAGATGTCAATGTGTACATTCATGACAACCATGGTGTCCCTGACCAACTTCCTCATCCTTTGTTGCCACTAGGAAAGCTCCTGCCTAAGAAACTAAAGGAAGCTCTCTGTCGTGCTGTAGGCATGACCGCAATTATCACTGCAAGAAAGTAATCGATCAATGTGCGCACACTTTTCAATTGGGTATACTTTACAGGTCTTGGGGCTGTAGCTCAGCTGATAGAGCGCCGCATTCGCATTGCGGAGGTCGAGGGTTTGAGTCCCTTCAGCTCCACCATCCTGAAGTTCGAACTACCGATTTGCACTTAATGATTTAATCATGTTTATTTAAAATATATTTATGAAATTTCTATCTCGAGTGCAAGAATTAGCATTAAATGGGATTGATGTGAATAGTCGTAATACACATGCGCTACATGGGACTTCTCTATGGGCCATAAGGTACCTAGCTGTGCATGGATGTATGCCCACAACAAGCTACTGCCGAGAACGTTTTCATACTCGATTAAATCAGCTAATTGAGGGGTGTGAAGATCCATACAATGAAGCTATTAAGTATGCGAAAATCAACACTGGAAGAATTTTGCTTTTCCATGAACTGTGGAATAGAGGTATTGATTACAAACCTTTCATGGAAGAAATCTGCATACTTACAGATAGCTCCTATCCTTTTGAAGGAGAATCTAATAACGACAAAACAATGAAACAATTAAAATCATGGTTAAATTTCGATTATGATTATCAACTAGTGCGGTATTATCAGAAGCTGATAAAAGCTCATTATGGAGTAGTTCTGAGTCTTTCAGCAGAAGTTGACAGTTTGCCAAAAGCAGAGAAGCTGTATGTTGCTGGAGAAGAAGATTTGGTAGTAGTAGTACCAAACGGCCTCCCTATACATCTCATCAATGGGATCGAGGCATTAGGTAAATTTGAAAAAGGAGAAATTGCTAATGGCTTCCCCAATATACAACCGATAGAGCACTAATTTTTAGATTGGTTCAGGCAGCTCATTGTTAGAATCCTTATTGCTGGATGATATGACTTCTTTTCATCACCGAATACGTCTATATTCATCCAATGAAGCTCTCCCCTATCATTTGGCTTGGATTCGTACTGAGTGCGCTTTCTATTCCTATGCTTCACGGCGAGGGATTTTCAATTTATTGGATTCCATTTTTTTCTCCAGCAATCGCATCACTCTCTATGCTGTGGCAAAGATTGCAACGTGGAAGTATTTCGCCTCTCATGCGACTACTGATGTCGCACTATCTGTTGATGTGGACGCTATATATCTTGGGAGGTACATCCCCTCAGTTTGTCATTGACTATGCTCAATTCGTATTTCCTCTGTGGATTGGTGATGGGTACACAGCCATTTCCTGGTTTATCTTCAGTATTCCTGTACTTCTTGTCTTCATCGCTCTATCACATTTTGTACGCAACATTTCCTTCTCTCCACGCCACATTAGTTTAAGACTCATTGGGTTTTATGTAGGTCTGACTGTGTACATGTATGGTATTCTCCCTCTTTTAGAGTACACATTGATTTTTCCCCTCCTTATCATCCACATACCAGTTTTTCTTCTTCTTTTCCTTGTTTTCAGGCAATTTTCCTGGGGATATCTCTTTGGTTCTGCTACGGCATATGCACTGTTAGCAAGTGCAGACCCCCTCTTGAGACTTTTTAACGCATAACTTGTATTCTACGCACACAATGTTCGTTCATTGGTGCCGCACCCATTGGTACAAGATTGGTCTAGCGTGTGCCTTCCTCTTGCCGTGGATCGCTTTTGGGCGTTCGTTGTTTCAAGATTTCTCTCCCATTGATGATAGTTTTCTCATTATCAACAATCCGATTGTTCACGGCATAGATTGGCAGCGAATCAAACTTGCTTTCACTACATTTGATCCTGAGCTCTACATTCCTCTCACGATTCTTTCTTTTCAATGGGATTGGTTTATTGGTGGTGGCAGTCCCCTCCCCTTTCATCTGACGAATCTTGTTCTGCATTCTCTTAACGCTGTGCTGGTGGGTCTGCTCGTGAGAAGAGTTTCGAATAGTTTCAGCATTAGCATCGTCGTCGCATTGCTCTTTTCAGTTCACCCGCTTCACACAGAGGCAGTTGTATGGGCTGCTGGCAGAA
Source organism: uncultured Candidatus Peribacteria bacterium (assembly GCA_964580035.1). Taxonomy (GTDB): domain Bacteria; phylum Patescibacteriota; class Gracilibacteria; order Peribacterales; family Peribacteraceae; genus CAZOJC01. The sequence continues at coordinate 28,393 of CAZOJC010000003.1, forward strand.
AAGATCTTCTCTGTACATTCTTCTTTCTTCTTTCGTATCTCGCATTTCTTCGGGGCATTGATACGCATCGCAATTTTTTCTTCGCAGCTTCTCTATTTCTCTTCTTTCTTGCACTCTTTTCTAAGACTCTTGCAGCCATTCTACCCATTATTTTACTGCTGCATGTGACAGTAGTGAGGAAAGACTCTGTTCTTCGCAAACATATTTTTACGCTGATTCCTTTCATTGTTGCATCGCTCGCGTTTCTCTACATTGCGACTCTCGGAAAAGAACGCATTCTCTCTTCCTCCCCAGTTTGGGAGACGTTTGTCATGGCACAGAAGAGCGCAGCTTTCTACATGCAACAATTGCTGCTCCCCTCAGGGCTTACGCCCATATACGAATTTCGTGGTGTAATTTCTCTTTTTAGAGCAGAGTTTTTTCTCCCTGCCCTCGTTCACCTTTCGCTGCTTATTCTCGCGATTAGATGCATTCGCGTTCGTCCAATTATTTCGTACTGCATATTTTTTTACTACATTTCGCTCTCTCCGACATTTTTCAATGTTCACAAAGGCGATGCATTCTTTTTTGCGGTTGATCGTTACGCATACATAGCCAGCATTGGTTTTCTGATGCTTGCCGCACTGATTGTTCGTTCAATGCTGCGTAGACTCACGCAGTATCAGGGCGTGTATGGCGCTTCATTGCTCACTGCAATTCTTGCTGTACTTGTTTTCTTATCGATTATGCAGACTCGAACGTGGGACTCTCCCGACTCGCTCTTCACGCGAACCCTTTCTCTGTACCCATCTTCAGTCGTTGCGCGTGTGGGGTACACAAGTATTCTCAGAGAGCGTAATCAACTTGAAGAAGCATTTGCTCTTGCCAGAGAGGGACTTCGCTATGGAAAAGACGCCAATCTCTACATAGAAGCTGCTCTCATTTATACAGAGGCCGGACTCATTGAGGATGCCAGAGAAAACTTTTTGAAAGCACTCGCTCTCAACCCTGTTTCAACTATTGCAGAGTTTTATCTCGGCGTATTGGATGAACACGAAGGAAACACTGAAAAAGCCGAACGGAGATATGCGAAGGCAGTGGAGAACGACTCTTCCCACATTTCAGCACGCGTAGCGTTGGCGCGGCTTCTTCTCAAGAGGAGCAGTGTCGCAGAAGCTGAGCGACAACTACACGATTCACTCGCATGGAATCCTGTATCTCTCGAAGCGTCTGAGGCTATGATTGCTCTTGCAGATGCGAAAAATGATGCAGCCATGCGCGACTATTGGACTGCTCGTACTCAGTGGCTACGACAATAATGTCATGAAGATCAACTCGTTACATTGAAATATTCAGAGTACTTTGACGTCGGAGATATTTTGAGTAGACTTCCCGTCCATTCATTCACATGCGCGTTAACACTTTTCTCATCACTGCTGCGCTTTCGCTTGCGATTTTCATCAGTTCGCTCGTCTATTTTGCCGGCGATTATTTTCTGGATGGCATCCTGCACTCCCCCACTCACGTTCTTCGTCACGACCCTGACGGTACCGTTACTTTCCTTTTACTCGGCACCGGAGATGCGGACCACACCTCGCCTGATCTCACAGACGCTATCATGATCGTGAATCTTCATCTAAAAAAGCCCCCTTCAGCTTCGCTCCTCTCCGTGCCTCGGGATCTTCTCATGATAAACAAGAAGCAAGAGTCAGAGGGAAAAATCAACAGTTTGTACGCCGCTCTCAAATCGAACGCTCTCCGAAACTCACCTAAGCCTACGCTCGACGAGGCATCACTGCAGTCTCTGGAAGGCACAAAACAGTACTTTTCAGAGCGATTGTCTCTCCCTATTCACTATGTGGTGAAGCTTGATTTTTCCGCCTTTGAGAAAGCAATCGATCTCGTCGGAGGTGTCGAAATTTTCGTCCCGAAAGATATCGTTGACTACTCGTTTCCGCTCGACAATACCACAGTGGGAGAGTGGAGAATTGGCAAAGGCATGCACACGCTCTCTGGTAAAGAAGCTCTTCGCTACGCGAGAAGCAGGCATTCCACCACAGATTTCGACCGATCAGCACGTCAGCAACTCATCATGAAGGCGTTTCTCACTGCTCTCAAGCAATCGCTCTTACGAGACCCTCGTTCACTTCTCTCTTTGTATTCATTGTTCTCCGCTCACATTGTCACTGACCTTACGTCAGATGAAGTTATTGCCATTGCCAGAGCCACTCGCATCCTCACGCCCGATCGTATCATTGCTATGCAGCTCAATTTTTATACTGGTGGAGATGTCCAGAAGCCCCAGCATGCAGGAATGCTCTACTCTCCTCCCTCCGCTCTTTTTGGCAGCGCCTCTGTCCTCCTGCCGGTAGCTGTTTCTCCTGCATTGGATGACTGGTCTCAAATTCGCATTCTCGCATCGTACCTTGCGTCTCATGCCGAGTATTATTTTGACAATCATTCGATTGACATTGTGTCTTCGCGCACAGCACAAGCCCTTGAGCTGAGAAATGAATTGATCCGCTATGGGTTTTCTGCAGAGGTGCGGCGTCACAGTGGTGAAACGCTGAGTGACAGTGATGCATTTCTCTGTGCTCGGCAGATCAGCGCGCGCGAATTTGCCGATTTCCTCTCGAAAGAAGTAGGCATTCGCGTCTCTGCTTCTTGTCCTTCGATAGATTCTCTTTCCGGCTCTGTGCTCATTTCTCTTGGAAGTAGGTACAGATTCACGCCCATAGCTATACAGAAAATGCAGTAATTGATTACTTGCTGTTAAAGCGTATAGTGATCATGTTACTCAATTCTTCTCGTATTGCTATGCGAACAATCTCACTCTTTGCGCTTACGGTAGCTTCTCTCATATTTTTTTCTGGATGTTCTCAGTATGTACAAAAAAGAGGGGAAGAGACTGCTCGAATCGCAGGACAACGCATTCAAAATAACGTGCCTAAGAATATTGATCTGAACCTAGGGCAAAGCGGTGAATTCTCCCTCTCAACATCAGACGGCACCACAACGTTTGGCAAGGACAGTGTTCCAGATACTTGGCCCAAAGACATTCCTGTCTATCCTCATTCGATTATCAATGCGTCTTCAGTTTCAGGTAATGCATCCGAAGGTTATCAGCACTTGTTGTCGTTTACTGTTCAAACGAGCCTGCAAGAGGTTTCTGATTACTATAAGAAGCAATTACAACGTTTAGGATGGACAATTCAGAGTGATACTACGTCTGGAGACTTCTCTCTCGTCAGTTTTTCAAAAGGAAATGATACGATCAATTTCGCGTCCGGCAAATCTGACAATGAAGGAGCATCTGTCGTCACCCTCACAGTTTTACTTCAGTAATTTTCTCCAATTTTATGAAAATTTTTTCAGTATTTCTCGCAGTCATTTCTCTTTCAGTTCTCACATCTTGTTCTAGCGGCACTGACATGAATCAATCATCGACTGTTTCCTCAGCAGTTTCGACATCTGGCGGAAGCGACTTCACCCTGCCATACGATATTTTAACAAGCATTCCTCTGCCAAAAGATGGCATCGTCGAGACATCATTGGAAACAGGTTCTCCAGAGAGCGGGCCTGCCAAGGTACAGTACATTCGCTCGTCTATTTCTGTAGAGGACGGTATTGCGTATTACACTGCATTCTTAGAAAAAGAAGGATGGCAAACCTACAATGTCTCACGTCTTGCCAAAAGCGCCATGCTCTCCTTTACGAAGGGAAATACGCTCATCACCGTCTCTTTCAGTGAGCCTGAAGCTGACGGGAAGACGTTCATTATGCTGGGAGCCGCCAAAAAGCCGTTCTAAGTGTTCATTGTACGACCGTTATTGTCCTCGCATCACGCACGCTGCCAGCCACGGCTTCCAGCGTATGTGTGCCGATAATAGGATCCCACATGAAGTGAAATGTAGGACCAGTGCCCTTTCCAACTACTCTACCGTTCACCCGCCAATCAATCGAGCTGATGCCTTCTGATGCCGTGGCTTCAAAGATGATCTTTTCATTGCTATTCGGAATGGTTGGATCGAGCAAAAAACTATCTCTTTCGTGCGGTTTTTGAATGCGCAGCCATGTCATCTCGTGGCCCTGCTTCAGACGCTCACCCGTACAGAGAGGTGACAGTGAGTGAGGTATGAGTGGATAGCCATTTTCAAGGGCCCACTTTTTGACATCGGGAGGGAAATCTATGAACGGTTTTTCGATAACATACTGCGCTTCACAGCTGTCACTTGCCAGTAATCCATTCCGTGAATCAATTCGAATGTTCTTATGCATAGTGTCGTGTGTTGTTGGTTCAGTCTCCCTGATAAAGTATTCCGTCATCCGTTCGTTACATTCTGGCGTTGATAGCAGCCCTGATGTTCTGCATATTTCCCTCTCGACAATCGTAGCGGGGCGGGGCTTTAGTGTCTTTGGTAGGTTTCGCATGGCTGCATCCATCACATCATGAAAAATTGGGGCGGCTCCTGTAATGCCGGACGTGCCCTTCATGGGAGAGTTATCAGCGTTTCCGACCCACACCCCCACTATACGATCTGCTGTGAATCCGAGCGTCCAGTTGTCACGCGAGTTGCGCGTTGTTCCTGTTTTCGCCGCCACTGGATACTGGAATGCGAGAGGGCTTGCTTCCCCGAATTCTGGGATGCGAGCTTCGTTGTCGCTTAACATGTCAGTCATGAGCCACGCCACGCTCGGATCGAGCACTTGCTTGCTCTCGTATTGCTTCTCATCAAGGGTAGCCCTCGCCTTCAGCGTGCGACCCAATCTCGGAAAGATGCCGTATGCCTGAGTCAGCTCAAGTAGTGTCACTTCTGCGTCGCCGAGAGTGAGGGCGAGTCCGTAGTGATCTGGATCTTCTGTAAGGGTTGTTATTCCCACTTCCCGCAGAAATGCGAGTAAGCGATCCACGCCAACGCGCTCAAGCACTTTCACTGCCGCAATGTTGTAGGAATTCGCGAGCGCCTCTCTGTACCTCACGAGTCCGTGGTAACCGAAATCGTAATTTCGGGGTGTGTAGGGATTACCATCTTGCGTGAAGAATTGGCTCTCGACATCCGCGACTGTCGTGGCTGCAGTATCTCCATTTTCTAGGGCAAGGGCATACGTGAAGGGCTTTACGGCAGAGCCTGGTTGTCTTGGCGAGAGTGCCACATTCACTGCTCCGTCGTTGGCTTCATCAAAGTAATCTCCTGAGCCTACGAACGCTAGAATATCTCCTGATTGAACATCAAGGACTACGACAGATGCAGAACTGACATTCTTCTCACTGAGAGATTCAAGGGCATTTTTTACTATTAATTCCACTTCTGATTGCAGATGAGCATCAAGCGTCGTGCGTATTTCTTGTACTCCACTCTTCACTTTTCCTGCCACCCAGAGGGAAAAATGAGGCGCTTGTATTGCCACTCTATCCTCTGCGAGCGAGATATGTTCTTGCAGCGCCTCTTTCATTGTCTGTTCTGAGATGATACCGCTCTCATAAAATGACCTGAGAAGCACTTTCTGCCGCTTGAGAGCTGCGGGAAAGAATCGATACGGATCGTATCCCGTGGGAGACTTCAGCAGGCCGATGAGGAAGACAGTTTCTGCGTACGATAGCTCGAATGGACTCTTTCCAAAGTATGTTTTTGCCGCTGCGTTGATACCGTACGCTTGGTGACCGAACGAGACAGTATTGAGATATAGCTCAAGAATTCTTTCTTTCTTCAGTTGCATGTCAATTTTCAGTGCAACAGCAATTTCGAGAGCTTTATACGCATAGGTTCTCTGAGATGGCTTCAGAATCGCTCGAGCAAGTTGTTGCGTTAGCGTGCTTCCTCCTGCGACAGTTTTCCCTGCTTTGACATTCTCTCTGATTGCGCGAGCTATGCCTCGTACGCTGACGCCGGGGTGCGAAAAGAATGTCCGGTCTTCAGCAGCGACTAACACTTCTATAATTTGCGTAGGAATATCGTCATACTGCAGATATGTTCTCGCTGCTCCTTGTTTCAGGCTCTCATAGAGCAGTATTCCCTGTCTATCTGTGATACGCAGAGACGTTGCATCAGACGGATTAAAGAAGCTCTGCGGGAGCGGAATGATTATTGCCAACATGAGAAGTCCGATGATTGCAGTAAGAAATCTTGCAACTATTTTTTTCGAGAAGAAGGAGGCGGGAAACCTCCTTCGTTCTCTTAGATCATCTGACTTGGCAGGATTCATTATTTCGTATCAGCAATAGTAAGCCACTTCCCCTCAGTTTGACCGAAGGTTTCTGGCGTGTACATTTCCCACATTTTGGAGGGACGTACGCGGAAGGTACCGGGCAGCGTGGCACGCACAAGGTATTCGTATTGATACACGCCGGCTGGAAGGGAGTCTGCAAAGAGGAAGACACTGTCATCTCTGAATTCTATGTGATTAAATCGCCAGAGAGCGTTCGAAAGATAGTCATCAGACCACCAATACAATCTCTGCTTTTCCGCTTCTGAATTCACAGTATTTTTCATCGCTTGCGAGCTTGTTTTCAGTGCAAAGTCAATTCCTTCCATTCCTGCTGGGAATGGACTCTCTACCGCCACAAAGTGCCGTTCTTTAGGAACGGTCATTGTGAGTGTGACTTTGTACGTCCCCCCCACAGTTGGCGCAGTAGGACTGCCGACGAGAGGACTCATTTCTCGTAGAATTGTGATGCCATTATCTACTGGCTCGATGATTTCGGGAGTGTAGAAGTACGATAGCAACACGTCGTAGTACAGGCTTCCCTTTCCCTTCTTCTGCAATGAAATATCTGTCTCTTTTCCACGCAGGAGCGAGTCTATCGAGAGAGATACAGTTTCTCTTTCAAGAAGATTCTTGCTGGTAAATCGTTTACTTATGACAGCTTTCCCTAGAACGGAAACCGTGGATTGCATGTCTGCTTCCAGTTCTTTGGTCATTTTCAGATATTCGATGAGCGAAAGAATGCTGAGAGAGGTAGATTGAGTGGTGTCCCAATGCCCTTCATTTCTTGCATCGAGAAGGTATCGAATAATCTTTGGAATGAGCGGATGAGTTGGTTCGATTCGTACCAATGCTTGCAGTACGATTGCCGTAGTCGTCATGTTCGACTGCATTAATTCGTTAAACTGTGACGAGCCAGCCTCCTCAAACGAGGTCCCTCGAGCATCTACTCTCGCGCTCGTATCAATAATTTCTTTGAGTAATTCTTTTGCTTTCTTTTTACTCATCGACGATCCTTCGCTCCAAAAAGCCATCGCTACATGTGCTTTTGAAAATGCTGGTAGAACCTCCCGATTCTCGTACGCATTCATCAGCAAGCTTTCGTTCGGCTTCGCACCTTCGGAGAGAACGTACAGAATGTAGGCTCGCGTGGCTGCATTTACTCTGTTTCCTTTCACGTCTTGTCTCAGTATCATTTCGAGGTACTGTTTCGCTCTCGAAGCGACGCCGCTATCGACGACAAAGCCAGACTCTTTTGTTTTCTGCAAGCCAAAGAGTACGTATGCTGTGAGGTATGGATACGAAGTGTCTCCGGTGTCCCAATACTTAAATCCTCCGTCTGCCCCTTGATTCCTATACAGCTTCTGAAGGCTGGCAATTACTTTTTCTTTCAGTTCTTTTTCGTTTACATACTGGAATGATTTAAGATTTTGCATCGATTGCAAGGCGATGTTTGGAAGCAGGCTGGACATTACTTGCTCTGTGCACCCGTACGGATACCGAGAAACATACTCCAATCCTTTCGGAATAAATGAAGCGATTGTGGGTGACACGCTGAGTTCCAACGTGCCATACGACGCGTCTGATGTACTGGGAATGAGCACTTTTTCTTGGCTTACGTCGCTCGTGATGCCATTTGTAGCAACCGACTGAAGCGTGCCAAACGGATACACGGGAATCACTTCTTCGATTGCATCTATCACCCCGTCAGCGTTTGCTGAAAAATTTAGTGTCAATGCTTTGCCCGGAATCACTTTGACAGGAAATGACACTTTCGCCTGCTTGCCTGGAGCAATCTCTACCCTGTGAGAGTTTGATCCCATTGAGGTGAACCCTTTTCCTTGTAGGGTCACTGAAAACACTTTTGATTCTTCGGTAAAATTATGGACGATGGCTCCAAGCGTGAGCGAGTCACCAACGACTGCAAAACGTGGGCGCACTGGTCTCACTACCACTTTTTTTGATTCTACGATTGTTTTTACTTCTGCCCCAAAAGAATGATCTTTAGTCGATCCGATTGCGAGGAGTTGCCATGTGGTGAGGTTGTCTGGCAGCGTGAAGCTAATCTGTGCTTCCCCTCGTTCGTTTGTGAGAATTTGAGGATTCCAGTAGGCCGTGTCTGCCATATTCGATCGCGTGCGCTCTTCTGGCCCTCCCCCACCTCCTTTTGATCCTGGCTTGTATCGATCGATGAGATACATGAGGAGGTTTGATGTTCTCACGCTCAAGCCGCGTTTGCTGTAGAACGAAGCAATAAGATCTGGCTTTTTAAAGCCGCTCAGTGCAAGCAGGCTCATATCCACAACTCCGAGCGAGAGCTCTGCTGGAATAGGTTTCCCTTTCCAGTCTTTTGTAGAAAGGCGCACTGTCACTTTCTCTCCCGGCGCATATTTTTCTTTGTCAGTTGTAATGTCTATATTTAATTCTTTCTTCTTCGTTTCCACGTCGAGTCTTACGTAGCCCATTTTAAATCCAGGACGCCCCGTATCCAGCCCTGAATCGTCGAATGTTTCACCTATTCTCGGTTTAATGATCGTCACTGAAACAAACGCATTTGGTAGCATTTCTTCGGTAATCGGCACTTCGAATTTCATGGCACTACTCGTCACATCGACTATAGATTTTGTGATGATATTCTCACGCTCAACAGTGATGAGAGCTCGTACGCCGGGGCCTTGGAACGGCGATTTGACGAGTAATTTTGCAGTGTCACCCAACGCATACTCTCGCTTATCAGCGAGAACCGCAATGCGATCATTGTTTACGCGCGGCCAGTTTACGTACGTATTCGACCATGAGTAGAGGCTTTCGCCTGAGGTAGCTGATTTTCCCGTTTCATCTTTTACTGTCGCAGTCACTCGGTATTCTCCGCCGTTTACGATATCAAACTCGCCTACTGCTTTCCCTTTTTCATCTGTTTGCACAATGCTGTCTTTGAGAAATGTTTCAATTTTTTCATTGTCATAGTAGAACTCTCCATCCACTCCTTTCTTCCGTACGGTGTTCCACTTCACTGAGAACAGCTTGAGATGCACCGACTGCTTTGGCTTCGGATTGCCATCTACATCCACGGTGATGAGCTTCATTTTTGTTTTTTCTCCAGGCTGGACGATGAAATTTTCTCGTGCGATGCCAACGTACGTTTTCGATTTGTGAACGAACACTGATGATTGCTGCGACACTGTTTGATTATTTTTGTCGGTCACAGTCACTTCGATGGTGAAGACTTGGCCAACCGCTTCTGCGGTAATATTGGCTGGAATAGCAATCGACAACTTGCCAGCAGCATCCAGCTTGCCTTTTCCTTCAGTGACGACTTTTGATTCAGAGGTGCAGTACCACCAGCACCAATAGCTTTCAAGTGCGAATGAGTACCATCCTTCCGTGTACTTATTGAAGAAGTAGTCTGTAGACACGACGTTCCATGTCACATCTGCATTGCTCATTGGCGCGCCAAAATAGTAGCTGCCGCTTACATCTGCTTTGATCGTTTCTCCAGTGGTGTAATGTTCTCGCTCCGGCGTGACATCGACTCGGTATTCTGGTTTTCGATAGGCAAGAACGTGAAAAATTGCATACTTGCTGAAGCGATCATTGCCTTCTAACGATGCTATAATTGTGTACGTTCCGAGCTTTGCCTGCTTCTCAAGTGGAAAACTTCCGTGGAACGACCCAAATTCTGAAAGAGCGAGATTCTCTGAGTAGATCAGATGATCAGCATCAGATATGGAGACATTGATACGCTGGTTAGCAGGAATCGAGAAATGCCCGTTTACATCAAGCATTCGCATAATTCCTTTAAATGAAACTGTATCGCCGCTGCGATACAGAGGTCTCTCAGTGTACAACTCGAACATCGGCTCACGACCGAGCTCATACTTTTCCGATACCCCTTCAAAGTCATACCCTCTGATGCCGTCTCTCCAATTGCTGCTGACAAATGAAAAATCTCCGTCTTTTTCAGCTGTCACCCAGAATTCGCTCTCTCCATAATAATGACTGGGATCACTTAACTGCAATTTCGAACTATCAATCTCAGATTCAAAAATACCGTTTGCGTCTGTGTAACCAGAGATGACCTTCTCTTTAGTGATCGTATAGTAGCTGATCTCTGCATTGCTCACTGGCTTCCCTGTTTTCATGTCTACGGCCCATAGCATGGTGCGATTCCCTGAGTATTTTAGAGTAAGCGCGATATCAGTGAGTGCAAAATACTGCTTATTTATTACAGGTTTCCCGTCGTATGAACTTTTGTATTCGGGGGACTCGACAGTGAATGCGTAAATGGATGGCGCGAGCGCCTTCCCCCTTTTCTGGAGTATGTCAAAAGGTATCACTTCCCATTGGTTGAGCAATTTTTTCTTCGGCGATATCTTCCATTCTTGATATTCCGCCATTGCTGAGAGATCAAGATTCGAATTGTAATTGCGCTCAGCCACTTGCTGTGTGATGAATTCATTCAGCGAAAGCTTAGCCAGCTTCACTGTCATTGTTTTCACATTGACAGCGTTGATATTGTAGACAGGCGGTTTATCTCTTTCAAAAAATCCAAATTTGCCCTTCGAATCGATGTAAATCTCAGGATTTAACGCTGGTGTCATTACTGAACCTACATAATCACTCTTCAAATGTTGTCCGTGGATATCTTGTATGTCCTTCTTGATGACAATTTTGTAGTGCGTGCTCGGAGCGAGCGTAGGGCTTAAGTACAATCTTCCCATAGCATCGTAGTTGTTGACAGTGATATCGACATTGTCCCAATTCTTGGGAGTAGGAGTGAGGGAGATGTATTTTTTTATAGATTCAGTGTTCATTTCATTAGAAAACGTAATTGCAAGCTGTCCATATTCATTTTTCATATCCGTCACCTTCAGTTCTCCAGGAGTAGAGCGAACCAGCTGATATCGCTCTCTTGGCTCAAGAGAGCCTTCAGTTCCTCGCAATGACTTCTCAACTGTTATCACGAACGTCCGATTGAACGGCAGCGGCGCCTTCGGATCGATGAGAATCACGCTCTTATCTAAGATTCTTTTGCCGTTTTTAAGCGTTGTCCCATAGCGAATGTTCACGCTTACGGGCGCGAGAGTTCCGTCGGGGACTGTATCACTCTGAATCACTGGTAGTTCATTTCCCGCTTGCGCGTATTGATCGAATGCACGAACGTCTGCGAGCTCTTTGCCACTCGACTGATTGAGTGAAATTGCTGCCTGAGCACTCTTGAGATCGATCTCTTGATTGAAGGTGAGCGTGATGGGCTCTGAAGGGGCAAGGGGTGTTCCTTTCACAGGAATCATAGACACAATTGTGGGGCTCTCTGTAGTAAACGACCACGAATACTCTTGCTCTGTTTTCTCTCCTGAGACTGACGGTATCCCGCGTGGCACAGTCACGGTGTAGCGAGTGGCTGCTGCAAATGACGCTTGGGGTGTAAATTCAACTGCCGAAGTCCCCAACCACCTCCACGATCCCTGAACCGGCGGCGTGATTGTCGCCGCCCACGATGCCCACTTCTTCCTGCTTTGCTCCCCCTGCACTTGAGTGAGTGGCACCATTGCCCTATCAAAGATGATCGTTACCTTTGTTTTGGGGGAAACTGATGCGTTCTCCGACGGTATGTGCGCCGAAATGATAGGTGCGCCCGTCACCGAGAAGATGAATGTAAGGCTTTGCCCAATCTTTTCTCCGTTTGCTGCCTGCGCGTCTGCGTTCACAATAAAGGTGTAGCTATCACCCATCTTCAAGGCTTCGCGCGGACTGAATACCAACGCGCCGTCTTCCCATGTAAGATCTCCTTGTAGCTTCTTTGGCATCTGTAGATTCGCTTCTACGCTTTTCTGATCCATCGGCTGCGGAAACTGCATCTTCAGCGTTGACGAAGGAGACACTGAGTAGACGTTTTTAAACGCGTTCTCTTGCGGAGAAGACTGAGGTGCATGTACAAAAACGGCTATGGCAATGACAGCAGCAATGACGAGACCGCCTGCTACAATACCGAGGAGTATGTTCCTCATTACTTTTGCTGAATACTGAATCATACGATATGAGTGAGAAATGATGAAATCACTGTATGCGTGAGAGATTTTTAATGCAATCGACAGTTGTCATTGCTAACGCAATCGAATGAAATTTTCTTACGAGAACTCATTGCGTATTTCTGTAAATGACGGATTACTATCGTTCCATTGCTCTATTCATTGTGATCCGTTTTGGTATACTTCGTGTGCTTACTCATTCACTTCAATTCCATGTCACACGTTTCGCATGAACAACAGAATACTGTTTGGTTTGGTATTTCGATGGTGCTCATCGGTGTCATAGCTGGTTACGTACTGGCATTACTGACGGCAGCAAACCCCGTTTCAGCGCCCACTCCTAGAGAGCAGCCTGTACCGACTGTGCAAGCGCCGGAGCAACTGCAAGATGCAGCGAACGTCGTTCCTGTCGATCTTTCTAAAGATCACGTTCGCGGCAACAAGAATGCACGAATTGCTCTCATTGAGTACTCGGATATGGAGTGTCCGTATTGCAAGGCAGTCCACCCGACCTACAAGCAAATTGTCGATCAGTACGGAGACAAAGTGATGTGGGTGTATCGACACTTTCCGTTAGATTTTCATGCGAATGCCATGAAACAGGCTGAGGCCTCGGAGTGTGTGGCGGAAATCGGCGGGGAGGATGCCTTCTGGAAGTACGTAGATGCAATCTATGATAGAACTCAATCTGGTGGGCAAGGCTTTCCACTCTCAGAACTTGGGCCACTGGCTGCCGAAATTGGAGTGAATCAGGGAAGATTCCAAGCATGTCTTGATAGCGGAAAGTATGCTCCTGTCATCACTGAGCAGATGCAAGCAGCAAAGAACTCAGGCGTGCAGGGAACCCCTGGCAATATTCTGTACAACACAAAGACGGAGAGAGGAGTACTCTTTCCTGGAGCCCGTTCGTTTGCTTCGTTTGAGGAAGAAATTCTCAAAATGCTCAACAAGTAATCGACTCGTACGATCATGCCTTTTCTCAAGCCCCCGATTCTCGATTGGGGGCTTTTTTATACGCTGAACATGCCGTCTTTGAAAATGACAACGCGCTTGCGGTTCGCGAGAGTGGCTGTCACTACTCTGTCTGTCGTAGAAATAATATCGGTGTGCTCAGGAGAGTCATTAAATCCAAGCGTGCTCCAATCCTCTGGTGTCATGTTTGCTGGGTTACCCGTAAAACTCTCTCTGTACGCCCTGCCAAGCGCGATGTGAGTGTTACCAAATTCCCCCCCTATATTTTCGTCATAGAGCGTGTTACACATGAGCTTTGAAATTCGTGATAGACGTTTATCTGTGAGGGAAAATTCACCAATTTTATCTGCGTTCTCTCGCGCGATCATGCTTTCGAGGACTGGCAGTCCTTCACTGGCTTCAGCTCGAATCACTTTTCCTTGCTTAAACTCCAGTACGACATCCTTCAATCTGTTTCCAAACCGATACAACGGTTGATTGAAATAGATCGTTCCTTCCGTTCCTCTCCAATCTGGAGAAATGAACAGTTCAAAACTCGGCATATTGCGACAGCTTCCGCCAAGCCACTTGCGGTTTTTTCCAATTGTTATGTCGAGATTGATGCGATCTCCTTCTATATGCACAGACTCAATGCAGAGCTCATCGAGCGTTCTTTTCATTCTGCTCTGCTCTGCTTGGAGCCTCTTCCACTCCCCTACCGGATCTCTTGCGTCGAGGTAGCATCCTTGAATTATTTGCTGCCAGTACTCTTCTAGTGTCATGGATGCTTCTTTTGCCATTCCTTCTGTACCGTATAGGCCAAGTGTCCAAGAAAAGAGACCGTTTTGCTCTTTTTCAAAAAGCCAGTCGCGATAGTCGCGCTTTGCGTCTGCTGCTTTGAACACACGCGTTGGATCAATGTCTTTGAGCTCCTGAGGGTCGTCGTACGCGATGATTGACACTTGATGATTGATGAGCTCCGCTTCAGCTCGTTTGTACTGCGCTGGGAAAAATGTCAGCTGCTCATCGGTAGCAATGTCAAAAAATGCTTTATTCATGCCCGTTGCCAATAGATGAAACTTTGGATGCGCATTCGCCTCGAGGATTGCTCGTTGCAGCTCTCCGTAGAGTGGCTTGCAAATATCGGGAATCATTACTTGAACAACTTCTCCTGGTCGGACACCAGTCCCTCCATTAAGAGCAAAATGAATGAGAAGATCTGCATACGATGCCAATATTTCCTGCGGCGGACTATACATGTTCATTCTGTGAGAGTGGGAATATAAACACGCTTTCTCGTTATGAGATTCGACAGTATACTTTTCTCGTTTCTTTACCAATCTATCATGCGCACTATACGAATCGTCACACTCATTTCAAGCTCATTTATCCTTGCCGCTTGTTCACTGTCTTCACAGACTGAGAACGATGCGACCACCTCTGCACCAAACTCAGATACGGTCATTTCTTCTTCAGTTGCCACTCTGACGCGAAATGTCTCCTTCACGGGACGCGTGGAAGATCTTGGACCGTCCATCTATATGCAAGGCACGCACAAGCTCGCGTTGGAAGATGGCCGATTCATTCTCCTCGATGCGGCATCCGCAGATGTCTTGCTTCCTGAGTATGTCGGTGAGCAGGTGGAGGCGACAGGTTCTACAGAGACAACGGTGGAAGGCGGGGCTACCATTTTGCATGTCGAGCGCATCGTTCGCCTCCTCTCTGACAGTGCTTCGTCAGCCAGCATGGCATCCTCTGCAGCTCCTCAGTACTGCGGCGGAATTGCTGCACTCGAGTGCTCACCTGGATACACATGCGTGGATGACACGACGGATTCTTGCGATCCTATGAATGGAGGCGCCGATTGCTCTGGCCTCTGCCTCCCTTCTGTCATGGCTTCATCTTCCTCTGTCACTTCGTCTGTAGCAGCTTCGATGAAGGCATCGTCGTCTGCACTGTCATCCAGCGCCCGTTCTGTCTCTTCTGTTGCCTTCTCATCTTCTGTTTCATCTGCTGCTATTTCGAGCAGTGTGTCTTCTTCAGTCATTTCTTCTAAAGAGGCAGTTATTGCACTCATGGCGAAGCGAAAAGATTATGCTTCTCAGGAACGATGGCCGAAGAAATACTGTTCCATGCACATTGGCTTCTGCGTTCCTGTGTACAAAAATTGGTACTACATCTCCTTTGGTGCAAACGGCGGATCACTGTGGCATGTGGAGTTTTCTGAGGTCGATTTTTCTTCTCTGGGAGAGGGCGTTATCATGCTTGACCTCAAGAAGGGATCTTCTCTTTCTTCTGCCATCCGAGATGGGGCTGTAGAAGTGAACGGTACAACAGTGATAGGATACAAAGATTGGGGAGAAGAGTATCACTTTGAAGTTTCCGCTGACGCACGTCTTAAGAGCGCTGTTCAGTATCTCATTGATAACATACACAGCGCTCAGGATCAGTAATTTTCTCATACAGTGCCTCTCTACACGTACCGTGCCATTGGCGACGATGGAAAGGAGATACAGGGAACTGTAGATGCTCCGGATGAAGACAGCGCTCGACGCTCACTTTCAGAAGCACACATAGACTTACAAGAGCTTACCGAAGCGATGAGACAGAGCCCACTCAAGAAGGGTACGCCGGAAACCCCCAAGACATTGTTCATTTTTGAAGGCGTTGACTCCGCCGGCACCCAGCGTAAAGGATCGCTGCAAGCCGCGAGTAAGCGGGCGGCGTTTGATACTCTCTCTCACACGCAAGATCTCACGCTAACGCTCCTCAGAGAAGACGGCAAAGAACGTAGCGGCCCCGATCCAGAATTGGATCGCTGGCAACACTCTCAGGTTCCTCCGGCCTTACCCACGAATGTCGACCAGGGAGCGGGATTGTCCGTTGGTGCGTTCGAGCCTGAGCCCACTCCCCGTCAATCGACATCATCGTACATAAAGCTTTCGAGTACCTTGTCGCTCTACGCGAGCTGGCTACTCGCATGGTACGGTTTGTTTTCTGCGGTTGGATACTACTCGCTGTTTCGAGATGTTCCGATTGATATTCCGGGAACCGAAGGATTCCTATTTTCACCGTTGATCGTGAGTGTCATGCTCGCAATTTTTTTGTTTTTGCTTTGCCATACTATTGTTGAAGCAATTCGAGCAGGAAGAATGGTCACTGCAATCATATTTTTTGTAGGCACAGCTCTCTTCTTCGTCGTTCGAATGAACATCGGTATGTGACGCTGCATTCTTTAGAGTCCTAATTGTTTGCGGATCTCCTCAGCTTGAGATTGTTCCTTTTGCTTTGCCGCCGTTTGAACGTACGTCGACTGGAGATCTTTCCAATCCTCAGCATGCTTACGCTCCAGTTGCATGAGATGACGCAGATGCTTGGGAGATAGTTGCGAGAATTTCTTCTTTTCTTCTATCAATATTTTCTGAAGCTCGTCGATTTGATACTGACTGAGCTTTGGGATTGCTTGCACGATACGCCATTTTTCGTCTCGGCTCAGAGAGATGGAACCGCGCAGCAACGTGAGAAACTTTTGCTCTTCAAACTTCGTTTCAGTGTGAGCAGGAATAAAAATATTCTCATTTGTGAGAGCGTCGAGAAAGGTTCCGAATCGATAGGAACCCACCTCTGCGAGGATTTTGAGGTCTTCATCGTCATATCCCATTTCTTTCGTCGCTACGGTGCCTACCGGAGGCGGTGGAGGGCTCGTATCTTGCTGTGCCGTCTGATCATCGTCGCCTTGTGCGCCTCCTGCTCCTCCCGCCTGAGAAGATGCCGCCATACTCGGAGGACTGCTGAATACTTGTGTTGGATCAAGGCCTCCCGCAGGGACAGGGTCTCCAGGACGAGGCGGTGGAGGAGGTGGTGGGGTTGGTGGAGTCGGAGGCGTTGGAGTGCTACCAGATGAGGCGTCTGCCATACAAAAAATTGGAGAAGTATTGTAAGACTAGCATCGAACAACGAAGTTGTGAATGGAAAATAGAGTTTCTTCACACTTTTGGCTCTGTGCAACGCAAAGAGAACAGTGCAATGCCCGCAGCGACAGCTACATTGAATGACTCTTTGTTCCCCATCATTTCTATGTGCAACACGGCATCAGAACATGAGAGGAGTTCATGATCTACTCCCAGAATCTCATGTCCTACAATCAGGCACATAGGCCGACAGGGAACGTAGTCAGTAATGGGACGACTCTTCGGTGTTTTCTCCAGAGAAATAATTTCATATCCTTCTTGTTTCCTCTGCTCTATGACAGTCATCGGATCTTGCCCGTGCGACCATGGCACCCACCGCTCAGCGCCGAGAGCTGTCTTAGATATTTCTTTTCTAGGAGGGCAGGCTGTGTACCCCGTGAGATGCACGTGAGAGACGCCAAAGCCTTCTGACGATCGAAAGAGAGAGCCGACATTCCAGAGCGATCGAATGTTGTGCGCGACTACGACAATAGGAAGAGTCATAGCTACGCAAGACGTACGAGAGTGCTTGAGTGCGGATTACTGAGCACCTCGAGAAATGCAGGCTGCTGCGACGTTTCTTCGGAGCAATGGAAGCAATCGTAGCACACTCCCGCTTTACTCTCTCTGCCTAGCGATTCTTGAAGAAAGTCAACATCATCAAAGCGAACATACGTCACTCCTTTGAGGAGGTCTTCTTTCATTTCAATGAATGATTTTTTTTCTCCGTGCCATCGGTAGGTCTTTTTTTCTCGTCGGATGTACGCTCTCTCTTTATGGGGATTGAAGAGTGAGAGTGTTTGCAGTGCTCGCTCTGAATTGCCTTCAGGAAGTGACAAGTATCGGTACTGTTTGAGTGTCACAGACGGTTGCACACGAGAGAGCGCTTGCTCTACGGTTCGCTCCTCATTGTTGGTGATAATCGTTTCAATGAATACTTCATCACCTCGTGCGGCGTGCCAAGGCACGTCTCTTTTTTCAGAATGCTTGAGGGAGGAATTGCGAGCACTCGAGACGCGTATTTTTCGTCTAAGCCATCCATGAATCGACATGAAATAGGCGTCTCCAAGCGGCGTTCGTTCCGGGTGGGGCATGAGAGCAACGACATTTCCTTCGCGGTTGCAAATCCCCGCTATGCCAAGTAGTGAGCCATTTGGCGTGATTGTCGGATCCTCAGACACCACTCCTCGCTCATCGCAGTAGCCAAAGGCAAGCTGATCATTCTTTTGAAGCTCTTGTATCAGCTCGGGGTCTCGAGTGATGAACCGTCCTTCTCCATGCGCAATGGGGACGTGCATCACACCGCTCCAATCGGATGTCGCACAGCGATCACGTTTGCAGAGTGGTGTCATCCATATCCACTGATTGAGAAATCCTGTCGGCTCTGGGCCTGATCCTCGGTTGATTGCGTTATGGGCGAGTGCCATGCGAACTCCGTCTCCCAACGGCACAAGGCCGCTCTCTATGAGCATTTGTGCTCCGTTACAATTGCCGATGAGCACTTTTCCTGCCTCAGCTTCCTTGCGAAGAACATCAAAGAATGGATCCCGAGCCGCCACCATGCCTGAACGTCCTCGGTCTTCATAGCTAAATCCTGCTCCGAAAAAGTAGCCATCACAATCTTTGAGCGCACTGATATCTTCATTCCAGCGAAAGAAAAATGCGTCGAAGCCACACCTCCTCAGTGTCTGCATGTTGTCCACTTCCCCGTTGCTACCGGGGAATATCGGAAGAGCGATTCGTGGCATTCGTTCTTTCATATCATCAGACGGACATCACCTCTTGCTCTTTTTGCTTTGCAATGGTGTCAATTGTTGCATTGGCTTCTTCCACCACTTTTTGAAGCTCTTTGAGCGCTCTCTCCCGTTCGTCTTCATCTGCGAGAGCTTTTAGCTCTTCATTCGCCTCTTGTCTCAATTGCCTCACTTTAATTTTTTCCTGTTCTGTCAGTTGTTTTACCACTTTTGCGAGTTGCTTTCGACGCTCTTCGGTCATGGCAGGAAAATTGAGGCGTATGACAATGCCGTCATTGACGGGGTTCACCCCTATGTCTGCCTGCTTAATAGCTCTCTCGACATCACTGAGTACAGATGTATCCCACGGTTGAATGATGAGCGAACGTGCATCTTGCACTGAAATACTCGCGACTGCCTTCATTTCCATTTTTTGTCCGTACGCTTCGACTGAAATATGCTCTATGAGACTTGCATTTGCCCGTCCAGTTTGCAGTTTTGCAAATTCAGCTTTGAGGTGATGAATAGCGGAGGAAATTGTTGTTTGAAACGAGTGAATGGCTGGATGTGTCATGCACCGATCATACACACTGATTTAGTCCTGCACCAGTGTGCCTACATTCTCGCCTTTTGCGATCCGAAGCAGTGCGCCTTCGACTGAAAAATCGAACACAATAATGGGCAAATTTTGCTCTCTGCAGAGGCTGAATGCCGATTGGTCAAGCACTTGCAAGTTTTTTTCGATAGCTTCTTTGAACGTGAGGGTTTCATATTTCTTGGCGTTTTTGTGCGTATGCGGATCGGCATCGTAAATGCCATCGACTGTGGAAGCCTTTACTATTACATCACACTCAAGCTCGAGGGCTCGCAGCGCTGCCGCTGAATCCGTGGTGAAGAATGGATTTCCCGTTCCGCCTGCACAGATAACAATTCTTCCTTTCTCCAAGTGTCTCTCCGCGCGTCTCCTGAGATACGGTTCGGCCAATTGCGGAACGTCTATGGCTGAACACACGCGGGTGAAGGCCCCCATTTTTTCCAGTGCTGATTGCAGGGCTACGGCATTCATGATCGTGGCTAACATCCCCATCGCATCACTTGCCGTTCGCTCAATGCCGCTTTCTTTAGTATCTCTGTAGCGCCATATGTTTCCTGCTCCCACCACGATCACAATTTCTTTCTTTTGTTTCGCCACATCAACAATTTGAGATGCGATAGTGTGCAGGCGTGTGTAATCGAAACCAAATCCGTCATGAGAGGAGAATGCTTCGCCTGAAATTTTGAGGAGTATGCGTTTGTACGTAGTCATGCATGAGGGGTGAAAGACTTATGAGGCTTGGTCTTTTGGCACTTGAGGCGTGTCTTCTGCCTGAGTGAGATCCGGCTTCTGCTCTGTAGGAGTAGGCGTAAACATCTTCTTCAGCGCTTCCACTCCTCGAAAAAACTCCTTACGCACAATGGATGAACATTCAGCAAGCGTGATTTCTCCCCTTGAGAGCGGACCGATGAAAGGCACATCTTGGCGGCGGCCGTTGGCTGCATTAATGAAGCCGAGAAGCTCACCTGCAATAATGAGAAGCATGAGCACGTTCCCAATGACGGGAATAAAAAGTAGGGGTAGGCTCAAGAGAAATAAGACAAGCCCTTGCTTGCTGTGGTGCTCAATAAATGCAGAATCTCTTCTGCTCGCATAGATAACGACCGAGAGTATCCACACGTACGACAGTGCAGCGACGTCTTTGTTCACTCGAATGTCTTTCATTTCAGCCGTTTCTTCCGGAGGAACCGTGTCTTCCATCTCTCATAGTCTATCACACTCGTGCATGAGAGTGGAGAGAGAAAGGCTGTGCTTTCGTCCTTGGTGATCTCAGCCGCCCATGATCTGTCCTAGTAACCCCCCTCCTTGCGATGCCTCTCTGAGAGGCAAGAAGGGATTGAGAGTCTCTGTGAATGTCTTCAGATTGCGTGTTTGCAGATACACCACTCCGGGGCCATTAAATGTGTATGCAAGACCCTCACCCGTCGTGATTGACGAGAATCCCTTCCCTACTTGACTTATGGTGTATTCAATGTCTGAAGAAAAAGCGACGACATGCCCGTTATCGACGATGAAACTCTTCCCGGCGGGGATTTCTTTTCTCAGAATGCCTCCAAAACTGGAGAGGAATACCGTGCCAGTACCGGAGACTTTGATCATGAATAGCCCTTCGCCGCCCACAAATCCTTTCCATCCTGCAAATTTTGCATTTGTTTCAATTGCTCCATTTGATGCGAGAAACGAGCCTCCCTGTACGATGTACTCTTCATCTGTAAGCTCGATAATCTCAATGTCGCCCGGTGCTCTCGGCGCAAGTATCACTTCAGAATCGGATTCATTGGCTGTAATAGTTGTTACAAAAAAGCTCTCATTCGTGAGAAACGCACGCTTAAGGCCCTGCAGTAGCCCTCCCTGCATTTTGCCTTCGATAGATACTGAGGCATCCATAGCGAGCATTGCGCCCGATTCTGCCCGAATTTCTTCTGAGGCTGAGAGCACACAGCGAAGGACGGAGTATGATGGCCGAAGCTCGATGTCGTAGGTCATAGTGAGTGGAGGAAAGTGAAGAAAGTGTAGCAGGCTGACATGGCAGTTCAATGCGGTTGCCTCATCTATTTGTAAGATTTCTACTATCGTGTGCGTTTATGTGTCTGCCAAGCATGTAGCAGGCAATTTTATTTCATTTTTATTTTTTATGAGCACTAATACTATCGATTCATTTAATCAACAAGAATTCACGTCAACTGCTCAGGATTCCACTTTTCAATCTGTTACTTCTTTACAAGATGAAACATATTCTTCTGTTGTATTGGCTACCGCTACTTTTCCACCCGAAGCCTTGGATCAATTTGAAAAAATGTCTAATTTATTACAAAATTTAGTAATCAATGTAACTGCAAATTCAAGTGAGGTGAATGTATCGGAAGCCTCAGATGTCTTAAGAGGCAGCCTTCAAGAGCTAAAACAACTATATCCAGAAATTTCGAGTAATAGAGATTTTCAAGATGTACAAGGAATGTTAACGCAACCTAAAGGCCTCACACTCGTCGAGCTTCTTGTAGCCATTAGCATTATCGCTGTCCTCATAGGATTACTTCTTCCTGCAGTGCAAGGAGCCCGAGAAGCTGCGAGGCGTGCAGCATGTCAGAATAATTTTAAACAGCTAGCGATTGCGTGCAATATGTATGAAGGTACAAATACTGTGTATCCAAATTATTGGCCTTATCAGTGTAGGCGTTTTGGAGTAACCGAAACTTTTGTTGCGGCAAACCCATCAGTTGAAATTATTCAATACGTTTCACCAGCTCAAGGCGCATTGGCTGAACAATTGGATGGCTTAACTCATTGTGGAGGAGATTATCCGTTAGGATGGGCAAGCATTGCTAGAACATCATTTATATCACCAATTAATACATTTGTATGTCCTTCTGCCCCCAAAGTTTCATATGAATGGCCAGGAGGCCCTACTCCCTCCGTATCAACCAGCATGTTCTCCGGTAACTTAAATAATCCTAACGCAATGGTGAATTTCACAGGTACTCCTGTACGTGTTTCTTCAGTGACAGACGGCACGTCAAATACTGTCATTCTTACTGAAATGAAACCGGGGCCTGAAAACAAAATGGAAAGAGTTCACATTGTGTACGCCAACCCCAGTGATTATTGGGAAATGGAAAATGGAAACAGAGGTTTTGCATATTGGGCAGGCGCAAATGACCCTCGTCGGGGAATTTTGGACACTGCGATTGAAATTTCAAATGCACCAAATCAGCTTTCAACAACATATGTTGCTGGTGCTACAGGGAATATATTAGATGCTGATCACAGTCCTTCCAGTAATCATCCAAATGGCGTGAATGTTGCATTGGCCGATGGGAGTGTCCGCTTTGTTAGAAATACAGTTAACTTAGGTGTATTTGTAGCACTTACAACTCGAAATGGAGCGGAAATAGTTTCTGCTGGTGATTATTAATCTTCTAAAACCTCCAGCGAGCGGGACATTGCTCTCGCTCGCTGTTTCTCTATACTTGCATGTGCGCCCTGGTAGCTCAGCTGGATAGAGCAAGACCCTTCTAAGGTCGAGGTCACAGGTTCGACTCCTGTCCAGGGCACCATTTAGTCTTTCGTATTTCTCAGCCGTCTTCGGACGAGACCAATTCCTGCCGCTGCACCCGAGGCGAGGAAGATGACAAGCCCAGGACCCGTGGAAGTGCGAGCAGGAGAAGGGACTGGACCAGTGTAGATGTTTCCCGAAGAGTTACTTTCATCAGATGTCGTCAGAGGAGCAGCCTTAAACTCCACTTGGCAGAGATCGGAGCAGCCGTCTCGCGCAAGCAGATTTCCGTCATCGCATTCTTCATTGTAATCTCGAACATTGTCGCCACAACGAGGGAACACACAGTTTGCTCTGCACGCTGAAGGTTGAGTGTTGGAATTCAGATCTCCTGTATCGCAGAGCTCTCCGTATTCTTGTTCGACAGCACCGTTACCGCAGTGATCTGAGGGGATGATGCTGCAGGTGTCTGAACATGTTGCGTTTTCGTTACCGTTTCCGAGCCCATCGTCGCACTGTTCTCCGTGAGCAATTTGAAGGATGCCATCTCCACACTGTCCGAATTCAAGTTTGCACAGCCTGCTACAGCCATCGCCATCTCTCACGTTGCCGTCATCACACTCCTCTCCTGCGCCAAGAGTCCCATTGCCACATCCTGCAATTATTTCCGTTTGGCAAGTGCTCGCACAGCCATCGCCTGATTGTGTGTTGCCATCGTCACACTGTTCACCCGGGTCGAGATTGTTGTCTCCGCAGTAGTGAGCGACTGTCGTACATGTTCCTGAAATGCAAGACTCGCCCGCCATGCACTGACTATCAGACGAGCACGAAACACACTTGTTATTTACACAAAGATTGCTTACGCATTGCTCATTTTTTGTGCACTGCGCGCAAATGCCATTGATTCCTGGATTGATGCAAAGACCACTCGCGCAGTCTTTATTGCTCGAGCAATTGACGCAGAGTCCTCCAATGCAGAGAAGAGACGGACACTGCGAATGTTGTGTGCACGATAATTTCACGGCAGTTCCGCACGCTCCATTAAGACAAGCGAACCCAAGAGGACACTGACTGTTCGATGAGCAGGACCGTACGGATGACACCAGTCCGATTGAAGATCTCACACTGCTCACAAGCACAGTTGATCGTGAAGAAGAAGAGCTGGAACGGATTTGACAAGTCCCATTTTTACATATTTCCCCAATGGGACACTGGTAATCGTATGTGCAACCGCTTGAGGAACGCGAGGAAGCGAGGATGCTAGTACTCGACGAGGTAGAGGAGGCTACTGAAGCAGTAGACGAGCGAGAGGAGGAAAGTGAACTTGAGCGTGAGCTTGAAGAAGTGTCTATATGCCGAGATGATGAAGAATTGTTTGTTGCTGTAGATGATGAAGAAGAAGATAAGTCAATTTTGCATATAGCTTCACAGTCTTTCTTCGTGCCAGGCACAAAATATGAACCTGTAGGACAACGAATGTTTGATTGAGATCCGTTACTTCCTCCTCCACCACTCCCACCACTTCCCGAAGCATTGGATCCTTGTCCGGATTGACTTGATGAAGACGCACTTGCAGAGCTTGTGCTCGATGAGCTGCCATTCGATCCTGAAGATCCAACTGCAGAAGAGGAAGAACTGCTTGATGTGTCAGTTTGAGCCGATGACGAGGAAGGCGGATTTGTAGCACTCGAGGTTGAAGACCCGCCAGACGTGCCCCCACTGGAACTGTCAGTACTCGCCGAAGTCGAAGACGGACAACTCATAGCTCCTCCACCAGTAGTTGGATACCATCCTCCACAACTCTGAGACGAAGCACTGGATGAAAGGCAAGTGAGAACAATGCACTGTTTAGAGCCATCACACGTCATATATACAGCACATCCGGGATGAGCATCCTGACAGCGTTGTAACTCTTCACGGCTCACTTTACATCCATCTATTACAGAAGATCCGTCCGATGAGGCTGTAGATGTTGCAGAAGAAACAGTCGACGAAGGCCAGCTGCTGCTGGGAATCGTGCAGTAAAAAAAGTCAGGACACACCATGCCAGGCTGAGTCCATATGCCACAGGGTTCAGTACCTGGCGGTGTGTTTGGCCCAGGACAAGCAGAAGAAGATGCTGAAGACGTGAGTGATGATGCAGCTGACGAGGCAGGAGGGGGAGATGTTCCTCCGCCACTGCTGCCACTGCTTGCTGTGCTGCTTGCTCCTGCTGACGCCTGAGAAGATGTTCCCCCATCACTTGTTCCGCCTCCACCTGTGCCTGTGCCTCCTCCGCCAGTATCACCAGCAGTCCCTCCTCCTGTGCCTCCGCCTGTAGTTGCACCTCCTCCTGCTCCGCCTCCAGGCGTGCCTCCGCCTGCAGTTCCTCCCGCCGCTCCTCCCCCTGAGCCGCCTGGTCCTGTATTAGCATCGTCGCAGACGGGAAGAAGTGTGCAAATTCTAGTACCATCGGGTTGAATAGCACACGCACACATGTCAGGCGTTACATCGGCGTAGCAACCACAGTTAGCTGGATTTGGCGAGGAACATGGCGGAGGAAATTGATCAGCATTTCGACACGTACATTCACCTATAGAATTCCTGCGCTCAGGAGGGCAGATTTGGTCTATAGTTATATCACCTGGACCCCCGAGCCCCGCCTTTAGGTCACTCTCATTGGGTGCGGATAATTGGTAGTAGCCTAAGAATATGAATAGGAGAAATAATGATAGAAAGCCGAATGAGAGCACTTGCCAGCGATGAAGAAGGGAAAATTTCAGCATTATTTAAGTTCGGAACATTGTCCATCTTTTGTGTTGCAGCAAAAGCCTTGCTGCGCTTGTGTGCTTGATGCCAGGCTTGATGCCAGGCTTGACGCTACGCTCGATGAAGTGGCGCTAGGAGGCAGGCACCACGCATTACACTCAGAACGCGTGTAAAACGGCGGAGGTTCACCATCACACCTTATCACATTCTCCATATCGAGGACGCCACTGTTACACACGGCGGTTTGAGACTGCCAATTCTTGCAGCAGAAAATGGGCTTCGTGCATCCACTCATGCAGGCAGCAAGTGTAGGAAAGCATGCTTCCACAAGAGGGTTACAGGGCACAGGGACATCTGAGCAGCTCGGACCTTCGGGGTTGCAGCTATAGCTAACACTCAGTGCTCCTTGAAAGGGCGTGCTCCATTGATACCGTGTTGCGCTGAAGGCAACAATGCCAATAATACCACCGAGCAGTACTCCAATGCTTGCTCGTTGAATGACAGAATGAATCTGCATTGTGCGTTACTGTAGCAGTGTCAGATAGCTTTGCCAATTGCACTCTTCGCAATTTTTTATATATACCTCGGCAGGAGAATCTCTATCGAGTACAATACGCGCCATGAGTACCAAATCTACTGAGAATAGCACTTACTTTTGGACATACCTTTTCTTCGTGATTGCTGCATCGTTTTTCACATACTTTCATAATTACCAATCTCCTCCCTACGCCTTTTGGGACGAACCGTACCATGTAGCCAGCGCTCAGAAGTATCTCAATTCTGAATTTTTTATGGAGCAGCATCCGCCGCTCGGAAAGCTGCTCATTGCACTCGGCGAACATCTGATCAAAGGCAATGCGCAGAATTCTCAATTTTTAGACACTGATTATGCCAATTTCCCTTCCTCATTTTCCTTTGCAGGGTACAGGCTGTTTCCTTCACTTTTCGGATGGCTGACTGCGCCTCTGCTTTTTTTCATTTTCTTTCTTATCAACAAGAATCCAAAAATATCTGCTCTTCTTTCATTCTTATATATTTTTGATAACGCTCTCATTGTTCATTCACGAGGAGCAATGATCGATTCCACACTCCTCTTCTTTAGCGTGTTGATGATCGCGATTTTCCTCTTCATCATACGAAACAAAGACGCAATCACCATAGTCTTGCCGTCATTCTTTTTTTTGGGGCTGACATTTGGTCTCGTGATGACGACGAAAGTACTGGGGCTCATTATGATTCTTCTGTTCATTCCACTTGTCGTTCTGTTTTACAAACAAAGCCGACAGTTGACGCACGGTCTTGCACTAGCTTTTCTTGGATTTTTCATGAGTTTCTGTGGCGTGTGGTACGTTCACTTTTCCCTTGCCACCAACGTAAATCCAAAGTTGAACAATGAGGGGTACTATCAAGCGTCGGAACCCTACAAACAACTGCTCGCACAGAAGGCGACAGGGACAATTGCTGCGTTTCCGATCATGCTTCGAGACTCTCTGAAGTACGTCTCTCACTACAATAGAGGAGTTCCTCCATTGGACATGTGTAAGGCGGATGAAAATGGAAGCCCCTTTTTCTTCTGGCCGTTTGGAGCAAAGTCCATCAACTACCGTTGGCATTCATCTGGCGCAGAGGTATACCGCTATTTGTATCTTCAGGTTAATCCAGTGGTGTGGCTTACAGGCCTTGTCGCAGTAATTCTTGCGGCCTCGATGATAATTGCCACACTTTTCTTTCCTCTCAAAAAACCATTTTCACACTCTCTCCTTCTCTACACGTTCTTCGGCATGTACGTGGCGTACATGATTGCAATCAGCAGGCTCGATCGCGTCATGTATTTGTACCACTACTTCACGGCGCTCATATTCACCTTCATACTTTTTGCAATTGTCTTAGAAAATATTCATGCGGTTCGTACCTATAAAATTCACGCAAAACACCGCGCAGGGTTCTGTACCGTTTTGGCTGTGGCGATATTCATCTCATTCACTCTCTATCGCCCTCTCACGTACTACACACCGATTTCGAATACTGCACTCACACGACTTGCGGTGTTTCCACTCTGGGATCTTCACTGCGTCAATTGTCCTCGCACGTATTGGATGGTTCAAACTGCGAAGTAGCGGTCTGGTGCAGAGAACATTTGTTGTGTAGAATCGTCGAGATTTATTCTTCTCTCCCCCACATGAGGTTCACAAAAATTGTCGCTACGGTAGGCCCTGCCGTTTCATCTCCCGCCGATTTTAAAAAGTATGCTACTTCTGGAGTGAATGTCGCTCGATTAAATTTCTCCCATGGCTCTCACGAGTCCCATTTGGCAGAAATTAAACAAATTCAAGCATTCAATGCTTCTGGAAACAGTCGCATTGCGATTATGTTAGATACGAAAGGCCCAGAGATACGTACCGGAGATGTCAACACACCTGTTGTCATTACACGCGGCGACACTGTTCTTTTCACCGCACATCCCACAGGAAAAGAGAAAGGCCCTGTCATAACTGTTAATTACGATAAGTTTGCGAAAGATGCAGCAGACGCACGGTCAATTGTCATTGATAACGGCACTATTGAGTGTACGGTTCTCTCTATAAAGGGTAAGACAGTTGTTGCTCGCGCGCTAGAATCCGGATCTGTAAGCTCTCGCAGACATATCAATCTTCCTGGTGCTAATATCAGCCTTCCTTCGTTTACAGACAAAGACTGGAGCGACATCGAATTCGGCATCAAGCATGATGTCGATTTCATTGCCGTATCGTTTGTTCGCACAGCAAGTGATATTCGAGAATTGCGCGCCTTTCTAAAAAAGAACAGAGGGCATGCTGATATCATTGCCAAAATCGAAACTGAGAAGGCAGTAGAAAACATAGACGAAATTATTGAAGAATCTGATGGCATCATGGTCGCGAGAGGAGATCTCGGCGCAGAAATTCCTTTCGAGCTCGTTCCAGGTATACAAGATGACATCGTCAGCAAGTGCCGGATGAAAGGAAAGCCAGTCATCGTCGCCACACACATGCTCGAGAGCATGATTCACCTCCCCACTCCTACGAGAGCCGAAGTGACAGACATTGCACATGCAGCCATGAGTCAGACGGACGCAACAATGCTTTCTGGTGAAACTGCCGGTGGCCTCTTTCCTTTTAAGGCGATCGAAGCGATGAGTAAGGTTCTGGATAAGTGTGAAAAAGTCGATGAATTGGATTTCATGGTTGAAATGCAACAGCACGACCTCTCACTCGGAAAGCGAGGCGATGACAAGCTCCAACAGGCGCTTTCAGCGAGTGTGCTAGCAAGAAACATTTCCGCTGATGCTCTCGTCGTCTTCTCGCGCACAGGCACTACGGCAAAGGCTGTGAGCCGATGTCGGCCTCCCGTGCCAATCATTGTCATAACCGATACGGCACAGGTACAGCGAAAGTTACAGCTTCTGTGGGGAGTAGATCCGTATCACATTCCATTCCATGCAGATCCCAATGTCACGGTGAAGAGCGCAATGAAGTTTCTTCGTCAGAAGTTGATTCTTAAGAAGAAGCAGAAGATTGTTCTCGTCTCCGATTCGCTCTTTGAAAAGGAGAAAGTGATGACTGTTCAGGTAAGGCTTATTGACGAGGCGTAGCACCCACATACGCCACAGACCGTTCTGTGCTTACGTACACTGGCTTTACTGGTTTTATCATGGATTTGACTGATGGATCTGTCTGCAGAGTGGCAAGAGACTGCGCATTGGCAATTTCCGTGTTTAATGTTTCATCTTGAATGAGCAGCTGGCTGCGAGTGACCTCGAGCGAGCGGAGCGTATACCCCTTCGTGGCATTCGTATTCTGATGAAACAGTATGAGCAGAGCCAGACCGATAATGAGCGTCCCTATAGTAAATAGGAGCAGTGTTGTGCTGCTCAGCATCTGAGCTCCTAGAGAGCTTCTGCGGGTTGGCAGTGATGTAAAAGGTGCTGTTTGACGCATGGTCGTTACAGAGAGACTCGTTCGATGACACGTAAGCGGGCAGATCGCGCGCGCGGGTTGTTCTCGATTTCCTCAGGAGTCGGACAGACGGACTTTTTTGTGATGACATTGTACTCTGCAGTCGTGACCGCTGCGCCTGTCACAGGATGCTTTTGAACTGAGCTGAGTGCGGCAAATGCGTGCTTGACGAGCCTATCCTCCAAGGAATGGTAGGAAATAATGCACAGCCTCCCATGCAGCGAGAGGAGCAACGGTGCGTGAACAAGAAATGCCTCAAGTGAGGCGAGCTCATCATTCACTGCAATGCGAAGCGCCTGAAATAATTGTGGCAAGAGCTTTGCCGTACGATAGCCAAAGCATTCGCTTGCGACTGCCACCAAGTCTTCCGCCAATTGAAACGGTGTTGACTTTCTTCGTTTCACTATTGCGTTGATAATTGCGTGTACATGCGAGAGCTCTCCGTATGTTCTCAATATGGAGCGTAGCTGTGCTTCTGTAGATTCATTGAGCACATCTGCTGCAGTTCGTCCGCCTGTGCGATCGTATCGCATATCGAGGAGGGCGTGACCTTTAAAGCTAAATCCTCTCTTACTATCGTCTAAGTGAGGTGAGCTGAGCCCGAGATCTGCAAGAATGCAATCAAATGCTCTCTCTTCACGAGGGAGGCAGTGAGGCACACACGAAAAGTTTGAGTGAATGAAGATCGTTCGAGCTGATTTCGATGAGAGACGTTGCTGAGCAATGTTCAAGTTTTCTTCGTCAGCATCGAGACAAATCAGCGTGCCATGAGCGCCGATCGCATCGGCAAGTGAACTGCTGTGACCCCCGAGCCCAACAGTGACATCGAGCACTCTGTTTCCAGGTGAAGGCTTGAGTAGATCGAGAACGGTGCTGAGAAGGACCGGTTGATGATGGAACATGAACAGACGAAATGGTCGGTTGCTGATCTAAAAAATCATACAATTTCGCTCGTAGATCAGCAAATCAATGCTCTTGATCTTCTTTCAAGATAGATTCAGATACTATTACGAGAGCAATTTCCAATAACTGCCATTACTTCTCTCGCCTGCCTCTCTTCTGTAAACCGTGTAGCAGCTTCTTCCGCTGCGTTCGCCCTCCACTTGTTTCCGTTTTCTCCAGATTGAATTGCGCGCAGAATGGCATCTGCGCAACTCGCACTATTACCACTTTCAAAATGGAGTCCGGTTTTCTCGTGCGTGATTACGTGCCTCAGTCCTGCGCAATTGCTTACTATCACAAGTGCGCCGCAGGCCATTGCTTCCGCCGCAGTCAGTCCAAACCCTTCTACAAGAGACGGTATCACGATAATTTCTGCAGAGCGCATTTCCTTCTTAAATGCAGAATCTTCGAGGTGTTCTACGATGTCCACGACAGATGCTATGCCCTGCCTGTGTATGAAAGCTTGCAGTGCATCACCCGCTAGATTGTTTCCTATGAGCCTCAGACGCACCTCTGGGTGTGTTCTGTGTACAGCTACAAATGCATCGAGCAGCACCCAGATTCCTTTCCTCTCCTCAATCCTGCCGAAATAGAAGAGGGTACGCTTCTGTTTGATCACATTTTCTCCACGCTCAAACCACTTGCTATCAATGCTGTTTTCTACGACTTGAATTTTGTGTGCGGGCACTGCGTAGTGTTGTATGAGCTCTTCTTTAGTGTCATTCGAGACGCAGATGATGGCATCGGCTATGCTGTACGTCCTTCGCTCGAGCATCGCCATGCACCTCTTCCACCACCTCTTGATTCTCTTTGCTCGAAAAACGTATGACGCCTCCTGTCTGTATGAATGATGCGAAATGACGATCAAGGGTGAGCGTGGCTTTACGAGAAGGAATGCGCCCCCAGAGCCACTGTGGACGATGATCCTCTCGAGAGAATATCGTTTTATGAGAATATTGATGTGTACGTGTAACGCCAGAGAAAACAGCGGGCATCCCCCCCTCATCAAACGCGTCATGGGTGCGAATGTGTGAACGTCTCTGCCCTGTGGACTGGGCGCGATAACGACAAACCGATCTCGAGG
The DNA here is from genome assembly GCA_964580035.1 of uncultured Candidatus Peribacteria bacterium. Lineage (GTDB taxonomy): Bacteria > Patescibacteriota > Gracilibacteria > Peribacterales > Peribacteraceae > CAZOJC01. Next base: position 60,078 of record CAZOJC010000003.1, read on the forward strand.
AGCGATTTTTTTGAGCATATTCGTGACGCGTTTCACACTCCGTCCTAAGCCTCCTATAGGCGGATCGTAGTCGTACGTAATAATGCCAATATTCATACAGTTAGCGTACACGCAAAACAATTCTGCACTGAATACTTTTACGAAACATTATTGACACAAAATCAATAATAGGTAGTATAGGCGACTTGTTGCCTCATTGTATTCGTATTGGCTTAGCGTCGATCGCTCTTTGGACTGTGCCTCTGTCCCTTTCGGCAAAGGTATTTCCATACATGAACGGCGCACCGCTTTACCAAGAATCTCGTGAGCATTGGGAAGTGCAGCCATCGCTCTTTATTGCCGATACTCAATCGAACAGAGGCTATTTAATTGGCCTTCGAGAGACAAATAAAGGGTTCCCCATGCTTGCATTTGACGTAGGGAGTGGTCGCCGCTCTATCGTGAGATACATAGGACGTGTCTATGACGCGACCACTCCCGAAAAACAGTGGGAAGTCAAATCACTCCACATAAAAGGAGACAGAATAACATTCGGTAAAACTGGATCATTCCTTCGTCTCTATGATAGCGAAGGACAATCGACTCCGTACGGCATTCATGCAACGAGCAACATCGACACCATTCTTTCGATGCCTCCTCATGAGAGGTACGTGAGCATGGGGTGCATTTTGGTGTCAAATGAACTACTGTCATTGCTCATAGATACGTATCAATTTGAGGAAGGCGCACTGATGGTGCAGACTATTAACGGCGTTTCGCAACTAGGGCTCTCAGTGCCAGAATGACCAACTGAGAGTGACACAGGCGTATCATCACGTATAATCCAGTGTACGGAGAGGTGGCTGAGCGGTCGAAAGCACCACACTGCTAACGTGGCAGGCCCTTAAAAGCCTCGAGGGTTCGAATCCCTCCCTCTCCGCCAGACAATTCTGTTACCGTTCTTTCGCTGTGAGAAACAGCGATGCGCTTTTTACGCATTCGAAAAGAATGCATCCAATCGTCGCCGCAGCAACGCTCCACAGCCACACATAGAGCGGAAGTGATACGGTAAACAACACTCTGTTTAGTGGGGACTCAAGCATGATGACGTGGACAATGAGTGATCCTATGACTGCGAAAATAAGCCAAGGATTTTCAAGAGGAGAACGCAAAAAGACACTCGTTTTCACGCGTGTAGAGAATGCCATGTAACACTGAAACAGTACGGTGACCGTCAGTGCAGCGCTGCGTGCCAGAGACTCATTCTCAGGGTGCGCTTGAAGCAACAGTGCAAAGACGATCAGCACGCAGCCGGCATTGAGAAGTCCTGCGACGACTGTCAGCAACAATTGCCCAGAGAGGATGCTTTCGGTCGGCAGACGGGGAGGTCGGTTCATTATGCCCTGTTTCCCTTTTTCAGCTGCAAGCGCTAGGGCAGGAAAGCTATCAGTCACAAGGTTTACCCACAGAATATGGAGAGGCAGCAGCGGGAGAGGAAGGTTTACGAGAAGTGCACCGACGATCATCAGTACTTCTCCAATATTCGTTCTTAAAAGAAACAGAACAAATGTACGAATATTTTCGTATATCCGCCTTCCTTCTTCGATAGCCGACACTATTGTTCGATAGTTATCATCGACGAGCACCATAGCCGCCGATTCCCGAGCGATATCCGTTCCTTTATTGCCCATCGCAATGCCAACATGCGCTCTCTTGAGGGCTGGGGCATCGTTTACGCCATCACCGCTCATAGCCACGATGTGACCCATCGACTGAAGAGTTTCGAGGATGGTAACTTTGTGAATGGGCAGCACGCGCGCAAATACCGAAACAACGCTGAGTTCCTGCGACAGCTCTTCAGTGCTCATCGTATCGAGCTCTTTTCCTACGATTACTCTCTCAGTTTCTATGCCTACTTCAGCAGCAATATTTGCTGCAGTGAGGGGGTTATCTCCGGTGATCATGATCGTTCGTATGCCTGCGTTACGGGCACGTGCTATTGCGTCTTTCACTCCTTCCCTCGGCGGATCCACCATGCCCATTAGTCCTATACATTCAAATCCATTCCCCCTATCTATGGCGCCGGCAAGTACTCTCATCCCCTGTTTGGCCATACGTTCATTTTGTGATGAGATTTCCTGTGATGTGTCACTGCAGAGGCGTTCTATCACCTCCGGTGCGCCTTTCGCAAAGGACACGATGTGTCCGTCTATTTCGTGTGTCGTGATCATGTATTTCTCCTCCGAAGTGAATGGCACAGGTTCTGATTCTATACGGAATCGTTCTGCCATCTTTTCTTTTGCATAGCGGAGCAGCGCCACTTCCGTAGGGTCGCCAATATTTGGCTCCTGCGCACGATTGCACGAAGCCATGATCTGAGCAAGCAGTGTACGTTCACTGTCGTTTCTCACCCATTCCTCTACTACCGTCATGCTATTTTGTGTCATTGTTCCTGTCTTATCGGCGCAGATTATCGTTATGCTCCCAAGTGTTTCGATTGCGTCCAGCCTCCTCACGAGCGCATTTTTTTTGTACATGCGTTGAACGCCTATCGCAAGACATATAGTTACCACAGCAGGTAGCCCTTCTGGTACAGCCGCCACTGCTAAGCTGACAGCTGTGAACAGCATTGCCATCGGATTAATGCTTTTTACGATGCCAATGCCAAAGACTACTATGCAGATACCGACTACCAGCAATCCAATCTTTCCGCTCATTGCTTCTAATTTTTTTTGAAGTGGAGTCTTTGGCGATTCCGTGGACATCACAAGCGAAGCAACCTTCCCAATTTCAGTGTTAAGAGCGATGGCAGATACGATGGCTTCACCAGATCCAAGTGTCACGATCGTGCCTGCAAACACGGTTCCAACTCCAGAAGACCTCTCTTCAGGAGTACATACTTTCTTCGCTTCTGCTACAGATTCACCTGTAAGACTTGATTGATCAACCATCAGCGATGAACTTTCTGTGATGATGGCATCGGCTGAAATCTTATCGCCTCCTTCGATCAGCATCGTGTCTCCCACCACCAATTCTCTCGCAGGGATGACTGCAACGGCGCCATTTCTTCGCACTCTCACTTGTGGCGCACTCAGCTGACTGAGCATTTCAATAGCTCTCTCTGCTTTTCCCTCTTGCACAAAGCCAAGTATTGCATTGAGAAACACAATAGAGAGTATTGCTACAACATTTACGATTTCATCGCTGTGTATCATTTCCCCTCGCAAGAGAGGCGCTGCTAACGAAACAAGAGTGGCGCCGAGCAGAATAAAAACCATTGTGTTGTTGAATTGCTTCAGAAACTGCTTGAAGGCTGATTTTTGTTTTTTGGGAATTTCATTGTATCCACATGTCGCTCTGTGCTGCAGAACTTCTTCATCAGTAAGACCTTCTTCACGTGCATGCATCTCCTGCAGAATGCTTACTTTGGCAGATGACTTCATGACGTTCAATCTACACTATGTGCAAGAATAGTTAAATTCATTGTACGAGAAAGTGTGTATGGGGGTACAATTTCCGCATGGAGAGGTGGCCGAGTGGTCTATGGCGACGGTCTTGAAAACCGTTAATCCAGCAATGGGTTCGAGGGTTCGAATCCCTCCCTCTCCGCCAGTGAGTGAGAACTATGACCTTGCTTTCAGTAATGAAAGTCTCGATATCAGTGCGGTCGATCCTGACGCTAGATAGCTCCCTACGACCCCTAAGTGCTTCCCCAAAACTCCTGCACCCACTATCAGCCCTCCATGGTAGAGGGCATATCCACCTAGAAGGCCAGCGGCAGAAAGTCCTCCTACCACTCCTGCGGTCTTTAATACATTCTTCAAATTCTTCACCAATTATATCATAGGTATCTTTATTTTTCATGCGATATGGTATCGTTAGCTTACTTTCCCCACTTACCTATGTTTCCTCTTAAAGTTTGTGCAGCTGAGTTACTCGGCGCTTTTACGCTCACTCTCCTCGTGTGCCTCTCCATTGCGTTCGCAGTACCGCTTGCTACTCCTGTTATTGCAGCACTCACGGTCGGATGTTTCGTCTACACTATCGGTCCTGTGAGCGGTGCTCACATCAATCCTGCAGTCACAATCGGCTTATTAAGCATAAAAAAACTATCACCGCTCCATGCGGCCTATTACATCGTGTCGCAATTGTTGGGAGGAGCACTCGCGCTGCTCCTTGTAACACAGCTTTGGAAAGTTACTCCCGCAGTAATCCCAGCAGATTCTCTCGCTATCTTCTCACTTGAAGCTCTGGGGGCATTCTTCCTCATGTTTGGCGTCTCTTCAGTTGTTCATGGAAAGGTGCATGACACCGCCTCTGGCCTTGTCATCGGAACATCACTATTGCTAGGCATTCTCATTGCATCAACTGGCTCAAACGGTGTTCTCAATCCTGCCGTTGCACTGGGTATCGGCTCGCTGTCGCTGTCATACGTTCTTGGGCCGATCATCGGCAGTGTTCTCGGCGCATGGGCATATACATTCATCCTTCGCTAGAGCGTGAACACTATTTCCTTCACTGCAACTGTTGTCCCCGGAGCGGGCAGAGGGAAAACTCTCAATGCTCCCACGCTGAATCTTGCTTTGGATGCTGCACCTCGAGCGCTCTCTCATGGCGTATACGCTTGCTTCGTCACGTTTGACGGTAGTACGGAGAAATTACTCGGCGCCCTTCACTATGGTCCTCGCCTCGTCTTTGGCGACAGTGTCTCGCTTGAAGTGCATCTCATTGATCGCACGATCGCTACTTCGCCAGCGTCTCTGAACGTTGATGTTGTATCTCGCATTCGCGATGTTCAGCACTTTGATTCGCCAGCGTCTCTCATGAGTGCCATTCAACAAGATGTGTCATCCATTCGAACTCTCCTATTGCCGTAGTATGAAGTCACTGAAGTCATTCATTGGCCATACGCATATTCTTAGGCTTACGTATCATAGATTGCGAGGTCATCTTGCAGCATTTCTAGCAGGGTATCCTGCGAGAACGCTCACCGTGACGGCAATAACGGGTACTGACGGCAAAACGACCACGGTATCGATGATTACGCACATCTTGCGTTCATGCGGAAAAAAGGTCGCCGCTGCTTCTACTGCGTATCTCGACATAGACGGAACGCGAGTGCCGAATGCGACACAAAAAACCTCTCTCAGCGCGAGTGATATCCAACGATTTCTTCGTAAAGTAGCACGTTCGAAGTGCGAGCATGTGGTCTTAGAAGCGTCTTCACACGGGCTTTTGCAAGGTCGCCTTGCAGGCATATCCATCACTGTCGCGGGAGTGACGAACGTTACGATGGAACACCTCGATTATCACGGAACAATGAAAGAATACATACGCGCTAAAAGTTTACTGTTTCAAGCATTACGCAAACAGGGCACAAAAGTGATCAATGCAGACGATGTTTCGTACGACTGTTTCTCTCGAATTCCTTCTGCATCAACAATCGCATACTCTCCCAGTGTCCAACTTTCGAGAATACAGAGCCTCGGATCTGCCGTATCTGCGACACTCACATACGACAATGTAGAGTATCATCTGTCGCTACCTATTTCAGGAACATTTAATCTTTCAAACGCTCTCTGCGCAATCTGCTGCACTAGCGCTCTCGGGATTCCCGTTTCCTCGTCGGTTCAATCTCTCACGACATTTATTGCTCCTTCTGGGAGAATGGAGCGCATCGATAGAGGTCAAACATTTCATGTCTTTGTGGATTTTACCGTCACTCCAGTCGCATACGAACGCACTCTAGATTCGCTGAGAGGGTCTTTGTCAGAGGGGGGAAGACTCATTGTAGTCACCGGCAGCTGCGGAGATAGAATGCCTGAAAAGCGACCGCTTGTCGGCGCCATTTGCTCACGAAAGGCAGATATTGTGATAGTCACTAATGAAGATCCTTACACGGAAGATCCAGAAAAAATTATAGATGAAGTGATTTCCGGCGTAACGGACATGATGCGCTATCAATCTGAACATGACTTCAAAGCGGACCCACACCCACCCGATCGGTACTGCATCCGCGTCTCCGATAGAATGGATGCAATAACACTCGCTCTCTCGCTAGCCAGAACCGGAGACAGTGTGATTTTTTGCGGAAAAGGCGCTGACATCACGATGATGACAGCGAGTGGTCAAATACCGTGGCATGAGAAAGAACTTGTTGAGCGAGCAATTGATGCTCAGCTCCTCCTCAGACGTACGAACGCAAGCAATCCAACTCCAGCGAGCAGTACAGGCACTGTGTAGAGCTGTCCCCAGCTGATGGGTATCGCTCCGACGTGAATGAAACCAAAGGGCTGTTCTCTGAAGTGTTCGACAATACTGCGAAATATTCCGTACAAGATGAGAAAAATCGCGATGACATACCCAGGCTTCACTCTCTTGACGGCGCTCTCGTATGACGTTTTTGCAAGCACCAGTGCGCACACAGATGCTATGAGGAGATCTTTGCACACTGCATACAATTGGGTTGGATGCCTCAATCCTTCCACGCCAGGGAATGACATTGCCCACCACTGAGAAGAAAGAGTGCCGTATAGCTCTCCGTTGATGAAATTTCCTCCTCTGCCGAGCGCGAGTCCGATCGCTATCGGCACAGTGAGAATATCTGCGATTGCGAGAATGCTCAGACGATTATAGTGGCAGAATAGCAGCAATGCACAGAGAACACCGATGATTCCTCCGTGGGACGACATTCCGCCATGCCATACCATCACTATTTCTAAAGGATGCTGCATGAAATACGATGCTTCGTACAAGAGCACGTACCCCAGTCTTCCTCCAAGAAGTACGCCGAGGAACACGCATGTTACAAGATCATTACTCTGCTTTTTGGATAATGATATACCTCTCAGTTTTTGGAGTGTTGGAAGTAGCATCACTCCGATTATGAGCGCAAGAGCGTACATAATACCGTACCAGTGGATATCTAGGCCAAAGATGCTGATTGCAACAGGCCGACTCGGAAAGAAGTGAATCATAGACGCATGATAGCATTGTCTGCACACGCTGAGCGTAGTCCGCTACTATGAATGCATGATTGTACTCGGGCTAGAAACATCGTGCGATGAAACATCGGTCGCTCTAGTGGAAGATGGTAGAACAGTACTCAGCTGTGAAACTGTGAGTTCGCTCGCCGAATTTGAAAAAAAGGGAGGTGTGATACCCGAGTATGCAGCAAGAGCACAGGTGAGCGCTGTGATACCTGTTCTTTCTCGGGCGCTCAAGGCGGCATCTATAGACATGCGCGATATTGATCTCATCGCAGTGACGAGAGGGCCGGGACTCCTTGGCTCACTTCTCGTCGGTACTGTGACTGCGAGAGTGCTCTCGGAAGTATTCGCGATTCCTCTCATCGCAGTCCACCATACGCATGGACACCTCTCTTCTCCTTGGCTTTGCGATGCTCTGGACGCTTCTCCTCCTCGCTTCCCTGCCCTGACGCTCTCAGTCTCGGGAGGTCATACCGATCTCTGGCTTCGCGCCAGTCATTGCGACAATACACTCTTAGGCAGCACACTCGATGACGCCGCAGGCGAGGCTTTCGACAAGGGCGCAACGCTCCTCGGACTCCCCTATCCTGGCGGACCTTCACTCGCTCAATTCTCACTGTCTGGCGACGAGGATGCATATGCATTTCCGTCTCCTCTTGAGCGATCACACAGTCTTGATTTCAGCTTCTCTGGTCTTAAGACGTCTCTCAAGTACGTACTACGAGATCTTGGCACACGTGCCGATCTCCCTTCGGTTGCAGCGAGTTATCAACTTGCCATTTGCAACCATCTTGTGAGTCGCTTGCAGATGGCTTTAGAACGCCATTCTTCTGTTAATGACGTTCATGTCGTCGGAGGAGTTGCCGCCAATTCTCGCCTACGTGCCCTTCTCACTGAGCGCCTTCCATCTTCAATTGCTCTACGCTATCCACACTCGCGCTACTGCACTGACAATGGAGCTATGATTGCTGCGTCAGGGTACTTCCAGTGGATGAGCGGAATTCGAACGCCGTCTTTCGTTACTGAAACGACACTCTCTTCTATCACGCGTTAGTTAACATGCTTCTACGATAGCGCGCTTAGTGCAGGGAGGAGTGTGGCAATGACAATGGATACTGCCGCAAGTATCGCGAGAGCCTTGATGAGAGGAGATGTGTTCATATGCTACGGTAAAACTGAAATAATTGCTTCAGACGAGCTCTTTCTTCCGTCTCGGGTGGTGGCTGTAAGCACAATGCGATACTGTCCACTGCTAGTGTACACATGAGGCAAGGGCATTCTTGCATCACTCTGAGATCCGTCTCCGAAATCCCAATTCCATGTTTGAAACGAACCTGTGGAGCATGAAGGATCGACGGTCACAGCGCTTCCGGCTTGTATGGTTCCTTTTTTATTTTGTATGAGGAAGCATGCACGAATTTCTGTGAGTTTTAGAGGATCTCTCACGACGAGCGTCTTTTGGTGTGAATACTCTTTCCCTGAGGTTGTCTTCACTCTCACTGTGATTACGTAATCGCCTGATTTTTCGAACGTGTGCTCGATTCTCGCTCCTGTGAATATTGGCCCTGTTTGGCTGCTTTTATCCCCAAAATCCCACTCGAAGCCCGTCACATCTTCACTGGAAGGAATGAATGATTCGCTTGCGTCAAATTTAACCGTTGCAGGAGCTTGAGGAGCGATGGGGTCCATGCTGAATGACACTACAGGAGAAGCAGGACGCACAGACACATTTATTCTCTTTCTCAGTACTTTATTATCTGGATCTATCGCAATTAGCTGCACGTTATATTCACCTTCTTTGATGTACGTTACATTGAGCGTACGATCGAGAGAAATGACTTCACTTGCATTTGGCGCATCCCATGAGAATGTGATGAGCGGTTGTGATGTGACTGGTGTAATATTTATCAGGAGTGGCGCTTCACCCACGATCGTATCACCAAGCACTTTTGGCGTTCCCTCGAACGTAAGATCGCCGATAATCAATGATTCCGGCACTTGCACCACTTTGCTGATCCGAGCAACAGTGCCGGACTGAGATCGGATGAGAGCTGTGGCTGTAAATGTCCCCACTTTCTTGTATGTATGTGTGACAATACTCCCCTCTTTGTTCGTCTCGTCACCAAAATTCCAACTAACGTTTACTATAGGAACAGATGCTTTCACTTTAAATGTTGCAGTGAAAGGAGAAGGGCCAACCAGCGTGCTCGGATCGGTTTCAAGGGTCACAGGAAATGGTGGAGGCCGAGGAGTGACAACTTCCATCACTCTGCTTAACTTCGTCTGAGTTTGATTTTTAAAAAAAATGGTTGCTGTCGCTGTCACAGATCCTAGCTTACGATACGTGTAACTCGAGTCGAGGGATGTAGAAGAAGTATCGATGATCCCATCAGACTCAAAATCCCACTGAATATTCGTGACATCATCTTTATTTGTGATGAGGTGAGAGAGTGAAAATTTCACCGCCTCATCAATGAGCGGGCTTGGAGGATCCACACTGAAGCTGTCTTTCGAGATGACGAATTTTTTCGATAGCTTTTTTTGTGTGTTGTTAGTCATTATTACAACTAGCGTGGCTGAATACACGCCTTGCCTTAAGTACGTAAACGTCGCCTGTGAGTCAAAGGACTCTTGATCAATCACTCCATCGCCATTGAAATCCCACAGATACTTGAGTGGCACCAATTTCTGTTGAGCAAATATAGTCGATGCGGTGTTCGTTCCGAATTCGACTGGCAGTGGCGCAATGAGCTGTGAAGATGTTTTGGGAGAGAGAATATCTAGCTCGAGACGAGGCTCGCGATTTATGAGAATGATGACAGCAATGCTCAATACCGTCATCGGAATAATAATGAGCGAGAGACGCAGCATGCCGCGCAATTGAGACTTTGGCCTGTCTTTCAATGATGAAATGCGAAGAAAGCCGAGCATTCCTATCAAGAGCCATGTGAACGTCCCCAATCCATACAAGGCAGTCGCACCTGATTTAATGTCTGACAGACTCCCGTCACGCGTGGGAAACAGTAGTATCAGAAACAGCGCGGGGATTGAGTAGAGCGCTGCCGCGACGAGAATCGCTATGAGCAACGTTTTCCCTCCTCGTATAGGCATCGACCTCTTTAACGTGGAGGGATGAGGAGAATCAACACTATTTTTTGTTGCACTGAGTATCGGTGAGGAGATGCCATCGACAGATGGGTGCGGATCATTCTCTTGAGTCATAACGCGCATTAGTATTTACTACATTTCATTTTTTGGGAACTAGCGTTTCAATTGAAATAGTATGCAACAGTCGAAAAAAATCACGTTCTGTTGTATTCACGAATTCGGGTATGACAGGAACGTACGCAACAGAATCTCGAGAGCTGTATTCAAGTGTCATTTCTGCAACATTCTCTGCGGGCTGATGAATGCTCCACATTGCTTTTTTGAGATGAAACGTCTCTGCGTCTATCCACACTTCACCCGTAGTCTTTTCATTATCTCGCATGCGCACGGCGTAGTGATATGCATCGTTTCCCTCCACTTCTTCTCGTCCGAAATCCTTTGTTACCACTATGCCATCCATCTGCTGCAAAAGGATGGCACTGTCAGGGCTCATCGTCGTCTCCAGTGGTTCGCTAAGCTGCCACCATGTGCCGTTTGCAATGGATTGTTCATTGAATTGACGATGAGGAGGAACGATTCGCATCAGAATTTTAGACGGCAATTCTATGATGAATTCCCCTTTCCATTCCTCGCTGACAGCATCATGAGATTGCAATGTAACCGAGCCTGAAGCTGCAAGAAAGCGGAACGAACGTCGATAGATTCCTTGCAACGCGAACGACCCATGGACAAATTCGCCTGACTCTAGAGTAGGCGTAAATGTTCCTGCCATGACAAAAGCACCGTTTTCGCGAGAGTGATTGGCGATTATAGAACGTGAAATGACATCCTGTGGATCCATTGCTGCCTCCCTGCGCCGACACGAAGAGCTGAGCACGCAAGCAATGACGAGTATGACCAAGGCAGCAGTGCATGACTGTTTCATTACCGTAGTGTAGCACTCTCTGACGGTAGGCTATCCACGCAGTCACAATTCTGCATCACCAACGACCACTTGCCCCTCCCCCTCCTGTGCTTCCTCCGCCGAATCCACCGAACCCTCCGCCGCCCCTCCCTCCAAAGCCGCTGCCCCCGGGCCCCCATCCTCCGCCCGCCCACCAAGACGTTCTCTTTCTCGATCGATAGTTTTTTGAAACGAAATAATCAAGAATGAGGCCAGAGATGATGAGAATCGGTAATGCCAGCCACATTGAATAGAGCCCCACAAGAACACTGCCAATACATCCTCCGAAAATGCCTCCCAGCCACCAAGATTTTGTTCGCTGCAAAATTGCGATGATCCACTGAAGGAACACGAAAAATAGCACGACTATCCCTGGCGGAAAATCATCTGGTACACGTTGTGCGTAACGGTCTGCGGTGTACTCATTTCCGATGTGTTTTTGTAGAGAGTCAATTGCATTGCGAATGCCTTCAAAATAGTTCCCTTCTCTGAACTGAGGGACAATGTCTTTTTCTATAATCCCATTTGCAACGAGATCGGGTACTGCACCTTCGAGGCCATATCCGACCTCAATGCGTAGGGCTCTGTCTTGATGAGCGACGAGAATCAGAATGCCATTATTTTTACTCTTAGAGCCAATTCCCCATGACCTGAATATTGCTTGCGACACATCTTCAATAGGTTCTCCTTCCAGAGATGGAATGGTAACTACGACAATTTCATTGCTTGTCGCATCTCGATATCGCGTCAGCTCTGTTTTGAGTTTCTCTCTCTCGAGTTCGGTCATGATACTCGCAGCATCTGTCACGTAGCCGTCATTCGGCGGAAGAGTGAATGCCATCGCTTCAGTCACACTCAACAGTACGAAAGCCGTAGCGAGTGACACTGCCGCTATCAGACGCAAGGGGCAGCCACTGAATGACAGAGTATTTCTCATGATGAGAATCGCTAGAAGCTCACACTCGGCGCTTCTTTTGCAGCATCAGCAGACTCGAAGTATGGCTGCGGCGAAAATCCAAAAATTGCAGCTGACAATAGGCCTGGGAAGCGCGTAACTCTTACGTTGTAGTTTTGGACTGAAAGGTTAAAATCTCTGCGAGCTGTAGCGATTCTATTCTCAGTGCCAGAGAGATCTACCATAAGGTCTCGAAAGGCTTGTGTTGCCTGCAATTGCGGATAGGCTTCTACGGTTACGATGAGACGAGAGAGCGCAGAATCAAATGTGCTAGCTGCAGCTATTTGCGCTGTTCTGTCGCCAGCTTGAGTGGCTTGAGCCCAGCCGCTTCGTGCCTCTGTCACCTCCCTGAATGTATCATTTTCAAATTTTGCCGCTCCTTTGACTGTGCTCACAAGGTTTGGAATGAGATCAAGCCGTCTCTGATACTGCGTTTCGACCTGACTCCAGTTGCTTTCAACGGCAGCTTTCGCAGAGATTAAGCCGTTGTAGCTGGATACGAGCCACAGTACAACGACAATCGCGATTGCAATTATAATAATGAACGTACGACGCATAGAGAGATGGGAGAAAGTGCGTTCAGTGTACCACGCACAACGGTCAAAGAGAACGCCCGCTTGCACACATGGTCGGAACGACTGGGCTCGAACCAGCGGCCTCGTGGTCCCGAACCACGCGCTCTACCAACTGAGCTACGTCCCGACTATTCCATTTTACGCAGAACGAAAGTGTCCTACAAATTATTACAAATTTTTCAATAATTTGAATACATAATTTGTTCTTAAACGTAGACAATTGACAAGATGTCTTTACAATCCACCCCTTTCTTCATTTACCCACTATGAAGTACATCACAAAAATTTCTGACCGAATTCCGCTTCCAATGATCATCACACACCTCTTGCTCATTGGTATGATCATGATTGTGATGATTGCCTCATTCCCTTCCTATGAAGGGCTCACAGCCTAGAGTGAGAGAGTGATTGCCTAGCGCCAGAGGATGCCGTCGGGGCGAGCTGTAACGCTGAGTGACTCTCTCGCAGCTGCAATGCGTGTGCGCTTCTGAACGGAAAGATACAATTCTGGGTGTTCAGGAAAATACTGTTGCATTCTTTGGCAGAGTTCTTGCAGAGCGTTCACATTTTTAGATAGCGCTACGAAGTGAACGTTAGACTCGATTGCCTCAGCGTACTTCACAATAAGGCTATCAAATTCTGCTTTCAATACTGGCAATGCCTCCGGTGTAACGTGGGCGACGACTTCAAGGTAGTTTAGCATGGTTGTCACGTCGTTAAACTTGCCTCTTTGATACGCTCTCTCAGCCCACTCGTAGGCTGCCGCCCAATTACCTTTCTGCATCTCTCGAGAAGCAATGAGGGTAAAAATCCTGATGTCTTGATCGTTTTTCGAAAGCGCGAGTGTCATCCACTCTGTGTCATCTCTGCCGAGTGCTCTCGCTTGCATGGCGCCGCTCAAATACAAATCTCTCGAAAAAAGCTGCCACTTTGCCAGCTCGTAGTACTCTAATGCGAGGGCGTGATTTCCATCTCTCTCAGCAGCCCTGCCTACTGATGAAAGAAACAGTCCGTAGCCTTCTCGCAGTGAGAACAGTAGAAGCGCGGTTGCTACAACTGCGTTCATCAAGCGGATTGAACGATTACACCGTACAGCTGCACGGTTGCAAGTTATGGAATACATCGCAGCCGCCACGACGGTCGACGGTAATACGATGCCTACAAATTGTAAATTATAGTCGATTACGTTATGCAGCAGAACGCCAAAAAGACTGAGGGAAAGTGCAATTACTGCAGGCGTGTCTGCTTGACTAGTGTGTGATCTTCTCAGAAAAATTGTACCTGCAGCCGCACAAGCGAGCACTCCGATTATCGCCAAGAAGAGCACCGCGGCGGGAATGCCTCGCTCGCTTGAAAGCTTAAGAATGACATTATGAGGATGATCAGCTGTTGCGAGAATTGAAGACTGTAGCCTTGGCTGAGTGAATCGAAAGCTGTACGGCCCCCATCCAATGAGTGGCCTCTCGAGTGTGAGCGCAGTCGATTGGGACCAAAATTGGGCCCTTTCTGACACAGATGACCTCTTTTCTTGTGCGGAAAACGTCGCCTTTTTCACTACCGATTCTACGGGGAATGTCATTCCACGAAGTGCATTTGCTGAAAAGAATAGTGCGAGTGCTGTAGACAGTATGAGAGCGATCATCGGCACTCTCGTGCGCAGAGGGACATGCGCTTTGCCGCTCATAACGTACATCATTGCACCAGTGACGACTTGAATGACGACGACAATGATTCCTCCGCGTGAAAAACTGAGCAGCAAGCTACCGAGTAAAATCCCAAGCAGCACAGATGTCCTGACAGTGGTTGTTACGCGTCCATCTCTCTTCAGCAGCAATGCTATCGGCCAGCAGAGAATGAGAAGCTCCGCCCACGCGTTGGGCCAGTAATCCGTGTGAAACCGTGCGTCAAAGAAACTACCCACCATTCTGCTCACGGGCTGCCCGATGTACACGATCAAGCCGATGAAACATGCGACAAGTGTTGAAAGTACGATGATGCGGAGTAAGGCAGATCTCACTCGTTCATTGTCGATACATTCTCTCACCAGCCAGAAAAAGAGCAGACTCACAGTCACTGTGTGCATCACTTCGTCTGTACCGTAATTTGCGGTGTGAGAGAGCCAAAAACTGAGAATTGTTAGACCAACAAATCCTATCACAGAGACGCACAAGAACGTATGAACGACACCCGCGCTCGCCTTCGACGGCCGTTGACGAAAAATGTCTACTATGACGATCATGGCAGTGACAATCGCGAACATCCAAGTCACATCGATCGACTTCCCTCCTCTCCAGAGGATTGACGTCGCAAGCAGCGCACTGAGTAATCCGATCTGTAGCAGTTCCACGCGAAGTATGCGTGAGGTGATCACACTGAGAATTGTTGGTTTACTCATGGCCAGTGTGAGGAAAGTATCCATGTTTCATGTCCAAGGATTGGTGTGCCTTCGGTGTATTGTCGCAAGACCAAACCGTCGTGTGCCACGCTACATTCACTTTCACCGCAGGTGACGTGTCAGATTCGATGTTGAGCGTCAATCGCTCGCCTGCATCAATGTGAATCGGTTCGAGTATGGGCAAGTATATTTGTTCCCAATGCGTGGGTGGGCAGTACGGCGAGGTGGAAAGAGTAATACCTGGGATGAGTTCGCATTCCCACCAGAGCGCAAATCCGAAGATTGTCATCGCATCTTGCATGTTCCATTCGGCTTTCCTGCGGCGAATGCTGTCATTTTTTTGCTTGAAATCCACCGTGTCCCACAGCACTGTTGCAGATGAATGTTCTAGTATATCGGATGGCATGATGCTTTTGACGTACATAGCTTGCATCGACATTCGTTTCGCCAGTGAAACATCAAGATCGTATCCCACCCGATCCCACACGTTTACATCATAATACAGCCTAGGAGTGACCACAGGAGCAACATACTGGCGAATGATGCCAGGAATCATGACAGTTTTTTGTGAACGGAATCGCTTCGCATTCTCCATCGTTTCTATGATGTTTTCCTCGAGAGCGTAGTTTCCAAGAGTTTCAGAGACGATGATATCGGGACGTAGATTCGTTGTATACTCGCTTGAATGGCCGTGGAAATAGTGGCAATGAGAAATGTTGTTAGCGTTCTGAAGAGCTTTTGCGAGCGTGATGACGTCTCCACTTTCTATGAGCCAGCACTCTTTCGCACCCATCTTGCGAGCAAGAAACGACAAGAACCCTGTGCCGGCACCGATATCTAGTACAACACTTTTTCCGGGTACAATGGTCTGCTTAAGCGCCTGGGCAAACGCTTCGTTACGTACTGCGTCTCCCAATAGTTTCCTGTGAAGCTCTAGCATACACTCATCGTACATGATTATGAGAGTATACTCATGTCATATGGACCTCACCCACGCGATGCTTAACGGCTCTCTCATACGAGCCGAGGAGGCAGTTATCTCTGCGTATAATATTGAGTATACGTATGGTTTCGGCGTCTACGAATCTATCCGTGTAACGAATGGCATCGCGTACTTTCTCGACAATCATATCGAGCGGCTGCTTGAATCTGCGAGAATCATTTCACTGTTCCATTCTGTTAGTCATGATGATGTGCGTTCGTGGGTGCATGCCCTGATGGCAACGATTACAGATGAGTCATACAATCTGAAAATTCTGCTCATTGGCGCTCCTTCACCCGAGAGGGTCCAATGTTTCATTTTGCCCCTGCGTCCTTCATTTCCTGACAAGCGCTGGTACAAACGCGGTGTC
Source organism: uncultured Candidatus Peribacteria bacterium (assembly GCA_964580035.1). Taxonomy (GTDB): domain Bacteria; phylum Patescibacteriota; class Gracilibacteria; order Peribacterales; family Peribacteraceae; genus CAZOJC01. Next base: position 76,374 of record CAZOJC010000003.1, read on the forward strand.
ACCGTATCGGTAGCGCAGTACGAACGACTCTTTCCACAGGCTAAAACTCTCAATATGCTCGGCAGCTACCTTGCTTACAATAGCGCAAAGAAGAACGGACATTACGATGCGCTTCTCACAGATAGGAACGGACACATCACAGAAGGTACGCGAACGAATGTTCTATTCATTCGAGGTAACAGCATCGTGACACCTCCCAACAAATCGATTTTGCCAGGCATTACACGAGATGTTGTATTACATGTGGCTCAAAAGCTGCACATTCCCCTTCTCATTGAACCCATTCCGCTCACTCGCATTTCTGAGTTCGGAGGAGCGTTTCTTACAAGCACGTCATCAAAAATTTTGCCAATTCGAGCTGTCGCAGATCATGAATTCGGAGAATTGCCGCCTACACTCCTCTCACTCATGAATGAATTCAGTTCTTATCTAGCAAGCAGCAAAGGAATCTTCAGAAAAGAACACTAAGCGCTCTTCTTGTTCGGCTCTCTGTTTTTTGCTGAGTGATTACTTCTGCCAATTTTTTCAAGATGATGACTGAGTGGCCCAAGCGCAACTATTGCTGTGACAGAAAAGAGCGCAACAAACGTTCCGATGACATAGTACCCCGCGCCAATAGCCATGCCGATTGCTGCAACGAGCCAAATGTCAGCCGCGGTAGTGAGGCCTACTATGCGCTCCTTCTGCTGCATCAGTACTCCAGCTCCGAGGAATCCAACGCCGACGACAATTTGAGAAGCGATTCTCGTTTGATCATTTGATGTTGCCGTGAACGCATCTGAAGAAAGCACTGTAAATAGGCAAGAGCTCAGAGAAATAATCATATTTGTACGAAGCCCCGCTGGCCTTCCTGTTATATCTCGTTCTGCACCCACAATCGCTCCGAGCACAGAAGCGAGCGTGAGCTTGAGAAGAATTTCTGCAACGTACGGCACGTGAACAGTGTACGAGATCATTCACTGTTTTTTCTACATTCCTGCAACACGTTTAGTGTTTGCTCAAACGAAATAGTGCGTGGTACTTTGTGACAGTATGAAGTACATGATTCCTCTTGCTGCTTTAGCGGCTGTATCTACGGTCGCCATTGCTTTGTATATGTTCACTCCGACACAGATGACATCTGAGATGAAGAAGCAAACCTCCAAAGGCACTAGCTCGTCTGCTTCATCGATATCATTTCCGACCTCGGACGAGGAAACTGGAGAAGTGTTTAAAGACACATACAATTCCCTTGATGATCTCACTCAAACAATCCTCGTGTCTCAAACTGCGGGCATGAGTGACGTTATTCTGGAAGACTCACAACGTCCTCCACAAAACAGCGTACTGATTGCAAAAGGAGTAATGAAAAAAAGAGCTGTGCAGGTGAAAGGAGAAGTCTCAGTGTGGCAATCCCCCACTGAACGCTACGTTCGATTTGAAAATTTTGAAACTCATAACGGACCAAACTTACACATCATTCTTTCAACCGATTTAGGAATTGAAGATTCTGTAGATTTGGGTCAAATAATTGTAACGAAAGGTAGTGCCAATCTTTACATTGGCAACACAGTAGACACAAAGAAATATAACCATGTCCTTGTGTGGTCTCGAGATTTCGATGTTCTCTTTAGCTATGCGATCTTGAAGGAGGTGAAGTGAGTGTGGTGCCGACGGAGAGAATCGAACTCTCACAACCTTTCGGATACACGCTCCTGAAGCGTGCGCGTCTACCAATTCCGCCACGTCGGCTTTGACAAATAATGTACAGTCAAAAGTAATTCAGTCAACGTGTATACTCTGGGGAGCCATCTTCCCGAGGCTGTCTCTATGAGAAATGAAAATAGCGAATTGTGTAATCCTCTTAAGCTTGGCATCACCTTAAACTGGTGCAGAGCTCTCTCGCGGTACTTTCATTGTGTGTTCCTCGCTGTACTCCCCTACCACTCGGACACAACGCCAATGCATCAGTACGTGCAACCACAAACAGTTTGCGTTTCACAAGAAGCAAAAATTAATGCTGAACAAGCACGTCAGATTATTACTTCTTTGAAAAAGAAGTTTGATTGCGTGAGAATTATTTCTTTATTCCTTAAGAAGTGTCGCACGAATCCGCCGGACGAAATTAATTTCTATTTTAAAGAATTGAGTTTTCATGAGCAAAAAGAGATTCAAGAACTGATACAAATTTATGTATCACTTGATCAATATACACAGTTAGAACTTATTAAAGACTTTTGCAGTAAATTTCAATGTTCTGAAGAAGTAGCAAATACTGCGCTTATGCGAATACTTAGCTGGCATAAAAGTCAGTCGTTTTGTCTATGAAAGAGAATAACAATCATCACTCTTGACTGTCGAGTGCTAGCACTCTAAAATCGTGAGTGCCAATTCGATGTCGCCGCTCGGCGCTCGTCATTATTTCTTTCCCACATAATTTTATGTCAGCTAAAGAAGATGTGAAGCTTGCAGTGAGCATTCAGCCACTGGGTGACCGCGTGGTCGTCCGGCCTCTCGAAAAAGAACAGGTGTCTGCTTCAGGTATCGTTATTCCTGAAACGAGTTCCAAAGAAAAGCCACAGGAAGGAGTTGTTCTCGCGTTAGGTAAGGGAGGGATAGGAAAGGATTGCTCAAATCCTTCTGACTATCTCAAGGTTGGAGACATCGTACTCTTCGGACGTTACAGCGGGGATGATATTAAGCTCAAGGATACTCACGGAAAAGATGTTGAAGTGAAGATTCTTCATCTCGACTCTGTATTAGGACTCGTCAAATAATTTATTTTTTATTTCTTTTTATTCTCTCTCTTATGTCTGCAAAGCAATTATCATTCGGCGACGACGCTCGCCACAAGATCGTTCTTGGCATTCGCAAACTTGCCGATGCCGTACGAGTGACAATGGGTCCTAACGGCAGAAACGCTCTCATCAGTAAGAGCTACGGTTCTCCAACTGTCACAAAAGACGGTGTGACGGTTGCCAAAGAAATCGAGCTCGAGGATCAATGGGAAAATATGGGTGCGCAACTTGTAAAAGAGGCAGCAACGAAGACCAATGATGCTGCAGGCGATGGCACAACTACCGCAACAGTACTCGCAGAAGGCATGATCTCTGAAGGACTTAAATTCCTCACTGCTGGCGCCAATGCAATTTCTATGAAAGGCGGCATCATGAAAGCAGTCGAAGCCGTAGTTGAAGACCTCGAAAAGCAGAAAAAAGTCATTTCGACAAAAGAGCAATTCGCTGCTGTTGCGACCATTTCAGCGCAAGACGGAAACGTCGGTAAAATTATTGCTGAAGTAATGGATGAAGTCGGTTCAGACGGCGTAGTAACAGTGGAAGCAGGCCAGACAATGGGTATGGAAAAAGAATATGTAGAAGGCATGCAATTTGATTCCGGATACATTTCCGCCTATTTCGTCACAGATTCTGCGAGGATGGAGGCCATTTACAATAATGCTCACATTCTCATCACTGATAAGAAAATCAGTTCCATTCAAGAAATTCTTCCAGTACTCGAAAGTCTCGCGCAGAAAGGTAAAAAGGAAATTGTCATCATCGCTGAAAATATAGAAGGAGAAGCTCTCGCAACATTGGTAGTCAATAAGCTCAGGGGCACCTTCTCAGCTGTCGCGGTAAAAGCCCCCGCATTCGGTGATCGCAGAAAAGAAATGCTGAAAGACATCGCAGCACTCACTGGAGGACGAGTGATTTCAGAAGAAGTGGGACTAAAGCTTGAAAATGCGAAATTTGAGGACTTGGGTCAGGCAAAAAAAGTAATCGTCAGCAAAGACAACACAATCATCATCGACGGGCAAGGTGACAAGAAGGACATTGAAGCTCGTTTAAAGGAAATCGATGTGGGAATTGAGCTTACTAAGAGCGACTTTGATAGAGAGAAGCTCATGGAGAGAAAGGCTAAGCTTTCTGGCGGAGTAGCTGTCATTCGTGTCGGTGCCGCAACAGAAGTGGAACAAAAAGAGCTCCAGCATCGTGTTGAAGATGCTCTCTCGGCCACGCGCGCTGCCGCAGAAGAAGGCATAGTAGCAGGTGGAGGCGCTGCTCTTATTCATGCGTTACGAAGTTTAGAAAAATTGAAGGGCAGTAACGATGATGAACAGATTGGCATCGATATTGTCAAAATGGCTCTTTCTTATCCACTGAAGAATATTGCTTCCAATGCAGGACTCGAAGGATCGGTCATTGTGGAGAAAGTAAAAAATGTTAAAGATCAATCCCACGGTTACAATATTGTTACAGAAAAAGTAGAAGATCTGGTTGCAGCAGGTGTTATCGATCCTAAGAAGGTCACGCGTTCAGCACTCCAAAACGCTGCTTCTGTCGCGTCAATGTTCCTTACGATAGAAGTTGGCATCGCAGATCTTCCTAAGAAGGAAGCACCAGCTATGCCTCAAATGCCAGGAGGCGGCATGGGTGATTTCTAATATGAATCGTAGTACAAAAGAATCCAAGGATAACCTTGGGTTCTTTTTTTTGCAGTTACTTCTCAGAGCGTTCGTTCTAGAATAGAACTGTTATGTCAGCATTCATCGTTCTAGAAGGCCCTGACGGTGCAGGGACAACCACTCACGCACGGCTGCTTGCAGATACCCTAACACTTGCAGGCTACGACGTACTTCTCACTGCCGAGCCTTCAGATGGCTTCATAGGAACATTCATTCGATCCCAGCTTTCTCAGAAGACAGTTCCGTCTCCAGCAGCCCTGCAATTACTTTTTTTGGCAGATCGCGCATGGCATGTCGATGCCGTCGTACGACCTGCTCTCGATTCTGGCAAAGTAGTAATCTGTGATAGGTATTGCACATCAACCATCGTGTATGGTGCAGCACTGGGATTAGACGCTGATTGGCTGCGGAACATTTGCTGCCAGTTTCCACGTCCTGATTTGGAAATTTGGACACTCCCTCCGCTTACCACATGCATAGAGCGAATGAAAAAAAGAAACACGACCGACGTGCTTGAGGAATCTGCAATTGTCTCGCGTGTGTACCAAGAATATGCATCCCGTTCAATGAACGGAGACTACCCACTCATAGATACATCACGCAACACAAGCGTAGCAGCAGAAGAAATCGCTGCTCTCGCGAGGCGGGCACTTGGTTCGTTGTAGCGTCGTTTGTGATACACTCACGGTATGTCAGCAAGAATTCTTTATGGAAAACCTCCGGCAGACGCACTTCTTTCAGACCTTAAGACTGACATACAGACACTCAATCCAAAACTTGTAATCATTCAAGTGGGTGATGATCCTGCAAGCACCAGTTACATATCACAGAAAATGAAGAGCTGCGCAGCAGTCGGACTCAGATACGAACACCGTCATCTGCTAGAGACAACGACTCTTGCCACACTTCTTGCGCTTATAGAAGAGCTAAATTTTGACGACGATACTACAGGATTCATCATCCAACTCCCGCTTCCTCCGCATCTGCACTCACACGTACCTGTCATCTTGCGTGCCATTGACCCTAGGAAAGACGTGGATGGATTTGGTGCATATAATTTGGGAAAGCTCCTCCTCTCGAAAGATTTCGAGCACTTGCCGCCTGCAACACCCTCGGGCGTGATCACTCTCCTCTCGTACTACACGATCGATCCAGCCGGCACTCATGCTGTTGTCGTCGGACGCAGTAATATCGTCGGAAAACCTCTCTCCCTCATGCTCCTCAATCGGGATGCTACCGTCACCGTCTGTCATAGCCGAAGTCCTCATCTCAGCAGCATCACGCGCCAAGCAGATCTCCTATTTTCCGCTGTAGGAAAAGCAAAACTAATTACTGCGGACATGGTGAAGCCTGGGGCAGTCGTCATTGATATCGGCATTTCACGAACCAACGAAGGACTCAAAGGTGACGTTGATTTTGACCAAGTACGTGACGTCGCCTCTGCCATAACACCCGTACCCGGCGGGGTTGGACCTCTCACTGTCGCGTGTTTGATAAAAAACTGTGTAGCTGCAAAAAAGAGGCAGCTCTCAGACAAATGATAACCGTGAGAATATCACTTCGCTCGCTTTCTATCGACTTCCTTGAGTAGTTTTTTTCTCAGTCTGATGCTGCTTGGTGTCACTTCTACCAGCTCATCGTCTTGAATGTACTCAAGAGCCATATCGAGTGTCATGATGACAGGAGGTACCAACCGTATCGCTTCATCGGATCCGGATGCTCGAACATTACTTAACTTCTTCTCTTTTGAAACATTCACGATGATATCTTGGCCATTGGGAGATTCCCCGACAATCATTCCTTCGTACACTGAAATGCCATCTTTAATGAAAAAAGTTCCTCTCTCCTGCAATTGCCAGATCGCATACGCCACTGACGTTCCTGTCACACCTGAAATAATCGACCCCGTCGTACGCCCAGGTAGCTCTCCGACGTACGGAACAAAGCGTGAGAAAGAATGTGTGAGAATGCCGTCTCCACGCGTGTCTATAATAAATTCGTTACGAAAACCAAGCAGGCCCCGAGTGGGGATCTCATATGTCAGTCGTGTCACGCCGTTTTTTGCTTCCATATTTTGCATGATGCCCTTTCTGCGACCGAGTTTCTCGATCACTCCGCCGACACTGGCATCTGGCACTTCTATGTATGCCACTTCCATCGGTTCCATTTTCATGCCGTTTTCCTCGTGCATAATTACTTCTGGTCGAGATACCGCAAGCTCAAAGCCTTCTCTCCTCATGGACTCTATGAGAACACCTAAATGCATTTCTCCTCTCCCAGAAACGCGAAATGCATCTGTCCGATCGCCAAACTCAATTTGCAAACCAACGTTTGTTTCCAACTCTTTTTCCAGCCTCTCTCGGATGTGGCGAGTGGTGACCAATTTTCCCTCTTTGCCCGCAAACGGAGAATCATTGACGATGAAATCCATCGCCACTGTGGGAGGATCAATTTTAATGAGAGGGAGGGGCTCGGCATCTTCTGAATCAGTGATCGTGTCGCCGACGTATATGTCGGGCAAGCCTGCGAGCAATACTACATCGCCTGCCTCCGCTTCTTTCACTTCCACTTCTCGTACGCCAAGGTACGCCATTATTTTCGAGATTCTACCGTTTACTTTGGTGCCGTCAGATTTCAGTATGAATACCTGCTGATTTTGACGTACTTTTCCTTCGTCGATTCGTCCGATGGCCAGCCTTCCTGCAAAGGCATCGTACGCGAGGTTTATCGGCTGCATGCGCAGAGGTTTTGTCGCATCGTTACAAGCGGGGGGCACCTTTTCGAGTATGAGGTCAAAGAGTGGATGTAAGTTGTGCGATTCGTCTGTGAGCGCTTTCTTTGCAATCCCGTCTCGCCCGATTGCGTAAATATAGGGAAAATCGAGCTGTTCATCATTGGCTCCCAGCTGAATGAACAGGTCGAACACCAAGCTCAGCGCCCTCTCGGGGTCTGAGCCTGCTCTATCTATCTTGTTGATTATGACAATCGGTTTTATGCCTAATTCAAGCGATTTTTTAAGCACGAAGCGTGTTTGCGGCATGGGACCGTCGTACGCATCGACGAGGAGAAGCACTGAATCGACCATGCGTAATACTCTTTCGACTTCTGAGCCGAAATCGGCATGCCCTGGTGTATCGACAATGTTAATTTTAGTATTGTTGTAGGAAATTGAGCAGTTTTTTGCATAAATAGTAATACCGCGTTCTTTCTCTTGATCATTACTATCCATGACGCGCTCTGACACTGATTCATGGCTTGCGAATGCTCCGCCTTGTTTGAGCATTTGGTCAATCATGGTCGTTTTTCCGTGGTCGATATGCGCGATTATGGCGATAGTTCTGTACTCCATATTTCTGTAAAGTCAGCGAAGTGTACATGATTCCGTCTCTGTGTACAGGGTAAGTGCATGTTCCGCGTGTCATCTCTGATTAAATTGCCCATCTCACCTTGCGCATTTTAAGGACCTCACTACAATAAAAACGTGGACGTGACTACCACTTCCTTTTTGGCCTTCACGACTTCCCTGAAGGCATGTTCTGCTTTATTCATTCACAATCGCTGAACAATGTGTGGCATTATTGCAGTCTCCGGCTTCAGAGATGTCATTCAAGATCTCTACGACGGCCTCATAGTCTTGCAACACAGAGGGCAAGATGCGGCAGGTATTGTGACGTACGACAGCCAATTTCACCTCAAAAAATCTAACGGTATGGTGAGTGAAGTTTTTCATTCTCACTCACTCTCTCGCCTTAAGGGTCCCATGGGCATCGGCCACGTTCGCTACCCAACAGCTGGATGCTCGAGCGAATTCGAGGCGCAGCCATTCTTTGTTAATTCTCCATTTGGCATGGCTCTCGCCCATAACGGTAATCTCACGAATGCCACTCAGCTTGCAAAGGAAATACGAGAACAGGACTATCGACACCTGAATACGAATTCAGATTCAGAGGTGCTGCTCAATGTTTTTTCACTCGCCCTTCGAAAGCAGAGGCCAAGTCATCTCACTCCCGACAATATTTTCCGCGCTGTAAAAACTGTTTTCCGGCGATGTAAAGGCGCATACTCAGTCGTTTCCCTCATTGGCGGGCATGGGATCGTCGGATTTCGTGATCCGCATGGCATTCGGCCGCTGCAACTCGGAAAACGAAAATTTGGCCTTAAAGAGGAATACATGATCGCATCGGAAAATACTGTCTTTAAATCTCTCGATTTTGAATTCATTCGCGATGTGAAGCCGGGAGAAGTGATCTTCATTGATAAGCACAATAGGCTACACAGCCGAGTGGTCCGACACGGCGTGCTCAATCCGTGCATTTTTGAGTGGGTGTATCTGGCAGCACCAGATTCAACGATCGACGGCATCAACGTCTACAAAGCAAGAGTGCGCATGGGAGAAGCACTCGCTCGTCAAGTGAAGGCAGCTGGCATTCACATCGACTCAGTCATTCCCATTCCAGATACAGGTCGTCCTGCAGCTGCGGGACTCGCAGACAAACTGAAGGTGAGATATCGAGAAGGGTTTGTTAAAAATCGATACATCGGTCGTACGTTCATAATGCCGGGACAAGAGATTCGCAAGAGAAGCCTAAACTTTAAACTTCACCCGATTGAATTGGAATTTAAAGGAAACAGCGTGCTTCTCGTCGATGATTCCATTGTGAGAGGAAATACTAGCCGAAAAATTGTTGAAATGGCCCGCAAGGCTGGAGCGAAAAAAGTGTACTTTGCGTCTGCGTCGCCTCCGATCATTGGCCCCGATCCGTATGGCATCGATCTGCCTTCTACGAGCGATCTTGTCGCAGCCGATCATTCTATCCCTGAAATTTGTAACATTATCGGTGCAGACGCTCTCTTCTACACGACGATCAAAGATCTCCATTGGGCTGTTCGTGTCGGAAACCCCAAGATTCGAGCGTTTTCTGATGGCTGCTTTACAGGGCACTATCCAACGCCCGAGGTGACGCCCAAACTTCTTCGGAAACTTGGCTCAACGAGAAACGAAGTTCGAAACACTCATACGATCCAAGAAAGTCAAGAGAATGCTGATCAAACAAAGATGATGGCGCTGGTATAATTTCTCTCATGCTTAGCGTAGCCATCCCCTCTCTATCGCTCACACGATCATTCTTGTATGGCATGCTCGCAGCGTTCGTCGCTGTGCAGTTGTTCCTTGTCTTAGTTCTTCCGCCTCTCTCTGACGACGCCAAACACCTTCTCAGTACAACACATCATGAACCTCAGTTGACTGTGATTCCAAAGCCAAATATCTATTCAAATCCACACGCCCCTCAGAAATTTGCAATTCAGTACCCTTCTGATTGGGGCGAGCCAGAAGTGTTTCCCAGAGGCCCAAACGCAGCTGATGTCGTATTTGGAAAGACGCTCACCATTCGATCAGGCGTCTTGAACGATCCGCATACACAGCAGCCACTCTCCCTAGAGACTGTCATTCCCTCGCTCTACCCTCATGTCGAGTCGGTAGAGACTGTCATCGTAAACGGGATACAAGGTAAGAAAGTGAACTATCGAAGTGCAGGCCCCATGTTTGCAATCGTACTGAGCAGGCCACACTCCTCGCAAGAACTGGTAATTCTCACGGCATCGAAGAGTGACGATCAAGCAATGATGAATATCATCAATCGTTCGATTAGCACGTTTACGATGCTGCATGGCTAGACTATAGTGTTCGCGTATGCGCATTCTTCTCATCGGAGGGGGCACTCGAGAGCATGCAGTGGCAGATGCACTGGCAAGAAGCTCTCACTCCCCGGAGATCATCGCAGTGAGCAAGAAAAAAAATCCTGGAATCGCGCGTCTCGCGAGTGAGTATCACCTTTGTGATAGTAGCAATCACAGAGCAGTGATGGACATTGCTCTCTCAGCGAAGCCAGACTTTTGCTTCATCGGCCCCGATGATCCTATTGGTGCTGGCCTTGCAAATGTATTGAGTGAAGCGAACATTCGATCTGTTGCTCCGTTTCGTTCTGCCGCTCAAATAGAGTCGAGCAAAAGTTTTGCAAGAAACCTGATGCAAACATACAACATTGACGTCTCGCCAAAATTTCGTGTGTTTTCGTCTCGCAATACCTCTTCTGCCGAGAGAAAGACACTCATTTCCGAGTACATTGAAGATGAACTGCACAGTGAGTATGTCGTCAAATTCGATGCTCTCCATGGAGGAAAGGGGGTGAAAGTGAGTGGCGTTCACCTCGATTCATCCCGTGAAGGCGTAGCGTACGCTCTCGAGTGCATTGACGAATGTGGTGCTGTCGTTATAGAAGAGAAGTTAGTCGGCGTCGAATTTAGTTATTTTTCGTTCGTTTCTTCTTCGCATATTGTTCACATGCCAGCAGTGCAAGATCACAAGCTTGCATTTGAAGGAGATACGGGCCCGAATACGGGTGGAATGGGCACGTATTCGTGCGCTGACCATTCGCTGCCTTTTTTAGAGCCATCAGATATTGCGTCTGCAGCTGACATTAATGCCCGCGTCATAGAGGCCCTGAAAGCGGAATGTGGCGAACCTTACATAGGAATCTTATACGGAGGCTACATTGCCGTGCGAGACGGCATTCGTGTCATTGAATTTAATGCACGATTTGGCGACCCTGAGGCGCTTAATCTTCTTTCAATTCTATCTTCAGACTTTGTGGATATTTGCCTCAGTATTCTTGATGATACTCTGAATGAATCGCTCGTAACGTTTGAGAGAACATCCACAGTATGCAAATATCTCGTCCCTCAGAGTTACCCGACAGCAGCGAGCGAAGTTGATATGAGCATTTCAGTGCCTTTGCAAATTCCTGATAACGTAAAAATGTATACGGGCGATGTTTCTGAAGGAGGCAGCCCTACAAGCCTGAAGCTTGGTACCTCTCGCTCGATCGCCATGGTCGGCATCGCAGACACAGTCGCTAAAGCAGAGAAGGCGGCTGAGTCGGCTTGTTCACTCGTCTCAGGTCCCGTGAGGTGGAGGAGTGACATAGGGACTGATTCCCTAATTAATGAGAGAATAGCCACCCTTGCAGCTCTGAGAGGAAACAAGAAGAGATGAATCATCTGCTATTTCTTCGTTGAATTCTCCAATTCCCGTTTTCGTTTTTAAGGCTTACAGGAAACCATCCTTCTTGTCCTTTTCTTCTAAAGAACGCAGTGTACCCGTTCGGTATCTTTCCTTCTGCACACGCTGGTATTTCATTGGTAAATGAGTGATATATTCCCAATACAAAGTATTGAATAAATTTCTCTTCGCTCTCAAGAGAACCTTTTGGGTTATAGCTTTCTCCAGGAACAATCAAGATTGGCGTATTCGATAGTTTTTCGAGTGAACGAGAGAGAACATACGGATGATATCTTGTGAGATGTTCATACGCTGAAAAAATGAAAAAGTTATCTGGAGAATGCTTGGTGTACGGGTAATACTGCAGTGTGTTTTGCCCTAAAAATGCATAGGAAGAATAGTGACATGCATCAAGCAAAGCATCAATGTCCTCAGCCAATTTTTTTGCCTTTTCGTCAGCTTGCGCCTGCTCTTGATACGCATCGAAATGATCAGATCTATTGAATGTGAGGGCAGTATGAAGAGATGCAACCGTCAGAATCGCAAGCAAGAGCGAACGATACATCATTACTGATCGGGTTACCGGTTGTGTTAGTGAGGCGATGCCTAATGCTGCATAAAAAGGAACAGCAAAAGCAAAATGATGCCCTTGATAGTCTCCGCTGATCCCAACAGCACTCATGGCTAAATACAGAGAAGCACCCCACGCCAAACCCGGCATGAGTCCTTCTTTCCATCCAGAGAATAGAGAGCTTCTCATCAAAAAACTGTACAGAACTACTCCCCCAACAATTATCAACGCGCCTGGCAAGCCAAACGGGAATATTCCTGCTGCAACACGACCCATTGACCACATGAGCAATGAACACAGGCATCCTAACAAGTAGGGATTACTACGCAGATAGGTAAGCCTGACAATACACGGCGCTGCAATCATTGCAACGATTGATACCAACCAGAAAATTGAAAATGAAGATAGTTGAATGGCTGCCTTTTCAAATTGAAGACCTCCTACCCACGGTGGCTGAAATCGCAGAATGTGCATTCCGAGCATAGTCGGTAAATAGGTGTGAATGTACGGCTCATACAAGCCAGAAATCAGCAAAGTAATAACTCCGACAACAGACGCAATGGCTATCGGAAAAATAATGCGAACATACATGTCTCTTAGTGATGTCGAGAAAAGAAGTGCAGACGCAATCAGCGGCAAAATAAATGGCTCTTTTGTTCCTACTGCGAGTGTCATTCCGAGAGATGCGAAGAAAAGTCTCATCCACGAAAATTTCGCACCCTGGGGAATGGCAACAGAAATGACGTACATCACTCCAAAAAACGATGCAAAGAATTCAGTTTGCCAACCTCCTGCAGTTTCAAACGAATAGAGTGCGAGCAATAAAGAAAATATCAACGCAGCGAAAAGTGAAATACTCTTTGATTTGATTCTTTCATTTTTTGTTACATTAAACGCTGCGAGCACGATGCAAGCAGGCATTAATATCATACTGCTTGCCCCTAAAATATTACCAAGTAGAGGACTAGAAAAAAGAAGAAAACTCGCAGCACTTAAGAAAAATATGACGGGAGGCTTATTTTCAAATATATCGACGTATGGGACGAGGCCATTTAATATATTCTGTCCAATTGTCCAATACAGCGTTGCATCTGGTGCGTGATACCCTAAGAGCAATAGATAGGCAACATTTAGCACATCCCACAGTAGAATTCCATTGAGAATCACCAGTGCTACCACACACACTTTTACACCTACATTCTTCATGATCATACCCAGATTATTCATACATGATTGGTAATGAATTATGATTCTTCAGAATGAGATTTCAGCTTCAATTCTTTTTCAAAAGCCATCATTGCTTGCACGATGGGTTCCAATTTACCTTCCATTACTGCAGGAATGTTTGAAAAGTTTTGATTGATCCGATGATCCGTAATTCTGTCTTGTGGGAAATTATACGTACGAATTTTTTCACTTCTATCACCGGTACCCACCTGACCTGATCGCAATTCTCCTCTTTCTTTTGCGAGCTTTTCCTGATGCGCTGCATAGAGCTTGCTTCTGAGGACACTCATTGCAAGTGCTCTGTTTTTTATCTGACTTCGCTCTGTCTGACATGCTACGACAACTCCAGTTGGAATGTGCGTTATGCGCACTGCGCTCTCTGTCTTATTCACGTGTTGCCCGCCTGCTCCTCCTGACCTGTACGTGTCTATTCTCAAATCCTCAGATCGGATGTCTATGTCCACTTCTTCTGCTTCTGGCATGATTGCCACTGTTGTTGTCGATGTGTGAACGCGTCCTTTATTTTCCGTTGCTGGAATGCGCTGCACGCGGTGAACACCCGATTCAAACTTGAGAGAGCCGTACACCCCGCTGCCTTCTATACGCGCAGATGCCTCTTTTATGCCTCCTGCGTCTGCGTGTGATACGTCCATCAATTCCACTTTCCAACCTTTGCTTTCCGCATACCTCAAATACATTTTTAGTTGTTCTGCTGCAAACAGAGCCGCTTCTTCTCCTCCCGTTCCCGCTCTCACTTCTAATATGACACTTTTTTCATCATCTGGATCTTTTGGCAGAATCAGTTCTTGTATGAGGATATCTAATTCTTGAATTTTTTTCTGTGCAACATTCGCTTCTTCTTTAGCAAGAAGAAATAGCTCGGGATCATCTTTCACTGTGTCTAATTCTGCGACGATTTTCTCGAGCCTCGACCTCTCTTCATACGCCTTAGCAATTGGTTCGAGCATTCGAATCCGACGAGAAATCTGAATCACTTTCTTTTGATCTACGTACACAGAGGGGTCTTGTAGTGCGCTCTGTAATTCGTGGTACTCCCGTACCATAGTTTTTACCTTGTCAAACATGCCTCTATCCTACTGCTAGACCAAAAAAATACAAATCACTGCCTTGTGCACGAGTAAGGATTACATCTTCTGGGGGAAATCCTTAGGGTCAACTGTACGCAAGAAACATGTTCGTCCAACTGGATGATTCCAGTAGTAGTCATTTGAGTACCCATTCATAGGGTAGGGCTTGCTAGCGACATTTAGGCGTTGAGACGAATCGGTGCTAAACATTGCGCATAACTCGAAACTTAACGCGTCTTTCACTACATACTCAAACGAAGCGCCGGTTTCTGGGTCCACCGGAACAACAAACCCTCTCAGGGGATCGTTGAGTGAATCTAATGTTTTTGGTAACGATCGGTTGTTTCTCCAGTGCTCAGTGATTTCGAATTGAAGAGACTGTAATGAGGAAAGTCTCAAGTCATCCAATTTCATTCTCCTCTGAGAGGCAGGCGACCCGACAACAATAAAGCCCGCCATAATGCTGATGAGAACGATCGCTCCTGCAAGAGCGCCGATGCCTATTTGACGAGCATTCACGGAGAAAACAGTTCGTCGCACATCCCATAAGTAATACCCGAATATGGCTCCTGCTACTGCCAGAATTACCAACACTTTCACGATGAAACGTGCCGTCAAATCTCCATCTAAGAAAAAGTAAACGAGTGTGATGAGGTCAATGATGATGGTAAGAGCGGCAATGAACAGAGTGAGGTGAGAAAGCCAACGACGGACTCTCAGCTCGCTCTTGAGAGGGTCCTTCACAATGTCTTTAAGAATCAACCACGAAATACCTACATAGACAGGAAATACAATAATAAGCATAGCGCTCGCCCACTTAATGTTCTGTAATACGGAGTATTGATCATAACTTGTAATATCAGGAAACAGCACATTGACGTATTGAAACAATACGGTAATGATGCTCACGATTGACATGTAAAGCGTAATTATGCCTAGCAGATGCAAGAAAAAGTCTTTGGGTGTGGCGCCAGTATTCATAGATTGCATTAAAAGAAAGTTGGTGAAGTAAACTCATGAAGTATACACGCATTCCTTTGAAAGTCATTTGCAATCGAGAGCCTCGAAATCTATTCTCTTTCTGCTATGAAAACTACTCAGCCATTTTCACACGTATTCATCAAAAGTCTCTCAGATACATCATTTTATCTCGAGCTTCGTAGGAAGGGATTTTTATTTTCCCTCAAATATCTCTTTTTCCTCCTCCTTTGCCTTTGGACTGTCTATTCGGGAGTTCTTGCATTTGTTCTACTCACAGCAGAGCGAGCCATCATGCCTGAGGCTGTCTCTACACTCAAGGAGTCTGTCTTGTCTCGGTATCCTGAAAATCTCGTTTTGACACTAGAGAATGGCAAATTGACAAAAAATCTCGTAGAGCCTGTCGCCATTTCATTCAAAACCGACAAAGAGAGAGAGTTGTTTGACGTGCAATATGCTCATTGGCTTACTATTGACACAGATGCCGAGCTGAGTGACTACCCTTCTACACAATCTCTTGCCCTACTCACAGCAGAATCACTCATCCTGCCTAAAAGTAACAGTTCTCAACAAGTGATTCCTTTGAGCGAAGTATTTAAAGATATACATGGTCCTCTCACACTCAATCAACATTCTTTTCAATCGCTAGTTGAAACTATTTTTTCTTATTCTGGTTACGTTAAGGCATTCATTGCGTTTTCTTCAGTTTTTGCAGTCATCGTGCTACCGATTGTAGGCGCTGCAGCAGAGCTTGTATTTCTGCTCATATACTTTCTTTCATGCTCTCTCATACTGAAAGTGATTGCCCACTTCATGAAACGAGCTGTTTCGTTTGGAGAGCTGTATCGACTTTCTATGCATGGAATAACAGCCTCTCTACTGTACCAGTCCATTTCATGGTTTACAGGGTTTTCGGTGCCGTTTGGAGGTTCAATTATTCTTTTTATTTGGATGTATCTTGTGCTAAAAGAATTCCCGCACTCGCACAATCCAGCAGTAGTCCATCATACCCATCCTGGTGCTTCGAAAACGAAGCACCCTCGCAAGAAGAGCCTTACGAAGAAATCAAAGACCGTGTAGATTGTGCTCTCTTTGAGCTGTCATGCCTTCTCCATGCGTATTTTAGTAGCTCTCTCAGGTGGCATTGATTCGAGTGTCGTTGCTCACCTCCTCCACAAGGAAGGACACGAGTTGATCGGCGTTCGATTCACTCTCTGGAGTGACCCCCTCGCTCCTGCGATTGCAGAGATTCTTCCTAGTAAGTGTTGCAACGCTCAAACGGCAGCAAGAGCAAAGTCTGTCGCGAAATCTCTGAATATCCCCTTGCACATTCTCGATTTAGAACGTGAATTCAAAGCAACAGTTGTTGACCCATTTCTTGATGGATATGCCCGAGGATTGAGTCCAAATCCATGCATCGGGTGTAATAGAACGCTGAAATTCGGATCACTCATTGCATTTGCAGATTCATTAGGCTGTGAGAAGCTGGCAACAGGACACTACGCGAGAGTAGAGGAAGAAATCACGCCTCAAGGAACAGTCCGGTACTCATTGCATGAGGCCGCAGACCCTAAAAAAGATCAAAGCTATTACCTGTACGGACTCTCTCAAAACGCACTTTCAAGAGTCTTGTTTCCACTCGGCAGCAAAGCAAAAAAAGACGTGTATTCTCTCGCGAAAGATTTTGGCATCCCTCTGCCAGAATATTATAGAGAAAGCCAAGATTTGTGTTTTTTTCCCGAAAAAACTCCTACAAAGTTTCTCCAGCGTCATCTCACAAGTGCCATGTCTCAAGGCACTATCGTTCGCAAGGACGGAACGGTGGTCGGCGTTCATAAAGGACTTCCGTTGTATACCGTCGGACAGCGCC
Source organism: uncultured Candidatus Peribacteria bacterium (assembly GCA_964580035.1). GTDB lineage: Bacteria > Patescibacteriota > Gracilibacteria > Peribacterales > Peribacteraceae > CAZOJC01. The sequence goes on from CAZOJC010000003.1 coordinate 93,612, forward strand.
GAGGGCTTGGTATCGGCGGACTCCGAGTTCCCCTCGAAGTTGTTTCAAAAAATGTGAAGAGCAATGAGTTGTGCGTCGAAGAAAAGGGCGCTACTCTCGTCTCTGATATTCATCTCTCAGACCTTCATTTTATCGCTTCGCCTCCGGAGAAAGGCATTCCTCATTCACTCGAATGTCGTCTGCGTTCACTTTCATCACGGTTATCAGGCACTCTTACCATAACAGACGAGCATGGTACTTTTCGTCTACATACGCCTGTGCCGCCGCAGGCTCCAGGACAGTCTCTTGTGCTGTATGCGGGGTCTGAAGTGATCGGTGGAGGGGTAATGGTCTAAATACAAAAAGACACCATCAATTCTTATCAGAAGGCTTGGTTTATGATATAATTATATATTCATGACCCTACTTCACATTCATCAAGAGAGAGCGTCGTATGACCAAGACGGCAATATCATCATACTTCCTCGCTCCGAAGTGATAGGTACTGACGTGAGTCCGCCAAGCAATGTTGCCTTCGACAATCACATCGCCACAGTTCAAGCAGTCACGCATCGCACGCATCAGTGGCTTGATGAGCTTCTGAGCGAAGGTCGCTCTCAGTATTCTTGGGTTGCGATGAGCATACGATCCATTCCGATCGCTCTCGCTGGAATGCCTTCACAAATGCGATCGCTTCTCGTACGATTTGCGGCCATCGCACGCACGCCCATCCGCATCGGCAGCAGAGGGAAGACGAAGCAACGCAGTCGTTTGTCGCTATTCCTCATTGACACCGTCCGCTTCGGAGGGACGTTTGCGCTCATATTTTCCGGCCTCTTCATCGGCATCAATTATGAGAGTTTTTGGCAGATTGCAAAAGCCGATCTCGCACTCACTGATGAATCTATGCTGCACGATGAATTGCTCACGATAGTAAACCCAGCCCCAGCAGATCAAATCAGTGAGAATGTAGAAAGCAGCGAGCGCAGCCTCATTAGTTATTTGCCAAGAGTGGGGCCTTCGAAAGACATGATCATCATTGCCTCTCTCGGCATCATTGCGAACATAGTAGAGCCAAGTATAGACTCTCTCATAGCTCGAGATTGGAAACAATTTGAATCTGACATTCAACGAGAGCTTTTGAGGGGCGTTGTCCTCTATCCCGGCTCTGCGCGACCCGGCAAAACTGGCAATGCATTTCTCACTGGCCACAGCTCCTACTATCCTGGAGTAGACAGCGACTACAAACAAATCTTTGCTTCGCTCCATCGTTTGAATATTGGTGATACGTACTCAATATACTATCGAGGCGATCTCTTCACATACAGAGTGACAGAGAAGAAAGAAGTGAGGCCAAATAATGTCTCAGTACTCGATCAGCCAGTAGATAGACAGATTTCCACTCTCATGACATGCACTCCTATTGGCACGACGCTTCGCAGGCTCATCGTCACAGCCGTTAGGATCGACCCAGAGACTGGAAAACCATTCGAAGTGCCGAGCTCGCAGAAACACGACATTGCTCAGCATGATTACCAGCTTTCAGAGCTGCCAATTTAAACACTAAATGTCTAAATTCTTCACGCCTTTGGCATGAGTTTGAATGAATTTCTTTCGTGGGGCTACATCGGATCCCATGAGCGTTGTGAAGGTAGCATCAGCCTTTTCCGCATCGTCGAGTGTTACTCTAAGCATCACTCGTGATGTTGGATCCATAGTAGTTTCCCACAGCTGAGATGGGTTCATTTCTCCCAGACCTTTGTATCTCTGAATCGAAACCTTTTTCTTTTTCTGCTTATCGACGTGTTTGCCTGTAGATTTTGCCGATTTTTCTTTGTTGTCTTTGACAGTAGTATCCTCATCGTTGGACTCTCCTTCTTCGAAGGTTTCTTCCTGATCTTCCACTGACGATGGATCAATCCCCCATCCTTTCAGTACAGCCTGACGCTCTGCTTCGTTAAACGCGTAGTGTGACTCCTTCCCAGAACTGATTTTAAAGAGCGGCGGCTGTGCGATGTACAGGTGTGATTGCTCAATGATTTCTGGAAAGTATCGATAGAAGAAGGTGAGGAGGAGTGTGCGGATGTGAGCACCGTCAACATCTGCGTCTGTCATTATGACGATGCGGTCGTACCGAAGCTTCGTGATATCTTTCACTTCTCCCACTCCCATTCCCATGGCGATGATGAGTGACTTGATTTCGTTGTTTGCGAGCATTTTGTCGAGTCGTGCCTGCTCAACATTCAAAATTTTTCCGCGAATTGGCAAAATTGCCTGAAATTCTCTGTTCCTGCCTTGCTTTGCCGATCCACCTGCGGAATCTCCCTCTACGATGAAAATCTCTGAATTGGCGGGGTCTTTTGAGCTGCAGTCTGCAAGCTTACCTGGCAATGTCATTCCTTCGAGAGCCCCTTTGCGTATCACAGCATCCCGAGCGGCTCTCGCTGCCAAACGTGCTCTTGCGGCAAGTAAGCACTTGCCGACGATAAGGCGAGCCTCGCTGGGGTGTTCTTCAAAGTACTGAGTGAGTAATTCGTTCACCACAGACTCTGTCGCTGTTTTCATTTCAGCATTGCCAAGTTTGCTCTTTGTTTGGCCCTCGAATTGAGGATCTCGAATGCGTACAGAAATCACTGCAGCCAGGCCTTCTCGCACGTCTTCTGCGGTTAAATTCTCCTCTTTTTCTTTGAGCAGTTGCTCCTTACGTGCGTAAGCATTCACCGTGCGGGTGAGGGCCGACTTAAACCCAGTCATGTGCGTTCCGCCTTCGGTAGTGTGAATATTATTGGCAAATGAAATAGTCTGCTCCTGAAATGCTTGGCTATACTGCATCGCCACTTCCACAAACCCTTCCGGTGAATCTTTTTCAAACCAGATCACCTCTCCAATCCCCTGCTTGTCTTGATTGATGTGTCGTACGTAAGCGGCAATCCCGCCATCAAAATAAAACCTGTACAGACGAGGAAGAAGGCTGTCCTCTTGCGGACGATGCTCGCGTTCATCGAGCACAGAAATGGTGATTCCGCGCGTGAGATAGGCTTGTTGCCTAAAATGAGAAAGTAGTGAAGTGAGGCTGAATTCAAGCGTGTCGAATATCTCTTTGTCTGGCTGAAAGGTAATGCGCGTGCCTCGCAAGTCTGTCTTGCCGATTACTTTGAGATCAGCAAGTGGCTTTCCGCGCTTGTATTCTTGCATATGAATGCTTCCGTCTCTGAACACTTCCGCCTTCATGTGGCTGCTGAGAGCGTTCACGACAGAGGAACCAACGCCGTGTAGTCCTCCGGAAACCTTGTAGCCGCTTTCGTCTCCTCCAAATTTTCCTCCCGCATGGAGAATGGTGAGAACTGTCTCGAGGGCAGACTTTTTTGTCTTTGGATGAATGTCGACCGGAATGCCTCTTCCATTGTCTTCAACGCTCACAGAGCCATTATCGAGGAGCATGATTGTGATGGAAGTGCAGTGGCCTGCCATAGCTTCATCGATCGAGTTATCGACAATTTCATACACGCAATGGTGAAGCCCTCGCTGATCTGTCGATCCGATGTACATTCCAGGGCGCTTGCGAACAGGCTCTAAGCCCTCAAGAACCTGTATTTTATCGGCTCCATACGATGAAGGAATTGCGTCGGCCATACGGAGGAGTAGTGTAGTGACATTCACTGATCATGTCTATGCTCAATGATACTTTGTATGAATCCTGATACTAACCACAGTTTGAACGAAGATGTTCCCGAGGAAGTGCTTAATGCACTTTTACTCTTTAGAAATTTTATAAAATTATCTGTGGGCTACACAGAAATGAACACTATTCTTAAGCAGGTGCAATGCGAGATTTTAGCTCATTTTGCTAATTTCAGCCACGAACAGCTGATAAATTTGAGCGAAGATATTCCCGAGGAAGTGCTTAATGCACTTTTACTCTTTAGAAATTTTATAAAATTATCTGTGGGCTACACAGAAATGAACACTATTCTTAAGCAGGTGCAATGCGAGGTTCTAGCTCATTTTGTTAATTTCAGCCACGACCAGCTGATAAAGCTCATGTCTCACAGATGTATGCGCATCTTTTTTGAGGGAGAATACCATTCAAAAGACCCATCGGAGAATTCTTCTAATATAAAAGTTGGCATTGCACTAATTTTTGAGTTGTCACTCAACAAACTTTTACCTATACTCACTAAACAATGACTACATCTACCACTCAATTTTCAGATACCGATCAGGTGCTCGTCACTAAAGACGGACTGAAAAAAATTATTGAAGAACTGCACCACTTAAAAACGGTAAAAAGGCAGGAAATCGCTTCACGACTTAAAGAAGCTATCTCTTACGGCGATCTTTCGGAGAACGCAGAGTATGAAGAGGCAAAGAACGATCAAGCATTCATCGAAGGAAGAATTCTCGAGCTTGAAAAACAAGTAAAAAATGCAAAATTAATCACAGAAAGCACATCAACCAAAGCTGCGAAATCCACCGTCATCGACATTGGATCAGTCGTCACTGTACGAAATGCGACGGACGATGACGAGCCTGAGACGTACACAATTGTCGGCAGCATGGAAGCAGATCCTCTCGATCATAAAATTAGCAATGAATCTCCCATTGGCAAGGCGCTCCTTGGCCACTCGAAGGGAGAGACTGTAGACGTGGAAGCACCTGCAGGAAAATTCACCTACGAGGTGCTAAAGGTTTCTTGAAGAAAGACTCGTGGGTGTCACTCTCCAGGATCTGCGAATTTCCCCAGTTTGTCAGTAATCGAGTAGGTATCTAAATCACTCTCATCGAGTAGTGAAAGAATCTCTGGTATTGCTTTCTCGAATGGGAGCTGCTTCTGTTTTCCTGCCTTCATATCTCGCAGGATTATTGAGTGTTCTTTCACTTCCATCTGGCCAAGAAGTAGCGTGTACCGAGCTTCAAATTTATCTGCAAGTCTCATTTGACTCTTTAAGCTCGCTTCTCCGAGTGCTCCTACGGTATGCACGCCAAGCTCTCGCAAATCACTGACAAGCTTAAGGCACTTTCGCTTGGCTTCTGGGCCGAGCTGAGCAACAAACACATCTACATGGTCTTTGTGAGGGGCAGCCACGCCTGCTTCTTTCATATGCCACATTACACGCTCTACTCCGGCTGCAAAGCCAATCCCAGGAGTTGGCTTCCCTCCCAGAAGCTCGATGAGATAATCGTATCTTCCTCCCCCGCCCACTGCGTTCTGAGCGCCTGTCGAGCGGTCCCAAAATTCAAACACTGTCTGATTGTAGTAATCTAGCCCTCTCACGAGAGTGTGGTTGGGCTCATAGGGAATGCCGAGATCTTCTAGGTAGAGAAGAAGTGTTTCGTGGTACTTACGGCTCTCAGGATTGATGAACTGCTCTAGCGTGGGCGCTAGTTTAACGAGGATTCTGGTGTCTTCCTCTTTGGAATCAAGCAGCCGGAGTGGGTTTGTCTTCAGCCTCACTTGATCAATCTCTGGAAGGTTGCGCTCCTTTCCGGAAAAGTAATCAGAGAGAGCTGCAACGTACGCTTTTCTATCGTCGCTTGATCCAATATTATTCATTTGTAGCGTCAAGCGGTTGACAATTTTTAAATCGTTGAACACCTTGTACGCAGTTTGTATGAGCTGGGCGTCTATGCTTGGATCGCTCAATCCGATCACTTCAAAGTCGAATTGATGAAATTGTCGATACCGTCCTTTCTGCGGCCTGTCGTAACGGAAACACTGTCCAATGGCAAACAACTCAACTGGCTGTGGCAATTGATCCATGCCGTTTTCAACGTACGATCTGCAAATGCCTGCGGTGAACTCTGGCCTGAGAGCGAATTCCTGTTCCCCGCCTTTTTTTCCGACAGTAAAAAGCTCTTTCTCAACAACGTCTGTGTGATCGCCAATTGCCCTCTGAAATAAGCCAATATCTTCAAACATCGGAGGGTCTATTCTCCTGTATCCAGCCTGACGAGCTCGATGTCGCACAGCTTTCTTTATGTACGTCATGAACTGATGGTCTACTGGCAAGACATCGTGTACGCCTTTGGGAGATCGGTGCTTCAGTTCAGCCATAGTCTGTATGTAAACTTCATGAATAGTGCATTCATATTTTACGCTTTCTAGAGTGTAGCAGCCATATCAGAGGCTGTCGATAGTACTCGCATTGCATTATGCATTTCACATTTGGAGAGTTTGCCCTAGAATACGCCAAGATATGGCGGGCGTAGCTCAGCTGGTTAGAGCGCCAGGTTGTGGCCCTGGAGGTCGCGGGTTCAATCCCCGTCGCTCGCCCCACGTGCACTTGTGTGCGCTTACTGTTGCGAACTCTGCGCAGGTTGACTGTGCTGCGTATCCGTTCCTACGCTCTCAGCCCTCACGATTGCTATTGGTGCATCATCATCAGTCGGTAGCAAAGGAAATGGCTGTGATTGATCCATAGGTAATATTTCTCCAGATTGACTCAGAGACTCGTCGCGTTTCTCAAGAGTAGGCGGAGAATCGTTACGATCGTTCGCGCTGTCTGAAGGCGTGCGTGTATCACTCACGACGGCAGTGTGAGTGGATTCTTCAGGGTACTGTTGAGAGGCAGCATTCGACACTTCTTCATGTAGAGGCTCGTGTACTTCTTTCGATGCCTCCGTTGGCGGTGAATCGCTGTGAGCGTTCTCACCCATGAGCCAATCCGGCAATGCTTGCGCATCTTGCGGCGGCGTGAAATCTCGTTCATTGAGAATTTCGTCCTCCTCCTGTGCGTCTTCCTCGTCATCATAGTCTTCTTCATCATCAAGATCGCTGTATGGCTCGGCGCTCGCTGTAGGCACTGTGGGAGGCGCTGGAGGATCAGGTGAAGGCGTTGTGGCAGCGGTATCAGAAAGCCAAGAAGGAACTGGAGCGGTCTCTTGAGGAGGAGAGACTTGCACTTGTGGTTCAGACTGAGGCGCAGTCACTTCGCTAGATGTCTGAATAACAGGCTCAGTAGGAGCGTTTTTTAGCCAGTCCGGCACAGGCCCAACAGCAACTTCCTGCGCAGGGGGCACTGGAGCAATCGGCTCTAACACTTCCTCTTGCACGCCAGTCGCAACGTCTGGTTTGTCAATTTTTTTAAGCGGCATGACTGATGGCAGAGTGTCTTCATCATTTTTTTCTTGCTCAAATAGCGAGTGTTCCATTTTTTCAATTGTCGTATGAAGTGCACCTGTGCTCTTTCGCTTGATCCAGAGAGCTAGGTGGAAGAGGGCAAGACCGATTTGAATGAGCACTAAAAATATGAGGGCTGCCTTAATAATCGACCAGTATGATCGAGAATCTCCATTTGCTTCTGTCGACGCGGAAGACACGACAGAAGAGTGGATTTCTTGTATTGGGGCAGATGAAACGCTGTCTTGTTCGGTGACTTTCACGCTTGTGGAGCCAGAATAGAGGAGCTGGCCGTTTGCAATGTCTCTCACAGTCAACGAGACTGAATAGTCTCCTGGCTGATCGTACGTGTGACGAGGAGCATGAAGCAGACTCTTGCGTCCGTCGCCGAATTCCCATTCGTAGAGTACCGCATGGTTACTCTGAAGTGAGGAGTGAGCAGCGAGTGAAGGTGAGATTGTACGTCCTGTAACTGACAGGATAAAGTCACCAGATTTCACACTCGTTGAGTGCGATGCCTGTGAGCTTGCGATCGTTGCTGCGCCATCAAAACGAACAGTCGAGACAGTGCTCGACGAGTGTCCTTGCACATCTGATACCGTGAGTGAGAGCGTGTGAGGCGCTCCCTGTGGACGAAGCAACACTCTCACAGGAGTGCCCGCCTTTTGACTGTATGTTCCTTGTGTATCTCGATCATTATCGGGGATGCCATCCCCGTTCGTATCTGTTTGAATGTCAAAATCTATGTCGTACGACGCAATGTCGCCATACGAGCTTCCTGGGATGAGCGTGAGCACTCCTCCGTCTGCAGGTAAACGAATACTGCCGTCGGATGCAGGGGGAAGTGATTCAAGGACCGCTTGAATTTCTCCTGATTTTTGGCCAGACGGATCATACGTTGATACATGTTCATTGACATTCAACTGCAGAGAATATGACTCAGTGATTGTTTTACCCTCACTCAGGACGTTGACATCAATCGTATACACTCCTGCGTCCGTCTGTCTTGTCTGAAAAATGGGCGATCGTCCGGCACTGATGAAATTGCCCTCTCGGGAGAGAATCCAGTTATACTCTGGCTGGAAAGCCCTTGTGGGGATGGCAAGCTCAAGCAGCTCGCCTGGTGCGATCGTAAGTGAAAAAGTAGACAGGCCTCCTTGTGCCTCGACAAAATTATCGGTCGTACAGAATGCTCCAACAGACAGGATGAACACAATAGTGGCAACAATCCCCCGTTCCATGAACGTACGAACCATCATTGCTTTATGAAAAGAAGAAGTTACTGACAAACACCACCATAACGCGAGAGAATATGATAATTATGATGCCAAACAGCGTGTAAAGAATGATTTTTTTTGCCTTGTCTTTCTGCCCCTCATCACCATTGCTGAAAATGAGATACAGGCCAGCCACTATGACAGAAGCCGTCGCAAAGAGCAGCACGAAATCCAAAACGATAAGCATCACGCTAAGAACAACCTCTCGTAAGCTCGCGCCGACAATGATGCCCGATCCGCTTAATTTTGCACTTGCAAATTGAAATCCACTCCGCAGAGAATGCCCTGCTCCACCAAATACTGATGCGCTGATTGGCCCCATCGTCGTGACAGAGGCAACGACGGCTGCTATTAGGATGATCATCAATGGCAGAAGTTGTGTTGGAGATCGAGTATGCATAGGCAGAGTAAATTCATAGTATAATAGCATAAGATTGGTCTCATTTCCAGATTATCCACATGCCACAAGCGTCCGATTCTTTTCACATCATTCGGGCACTGAACACGATACGAAATGAGTTGTCTTCTACGCGCGCAGATGCCTTCCTCATCAGCAATCTGACGAACCTGCAGTACTTTTCTGGCATGAAACTGTCTTCAGGCAGCATGCTCGTTACGCGTAGTAGTGCAGCGCTCTTTGTCGATGATCGATACTACGACGAAGCGAAAACAATAGCTTCAGACCATGTGATGGTGAAACACGCTCGTTCGTTTCGTGCCTCTCTGAAGCACAGCAAGAGATGTTGCATTGAATCGTCTCTCACGCTCAGCGCGCACAAACGATTGAAACAGGGCTATCCGAAGGTTCAATTCATCCCAACGGACAACGTGTGTGAGCAGTGCCGGAGAACAAAATCGGACATCGAATTACAGTACATTGCTCAGGCGTGCGCTATTACAAAAACAATATTCACATTCGTTCCGGAGTGGCTCACACAAAAAACAACAGAAATTCGACTTGCGAGAAAAATCAGAGACAAAGCGGAACAATTGGGCGCTCATGACATGGCATTCGACACTATTGTTGCGTTTGGCGAACACAGCTCCGTACCGCATCATCGCCCGACGGAGAGAGCGTTGCAGCGTGGCGATGTTGTGCAAATCGACTGTGGAGTAAAAGTGAGCGGCTACTGCAGCGATTTTAGTCGTGTGTTCTTCACCGCTCCTCTCACAAAAGAACAACGAAACGCATACTCCGCTCTCACGCATACGCTCCAAACGTGTACGCAAATGGTCAGACCTGGCGTGTACGCCAGAGCGCTCGATACTCGAGCGAGAACTGAACTCAAGCGATTCGGATTTGAGCACGAATTTTGCCATGCGCTCGGACACGGAGTCGGCCTAGACATTCATGAAGGCATCATCCTTTCCCATACGACCAAGAGAAATAATCTTTCAAAACTCCTCAAACACGAAGTGATTACCATAGAACCAGGGCTCTACTTTGCAGGAAAGTGGGGGATGCGAATCGAAGACACGATAGTGGTGAAATAGCCCAACAATCTTCAAGAAACGCCTGAAGCAGGGACATAGCGCATTCCCTTGCCACTTTCGAAGTACGCGAGTAAGAGGAATGCAACAACGAGAGGCAAGAAATAGTACACAAGACGGTAGAGCAGAAGCGCACTAATCAGTGATGGAGAATCGAATTTTGGCAAGAAAAGAAGAATCATTGCCTCAAAGACACCCACTCCGCCAGGCACTTGGCTCGCGAGGCTGGCAATTTGAGAGATGAGAAAAATGCCGAGAATATCTACAAATGAAATGTTAAACGGAAGCAAGACGTACAACACAGACGCAGCAACGGTAATTTCCAGCGACGCAAACAGCATCTGTAGAAGCAACGTCTGTATGTCCAGCGATTTGAGCTGCCAAGACCCCACGCGCACATTCTTCCTCATCGCAATTGCCGTTATTGCGACAGTCAGTACTGTGAGTAGTGCTGCGCCGAATAGACGAATCGTAGCAGGAGAAAAAACTGAGGGAGCAGGAAAGTGAGGAGGGTGTAGCAGAAAGACAACGCTCCCAAGCGCAGCGAATCCAAGCCAGAATGTTGCGCAGCAGTACGCTGCGAGCTTTGCGATCATGCTCACAGAAATGCCGAATCTTCGATACAACCTCAGTCGAATGGTGTTGCTGCTTATGAGGGGGAATCCTACATTATTTGAAAATGCGTACGCAATGAATGACGTGAGAGCGATGTTTGAATACGGTAACCGTTGACGAAGTTTTTTTAGTGCAAGAACGTCATAGCTTGTGAGTACAATGTAATTACACATCGTTAGGATCACTGCCAAGAAAATGTGAGACTTGGGAACTCGGAAGATCGCTTCAGTAAGCTGCTCAGCAGAAATATGTTCTACGAAATCTTTCACTATCCATGCCGCGATGAAAAGCACCGAAATGCCAAAAGCAACACTGAATAATTTTGTGACTGAGTAACTGCGTGGTTGCACCGCGCAATTGTAGAGAGTGTGAGATGCGTACGCAATGAACAAGGCATCTCATGAATGGTGCCGGGGGCGGGAATTGAACCCGCACGTCCTTATACGGACAAGGGATTTTAAGTCCCTCGCGTCTGCCATTTCGCCACCCCGGCAACGCTTCACTAGCGTAGTACATTTCTTGACTGAGGGAACTACGCAGATGGTCAAAGTATTTGTTATTTTTATATAATATGTTATAATTGTTAAAAATGAAACACATACACCCACTCAACTATCTCCGGTCGTTTGCAAAAGGTGAGAACATCAAGCAAACGGGGCTCATATTCACCCTCGGAACGCTCATTTTCGAAGGCACGTTCAGTGCGCTTGCCAAAGGTCTCACGGAGTACCTTACTCCGGTTGCTTTACTTGTCATTAGTGAGTTGCTCACTGCGTTTTTCGTTTCAATTTCTATTGGACTTGTGCCAATTATTCGAACCATCGTGAGGATGAAGCCGCACATTCTCCTCGTCGCAATTGCGGTAGGATTGTTAAATTCTGGTCTTGCGCCGTTTTTATGGTTTACAGGGCTAAGCATGACCACTGCTGTGAACGCATCTCTCATCAGCTCCATCGATGTCATTTTTGCCGTTCTCTTTGGATACCTCTTCTTGAGTGAGCGCATTCGAGGAATGCAGATAGCAGGCGCGGGAATTGTTCTCATCGGCGTCATCATGATGCACGTCGGGCCGCGCGCATCGTTTCACTTTGCAGTCGGCGATATTTTCATTCTCTTCGCTGTCATTACGTTCGCCTCGGGAACAACACTCTTTAAAAAATATTTAACTGGGGAACACCCTGAAGTAGCCCTGTTTATCAGAAACCTTAGCGGCATAGCCTGCATCGTATTCGTATGCTTTTTCGCTAGATTCAGTATTTTTTCCAACATTAGCGATGCACCGTTCAGCATCTTTTTGCCGCTGATTGCGTTTGCGTTTTTCTCTCGATTTCTCAATTTATCATTTTTGTACGGAGCCCTCGATCGATTGCCTGCTACTACAGTCGCACTTGTGCTGAATGCCTCCCCTCTCTCTGGTCTTTTCTTTGCAGCCGTTCTCTTGGGTGAAACAATTTCTTCAGCACAAGCTGTCGCAGCTCTCTTCATAATTTTTGGGCTCATAGTGGAGCATGTTTCCTCTGATATGAGACCCAAGGGGGAAGACAGGAAAGTGCTTCAGTATCAAACGCAAGAGTGAGCTTCCATTTATTTTTGTGTAACGTAAGATAGCGAATATGCCAGATGCAACAGGACAATCTCAGGTTGGTCAGACTTCTTCTGATCTTACGATTCCTCAAGAGATTGCGGAGAAGTTTGCAGAAGTCATACTCCTGATCAAGCGTTCTGAAAGCATGCAGAATGAGGAGAGGCAGTACTGGATCAACACGCTGCCGACCATGACGCCTGATCAAGTAAACAGCCTGAGAGACATTCTACAAAACGAGCAACGACAGCTTGCGGCAATCGATGCGAAGTATGCCGCGAAGCAAACACAACATGCACCAGAAATACCCATTGAAGAAATCGACCGCAAGAGAAAGCAAGAGCGAAGCAAGCGTGCAGCATCAGAAATGAGCGACAGTAAGCAAGAGGAAGAGAAAGAGCAAGAGTTGCTTAAGCTTATTGAAAACGCGTAATTTCACTTCTACTGCAGCGTCACATAACGTAACGTGCCTGAGGAGAAGCGCAGGCCAGAATCAGCTTCTGCATCAGCAAGACCATTTCCAAAGGAGATTCAGTAGAGTACTTCAGCTCACCTGTTTTCAGAGCAATATCGTACTCAACAGCCATGTTCACAAGTGTCGAGACATCGTTGTGTGTGAGTGATTTGATGAGAGGCGCAAGAGGGCGCAGCGCATACTCGCTGATCGCTCCGTGAAGAGCAATCTCACTCAGCGAACGCTTCTCTTGGCTTGCCGCCCAACCTGCTGCGAGCGTACGAATCATGCTCAGTAGCGGTATCCAGAGATCGTAGGGGGAGTCGGATCGATCCAGTCTGCGTTCGAGGAATGTAATCGCTTCGTTGTATTTTCGAGCACTTACAAGATCTGTCAGTCGCCACACCACTTGGCTGCCAGATGGTATCGAGAGTTGATCGATGAGAGATTCTGAAATGGGCGTGCCGTCTACGCATGAGAGAGCCAATTTCTGAATTTCAGTATGCAGCATCCATTGATCCTCTCCTATGACGCTCATCAGATAGTCTACAGTAGAAGGAGAAATAGTAGTGCCGACAGCCTTCGCAGTGGCTTGCACCCACGCGATCAGCTTACTTCTGCTCAACACACGAAATTCTTTTACGGTCGCCTGACGCAAGAACTCTTTTCTTGCGGCAAGACGCGTATCTGCATTCAGATCTGCAATGACGATGACAGTATCCGGATGAATGTTCTCAATGAGACTTGTTACCTCTGGTTTCGAAAGTGGTGGCATTTCCTCACAAAAGACAATTCTCTTCGCCGAGAGGAATGGCATCGTCGATACAGCGTCCAACAGCTGCTGAAATGTGGTATCTTTTGCGGAAATTTGAATGCTATTTTCAGATCCGTACTTGGCATGAAATGAGTCTTTCCAATGTGTAAGCTCCTGCCTCATGAGAAATGTATTGTCGCCTGTGAAGAAGAAAAGATTTCCAATTGGCATCACTGCGATTCTATCAGCAATTAGCCAATGCTGTGACAAATAAATATTCATTGCACTATTTGTCTTCTGTCAATGGTATACAGTCGCCTTAGTATCAAAAGTGACGTATAATATCTTGATGCGAACACAAAAAAATACACATCTCACGCGAGTGCTTGTCGCCATGACTGCGGCAGCGCTTCTTATGCCAGTCACTGCGCTTGCACAATCGAGTGATCCCCTCCTCTTGCTAAAGCCTCACTGCATCCTTCCTAAAGATCGCTGCCCGACATATGCAATAGATTCACTAGACACCGTGCGAACTGAACGATTGAAAGAGGGTGACATTCTCGATATTGACATTGTCATTTCGACGCAGAAGCCTGCTGATGCTGTAACGATACGGTCGTGGCTTACGTACGATCCAACCGTATTGGAGGCACGAATGATTGAATTACTTCCTTCAATCAATGCACCGATTCCAGGGGAGAGCGTCATTGATGCCAAAGAAGGTGTCGTAAAAATTGGCGGTGGAACTAGCGGACAGCTTGTAGCAGGCGAAACGAGCATTGCGAGAGTGACGTTTCGCGTGCTCACTGTCAGTGCCGATACGCGGATTTCCTTCAAAGGGTATGCACCTGCGGGTACGGGAGAAACGTCTGTGAGTAATCAAAACGGAGCTGGAATTCTGTCTGTGCAGCCAGCCAGCCTCATGGTGGATTTAAGCGATGCTCCGATAGTAAGTAGTTCTTCCATGAATACAGCGAGTGTGTCTTCATCTCCCACCGTTACCCCGCCTCAAGGTGCTACTCCATCAAATTCAGCATTTTCTCTCTTGCAGCCACAATTTTTGAGGGTTACAACGAAAGACAAAGATATATTCGTAGGATGGGATCCTCTTCGTAGCAGTCAGCTGGTTGGGTACAACGTGTACTACGGAACTGTATCGGGGCTCTATCTTCAACGGCGATCTATCCCCTCAACGACAAGCAGTCTTGTGATACGAGATTTGGAGCCGGGCGCTCAATACTTCGTCGCTGTGCGTGGCTACGATGCCAACTCACTTGAAACTGCGTTCAGTCAAGAGGCGGCCATTGTCGTAGGAAAACCTGAAACATCGACGTCTCCCCTCTCGCAAGAGATGACAACTCCAGCACGAGGCGATAACCCGCTCAAGGCAAACAATAGTCCTAGCATAACTGGAGAAACAGGGCTCAGCGACATGATACTCGCGCTCTGCTTCCTGTCGGCTCTCATTGGAACGGGGTTCGCACTTCGCAGGCAATTCTCTCTTCCTCGCTAATACATGACATACCAAGCACTTGATAGCTCATGGCATTCCACCGATGAAGATCCTGTTCCGATACGCGTGCAGGAGGAAGAAAGTACATCTCATCCTTCGCATAGTAATCAGTCGTTTCTTCCGCAGTCATCGGAGCGATATTCTGTGCGCGTAGTACCTCACAATAACCCCTCTGTGACGTTGTCCGCTATCGTTGGAGTGGGAATTTTTCTGCTTCTCGGCGCTGTCTTCTACATAGGACTCGATAATTTGCGAGGAGAACTTGGCAGTGCGACCACTGTTGCCATTACCATTCGACCGGATGGCACGTTTGATCCTCCGACAGTCGATGTCATGCCAGGAAATGAGCTGGTCATTACCAGCGAGCATGAAAGCCCTCAAGTACTCAAGTCAACTCAAGCGTCGTTAGGCGTTTCTCCCGCGCTCTTTACGACCCCACTCGTTCTCTTCCGCAGTGAACCATACAAAACTGAGGTTGCTGCGGAAACCGCGGGCAACACATACACGTTCACTTCCTCCACGCTGCCAGATTCTTCCACTCTCACAATTCATGTGAACGGTGAGGCATCTGCTACACAACAAGCCCAAACGTTGCAATCATCAGATTCGTCTTCTTTAGATCCCATCCCGATTCCAGATTCTATGGACGAACGAATCGTCTCTTCACCTGTCGGTGTGAGCGTCAATGCCAGTGCCAGTCGTGAGGTATCAGCACCAGAGACTGTTGCTTCGCAAGCTACAGAAGATGGCGATTCTGTGACGTTTGAGATCAAGAGCGAAACACCATCCCAAAAGCTCGAGCAGCCTTCCATGAATCGCAGTACTCTTCCGACGAACCCCTACACTGTTGGCAATGCCGCAAATCGCGTCACTCAGTCAGTGCGAAACGTACTCCAAACCAAGAAACCGTCACCCACTCATGCCGCAGCTCCTGCATACCCACCCTCTCAGCCTGAGACGGGGCCTGAAATGTGGGTATCTGTCACTGCTGCGCTCGTGCTCTTCTCTCTTCTTGCTTTTGCCATAGAGAAGAGGAGAAAAAGAATCTAAGAATATGCTGCACAGCACGTAATTCTTACGATACGTTACGCTTATGGATGTCTTCCTCACCCTCGTGATCCGCTTACTTCCCTTGTACCTCCTCATTGGGCTTGGTTATTTGGCAAAGCGATATCTATCGGTGGACAAAGACCACATTGCAAAGCTTCTCATCTACATTCTTTCGCCCGCCATTCTCTTTCACGGCGCATACACCTCTCCACTTACAGCGGGCTCACTGACGCTTCCGATTGTTTTTTTCGTTGTATGCTGCGCAATGTGCGTTGCAGCCTATGTTATTAGTTCCTTACTCTGGAATGACTCGAGGCGAAATATCGCCGCATTTACATCAGGCACTGGCAACACCGGCTACTTTGGCTTGCCCGTAGCTCTCGCGCTTTTTGGAGAATCTTCCATATCGCTCATGGTGCTCGCCATGATGGGCTTCCTCGCATACGAAACGTCACTTGGACTCTTCATCGCCGCGAGAGGCGCTCGAAGTGTAAAAAAAAGCCTTGCAACTGTTTTCAGCATTCCCGGCCCGTATGCCTTTGCACTCGGCATTCTTCTGAATGTCACATCAATGCAACTTGGAGCAACGTATGAATCGTTTATCCTGAACGCTCGAGGAGCGTTTACAGTCCTCGGCATGATGATGATCGGCCTTGCCATGGCAGACATTAAGAAAGGGACGTTCGATATCCGCTTTCTGGCGACAGTCTTTAGCTTCAAGTTCTTTCTCTGGCCGCTTACAATACTCTCGCTACTCTGGCTAGACACACACATTCTCTCGCTCTGGAGCAAAGAAATTCACGATGTGATGATACTGCTTTCAATCGTCCCGCTCGCAGCGAATACGGTGGTGTGGGCGACTGAGTTTAAGTCGTATCCCAGTTCGGCAGCCTTGGCGGTTTTCTCTAGCACTGCTTTTGCACTCGTGTATATTCCAGCAATGGTTTACTTTTTCATCGCCTAGCATGAATTCACCTGAGAGCCCTGGAGGAAATGATGGAAGAGTTGAACGTATATTGGGTGAGAAGGTTGTGATGATTGATGATGAGCTTGACAATATCATGACATTGAAAATGTTATTCGAGAAAAATTCGTGTGGGATTCTCCAATCTGTTGAAGTGGTACATGGCATGAATACTGACGGTGTTTTTAATAAAGCAATGGCACTCGAGCCAACTGTTATACTCTTGGATTATAGTATGGGTGCGAACGTCTCTGCTATCGAATTACTAAAGAAATTTATCGAACACATACAAACTCAAGGTAAGAAAATTATCGTCATAGGATTTTCTTCTGTAGATATTTTTAATAGAGAATTTTTGAGAAACGGCGCGCATGGTGCAGTGTTGAAGAACGGAAGGAATCTATTATTGATGTCAGAAATTAGCGAAATTGTTGAGAAAGTGCGAAAAGAAGAGCAGAAATGAGGGTTCTATGTTTCATTGACACTCACGTTCTTAATGAAGAGTGTTCGTTCGAATATACAACTACACATGGCGGGAGTGGCGAGAGAAAATAGCGCAAACCAGGTGTGAGAGTAGTAAGTGAAGGATGTTCTGTTATCCATGGTGGGCCGGGCTGGACTCCAAGCTGGCTCGACATAGACGCTGAATCAGCTCTTTTTTTTAGAGTTTTTAATTCCCTTGTTCATTAACAGGAACAACCCCGTTGGCTTAAATATAACCTTTTTAATAGGTAATTCATCTTCACTTTCTGAAACACGAATCTCTTCAAATAGCATCGGAGCG
>CAZOJC010000004.1:0-105617 GCA_964580035.1 uncultured Candidatus Peribacteria bacterium
ATCGCCCACCACATTCAAAATCTTTACGAGAAGAGATCACTACGCACGAGCAACCAGTGTTCCACCTACAATAATAAACATAGTGCCTATGAGAAGCTGGGTCATATCCACCTGCTTCCATTCAGAGAACAGCCAAAGTCCCAGTAGCACTACAATCAGCGTGTTCATGTTATACAGCGGCACCAATTTTCCTATCGGCGCTCCGAACTGTGAGAGAGCGATAGCTACAAGGCCTGATCCTAATGCCCATGTGATTCCAAACCCAGCCGCATGCAGCCCAGAACGTACTGAAAGCGTCCTATCAGGAAGTGCAATGAAGAATCCTACGCCAACGAATAAAACGGCTAATCCGATGATGAGGAGATAGATGCCGATGCCTATCCCAGCATTGGTGCTCGATTTTGAAAACAGACCAGATACGCCGTAGAGGATAGCGGGAGCGATTCCGCCGATAACAATTCCTAGTATTGCATTACTCATGTCTTTTTCCTTTGAATCATCGCATCCAGCGACCAGCGCCCCGCGCCGAAGGCGACGAGGATGAGGCAGCCGCAGAGTACTATGAGAGGGAAATTCCAGCCTGTACCGCCACTGCTTGTAAATCCTACGCCGTAGCTGAATTGTAACATGCAGATTGCTCCGACCATGATAATCGCAAGGCCCGATGATGCCAAACGCGTAAGCAGGCCGATCAGTACCGCTGCTCCTCCAAGAGCCTCAGCGACTGAGATGAAGCGCATGAAATTGATTGTCTCGTTGGACATACGAAGTGTGACGGGAGTCCCTGTCCACATGCTGAGCTTGGCGTACGCAGCTACGAGGAATATTGACGCGATCACTATTCGCATGAAGAGAAGTGATGATTCTTGGAACAATTGATGAGAGCGCATAGCAACATGAAGAAAAGAGTGAGATGCGATTATAGCGAGGGTGCTACTGGTTGTCATCTCTCATTTTCCATCGTAAATGCCCGTGACACTCTCTCCACGCTCGATTTGCCTCAGCACTTTGGCGAGTAACGGGGCTATTGGCAGTACTTTGAATTGATCAGTCGGCATATCGTGCGGAATGGAATCGGTTACCACCACTTCTTCAAATTGAGCTTTTGCAAGATTGTCAAACGCAGTGCCGGAGAGAATTGCGTGCGTGGCAGCTGCGTACACTTTCTTATCTGCCTTTCGCGTGATGAGCGCTTCCTTGGCAGGGCAGAGAGTGGAGGCAGTATCGATCATGTCGTCGAAAATGATGCAGGTTTTCCCTTCAATGTCTCCCACCACTTCCAGCACTTTCGCTTGGTGGTGCGCGATGCGGCTTTTATGAATGATCGCAAGCTCTGCACCAATCATATCCGCAAATTTTTTCGCTCTCTTGGCTCCACCCGCATCCGGAGCCACCACTACCGCGTGAGGCAAATTCAGTCGCTTGAAATAGTCTGCGAAGATCGAGCGCGCATCCAATGCATCTACTGGAATACCAAAAAAACCTTGAATTTGATCCGAATGGAGATCGAGAGTGATCACGTGATCTGCGCCGCTTTTCTCGAGGAGGTCTGCCACCAATTTGGCTGAAATGGGTTCGCGAGGGGATGAGACTCTGTCCTGGCGAGCGTAGGGAAAGTACGGAAGAATGACATTGACGCTGCGAGCGAAGCTGAGCCGTGCCGCTTGGCACATGAGCAGTAGCTCCATGAGATTTTCATTGGGATGACGTGCACTCGTTTGGAGAATGTAGACATCTTTTCCTCTCACCGATTCTTCAAATTTTACATAGAGCTCTCCCGAGCTAAAGGTTTTCAGGGTAGCTACACCCAGGGAGACTCCGAGCTCGGCAGCGAGAGCTTTCGCGAGGGCCGGATGCGATGATCCTGCAAAGAGTCTCATAACCGACTATAGTATAGCTCATGCACGTCCGTTTTTCCATGGTGAGAGGCATGCCAGTGATCGAGCAGCAGGGCGAGACACTGATTGGCATCATCGATGGCCTTGTCGTTGATCCAGACAGGGGCATGATCCTCGCCTTCATCGTGATGGAACCTCGACTGCTCTTTCCGGGTCGGTATGCGCTGCTTACATCGGATATCATTTCGTTTGGCACCGTCGTCCGTGTGAGAGACGCAGAAAGACTTGCGGCTTTCGACGAGATTATTCGTTTGCAGCCTTTCATAGATAGTCCGCGTACGATACTGAGACAGCCGATAATCACACAACGCAGTAAGAAGCGGATCGGCATCTGCCGAGACATACAATTTACAACGAAGACGTACTCGATCGAATGGCTCTTCCCAAGCCGTTGGTTGCGTTCTGGTATTCCGGTTTCCGCGAGTGACATTCATGAGGTGACAAGCGACGCCATCATCGTGCGAGACCCTGAGAAAGCAGTACCGCTCCTTACTGAGGAGTCGGCACTTCCCGTTTCGATGCCAAGCCCAGCTCTTGAGTGTTAATGCGCGTAGGCTAAAAAAAAGCCACCAGTCTTGGTGGCCTTCTTTCACTCAAGAGGAAAAGCTTATACTCCTGAGAAGAATTTGGAGGCGAACGAGACGAGCACTCTGGCAAAGAGAATGACGATGATACCGACAATGACGTAGATAATCGTCTTCTTCGCTTTGTCCTTTTCACCTTCGTCGCCCCCGGAGACGATGAGACGAATGCCAGCGATGATCACGTAAATTACTGCGATGAGCGTGATGAAATCGAGCACAATGAGAATAATTCGCACAATGAGGTTTTTTATCGAATCTACATCACCTGTTCCGGTATTTAAACCTTCGATATTCGGAGGATCTTTGAGTTGCGCGAGCGCTTTTGCAGCAAAGAACTGCGAGGCAACCAGCGCTGATGATGCGTACGTGAGAATCTTTTTCATGTGTGAAGAGAGGGAAAGTTGATCTTCAGTATCCCAATCCTCGGAGCTCTGCGCAAGTTGACATTTCATTCGTTGTTGATAAAACCTGCGCCAATGATGAGCAAGGCAGGCAATGCAAACCACAGGTCCTGATGAACGGTCATGAGTGTCATGAGCTTGCTCGTGTGAGCGCCTTCTGCCACAAGGAGGGTGCCAGCCTCCAGAATACCTCTGCCACTGACGAATGTGAGAATCGTTGAGATGATGAGCCCCGCCGTGCTGAAGCCGAAGAGCGCAGTGTATATGCCGCCGATGAGTGTTCCTCTGTCTTTTGCATACACTACATGGATGCCGCTTCGTATGGCAAAGAGGATAATGAAGAATGCAAATAAGAATATTTTTGCAGCGGCAAGAGCTGACACATTGAACGTGACATCCATAATTTTCAGCACTTTTTCTGCTTCTCCTTGATATCGAAAGATAGCATTGCCAATTCCTTGTGTAGCAATAATAGAAATATAGGCGGCAATCATCACTTTCACCGACTGATCTTTGCCTATGATGAAGCTGTACGACATCACGATGGCAAAGAAGACGATGATGACTAAGTCCCAGCTCAGAGTGAGATCCATACAGTGCTCTAGACTACTCCTCTCTGTACTGAACAGGCAAAAATGAAAGAAGGAGATTCTGGCTTGCAGTCCGTTCCTTCGCTATTCTTGTAATATGCGGCATGGATTTCTTCTCATAGATAAGCCAGTTGGTCCTACCAGTCACGATATGGTAGCTCGCGTTCGGGGCGCGCTTTCTGAATCGAGTGTCGGACATTTGGGCACTCTCGATCCTCAGGCGAGCGGTCTTCTCGTTCTTGCAGTTGGTAGCCGAGCCCTCAAGACGATTCATCTTTTTACTGATCTTACGAAGGAATATGAGGCAGAGATTCGTCTCGGAGCGGTGAGCACCACGTATGACAGAGAGGGGCTCATTACCGAAGTGCCAACAAAGCCAGGCCTCAGCATCCCAGAAGACTCTTCTCGCATTCAGGCGATGATCAATGATCGATTTGTAGGAAGAATCAAGCAAAGCCCTCCAGCGTATTCTGCAATCAATGTTCACGGTGAGCGCGCGTATGATCTCGCGCGGAGAGGTGCTGATATTACCCTCCCTTCAAGGGACGTGTGCATCTCTGAGTGCACCGTACAGTCCTATCAGTTTCCTCTGCTTTCATTGCATGTGAAGTGTGGCTCGGGTACGTACATTCGTTCACTTGCCAACGATATTGGCATTGTGCTTCATTTCGGTGCGTATCTCGCCGCCTTGCGCCGTACAAGAGTAGGGGAGTGGTCTGTCCAGAATGCCGCTAGCGCCGATAGGGTGACATGGAAAGATGTCGTTCCGCTCAAAGAAGTTCTCACGCATTTCCCGCGTGCTGATCTGTCTGAATCTCAATGGGAAGACGTGAAGAATGGTCGGTTCATTGATCATGCGCTCACGCAAGAGCCGCTCATAGCATGGTATAACGGCTTACCTACTGCGATTTTGGAAGCCAGTAAGCATGCTGGCAAAGTGAAACCACGAAAGGTGTTGTGACGCTTGAAGTCCTGCGTTGTCTTTGTTACGCTGGCGTTACTGGATCGGTAGCTCAGTTGGTAGAGCAGGAGACTCTTAATCTCTTGGTCGTGGGTTCAAGTCCCACCCGATCCACCATATTGATGCAAAGCAGGTTGTGTATTCCAAGACGCACGAAGAGATAATGTCATTTGCAGAGGCGTCGCTTGGAACAGTGATTTCGGTACTAGCGCGATTGTGCGAGCAATATCCGATCATCTTTCCTAACACAAAGGCAATCGCCGATGCAGACCCGAACGTAAACATTCTTATTGAGGCCTACAAACAGGTCACACATCGCCCAAAGGTAGGCTAAAGTATGACCATGAGTGAAAACCCCGAACTTGTTTTGAAGAAATGGGAAGCGCTATATGCGCTGACCAAAGATGAAGTGTCCAAGTTGGAAGATAGATTTGATAAAGTCGAAGAGAAAGCAGCGCGTCAGTTCACCATTTTGAGCGTACTACTTGGTGTGATTGCATTGAGCGCAAAGGAGTTTATAAAAATACTAACATGGCAAAGCACGTTCCTTGGCAATTTTTTCGTAATCGTTTACGTGGTGCTGGCGTTCTCTGTGATTGCAACAATGGTCATGCACCTCTTTACCTTGAAATATAACACGTTAAGACATCTTGGAATCAATACCGAACTTATAAAGCGCATCGAAGGTATGAACTATGTAACAGTGTTATATAGATTGAGTGAGGAAAATACCTCCATTGCGAAAACGAACTTGGAGATACTTCAAAAAAAGGTTCAATACGGGGAGAAGGCTTATCACTTAACGAAGCTTGTTATAGGCGCTGCGGTGCTTTGTGCTATCCTCTACGTTGTTCTACGACTTCTTTATCCTGCTATATGGCAATCCTAGACGGTAACGACAACGGCAACGATAACCAACAGCGTCCTATAACGATGCAGGATGTCACGCCGGATAAAACCGAACCGCCGTTCACTACGGATTATATTAAAAAGGGCTTCGGTGAAGGCAATCTTCAAACGAGAGAGGATAAGTAAGTCTTATATAAGGCCAGCGGTGTGCAAAGCCGTACCAACTTGCAGAACAAGCTGCGCGGCTGTTCCCACCGTTACAGCCACCGATAGCGCATCGTAGGCGCTTTTGATAATGGATTTATTTGGCTTTGGTTTTGCCAATTGCGCGTCAATGGTCACGACATCGGAACGAATATCGGCCTTCTGTTCGTCGGACAATTCGGTGGACTGTTCTACTGCCGACAACAATTTACTCAATTGTTCTGATGCCTCGGCATACTGCGTTTGCACGACAATGTTGTGATCGCCGACTACTACACTTCCGTCGTGATTTTGAATGTTAATGACTGTGGAAGGGGTCGGGCCAACAGTGGGCTTTGGAGGATTCCCAACGATAAGTTTTCGCGGAGTGGCTTCTGACATAAACCTATCTTTCATTACGCCGTGTACTTCTGCAATCTTCTTATCGTTGCCCTCCGTTGCCTCGACCGGCGCGCCAGCATCTATCTTCTGCCTGTTTTCGTTTTCAAAATGCTCAATGACCGACGGCAGAGTGGCTTTGATGAGCGACACCGCTTCCTCGCTAAATCCAATGTCATTGTCCATCCACAGTTTATCACCCCTTCTCGCCCTCTCCTTTAAATTGTTGCTGATGTGGCAAATGACCCTATCCACAACCTCTAATTCGCTTCGGATTGTTTCATTGCCGCCATGGGCGTGATCTGCAAGCTTTTGCCGGTATATACGCAACCCTTGAAGGAAATACGACAGAGTTGTGCCTTTACAATTGATCTCCATGCGACCCATTTTAGAGGGCATATAGAGATGGTTCTACCCCTATCCTTCCGTTATTAGGCTGCTCGTTGTTGCCATGGCTCTGGTAAGCGGTGAATCCTCTTCCAAAGATACTTCGCTAATTCTTCTACAACGACTATCAATAACACGGATGTACTCGTTTTTCGCAAAGTTGACGCTAAAGTGGAAGAGGAAGTACCTATTACGCCCTAGCCCACCATTGGCTTATGGAAGACAAATACTAACATTCTAATAGCTACTGGTCCTTACGAGATGGTATGGCTTATCATCAATACTTTTAATTTGGCTAAGTAACCACAATCGGTCATTGATATGAATCGCGTGAATGTCGGGAATCGCTAGGTTTAATTTATCCTTCATTTTTTCTACAGCCCAAATTGTATTAGAACGAATTTCTGTTTCTTCGGGACAACCCTGGGCAAGCTCTATTCGATTATCTAATTTTGAAATCAGCTCTGAATCATATTTCAAGATTCCAAGATTTCGGAGAACTTGAGGAAGTTTGTAATCTGCACAAGCTGTAAGCATCTGAGTATTGTGTAATTCTCCATATCCTTGTGAACCAAACCCCTGCCATATATCGGCAATCAGCAACTGAGCACGCTTATAAAAGTATACAGGAGATCCAAGATATTTCGCTTGATCATCAAAGAAGGGGAACTTTTCGATGAGCAACTGCAATAATAATTCGGCATCTTTATTTGCTGTCTCAACAACCGAGCCAAACGAGCCTTGGAATTGATTCACAATAATTTTGCCCAACGCCTGAAGAAAATGTAGTCGCTGATCGAAGAGGGGAATAGTCACGTTACCCCTGAGAATATCTTGTAAATCTACATCTGTGATTGATTGTAAATATCTGGGATCAAAAATCGGTTTACCCTCGGAATATGCCCTACCAATACACGCAATCATTGCCCACGCCCCATCGAACTGTTTGCTGTCATACTCAATTGTCCATTTCGGTGAACCCCAATAGCAGAAGCTGATTGAATTAAAGACAAACAAAAAAGCCAAACGTTCATCATCTGATAAATCTGAGATATTGAATGGCGCCTCTTCTAGCCAATGCATCACATGATTCATTGTGAATTCTGCACAAAATTCATCAATAGCCTCATTATCAATAGATACATGTTTTGAAGCTCCCATAACCGCCCTTGTAGTTTCTAAGACTATGCTCTCCATAACATCTGTATATTACACTAAAGTAGCAGTATTTCACTCTCATTTCGTAGCAACAGCCTGAAAAGCCATTACTGCTTCTATGTCGCACTTGTCTAGCCTCTCTGCCTTCTCCTCTCCAGCCTGCGCCAATTCTGCGATATAGGGCAGTAAAGTGTTCCAACTGGATCTAATCTGTTCCACCATTGGCTTATGGAAGCCATGAAAAATCAGGTCAGATAGGACAGTTGGAACTTTAGCTTACGTCGAAGCAAGGGCAGTTTCCTGCCCCTGCTTATTTCGTATGTTATACACAAAGCTGAGCGCATGCCTTGGCAAGAACATTCATGGAATCTATGCAATTGATTCGTGCTGTAAATCCGCAACGTTCCTGCATGCCACTCAAATCAGTACAACCGAGAACGACCGTTGTCACACCTTCACGTCTGAACTCATCGAATACTCTTCTGAACGTCTGTGAGGTACGAGCTGAAACTCCGCCTGTCTCAACAAAATGCCCGATGGCCTCGCTTAATTCTTGCTGCAACGATGCTGAAGGCGCGACGCAATGGACACCCGATGCAGCCAAGCGGTCAGCGTAGAGCCGAGACGAAACAGTAAGCTGCGTTGCCAAAAGTCCTACGCGAGTAATTCTTTCGTTTTTCAGTTCTTGCAGCACTGCGTCAACGATGTGAAGCAAGTGCAGAGGGGGAGGAACTACAAACGAATCTGCGAATAGGTGCAACGTGTTGCAGGGTAGAGCGACGGTCTGCACGCCGATACTATGCAAGCGAGCAATGCTGTCGCTCACTGCCCCTGCGAGAATCGCACCCGCCTCTCGTGATCCGTTGATAGCTTTGCCCGACAATTCGGGCGGGACTGATACGAAATCCACGGCGAAAGCTGGTGGATGCGATGGTTTGATCGCGTGGGCATGTTCGACGAGGCGAACACAGAATGTCGCACTCGTATCTGCGCCAAAGCCGCCGATGATGCCGATGATGGGAGGGTTAGTAGTCATGGGAGGAGTTTGCGAAGAGATGCAGATAGCAGATCGCGCATATCGGCGAGTGCATGTTTATCGCTGATAGGCTGCTTCATCACCTTGGTGAGAGGAAGCGTTACAAGTTCATCGTCTGGCGAATGCATCTCTGACCGAAGACCAAGGACGGTCTCGGCGGTTGCCCGCAGCGTGTCGTGCATCACGCGACTGATGCCGCTTTGCACTTTCAGCACTTCGTTGCCGACATCGGCTTCATGGTCAGCGAGGCACACCCTCACTGCTCTGTCCGATTCGTTGAGCAAGTACGGCGCTTTGCCGTTCGTGGAATCCAGCGGAAACGCTGGCGCTGTGTAGATGCACTCGATGGCGGTAACGCTTGGCAACAGTCGATCGAAGTTCACTTCGCCGCCAACAGGCGTGCCATTGCCGCGACGAGAGAGTATCCAACCGAACTTTGCAAAGCGATGCGGTGAACCGTTGCGCGATTCCGCGTACATGTGGAGTACTTGGGCTGTCTGAACGCGGGTGTACTGTCGCAGTTCTTCATTCTCTATTTCAGCACAGGGCTGGACACATTCGATGGTGGAAGCCAGCCCTCGCTCTTCCAGCTCGCTGTGCGTCGTCATTCCGAAGTGAGGTAGAAGAACGCCGAGGAGTTGTCGTAGACGCTCCGTGCGCTTTTGAATTGCTGTTTGGTCAGTCGTATCGCCGTTCAGCCGCTTGTCGAAAGCAAAGAAAAGGCCAGTGGCATCGCCGATGCGTTCTCGCGCCGCATTGGCGCGGAGGAGGTATGTGACTACATCAAATGGCAACGTGCGAGGATTGTGGATATCGCGGATGCCAGCGGACGTTCCCAGCATCAGGGTATGACCTTGGTGCGTCTGTTTAGGACGCTCATCGGTTCGTTGGGGGAGAGAAAGGGATTGCATGATTGGGGAGTAAATAAATAAAAAAAACGCCCTCCTAATTGGCGATCAGGAAGGCGTTGGTTCTGCGTCAGTTCTTTCTAGCAGCGCAGGTAATACAACCCCTTCCCGTCGCCGAGGGAGTACCACCAGTAGCCGTTAGAGAAGAAAATGGAGATCATGGAGCAAAAAGAAAACCCTACGGACGGAAGGGTGCTTTATGCGCCATGATTCTGTTCACATCAGATCACTTTTAGGCGCGAGCAGTCCCTTCCGCAGAGCGGAAGTAATAGCTGCGCCAACCGAAGTGATTGAGTGACATATGCGCGTATTTTACTGTTTCAGTTGCAGAAAACAAGGCAATGTATCGGTCCACCTGTAATTGCACTTTTGCTGGGCCTGAGAGAGTGATAGCAGGAATTGAAGTGGTGTTTCCAATTGAAGAGCCCAATGTGGACGTTCGCAGTTGTACCAGACGAGCCACTCCATGAGCAGAGCATTGAATTTTTCGGGCTCTAGAAGTTGATGAGCATGATAGTCCACAAATTCTTCCTAAATGGTTCGATTGAACCGTTCGCAGTGCGCATTCATCTTCGGTGTCCTTGGATAGGTGTGATAATGCGTGAGATGTAATTCCTGCAACCTCTCTGCGAAGTGTTTCTTGAACTCCGAACCGTTGTCTGTGAGGACATGCTCAAACGGAATGGGGAACACCATCTGACAGAACTCAAAGAATTCCTCGGCTGCCTTTGAGGCATGGGACGTTGTAGACCATGCGAATGCAAAACGGCTGTTGAGATCTTCGAAGGTGATGATGTACCGGCGATAGCCATGAATGAACCGTTCCACGGTGTCGAGGGCCACACAGTGACCGGGATGCGTTGCCTTGAAGCCTTTTGGCTTCCGTAGGACCTTCTGCCGATTCGCTTTTTGATCCTCCCGAAATGCGACACTGTCTGCGGGAATATTCTGAGTCCTCCCATGTCGCGCCAATCAGCCTCCCAACCGTGGAAACTGAGGGAAGAGGAATTCCTTGTTTCTTGCAGAAGGAAACAAGAATTTTTTGCAGCTTCGATTTTCCAAGATTTGGATGTTCCATACGCTGCCTCCTAATCTCATCGAGAAGCTCCAAAGGCCATGTGCGGATTCTCGTATGATCTGGAGACTTGGACTTTTAGTTGAGTGCCTCGGGCTTTCCTCGCCCACTGCGCAGCTGATTCTTCCAGAGAAAAGCGTTCTCCTGCTGACCTTGAAGGCATCCATTGTTGCTCTCATGCCATGCTTCTCCCAGAAGATGAGTACATTGAACTTGTGCTGTGCTTTGGCTGTGACCATATACGCCCACAGAACTCCTCACAGCCTCTTCCAGTCCTTCTGCCTTCTCCTCAGCAGCCAGAACCAATTCAGCTAGATAGGGGAGTAGGGTGTTTCAACTGAGTCTAATCTGTTCCACCACTCACAGACCCCCGACAAGGCTGACGATTTCACCAATGTCTTGAAGGACAATGTCTGCTTCTTCTCGAGCTCCTTCTGGCGTGCTTCTATTTGGAATTAAGCAGCTTGTCATCCTTGCGGCTTTAGCTGCCTTGATGTCCACATCTTGATCGCCTACATAGATGCAGTCAGCCGGATCAATTCCGAGTGTTTCTGCCAAGAGCAGAAGTCCGTAGGGATCGGGCTTCATCCTCAAGCCTGTGTCATCGTATGTCACGATTGTCTGGCAAATCTCAGATAGATGTAGTTTTGAATCAATTGCATCAACAAAACTACGTGCTGATCCTGTCATGATGCCTATGCGAACAGTGTTCGTACACTGTTGCAAAGCGCTTTCAGCATTTCCGATCCATTCAATGTTCTGCCGTAACAATGCCTGGTAGTAAGTATTTCTGTCGTAATAGAATTGGTCAGCCCTGTCAGTATTGAGTCCACATGCTTCGAGCATACCGCTATAGTGCAGGCCTTGGTGATAGATGTGTTTCAGAAATGCCTCCTCGTCCATGATAAAATTTCTCTCTCTCAATGCATGAAGATTAGCTTCTATCCAGAGTGGAATGCTCTCGATGAGCGTGCCGTCTAAATCGAATAGTAGTGCTTTCATGAATACAAGAAGAAGGGGGCAAATTTCTTGCGCAAGATTGTGGATTGTTTTTCATTATTCCACACTCTTAGGGTCATTGGTTCTCGAAGGGTGAAGATGTCTTCGTATATTTCTGGGTCAAACATGTCCTCCGATGTGACGGTATGAAATACGAAATCGAGATGTTTGCTTAGTCTTTCTGGTATCACACACTCAAAAATATATGACCCATAGATATTCAAGGCATATCCTTCCCTAGGAAACGGGGGATTGTCAGTGAGGCGCGAGTCCATAAGATCTCTATGGATTTTCACTGCGTGCTGATCAAGGAAAGTAGTGTTGCCAAATAGCCAGTGACACTGAATGCCGCCTTCTGTAATACGTCTATAGAAATCAATATCTAGAGCGTGTTTTCCAATCTGCCACCATGCATGAGAGTAGTATTTGAGAAGATGCTTTTTGGGTACTGCTTGATGCACTTGCACAAGAAGATGATGCCAAAGCGTTTGCAGCTCTAACAGCGTCATCACTTTGAACGTTTCCTTCTTTCCAGGCTTCAAGGGGAACACTTGCTGAATAGATGTATTCATGAGCGTTTTCTTTCCTCGCTCTGCAAAAAATTGGATGTAAGTAAGCCACATGACATTTACCGAAACCGTTGTGCCTGATTTTACGAGAATTTGCGCTTCAACCATTCGATGTATAGTTCGGTACAAATGTTGCAATGTAATGTTTACCTTTTTGCGATGCAGTTCTTTTAAGAGCTCTCCAATGGAGATATTCGGTGATGCTGAGACTGCCTCAAGTATCGCCGTATAGAGAGGGTGAATAGGATCGAGGGTGAACATATTAACAGTATAGGTTAATTCAACGAAAATAGTAAATTTGGCTTTATTAAGCCAATTATCTCTATGTTATTTCAGTACTTTACAGAAAATAGTGGCATATATTTTCTCCCTCCGGTATCTATGAATACTCCTAGTATCAAGGCTGCTTCTCCTCTGAGCAATAACGAGCTGGCTCAGCTCGCGCAGAGATTGACTCCGAAAAACTGGGTTTCCCCCTCACGACCTCAGTATCCACAGGGCGTTACTGAGCACCTCGATTCTCTTCACGATCTTCTATCGGGTTTATGGGAGAATGGATCTATTCAAAGCGAATATGAGGGGATTCTTCGCTTGTTTATTGAACTGCATGATCGTGGTTATTCCGGTGCAAATACCCCTCTTTCTCTTGAATATTTTTCAGGTAATCGTCGTCGATATACTGATGCGTATCGTTCGCTTGGAGCAACGAGAGATCAGGCAGGGAGAATGGCAAGCTACGTAGAGCGCGCTCTAGGCGATTCTCATCCTGTCAGTCAACACTTAGCGGGCCGCGTTATTCCCCATGCTGTACATAGCATTCCCTTTGCTATGGACATGCTCACCAAGCAAGGAGGCATGAATAATGAGCAAGCCTTTGCGCTCGCCAAACTATTTGCTTCGCACCATCTCGGCTATCCACTCACTCCGCTCGTTGATACGTTCGCTGCGGCGAACGGTTATGAGATTCCTTCCGATCTTCGTGAGGCATTCCTTATCGGATCTCGAGAATCCGTTTCTGGCACTCCGGAAGAAGTAGCGAAATTTACGCAAAAATATGCTGATAATATTCGCATCGGCATAGCCAAGAAAGTAGCAAAAATTCTAGGAATTTCTGGCGACACGAGCAGGACTCTCGCTGCGACGATGTATGCGCTTGATCGCATCACCCCTTCTCGCAGAATGAGAGAATTTTCTCTGAATGAAGATGGGAGTATGCAATGGAGCGGCGGTGAGACCGTCAAGCGTTATCCATTGGTTGTCAGTAATATTGCTGCAATGCGCAACAATGCAAATGCGCAGAAGCCAGATACGCATCTCAGCGCAGTGTACGAATTATCTCTTCAGCAATTCGAGAGAGAGCGTGATGCTGCCATCCAAACTGCGAAGAATTTTGAACTTCCAGTACTTGAAACTACTATTTTAACCGCCAGTAATGTTGAAATTGCGTTAACTCGAAACGTACAGGAGCGAGCTCTCGCTATTGCTCGTTCGATGGGTGTGGGCTCGTTTGAGACTCTCCAAAGAGATATTCCCACGGTTACAGCTGCATACACAGGCTCTCTGAAGGATTCTGTAGCAGGTGTGGATACAGATGCTCTCGGCTACTTACTGGGAACGCTCATGACCATAGCACCTCACGTGCAACGATTATTCCCCAATCATTGATTGAATACGTAGCAGCACATATGAGCTTGCAGATCGATCCTTCCCTATTATACTACGCGCAATATTTCTTTATTCTATTACTATGCATTTTGACTTCAGCAGTGGTTTCCGAGATGACGATGAAGATGAAGAAGATGAAGGAGCCGAAGAAGATGTAGGTAATGAACAGGACAAGTGGGATGATGAAGAAAATAATTTGAACGAAATTTAGACTGCCGAACTCTCACTACTCTCTCCGTCTGGAGCATGAGCGGACTCCATCGCATGGCGTTGGATAGTGCGCCAGTCGTAGGGGAATTTGAACGTTTCTAGAGCTCTCACGAGACTTGCAAAACATTGCCATTTTGTCGGTTGTTCGAACAAAAATGCATTTCCGGTCTCCTGTACGGGATTGTAGTCTTCGAGGCCAGCAGCTTCCCTGCTCACAGGCACCACGCCGTATCTGAGAGCCATTTCCCTATCCTCTTCTGTAGGGACGCTAAAAAAGAGCGCAATGTCTGAAGCTGCGAGCATTTTCCGCGTTGCGACATCGTCATCGGGAAGAATTTTTACTTTATGCTTGTACTGTGAGGCTAATTTTGTGAAGAGCGCTCCGTATTTCTGTGATCCTCTGCCACGAATGAGCAGTCCTACTGGCAGTTCTAACATGCCGAGAATAGTCTCTTCCATAAGTGCCCCTCCCAACGCGTCGGTCATCCCTGTCATAATGCATGCAATTGGCTGTTTTGGTTCTGCTATCCATCCAATGTCATCTTGGAGCGCGAGTTTATTTTCCACCTTATGTTCGATCGTCCGTGCCGAGTACTTGCGCGGAATTTTTGTATCGTAGGCGGGCAGTGAGATCGGCATGGGAGGCAGTGTGAGAAATCTTCTCATTATAGCAGGAATTTCAAGAAAGCTGAAGAGAGGAGCATTGACAGACAACTCTTTCATTGAAGAGTGATGCAGCTACAGCTTCTTTCCTTCTAATACTCACGCTAGTCTATAGTCTCATGCAGCATTTTGTGATTATTGACGGGCATCACCTCATGTACAGAGCGTACTGGGCGATTCCGCGTTCGATGCGCACGTCTCGCGGCTTGCAGGTAAACACGGTATTTGGAGTGGCCTCCATGCTTTTGCAAATCCTCAAGACAGAACAGCCGGATTACATCCTCTTTTGCTTCGATAAAGGGGATAGCACATTTAGACATACAGAGTATGAGGCATACAAGGCAGGGCGTGCCGAAACACCCGAAGACTTCTACCCCCAAGTACCTCTCGTGCATACGCTCATTGACACGCTTGGATGGAAGAGCATTTCAGACGAACGGTATGAAGCCGATGATTTCGCTTGTTCATACGCACGATTTGGTCAAGAGCAAGGAGTGAGGGTCACCATTGTTTCTGGCGACAGAGATCTCTTTCAGCTTTCTACTGACACCGTGCGGATTTCCATACCTCACAAAGGATATCAAGCTCCAGAGTACTGTACCCCCCAACATATATTCGAAAAATATGGCGTGACACCTTCTCAGATTCCTTCCTATAAAGGGTTGGTGGGGGATGCTTCAGATAACTTGAAAGGTGTCTCGGGAATCGGGCCAAAGGCGGCTTCTGCCTTGCTTCAGAAGTACGGCACCCTCGCCTCAATCTACGATCATCTGCCAGAAGTGAAGGCTACTTGGAGAAGTAAGCTGGAGACGGGGAGAGAGAGCGCTTTCTTCTGTCAGCGCATGGCTAGCCTCGTGTGCGATATTCCCTGTGACTACTCACTACCTCAGCTTGCCATAGGTTCGCTCCCTCTCGAGGAGCTTTCAATGCTTTTTTCCTCTTGGGAGTTTCATATGCTGAGTAAAAGGCTCCTGTCATTTCTCAGATCTCCACTCGGTGAAAAATATCAGCCACTCGCCATGCAGGCTGAGGCAATATTCTCAATCAAAGAAGATGTTTCTCCGCAAGAATCATGTTCACAGCTTTCTTTCTTGTAAGGCAAGAGGTGGTACATTTTATTTGTTCACACTTTTTTTGCTGAATACATTTTGTGAAATCTCGCCTTTCTTTTGTTGTTTGTTCCATATTCTGATACGCTCTACGAACGGACAGTAAAGAGGTACTCTGTATACCAAACGTGTTCATACTTCTCTTGCTGCATACGACTGCTCTTTCCTACACTGCGTACTCAAGTCGAATGCGCTGAAACAATTCATTATTCCTCATCCCTTTCCTTTACCTCCCTCACTATGGCCAGAGAACGTGTCGTTGCAAGCCTTGATATCGGTAGTTCAAAAATTAGAGTTGTCGTAGCGGTAGTGGATGGCCCTGAAGGAGGTCAGGCTCCGAGCGTCATCGGAGTAGGGCTCTCTCCTTCTCTGGGCATGCGTAAGGGACATGTCATCGATATAGAAGAGACAATTCATAATATTATCTCAGCTCTTGAGGATGCCGAGCGTATGGCGGGAGTGCCGGTGAATCATGTGTTTGTGGGCATGAGCGGAGCGCATATTGAATCGTTCGATAGTAGGGGAGTGATTGCCATATCAGGCAGCGAAATCACCGTAGAGGATATCGCTCGCGTACTCGATGCTGCGCAGGCAGTGAGTATTCCTAGTAATCGGCGTATCCTTCATATTGAACCCAAGTCATACGCAGTGGACGAGCAGAAAGCTATCAAAAATCCAGTCGGTATGACTGGCATCCGCCTTGAAGTGGAGGCGCACATCATCACTGGCCAAATTCAGCACGTGAAGAATATTGAGAAATGCATCGATCAAGCAGGGGTGGATATAGACGCGCTGGTACCTGCAACTATTGCCATTTCCGAAGCAGTGCTCACCAAGCGCCAGAAAGAGCTTGGTGTCGTCACAATCGATGTGGGAGCAGGGTCTACAAGCGTTGCAATTTTTGAGGAAGGCACCATTCTGCATTCTGTCTGTCTGCCGGTTGGTGGCGACAATGTGACGAACGATATTGCCATCGGACTTCGTACCTCCATCGACACGGCCGAAAAGATCAAGATCGAATTTGGTTCTGTTCTCCCAACGGAAGTGCCGGAGAGAGACATGATCGATCTTTCCACGCTCAGCAAAATGGATAATCAAACCGTCAGCAAGAAGTACATGGCGGAGATCATGCAGGCTCGTTATTACGAGATCTTCACTCTCGTGAAGGATGAACTGAAGCGCGTCGGTCGCGATGGCCTTCTCCCTGCAGGAGCTCTGCTCACTGGTGCTGCCGTTAAGTGTCCTGGAGTACTCGATATTGCTCGAGAAGTACTGGGTCTTCCTGTGCAGATGGGCTTTCCCGTGGAAGTGGGCGGTGTGATAGAGAAAGTGGATGATCCTGCCTATGCGACAGCTCTCGGCACACTGCTTTGGGGCATTCGAGATGGGCAACGCTCTTCTGGGGGATTCTCTATGAACAGTGCAAATATGAAACGTGCCCTCAGTCATGTCGGATCCTGGTTTAAAAATCTTCTTCCCTGACTTTTCATCACTCTCTTTCCCTCTCTCTCCCATGTCTGATACGCTCCGCTCCATTTTCTCTGGTTCCAAGGCTGGTTCCGGCGCAGGTGCGAAACCTCCTCACGATGATTCTTCTTCCTCTCAAGGCCATCAAGAAGTGCGCCCCGATAGCTTCCCGTCTGCAGTCATTCGTGTGATGGGCGTGGGCGGCGGTGGTGGCAATGCCGTTGCGCGTATGA
This sequence comes from uncultured Candidatus Peribacteria bacterium, assembly GCA_964580035.1. Taxonomy (GTDB): domain Bacteria; phylum Patescibacteriota; class Gracilibacteria; order Peribacterales; family Peribacteraceae; genus CAZOJC01. The sequence continues at coordinate 17,345 of CAZOJC010000004.1, forward strand.
TTCAGGCCAAGGTACAGGGCGTTGAATTCATTGCCGTCAATACCGATGCACAAGCTCTCTTCCACAGTCCTGCAGCAACGAAGATCAATATCGGAAAGGGCACAACCAAAGGACTCGGCGCAGGGGCAAATCCAGATATCGGCTTGCAGGCGGCCAAAGAGAGTTCTGAGGAAATTAAGCGTGCTATCGACGGCTCTGATCTCCTCTTTGTTACTGCGGGCCTCGGAGGAGGGAGCGGTTCTGGAGCGGGTCCGTACATTGCAGAGCTCGCAAGAAGCATGGGCATTTTGACTGTGGGAGTCGTGACTAAGCCATTCAGTTTTGAGGGGCTTAGGCGCAGAAAGCAGGCAGAAGACGCGCTCGATGCTCTTCGCGGCAAAGTGGATACACTCATTACCATTCCTAACGACAAGATTCTGTCTCTCATAGACAAAACGACTCCTCTTACAGAAGCATTTCAAATTGTCGATGAAATTCTGCGTCACGGTATCGAAGGCATCAGCAATCTCATCACTGTTCACGGGCTTGTGAACGTCGACTTTGCCGACGTGAAATCTGTCATGCAAGATGCAGGTTCTGCTCTCATGGGCATTGGCTATGGCACAGGCGACAGCCGTGCTGCGGAAGCTGCGAGAGCCGCCATCGATAGCCCCCTTCTGGAGCTTTCCATTTCTGGCGCGAAGGGCATTCTCTTCAATATCACTGGCGGCAATGATTTGAGCATGTTTGAAGTGGATGAAGCCGCGCGCATCGTCACGGAAGCTGCTGATCCTGAGGCGAATATCATTTTCGGCGCAGTCATTGACGATACGTTCACAGGTCAAGTGAAGTGCACGGTCATCGCAACGGGTTTCGATGAACACAAGTCTTCCACCAGTCTCGCATCCGCCACGCCTTCACTTCGTTCTCTGCCCTTCAAAAAGCAGGACGATGCAAAAGGCCCCGTGCGCGGCGTCGATGATGCAGTCATGAAGCTTCCTGGAACTCAGCTCAACGAAGAAGAGCTCGATGTGCCCACGTTCATGAGGAAAAAGATAGGCAAGTAAACGTGTCTTCTTTTTTTCTCACCCCCAGCGTGACACTGCCTGTCTCCATCCGTCGCATTGACCAAAGCCTTCCCTTGCCGAGCTATCACACCAGCGGTGCTGCCGCATTTGATCTCGTTACCAGGGAGGATACTTGCGTTCAGCCAGGAGAGATCGGTCTCGTGCCCGGGAATGTGATTGTCAAAGTGCCAGAGGGCTATGCTCTCCTCATCCTCCCTCGATCGTCACTGCCGAGAAAAAAGATGCTCGTGTGCCCTCACTCTCTCGGTCTCATTGACCAAGACTACCATGGCGAGACAGACGAAATCTTTGTGCAAGTGCAGAATGTATCGAGGGATCCTGTCATCGTGAAGCGCGGCGAGCGCATCGCACAGGGGGTGTTTGTGAACATTGCCAAGGCAGAGTGGCGTGAAGTGGAGAGCCACAACAGTGAGAGTAGGGGAGGCTTTGGGAGCACAGGTGAGGCGTAGCCAGACACAATTCTTTGTTACCTCATAGGATTTCAGTACGACTTTTTTCAACTACAAGAGCGTCTCCTCCGCTTTTTTTATGGCGGCTTTTTTCCCATTTAGCAATGCCATCCTTCTTCACTCTCTGAATTTTTACTTCAAGATCTTTATCCAAGAACTCATGGTCGTTTTTAAAAATCGTGTCTAGTTGAATGTCTTTTTGAGTTTTTTTATCCTTATCAGGTGTATTAGGTTTAGGTGCTAATGGTTTACCATCTTGACTGAGATGTTCAAAGCATACTTTTGTTACTTCTTTCATTAACTCGCCTCTTTTATCATCATTATCTGTAAAAGTGAGCGCAAATCCTATGTATTCACGATCCGAAATCATATCGCGCTTCCAAAATTCATCGAGAAAGTTGACATTACTCACTTCTGGACTCTCATCATTCGCATCGGTTCTTTCTTTGACTATTTGAAGCCGTGCGGCATTCTGCGTGTATGCCTGACCCAAAGCCCTTCTCAAGCTATACTTCATTTGTGCGCGATAATTTTTGAGCTCTTCTGTCAGTCCGTCATCTTTCAGTTTTTGATCGCGGAAGATGACAGATGCCATGAAATTTGCTCCTTTATTTCTCTCTTTCAGCGGACCTTGCGATTCGCGTCCGAGAATGATGGAAATGGGAGTGGAGCCGAGGAGGAGAACGTCTGATGTGTCATTACTCACTCCATTAAAGAAGTCGTCATCTGTACTCCCTGGATCTATGGTGGACGGTGTCTTCAGCCAGAAATCTCTGTAGCTTTTGAACGCATTGTTCCAGATCGAAATTTTCTTGCCCCCCACCGTCACTGTTTGTCCTGCAAGAATTTTTCCCACATATTTATCAAGCAAATCGCTATTCATGCTTTCGCTTCCTGGGATTAAGCTTTCTGCAGTGAGAATTGCTTTGAGAAGGCGGTTACTCTCGTGGTTCAGTACGGAGGGATGACGCAAGCTTTCGTTTACATTTCCCGTTTTTTCGTTCATATCTTTCCATGCGGCGAAGGCCTTGCGGTCTATTTTAAACAGGGTGAGCGTCCACGCTGCCTTGTCGATACCGATGTTGCCGATGTCGTCTAAGAGACCGATATCGAGGTTCGGCAGGAGGTAGGGGTGCTCTCTCAGCGCACGAATGAACCTCACAGCACCCCACACGTTACTTTCTCCAAGTTTTCCTTTTTCTTGAATTCTCTTGAGGATACCTTTCACTGCGAAAAGATTGCATTTCTTCGTCTCACGATCGAGCACAGCAATCATCGGCTTGATATCAGGCATTTGTTTCACAAGGCCATATCCACGTTCTTCTTCGTGATTTTTCCCTTCTTCATACTTACTCAAGAGTTCTTTGAATGCCTGAGGGCCGAATTCATCTTCAAATGCCACGCCATAGACATCGTTTGGCGTGTCGGCATTGAGTTTATAGAGCCAACCGTGCTCCGCGCCGTACTCAATGATGGCTTTTTGCCTATTAATGTTATTGGCGTTTTGTTTCAGCAAGCTCACTTGCCCAGGCTCTTTGGGTGCAAAAAGCTCAAAATAGGTGAACCCTTGCTTCTTCAAGTATTCTGCATACTTTCCGGTTTCATCGTCGTTGGCGCTCTTCGCTTGCCGATCAATTATTTGGCGAGTGGGCCTTCCGTACGGAACGTAATCTAAGAACCACGCAGACTGCTTGGCAATTCTCGTCGTTGTGACTGTTTGCTGTGCTTTGTACGATTCCACAATTCCCTCTTGGTAGAGCTTGATTATTTTTACGATATCGTAGTAGCACAGCCACTCCGTGCCAGTTCCCTTTCCAAGAAACCATGCAAGTTTATTGTAGAGACTATTGTCAGTATCTTTCTTTTTATCCTTTTCAGATTGCTCTTTTTTTTCATTGAATTTTCCGTACTCTTCGATAACTGCCATTTGTTCATCCAGCATTGTCATTGCTTTTTTAACTGCATTTTTCATGCGTGTAAGATCAGCTTGGGTTTCGTCACTCTTATCGATTGTTTGCAAGGTAGATGCATTCTTCAGTCCCTGCATAATTTCTTCGTATGCATTTGCGTTCGCAAATGACCATCTTCGTGCATGCTCCGCCTTCGTTTTGATGTCTACTTTTTGCCAGTTTTCAATAATAGTTGCGTACCCCAAGAGTTCGATGAGATCGCTCTCGTTTTGAGTGAGCATTTCTTCTGCTGCTTCAAGGCCGGCTTTGTGCAGTGCAGTGAGCTCCTTTCCTGTATGAGCGCCTTTTTCGTGCCTCAATTTTGCTTCTTCATCTGTGATATTTCCAGGGTCCATTTTTGGCAAATCTGCCTTCAATTTTTTGATTTTTTCAAGAGTAGCAGTCACTTTCTCTCTCAGCTCCGCATCTGTTCGAGAGTCCTGCTTTTCAGCATCATTGATGCCTGATCGATTGGCAAGCTCCTGCTTAATCTCTGCTGTGTTGTTTGTACCGTGCCCTCCAGGGTCCATGGTTCTGACCTGAGGATCCCCCTCTTTTTTATCATTAAAGGTTTCGTTCATTATCCCCACACCGACGGCTTTCATGAGATGTTCGATATTTCTGTCATAATTTTCCCTTGTTTTGTCTTTGATGCTGTCGAGTATTCCGCTTGCAACATCGTCTCTGAGAAGTGTGCGTTTAAAGATGATACACAGCGTGCGTCGCCTGTTATCTCGCGTACTTTTACTATCATAGGGGCTCTCTTCTCCTGCCATGAAGATTGCCACAGCTTCATGGAGGTACGATAGGTCGTCTTTGAACGCGGGCGCAGGGATTGTTCCCTCGTCATTTTCATCAAGCATCGATTTTGAGAAAATGCGGTCGATGATTGATTTCATTTCTTGCCACGCTTTCTCATTCTTCTTCTGTCCTAACACTTCAAGCAGTGTGTCTGCAGCATTCTGTCTATCGAGCTCGAAGTGAGCAAGCTCGTGCATGAGCACTCTCGTTCTCTCGATAGGATCTCTCGCATCCACACTGTCAGGATTGATGAAGATTTTATTGCCAAAGCAGAATGCATCAGGGAGGCCATTTTTTTCGATCAGCACGTCGATTGACGCATCGTCCTGTGTCGCGTTCTTTTTCATTGCCTTCATGCAGCGTTTATACGATGCGGCGTATGCTTTGCCCGAGTCGTACGATATGACGGGGCCCGGTGGGGTGGGATGTTCTTGTTCCCACTGGTTTCTTCTTTCTTTCAGCTCTGGTTGAAAGTGATGTTTAACTGCGTCAAAGAACACTCTGGCTCTTGTATCAATACTTCCGTTGTTCAGCTTCTCTAAGCGTTTTTCCCCGAATATGTTTTGTATCGTACGTAGTTCGTGAGACTGAAACATGATGATCGATAAAATTTCTTTGTGATCATCTATGAATGTTCCGATGACTTGAGGTGGAGGATCTCGGTCGGGATATTGTTGAAGTATTGAGAAAAGATCGTCGAGCATTCTTGTTAGTTTTTTTTCATTCTCTCTATCTTCCTCGCTTGCCTCTTTTTTTATGCCATTGAGGATTTCTTCTACCGCTCTCCGTATGTCGTTTGGTGTCCTTGCAATCGGAGGAATGATGGCACGTCTATTTTTTCTCTCATTCGTTTCTGGCGTCGTGCCTTCATAGCGTGGCAATTGCTTGCTGAGCAGCGCTTGAAGCCACTCAACGAAATGGACCTTCTCCTCCTCGGACCAGGTTCGAATCAGTTCTTCTGTCATAAGGCATGTATTGCCATCGATGAAGAAGAGCTGTTCTATGCTCACTGCATGCTCTCTGAGGAACGTATCAATCTCTTCGTCGTTCCTGTCGCCATTGTTGTTTCTTGGCTGAAGTTCTTGCAGCGAAACAAGAAAGTTAAAACGTTTCTTCTCGTCTACTGCATGTATGTTGCTACTGATTCTCTGTTCCGGGGTACGTTGCTTGAGCGTCTCTAGGCGTTTTGCTAACTCCTGCAGAGTGGTGGGTTCTGACTGATCATGTTCCTTGCCCTGAGGGAGTATTGTTTGGAGCCACTCGATGAGCTTCACCTTCTCGTCCATCGACCAGTGGTGATAGAGGTGCGCTGCACTCAAAAACTTCGTTCCTTCTAGGAAGAACAGTGCGTCGATAGTGAGCCAGTGATCCAAAATAAACTCATCGATGTCTCGTTTGTTTGGTTGTCCTGATTCATTCTTGAGTGAGACAAGCTGCAGCTCTGTTGCAAAGTCTCCGCCATTTTCCTGCTCATGCTTGAAAAGATTTTTGTAGAGTACTACTTCAATTGATTGCAGGGGGAGAGACGATATCAGTTCTTCCAGCCTTCTGATTCTCATTTTTTCTCCCGATTCGTTCTCAGGTCCGAGCGGCGAGAGGCGAGGAGCTGCTACGGGATATTTTTCCTTTTCTCCAAATTCGTCTTCCGGTGGTTCATTCCAGATCCTATCCAATTCAGGGTCGTCAGCTTCTTCGTTAGATGCTACGAGCATTTCGTACAACTTTCTGAATTTTTGTTGCAATCTCTCTACTACGTTTGGGGTACGAAGATTATTGATTTGAATCTCTGTGCTTTCACTTGGCTGATGTACAAAGACTTCCTGCCGCTCCCGGGTGGGAGAGTGGTGGAAGGCAAGGCGCGCAGAATGAAGCCTTGTAATCATTTATAGTTTACAAAAACGTAAAATAGCGTCAAGTAATTTTTCTCCTTGGCGCTCGCGGTGAGTCAGATACTGAGAGAGGAGCTCGAGAAGCGCGTGCGGGTCTTTATCGCCTGTTTGTATGATAATGTCGGACTGAAGGCCACGTCGGCCGATGTGCAACTCGCAGTACGTAGGAGCCTGTACAATCCAGAAATCCGTGCACTCTGTCCACGAGACAAATTTCTTCTGCCAAATTACTCCGTCAGTTTGAATGCTGATGCTACGAAGTGGTTGTTTTTCATGCCGCACAAGGAAATACATGCCAGCAACCAGCGAGAGGGCAAGGCTCATGCTCCATGCACGAGTGAAGATGCCGTAGGCAATGAGTGTAAGCGTACAAATGCCTGCGGTGAGATACCACCGATGCGAGCGAACGTGATCTACGTGTGAGGGTGCTTGCCATGATACGAGCGTGGTGGAAGGCACCAGCGTGTTTGTGTTCATGTTTGTGTGAAGGAAATCCTATTATTCTAGCGCAAAAAGCATTATTTCTCTACGGTAGAATATTGATAAAATCCTAAAATGTTTTTTAGTATCAATTCAAATGCTCGCTTTCCTGAGAACTTGAGCGAAGCGAGTCGAATGGTGGGCAATACAAGATTCGAACTTGTGACCTCCACAATGTCAATGTGGCGCTCTAACCAACTGAGCTAATTGCCCATTATTCGCACTAGTAGAGTACGGAGAAGCAGTGACATGGTCAATCCGACATGATGGGCACGAAAAAAGCGGGGCGTTTCTTCTTTCATACCTAAACACGCATTCATACTCTGTGCATGCTCTCTCATTTCCTCGACGCGCTCTTCCCTCGCACGTCTCTCCTTGGCGTGGAAGGGGAGTGGGTGACTTCTCGCGAGAGGCAGCTCCTTTCGACATCTACATTTCCTGTTTGTTTTTCTCGCAGCGAGCTCAAGCGAACTGACGTGCACTTTCTCGACCTCCTCGTGGCAGCTGGCACCCTCGATCAAGTGCCGCTTCTGAGAAAAGCGATACATACGTTTAAGTATCGGCGGATTTCTGCGTTGCATCAGTCACTCGGCCAACTGATGCTAGACGCTATGCCGGGCTTACTACTGCTGCCTGCAGGAGAGCAGCCCACTCTCTGTGATGTGCCGCTTCACTGGACGCGGAAATTCTTTCGTGGTTTCAATCAGGCCGCACTCCTTGCATCATTCATTGCTGCTGAAACTGGATGGCATTACGTTTCACTCTTGCGGCGTACAAGAGCAACGGGAAGTCAAACACGTCGCAATAGGAGTGATCGGCTGACGGCATTGAAAGACGCGTTTGAGTTGTATCCTTCATCTGATATCCCTCGATGTGTTTTACTCATCGATGATATCGCCACCACTGGCAGCACCCTCGATCAATGCGCGAAGACTCTCAAAAATGCTGGCGTAGGTTGGGTCGGAGGCCTTGTGATCGCCCGAGGAGGTCACTGAGTGCATGGCAACACCGGAGAGCCGTTTCACGTGAACATCCGATTACACGATACTGATTCCTTTTTTCATGCAACTCAAACTGTGTGGAAAACTTTTGAGATTTCCACAATTCCTGTGTACGGTCGTCGCCTACCACTCATTGTATGACGTACATCGTGTCTGCCTTGGCGTTCATTGTCCTCCTCACGTTTCTGATTCTCATTCATGAGCTGGGACACTACCTAGCTGCACGATTGTTTGGTGTCGATGTGGAAGAATTCGGCTTCGGCTTCCCACCAAAGGCACGAAGACTCTTTCGCCGATGGGGGACAGATTTCACGCTGAACTGGATTCCTTTTGGAGGGTTTGTTCGTTTAAAAGGAGAGAACGCAGTAGACCTAGATTCTCGCTTTGCTCCCCATAGCTTTGCTCGTGCGGCAGGATGGCAGCGCATTATTATCCTCTGTGGGGGAGTCTTCATGAACTTCATTCTTGCGTTTGCGCTCCTCACTGTCGGATTCAGCGTAGGGAGGTGGGTGCCAAATTTTTATTCAAGCATAGAAGAACTTGAAAAAGCGAGTAGCAGGGGAGAAGTGTCCGTCACATTTGGCGTGTATATCCACGATGTGTTGCCAGGAAGCCCTGCGGCTGAAGCTGGCATAACGAAGGGATCAATCATTGATTCAGTGAACGGAGTACACGTGAGCCGTCCTGACGATGTCATCGCCATTCAGAAGACTGCAAAGCGAGCGACGTACGTCTTACTAGATCCTGAGAGCCGCACGCCGAGCACCGTGAAGCTCACCCTCAAGGACGGAAAATCGGGCATTGCGATATCTCCGTATCCTGCCTCGCTCTCCGCTCCGAGACGTTCTGTGGCAACAGGTATCGTGCTCGCTCTGCGAGAGACTCAATTTATGACCGTGCAGACGGTAAAAGGCATCGGGGCTCTGGTGCGATCACTCGTCACTCGAGGTCATGTTCCGGAAGGAATTACCGGGATTGTGGGCATTGCGGTACTCACGTACGGATCCGTACAAGAAGGGTTCATGACGTACCTTCGTCTCGTGGCTCTCTTGAGCCTCAGTCTTGCCATACTTAATATTCTCCCGCTTCCATCGCTCGACGGCGGAAGGTTGCTGTTCGTCATTGCTGAAATGGCGATGCGTCGCACTCTCAATCATCGCATCGAATTACTCACCAATACTATAGGATTCTTTTTGCTCATTGGTCTCATTGTGATTATTACATTCAATGACGTGATTCATCTTTTTTGAAAGATTTTTCTTTGTGACATTTCGCGCTCGCCCGCGCTCACTTCAGTTTCGTTGCCTATGACTACTTCCGTTGACCTCGATCTCTGGCTCACGATACTAAAAAAAATTGAACCCCAGCTGCAGCGCAGTCAATTCATTACATGGTTTAAAGACACGTCTGTACTCGGACGTGAAGATAAGACGCTCGTCATTGGCTTGCCGCTGCCTATGTTTCTCAATTGGCACCTTGAGCATTACCGCACAATGACCCTCGATGCCGTACGGTCGGTGGATCCATCCATTGAGCAGATTGTCTATCAAGTGGATGTGGGCCTCAAAGATGATCGCTCCCGCACGCTTTCCATTCTTGATCACTTTCCGGAGCGAAAGCGTCGAAAGTTACCCAATAAAAATGAAGTACGGCTTGCAGAAGGCATTACGAGTAAGATTTTAAATCCGCGTTACACACTCGAAAATTTCGTTGTAGGAGCCAATAATCGCTTGGCTCATGCAGCGTGTAGCGCTGTTGCATCGCAGCCAGGAGGCAAGTATAACCCCCTCTTTCTTTACGGGGGTGTGGGTCTAGGCAAAACACATCTGTTGCAGGCAACCGGCAATGCAATTCTCCGCACAATGCCTTCTGCGATGATTCTGTACACCACGACGGAAGATTTTACGAATCATTTCATAGAAGCTTTGCAGCATCACAAAATGGAACAGTGCAGGCGACGCTATCGCGAAGTGGATGTGTTCATCATCGATGATGTGCAGTTTCTTGCGAATAAGGATCGAACGCAAGAAGAGCTCTTCCACACATTCAATGCTCTCACGGAAGACAGAAAGCAAGTGATCATTTCTTCCGATAGGCCGCCAAAGGAACTCGCCATACTTCAGGATCGTTTAGTGTCTCGTTTTGAGCGTGGGATGATTGCCGATGTGAGCACACCGGACTACGAAACGCGTCTTGCGATTCTCTCTGAGAAGTCCAAAGAGTATGAACTTTTCATAGACGCGAAGGTGCTTCAGTACATTGCGGAACATGCCACGAAAAACGTCCGTCAGCTTGAGGGCATTCTCATGCAAGCAGTCGCGCAGTATGAACTGGAACACTGCATGCCGACTATCAAAACCATTTCGGAAATAATGCAGAAACTTCTTGGAGACACAGATGATGCCAAAACAACTGTCGGATTTTCGACGCCCCCAAAGGCCAGAGTGACATTTCAGGATTTGCTCGAAGGGGTGAGTCGATATTACTCAGTTTCCGTGCAGGATATGATCGGTCAATCCCGCGTGCGAGAAGTGCTGATTCCACGTCAGATTGTGATGTTTATGGCGAAAAAATATTTGCAGATGAGCTATGTGAGTCTTGGACAATCGTTCAGTAACCGCGATCACACCACGGTGATGCACGCGGTGGGAAAAATTGAGAATCGTCTCAATGAGGATGCCCAGCTTCTGCGCGAGGTGAGGACGATTGAGCGTGAAATTGGCCTCGTGAAGGGATGATGGGCGAGAGCGCGAAGATCTTGGCTATCGGCTGTATTCTGCTACTCTTTAGTCATGCCTTCAGACTCTGAACTCACGGCTATCCGGCACTCGCTCGCTCACGTGCTTGCGCAGGCTGTCCTCAAGCTCTGGCCAGAAACAAAACTTGCTATTGGCCCACCAATTGAGTGGGGTTGCTACTACGACTTTCAATTTCCGGAAGCGGTGACCGATAAGGATTTTCCAGCTATCGAGAAAGAAATGCGTCGTATTATCAACACTGGACAAACGTTTCTCGTTCACACGCTCTCTACCGATGAATCTATTGCATTCTGGAAAGAGCGTGGTCAGCCATTTAAAGTGGAACTCGTGCAGGATCTCGCCGCTTCTGGAGAAACGACTGTCACACATTACGCAAACGTCACTCCAGACGGCAAAGAAGTATTCGTCGATCTCTGCAAAGGAGGGCATGTAGAGTCGCTCTCTCTCATTGCTCCTGATGCGTTCTCTCTCATGTCTCTTGCCGGTTCGTACTGGCGCGGAGACGAGTCTCGCGAGCAGCTCACTCGCGTGTATGTGGCGGCTTTTGCATCCAAGGCAGATCTTAAGGCACATCTTTTCATGCTCGAGGAAGCCAAAAAACGTGATCACAGAAAATTGGGAAGAGAGCTCGATCTCTTCACGTTTAGCGAGCTCGTCGGGCCGGGCCTTCCCCTCTGGACTCCAAAAGGAACGATTCTTCGCACTGCTCTCGATCAGTTTGTGTGGGAATTGCGTGAAGCGCGCGGATATCAACGAGTCACCATTCCACACATTACAAAAAAAGATCTCTATGAAACGAGCGGACATTGGCAGAAATTCTCAGATGAGCTCTTCCGGATAACTACTCGTGAAGGCCATGAATTCGCCATGAAGCCCATGAACTGCCCTCATCATACTCAAATCTTTGCTTCTTCCATTCGCAGTTACAGAGATCTTCCCCAGCGCTACGCTGAGACGACAACGTGCTATCGCGATGAGCAAACAGGGGAGTTGCATGGCCTCTCTCGCGTGCGGGCGTTTACTCAAGACGACGGACATGTCTTCTGTCGGCGCTCACAGGCACAGCAGGAAATTCTAAATCTTTGGGAGATTGTTGATATTTTTTACAGCACTGTCGGATTCGGCGCTCTCAAAGTCCGACTCTCGCTGCATGATCCTGAACACTTTGAGAAGTATCTGGGCACAAAGGAGATGTGGACGCAGTCCGAGGCTGAGTTGCGCACTATCGCTCGCCAGAGGAATGCTGATGTTTATGAATCTCCGGGCGAAGCTGCTTTTTACGGTCCTAAAGTGGATTTCATCGCGCGTGACTCCATTGGCCGGCTCTGGCAGGTGGCCACGATTCAGCTTGATATCAACATGCCCGAGAGATTTGATCTGACGTGCATAAACGAACAAGGCGAACGCGAGAGAATCGTCATGGTGCACGCTGCGATCATGGGTTCTTTGGAACGATTCCTGTCCATTTTTATTGAGCATCATGCAGGGCTATTCCCTCTCTGGACGGCTCCAGTACAGATTGGCATCGTTCCTGTTGCAGGCGCGCATCACGACTATGCCCAAGGCCTTGAGCGTACGCTTGGAAACAATCGCGTACGTACCCATTTCTTCCACAGTACCGAATCACTGGGTAAGAGGATTCGTGAAGGAGAAAAGCTCAAAATTCCGTATCTCGTTGTCATTGGAGACAGTGAAGTGGCCGATCAATCTGTGACAGTGCGAAATATCAAAACGAAGAAGCAGGTCACCATGCCTACCTCGGCCTTTCTCGATTCGGTTCTTTCCGATATCAACACTCGCTCCCTCGAATGCTCAGTAGGAGCCGTCTAGAGTGCCGACCCTCTTCTTCGCTATGATACTCAGTGCTTCCCTGTTACCATTTCACCCATGTTTGAGGCGTTTCAGATAGGTCAGGCGATCATATGGATGAGGCTCCTCTTCCTCTTGATAGCCATTTGGCTCTCCTCTGAATTCTTCTTTCGTCTCACCGAGGCGGCAAATCTCAGCTTGCAGGATTTCAAACTGAAGGCGCGATGGTATCCACTTTCGTTTTTCCTGGTTGGCAGACTTGTCGCCATTCTCGGGACGTATCAGACGTATCTCAAACATCCTCAGAGAATATTCATTTTCTGGGACGGTGAGTTCAGTTTCTTAGGTGGCGCGATTGGCATTGCTCTCGTTATTTTTTGGATCACTAGATCTCATCGTACTACTTTTTTGCAGTGGCTCGATGTACTGTTGCCCGCAACGACATTTGGCCTTATTTTCGATTGGATCGGCATGTTTGCCGCAGCACAATCCTATGGCAAGCCTACCAATTTGCCGTGGGGAGTGACGGTGAATACGTTCAGCGTTCGCTATGCCGTCCCCATTCATCCTGTACAACTCTACTACGCGTTGTTTTTCATCGTGCTCACCTTCAGTCTCTTGCTCATTCGGAGGTATTCAAAGAGGGCAGGCGCTGAAACGCTCTTTGGCATTGTGATTGCTTCCTGTGCCACATTTCTCCTCGAATTTCTCAGAGGAGATACTGCCATCCCCGTGTTTGCTAAGCTGACTGATTTATTGTTTCTTGCATCGCTCTTCATCAGCCTTGGCATTCTTGCAGCGCTTCCTAGCGCGCTCACCCGCAAGGGGAATATGGTGTATGGCGCATCCGTCGCATCACTCACGATTGTGTACATTGCTCTTCGAGCATGGATTCCTGTCATCGGCTTTCAACTTCGGTTCAGTCAGCTCACCGCCATCCTTGCACTCCTTGCGACCATCGTCTATGTTGTCGTTCATCGGCGGAAGTATCCGCATTTGTAGCATTTTTTAACTCATCATCATGTCTCGTCTTCCTTTCGTCGATGCGTGGATTCAGTCGTATAGCGCGAGTCCTGCCTTCTTCTTCACTCAGGTTGCCCTGTTCTTCGTCGCACTGATTCTCGTGTTTCTCGTATTCTTCACTACACGAGATGTCCTCATCCGATCACGATCATTTCTCTTTCAGTTATTCTCCATCGTTCTTGTCGCTGCACTGCCCATACTTGGCTTTCTCATCTATCTGCTCATTCGGCCAGCAAGCACTGTGCGCGAGCGAGCTCTCGAAGCGAACGTGAGCGAAATCATTGAGATGCTTCAGAAGCACAAGCAGGGGTCGTCTTCTCACAAGCAGCAGTCTCACTCCTTTAAAATGCAGCCGGCTAAACACGCTAAGGCAGCATAGCCTCTCTATTCTCTCTTATTATATCTTCATGAATTTCCTCTCATACTGGTTTTGGCCAAATCCGCCGTACACGCACTATTCAAATCCGAAAGTGATCGCACTGTTCATTCTTTGCACAGTCTTTGTTGTGGCATCGCTCGGCGTACGCTTCTGGAGGCATCGCCTGAAAACATCACCTCTCAAGAGCATTTCTTCGAGTTGGTCTACTGCGCTCATGACATTCGGCATCATTGCCTTGTTGCTTGTCGTGAGTCGGGTTGAGTCGATTCAATTCTTGTCTATGAGAGTGCTCTGGATAGTGTGGCTCGCTGCACTTGTGGCGTACCTTGTTGTACAAATCTTCGTATTTAGGAATCGATACTACGTCATCGTCGAGAAGCATCGCACAGCAGATATTCGTGACAAGTATCTGCCAAAGCGACAGAAGCGGCGATAGTGGCACGTTTGCCATAGATTGACACAGAATCTTTTATATAGGAGAATCGTTTTTCCTGTGCCTCTCAAGCATCATACAGAAACGGTCTTTATCCTCGTGCTCTGTTTCATTATTTGCGTGTATGGAGCGCTGCTAGCCCTACTACCGCATTTCCCGCAGGGTGTGCTACCCTGGTGCATTCTCCTGTTTGTTGCCACTCTCTATCCGGTTGCGCTGTTACCTACATTTCGTTCGCGCAGGGCGGATTACGAATTTCGCTTTCTTCACTGGTTTCCTGCAGTCATGACGCTTGGCTGGCTCGCACTGGAACTCCTTTCTCATCGATTCATCCTCTTTCGTGTGCTGCAGTTTGGAGGCACTGCTCTCTGGTCTCTGCCTCTGGTATTTTTTGGGCTAGTGAGCCTTACCCTTTTCTCACTCCATGTCATTCGTAGGAGAAGCACGAGGATCGTTGGCATCGGGATGATGTTTGCCTTCTTTACGATCGGCGCGCTCACTTCTCATGAACTGTCGTATAACCCCCTCCTCGCTTCCTTGCTGTATCCGCAGAGCAACATGTCTCGCGTCGTTTCCCATCAGTATCAGCGCCTCGCTCAGCAGTTTCCGTTGCTCTCGGGAACCGATAGCACCGTCCTTTCAATTGATCCTGCTATGCCCCTCGCATCGATCGGTGTCTATTCCGTTCCTTCGTCTCGCATGGCATCGTCGTCATCCAGTGTGATTGCCTCTGCTTCCTCATCTTCTTTCATTGGTCCGATGCAGCCCGTCATCCCTCCTCAAATTTCACGCTTACCTCGGAGCGGCCCCGACACAGCGGCGGCACTCGCACTCACTTGCCTCTCGTTCTATTGCGCCCTACTGCATGTCAGGGCTCGGGCGAGAGAATGAGAGAATGCAGGGTATACACTACTCCTTAGTTTCATGTCATCTCGATCTCTCTTCACCGCTATTCTTGCAGTGCTCTTTGCACTCGTGTTCAGCGCGAAGCCCCTTCTTCAGAAGATAGAAAGGCGCAGTGCCATACGAGAAGTGGAGCAAGTGGCCATTCCGCCTCCAACGGAACACGCTATCGTAGCTTCGTCGGCTTCCAGCGCTTCTTCATCACACCGACGGGAAATTAATTGGAGTGTTCCCTTCACTTCTCAAGCTCCGATGGGGGATTGGGACCCACTTCATCAGGAAGCCTGCGAGGAGGCGAGCATTGCGATGGTTGTTCGATATTTTGAAGGGAGAACATTTTCTTCTCCCGCTGATGCGGACGATCAAATCCGTTCACTGGTTGCAACCAGTGAGCAACAGTTTGGCTTTGGCGTCAGCCAGAATGTGCAACAGGTGGCCGCACTCCTCACGCACTATTCTCAGGATATTCGAATTTCAATAGTTGCCGATCCACATGAAGA
The DNA here is from genome assembly GCA_964580035.1 of uncultured Candidatus Peribacteria bacterium. GTDB lineage: Bacteria > Patescibacteriota > Gracilibacteria > Peribacterales > Peribacteraceae > CAZOJC01. The sequence goes on from CAZOJC010000004.1 coordinate 32,787, forward strand.
GTCTCTCAAAGAAGCGCTTGATCATGGTTTTCTCGTCATCGTCCCTGCAGCAGGACGAGCGCTGGGAAATCCGTACTATCGCTCTCCAGGACCGCTCTACCACATGCTTGTGCTTCGTGGGTACACATCGGATGGCTATGTCATCACAAATGACCCTGGTACCAAGCACGGAGAACAATTTGTGTATCGCTGGGAGACACTCCTCGCAGCTATACATGACTGGAATGACGGGAATGTGGAAGAAGGAAAACGAGTGGTGATCATGGTGGGCAAATATACGCCAGGGCTTCGTTTACGGTGATGCAGACATACACACCTTGGATTCATCTCTCATTTTCTCTACACTTTGCCCATGCTTACCATCACCTCACTCCGCGCGCGACAAATTCTTGATTCTCGCGGCAACCCCACTGTGGAAGTGGATTGCCGTCTTTCAGACGGTTCATTCGGCCGCAGCGCCGTTCCTTCCGGCGCCTCGACAGGAACGCATGAGGCTCTGGAGCTTAGAGATGGGGACAAAAAAGTGTATTGCGGCAAAGGCGTACAAAAGGTCGTGTCTCATGTCTCTCAGAAGATATTGCCAGCTATACAAACCGTGAATGCGGCAGATCAGCGAGCAGTGGATGCTGCGTTGTGCGCGCTTGATGGTACTGCGAATAAGTCTTCGCTCGGGGCGAATGCTATTCTTGGAGTTTCTATGGCGGTTGCACGAGCACGGGCAGTGAGTGAGAAGAAGTCACTGTGGCAGTCACTCGCGAGTCAGTTTGGCGTAGAGGATCCTGTTCTCTTGCCCACTCCGATGATGAATGTGATCAATGGTGGCGTACATGCTGATAGTGGACTCAGCTTTCAGGAATGCATGATCATACCTGTAGCATTCAATTCTTTTTCAGATGCACTACGTGCAGGAACAGAGACATTCCATGCACTCAAAGGGCTCCTCAAGAACGCTGGTCACGTAACGGGGGTGGGGGATGAAGGCGGTTTTGCTCCTCATGTGAAAGATGCCAATGAAGCCTTCAGTCTCCTCATGCAAGCTATTGCAACAGCAGGATACGAAGGAAAAGTGCTTCTTGGGATCGACTGTGCTGCTTCAGAGTTCCATAAAGACGGTACATACACAGTAGATGGAAAAACTTTTGATCGAGTGGGGCTTGTGGATTACTACGCGGAGCTCATTGCAACGTATCCTATTGTATCTATTGAGGATGCCTTTGCCGAAGATGATTGGGCGGGATTTATTGCGCTTAAAGAGCTCTGTGGTGATCGAGTGCAGCTTGTGGGAGATGATCTTTTTGTGACCAATGTCCAGCGCGTGAAGCAGGGAATTGATAAAAATGCTGCCAATGCAGTGCTCATTAAGCTGAATCAAATCGGCAGCCTCTCAGAGACTGTTGACACTATTCAGCTCACCAAAAAGGCTGGCTGGAACGCGGTTGTTAGCCACAGAAGCGGTGAAACAGAAGATAGTTTCATTGCAGATTTTGCCGTTGGGATGAAGACAGGACAGATCAAGACAGGATCACTCTCTCGCTCAGATCGCGTGTGTAAGTACAATCAACTCCTTCGCATCGAGGAAGAACTGGGTGAAAAGGCGGTGTACCAAGGCGCGTTTCTCTAAAGCGCCATAGCAGCCATATTCATTCTCTCTTTCGTAGCCTTAACGCATGTATGGCTGAAGTATTACTCCTCCTCCTCGTCGTCTATGTGGTACCGATCACAGTTGGGTCTTGGTGGTTGGGGATTCTTGTACTCCTCATCACGCTACCAGGGCTCTACGCCACCGTGACGGGTGTTCACTATCAGCCTACTCTTCCGCGCACGCAGGACCGTATGATGGGCCTTGCAGCCATCACTGCCGGACAGAAGGTGTACGATCTGGGGTGCGGAGACGGCCGACTTGTTTTCGCAGCTGCAAAGCGGGGAGCGAGAGCCGTAGGGTATGAGCTCTCCATTCCTGTCTTCTTCATTGCGTGGCTGCGGAGTCTTCGTGTGCTGGGTGCAAGCATTCGATTCGGTAATTTTTGGAAAAAAGACTATAGCGACGCCGATGTTATCTTCTGCTTTCTGTTAGACCCAGCGATGGTTCGTGTGCGAGACGTCATCTGGCCGCAGCTCAAACCTGGCTGCAAACTTGTTTCGCACTATTTCGCGCTCCCGTCGCACGAGCCCGATGCCAAAGATGGCAATGTAGTGATGTACGTGAAGAAGTAATTCTTCTGCTCCTTGCACAGGGTACGTAAGCATTCTAGACTCAGGCGTACTTCTTTCGTTTCGCTCTATGAAAAAATTACTCTCGTACTGGGTTCCCACAGCCCTCCTCCTCTTTTTTATGGTGGGATCCGGGATATATTATTTCGTTGAAACGGAACAGGTTGCAAAATCTTTTCAGGAACTTGGCTACCCATCGTACGTGCTCTACTTTAATGCCATTGCCAAGTTTCTCGGGGGCATTGCCATTCTTGCTCCAGTTTCGAAAACACTCAAGGAGTGGGCCTACGCTGGCTACCTCTTCATATTGCTTCTTGCATTGCAGGCGGTGTGGATGACCATGCCTGGTATTCCGTATCCTATGTTTGTATTCATAGGCATTTGGGCCTTGGCCTACTGGCAGTACCGCGTGCAGAAAGCATAGATTTTTTTTATTTCTCTCTTCCCTTTCAAGCGCATGATGTATTCCTCACTCGGCTGGCATTCTGGTCTTGTAGTACTCACAGGCATACACATGGTTGCGATGACGCTGGTTCTCTTCGGTTTGTTCTTCCTCGCGCTCTTGGCCTATCGCACTCTTAGCAATGAGCAGCTTAAACGGTGGGGGATAGGGTTTTTGCTTTCTGGCATTATCTTCTGCCTTCTTACGGCTGTGGGAGTATTGTTGTCTGTCAGACATGCTTCGTTTTCCAAAACTCCTCTCCGTGAGAGAGAAATGTACATGATGAGAAGCGTTCCTCAGGACGATGTCATGATGCAGGGACAGAAGGGCAGGAATGTTTCTGGGGGAATGCACATGGAAATGATGGATGACGATGCACGCTCTATGGGTATGGATGCAATGGGAGCGGCTCTCAAGGGTCTTTCGGGGGATGAATTTGATCGTAGTTTTCTTGAACTCATGATCGTGCATCACCAAGGCGCACTTGATATGGCTAAAGAAGTGATGACATCTGGCAAGCACGAAGAGCTGAAGCAGCTTGCGCAAAACATCCTCACCACACAGCAGCAGGAGATTGATCAAATGAAGGCATGGCAGGAAGCGTGGGGATATCTTTCACGCTAGCAGCATGGTGCAGAGAACCACGCTTACCGTGTACGATAGAGTGATTAGCGTACTTTTGGCTTTTTGCTGCATGTTTCCGACTATAATGGCACTCTTTACCTTCCAGCACTTTTGGCAATGCGTGAGAGAGGGGTGGCTGGGGATTGATCCTAAGTGTCCTTCCATTATCACTTGGCAAATAATCGTGTTGGATCCCTTCTTATTGTTGGCATGCTTTTTTCTCTTTCTTCTCAGCCTTTCAGCAGTTTCCTCTCGCAGTATTGTAGCGAAGCGAACACTCCAGTGGTGGGGGATACTGTTGGTACTGTTTATTTGCGTAAATTTGTTCGTTGCCGCGGGTAAGAACGATAGCCAGCTTTTAGCCCCAGGCCTATTCAGCACGCAACATTCACGTGTTACACAACACGTTTCATCTGCTTCTTTTTCAGGGGAAATATTGCCAGAGTCCATTGACTATGTTCAGCCGGTGACGATTACCATTGATGATAGTTGTTTGAAATCTGAGGATGATCCAAAAAATGGCCTCACGCTTTCCATGATCTGCGAGAATCTTGGTGTTCGCCAATTGACACCTACGGTATCAGTTGTCCTGAAGCCAAAACAAGCGACAAAGACAGTCACGGTATTCGATCCAGACTACGTGGTATACCTTGAGTTTTATGAGGGGAATGAGAAATTGGACGTTCCCCGCTACTATTTCCCTTCATTTGCAGAGTCAAATGCGTCTTGGTTTCGGCTCGATATTTCGTATCTTGGCAGTGAGGCAATCTATGTCAGTGACACTGGCGGTCATGAAACCTATCCATCTCATTTCTTTTTTAACGGAACATGGAATGAGCTCTACCCATGGGAACTCGTGCGCGCTTCGTTTCCCGATAGTCTAGAACCTCCATTCTCACTCCGCGTTTCTCACGCATATCTCACAGTTACTGAAGAGCAGTATTTCTCAGATACAGTGTATAGCGACACTGCCGATCGAAAGACTACTCGTTTAGTATTTGTTCTTGATCGTCTCTCAAAAAACATACTCAGCATTTCTCGCATTGCGCGTTAGGTGATCAGCATTTCCGTGTAGGGTTTGGACGAGAAGACCTACCCGAGGTGCTTGCAGCGTTTTGAAACGGTGATCTGTATGCTATGATCTAGTCATGCTTACCGTACCGATTAGGTACTTGAAAGTCAGCGCTGCTGCGGTATTGATGTTCCCGCTAGTCGTATTCGCTCAAGATGTATCGTTGTACGATGGTACTAACGGGCATCAATATGAAGGAGCATTAACTGTTTTGAAGAATGAGGGGGTTATGAAAGGCTATTCTGATGGGTTGTTCCGCCCAGAGGCAGTTATCAATCGAGCAGAATTTCTGAAGATCGTACTTCTGGCACATCACATAGATGCTGGTGGAGAGAATTGCTTTCCTGATGTTCGCAATGAATGGTTTGCACAGTGGATCTGCGCTGCTGCTGCGCGAGGCATTGCGACAGGTTATCCAGATGGATTCTTTCGCCCTGAGCAAACCGTTTCTTTTGTAGAAGCAGCAAAAATGATTGTCACCGCTTCTGGCGTTCCTCTTGCAGAGAGTTCTCCTTGGTATAAAGGGTTTACTCAGTACCTCGCATCGAAGAAATCTATTCCATCTTCGATTACAGGGTTCGATCATTTAGTAACGCGAGGTGAAACTGCGGCAATGGTATGGTTACTGAGAGGCAATGACCAGCCATATGAAAGCCTTTCACCTGAAGAGCAGGGATGGTATATCCAAAGACAAACGCTCCAAGATACATCTCTTGATTATGAAACCATTCAGTCTTACACCCCCTCGGATCACCTCTTGGATTTTATCGGAACTGGAAAGAAAGTTGTTGTGAATGGGACAAAAGTGAATTGGCTTTGCACTCCTGCATTCTCTAATGAAGATGCGGAACATGCGGCATGGAACAATAAAGATTCAGACACTTTTTTCCTCAAGTATTGCCCTCACGTTCATGGTTCACCAGCATACACCTACTCGTACTTCCCTTACTTTGCCAATTCCAAGGCTTTTACCAGAGTAGATCCTGGAGGGTTTCAAGAGATGCGACTCATGACAGATGCAGAGATTCGCGCGTATGAAAAACAGCTCACCCTCCCCGTCAATATAGAAGCCGGGGTTAAGACGTGGTCACAATGTAAAACGGAACATCGTCTTCTAGCAGATGGCATCAATGCTCGGACACTCACATGCACTTACTATCATCAGGAAGATGTTCCAAATGCTCCAGCAAATTGGCTCATACCAAACACTCATTGCTTTCTTCCAGTCGCAAAAAATCTCTCTTTCGTGTATCGCATTCCAATGGCAACGCTCGATGCGGGTGAAGATGGATGTAGACACTTACGTTGGTGGGGGATTCGTTCGATCAGATTGAAATAATCAATAGTTCAGTGCTGTTGTTTGTTCTCTGAAAATTATGCTCTCAAGCGTACATTCAATTACAGCCCTCAGATGCGTGTAGGCCTCCTATTGTTTGCATGTCTGCTACTGATTGGTTGTAGTAAAAGCGCAGCGGATCTCCAACGGGAAACCGATACAATTGCTCTGCAACTTGTTGACGAAGATTTAGCACGGCAAACATCGAAGTTGAACCTTGTCACACCTGGCTATTTTTTGAAGTCTCGCGGGGAACCACTCCCAGGAAATCTCGGGGGCAATAGCATTTCCATAGGCCTTTTTTTGGAGAATGCAGAGAAAACTGATGAAGTCGCGACCATTCATTTGCCTCTTGCATATGAATATACATTCACTCTGAGTGAGGGTGATTCAAAGACGAACGTCAGTCTCATATACCGTCCCTCGGATGCAGATTTGACATCCACAGTGAAAGTCGCATACGACACCTATAGGAAAGCGTTGGCACTCGCAAAACAAGAGCTCCAAAAAACTGATCTTTATGCGAAATGGCAGCAGAGTGGAGTACACTATGGTATAGAAATGATTTTGCAAGAAAAAGATGAGTCTCATCCAGATGCTCAGTGGTTTGTTGTTTTTTATAACGTGAAAAATAACGACGAGAGAGAAAGTTTTACTGTAAACACACAGTCGGAGAAGGTGTATAAAAACAATACTCGAGCTACAGAAAAACGCGACGTGAAATCGACATTTCTTATTCAGCAATATTTATCTGAAAGAAGATGCGGTGACCTGTTGCAGCAGTTTGCCAAAAAGCCAGAGCAGTTAGAATTTATTTCGTGCACCTTGGGTAAGGGGCAGGTTGTATTTTCAGCTCGTTATAGAGTCTCTGGCAGTCAGGCAGCAGCGATAGAACAATTCTTACACACTGAGTACGGAATGCATGCTCTGCAATTTGTCTGTTGTATTTGGGAGCCAAAAGACGGAGAACGTGGAACTTTTTTAGCATCTGGCCGCTATTTTTCAATAGCCATGTACTCAGATGAAACGGCAGAGGTAACTGATCGCGATCAATGGAGCGATGTACCATTTTTTTACATTGATGTAGATATGCTAGCCATTTGAAAGCTTGAGCATGTAGGCGTAGTACATCGACGAGGCGCGAATATCGACATTGCTCGCCATAAGTCCCGCAAAGCGGGACGAATGGTCGGGGTGCAGGGACTCGAACCCTGGGTCTCAAGACCCCCAGCCTTGCGCTTTACCAACTAAGCTACACCCCGACTGAGTGCATCATACTCTTCTGCGCGCGCAGTATCCAAAATCCGTTTAAAAAAGAGTTGTATTCGCACGAGAATGAAATTCTCTAGTTTTCTGAATTGATTTTTGTCATACTTCAGCCTTTCGTGTGATATTTGACAAATCTATATTTGATTTTTATATAGTATTATGTCATAATAATACGAAACAATAGTCAATGCCTCTCTCCCCCAGCGATCTACAGGCTGCAACTGATGCTATCAAGCATCACCAAAGAATTCTCATCATTCCACATGCGAATGTGGACCCCGATGGGCTTTCGAGCGCTCTTTCCTGTTTTAAGATATTTAGCGCTCTCGGTAAGGATTGCACTGTCATCTGTCCAGATACGCTTCCTGATAATCTCTCGTTTCTCCCTGGATTTGAGTCGCTTGATACTGACATTGATGATGGCCAGAATTTCATTATCACACTCGATTGCTCCCATGGTGTTGAGGTGGATAAGCTTCGTTACACTGTCGAGGACCACAAGGTGAACATCATCGTTGTGCCGAAGAAAGGAAGGCTGAAGAAGGAGCACGTATGGATGCACGAGGGTGGGGGAGGGTACGATCTCATCGTTGTAGTAGATACTGCTGATCTTTCTCTCCTTGGCTCCGCGTACCTCGATCATGTAGATCTGTTCTCTCATGTGCCGATTCTCAATATCGATCATCACATCAGCAACACAGCATTCGGCCAGCTCACGCTCATAGATCCGCTCTGCGCTAGCGCAACGGAAGTGCTCTATCATTGGTTTTGCTCCGAGCAAGACTGGAAATCGCTCATGACGCCGGATATTGCCACTCTCCTCCTCGCTGGGCTCATCACTGATACGCGCAGTTTCCAAAATCCTAATACCACTCCCCGTTCGCTCGAAGTGGCAGCGGAACTGCTTGATCTCGGCGCGCGTCAGCAGGAGATCATTAAGAACGTGTACAAGACAAAGCCTCTGTCAACTCTCAAGATATGGGGAAGGGCGCTCAATCACATTCAAATCGATGCCGATTCGCGCATTGTATGGTCCTCTGTCAGTCGCGAAGATCTCTCTGAGATGGGTGCGACAAGTAAAGAAACGCACGGACTCTTAGATGAGCTGATTTCCACCGTTCCCGATGCAGACGTTCACGTGCTCTTCACGGAAGTGGAAGAGGGCGGGTGTAAGGCAAGTATGCGATCTACACCAGTCATAGATGTGAATCGTATTGCAGGCAGGCTCTATGGGGGCGGAGGACACGCACGTGCTTCGGGTTTCCGCATTCGATCCTACCCGAATTTTCAACTTCAAGTGGTGGAGTGTATCCAAAAGATTCGAGATGAAATGCGTATCCAGAGAGAGGAGGCAGATGCCCCGCTTCAGACAACAGCCCCTCTTGCACAACAGCCAGTCATTGCATCGGCAGCTCCCGAAGACGTACAAACGCTTCCCCCTGCGGCAGATTCGACCCCCGACACGACGGTCGATATCATCGAACAGATCAGCCCGCCAGACGCCCCTGCAGATACTGCCACAATAGACGTAGCGCAGACGCTTGGCGCTGTATGAGGTACGCGAACGTGAGTGTTGGTGTGGCTTTCTTTTCTTCTCTTTCTCATGCAGCAAGGCTGTGATAGTCTCAGTGAGCTTTCATAAGCAGTCTATGCGTCTCGTGCAGGTTGCAAAAATTCTCGGCATTACGGGTCAGGAACTGAGAAAAGAGCTCACTGAAGTCGATTTTGGCGTGAAACCAACAGACCGAGAGATGTCAGTGAATCTTGCGATGGGTGTCATTCGTTACATTGCGCGTAAGAAAGGTATCACTATCGATCTTGAAAAAATTCTCCTCGAAGAAGGAGGCGTGCAGAGCCAAAAAGATGACGTTGCAAGTGAGCATGCACGGACAGATGAAGCCGCGCAAGAAGCAACAGAGACAAGTAAACCCGTGGAAAATTTGAATGTTCTTCGCAAGTTGACCCTAGAAAATGTGCCAAAAGAAGCGATTGCACGACAGCAGCAGGCCCTCATACGAGAGAAGAAGCCGAGCAAACAAGAGAAAGAGCAGCAGCTTATCGACAGCAAGATTCTTCGTCACATCGAAAGAAAACCAAAGTCCGAGCATCAGCAACAGATAAAGGCGAAAACAGGTTCTGTCGTCATGCTCCCAGAGCAAATTTCTGTGAAAGAATTCGCTGAGAAAGCAGGCGTTCAAGTACCGAAAATCATTCAATCACTCATGAAGAGTGGTGTGCTTGCAACAATCAACCAACAGATTGATTTTGATACCGCATCTATCGTCGCGCTTGATCTTGGCATCGTAGTGCAGAGAGAGGCAAGGCAGGTGTCTGTGGAGGCGCTCATCAAGAACGATTTAGCCACTCTCATCAAAGATGACGTTGAAACATTGAAGCCGAGAGCTCCCATCGTCACTGTCATGGGACACGTCGACCATGGTAAGACGGCCATCCTCGATGCCATTCGATCTGCCAATGTCGTCTCTGGCGAGGCTGGCGGCATCACGCAGCACATCGGCGCATATCAAGTGACGCATAACGGAAAAGCCGTGACGTTCATAGATACTCCAGGCCATGAGGCATTCACCGCCATGCGCGCCCGAGGAGCACAAGTGACAGACATTGCTGTGCTTGTGGTTTCAGCAGAAGAAGGCGTGAAGCCCACGACTATCGAAGCCATTGCCCATGCAAAAGAAGCAGAAGTGCCGATTATCGTCGCCATCAACAAAATTGATCGCCCCAACGCCGATATTGATCGCGTAAAAGGGGAATTGGCGGCGCAAGGCTTGCAGCCTGAAGATTGGGGTGGAGTAGTGCCCATGATTCCGTGCTCCGCTCTCACCAAGCAGGGTATTGACGATCTCATCGAGAGCATTCTCGTCGTCGCAGAACTTGAAGAACTGAAGGCGAATCCTTCTCGATTTGCCATAGCGACGGTCATAGAGACGCATTTAGACAAATCCTACGGTCCGGTGGCGACGGTCATCGTCAACACAGGCACGCTCACCGTGGGGGACTTGATAGCCTGTGGGGTGAGATCAGGAAAAGTGAAGGCGATTCTCGATGCAACCGGCAAGAAGCTGACTTCCGTACCACCCTCGGGGCCCGCAGCTGTGGTCGGCTTAGACGAGCTTCCTCGTGTTGGCGATATTCTCCAAGTGTTTGCATCAGAACGCGATCTTCAAGCGTATCTTTCGGCCTATCGCGAATCTAAGGCGCATGAGGCCAAGAGGGGATTTGCAGATCTCGTCTCTCGTCTTACGGAAGGGAAACTTTCTCAGCTTAAGTTTGTGCTGAAGGCAGACACTCATGGTTCGCTCGAGTCCATTCAAGACGCACTTCGCAAGCTCGCCACGGATCGCGTGCAGCCTAAAATAATTCACGGCGCCGTCGGTGCCGTTTCTGAGAGCGATGTCATGATGGCGGCAGCTTCGGGCGGCATTGTTATCAGTTTCAATGTCGATGCCTCTGCCGCAGTCCTGAAGACAGCAGATAGAGAAGGTGTCAGCATCAAGCAGTACAACATCATCTATAAGCTGCTCGAGGATATGTCGCTCCTGCTCTCAGGGCTCATAGAACCCGTGGAACAAGAGACCATTACAGGGCATCTCGAGATTCGAGGCGTGTTTCTCAATAAGAAGAGCGAACAAATCATCGGCGGCAAAGTTATAGACGGTATTCTGAAGCGCACTCCCTTCCGTGTGGTCCGCGCGGATCACACAGTTGGAACAGGAAGAATTACGTCGCTGAAGCTCGTAGACAAAGATATCAAAGAGGCCAAAGAGGGGATGGAATGCGGCCTGCGCGTCACGACAACAGTTACGATTGAGCTTGGAGACATTCTTGAAGCGTACACCAAAGAGTTCATGCGCCCGGTGTGACGACGTCTTCTCAGGCTGCGCGCGCCTCGCGTCTTCTTTCTGCCAGCATCGTTTGCATTCCCTCTCGTCCTTCTTTTCGCGTTTGTATGTATGCAATAATTGTTTTTCTTACTTCCTCACTCGTGTTTCTGCGCATATCTCCTGAAAATAGATCAAAGAATGTTTTTCGATCATAATCAGACTTCATCTTTTCTGCCAGTAATGTATAGAGCTTGCTTGTTTTCTGTATTCCGAGCTGCTCCACGATATTCTGCAGATCCCATTTCGTTATTTTTGTAATATTCTTGTAACCACCTTCTCCTAGCTCGAAGAGCTCTGCTACGGCTTTTGCCGCCATTTCACCCTCCACTTTTTGTTGAGTCAAAAACACCTGCACTGCGGGAGCAGAATATTTTTTGAGATGTTCTATAGCACGCGTGCCGCGAGAAGCCAGAAGCTCTGGAGAGACTGAGAGGGCCAGTATTCCAAGCCATAAAAATGTTGGCAGAGGGATCTTCTTTTCTTTACCAAAGATGCCAATCCCCAAACCGACTACGCTCAGTAAGGCTCCGCTGAGTACACCAATAACGCGCAGTGGCTTGTAGTCAGCATTACCACGAGCACTCATGACAGCAGCCCCAATGCTATTGATCGTTTTTGTCATTGGATCGCAATCTCTGAGTGTTATGAGTGAAGCATAAAGCTCTGTGAGGAAGTTTTTTTTATCTTCAGTAAATACTGGGCTTTTTATCATCTTTTCTATTGTCTTTATGTCTTCGTTGATTTTTTTTGAGTTTACCCTCACCAATCCATCGTTACCCTTCGTATAATACGCACTCGTTTTACTGCCGTTTACTTGTATATCCGCACGCAGACGATTCACAATTTCTGATACCACTTGCCCTAATGGCTCTTTTTTGTTGTTTTCTCCAAATAATTTTTCTGCTTTCTCCTCTGGTGTTTTTGCGCCTTCTTTTGTCGTACTGAATCCCATCAATTGAGAGTGAGCCCTCTTTCTTCCAAGCTCTTGCAGCATCATTCTTGCTTCCATCAGCGCTCCATAGAACACTTGGAAGTCCTCTTCTTTTGTATTTGATGCACTCATGCGGTCGAGAATAAGTTGCATGTCTTTCTGCTTCGTCTTTAGCTGTTCGTTTACTACTTCGCCCCTATACTCTGCATCTTTTATCTGAGCATCCATTTTTTCTAATTCGTACTGCATGAAAGCAGGTTTGTCTATCACCCGTTGTTCGTTATTGTTGTTTGCTTTACTCATACAGGCGGTTTAGGGAGTTTTGGGTGCAGCTTCTGATGCTGCTATTGCTTTCTCTGCTTTTTCTATAGATTCTGTAATGTCTCTCAATTTTGAATTTGTATTACTAATCGCACGGAGCTCAATGAGTCCATTTCCTATGCCGCCTTTTTCCTTAAGAATTTGGTTTATCTGAATTTCTTTTGTTGTACGGTCTTTTGGTGATTTGGCAATCTCTCCAAGCAGTTTGACGATGTTTGCTTTTACTTGAGCATCACTTTCCAGTATTTTGCCGATTTCGGTATTTTTCGTATTTATATTCTGCTCGTCATTGAAGATACTCATTGCTCTAAACTTGGTGTCTATGCTTGAGCTAAGATCTCTGCCGACGTTTGCGAGCGAGCCCAGTGTCGTGCCTCTCGGCAGACCAGGCAATGGCGCAGGAATGAATCCTGGTATTTTTTGAGCGGCAGAGCCGATACTATCGCCAAAGCCCTTCACCTTGTCAGTAAATCCTTTTGAGAACTCGCTCTTGCTGAGAGCAGCGAATGTCCCTGTCCATATGATCATGAGTGCGGCGCACATCCAAAGGAGCGTCCACCAGTCATCCACTCCTGCAAGGAGTGGGATTCTCCATACCATGCCGCCAGGCGGCGTAATGGATGAGGCTCCAGAGAGCATGATAATGCCGACCGTCATGGGTACTGCCACCATCACTGGCAGAAACACTGCTTGAATGAAGTGTTTCCAGATGTAGTCGTCCATGCCAAAGATATTGGTGCCGAGTTTGCCACTGGTTGCAAAGCCGAGGAAGGCAAACGGCATGAAGGCGATTGTCACCCACAGCACCAATATTCGTATCAACAAGGCTCCTCCGAGCGCGATGAGGGGTAAGAGTAAGAATATCGTGAACAAAAAGAGAATGACTGTGGACATAGCGATTTGCTTGGCCACACTCGGGCCACCATTTGCCGCTATACCTTGACCAGCAATGCCCTTTGGAATTTCCGGTAGTGATGCAATTTTTAAGAAGCTTACGGCAAGTCCGTTAATTGTCGCCTGAGCAATCGGCATGTTGCCATTTACTGCTGCGTCGAATGTGATCTTCTTGTAACACATGAGGTTGCCGTAGCACTTGCAATCAGCATCGGGCACATTCTGAATTTTACACTCCATTTTGTACTGCATCGCTTGCTGTTCATTTGGAAAGAGTTCCGGATCGGCAAGCACCTTGCACGGCACGCTCACACCCTTCTCTCGCGTCTGGCACGAATAGCCAGGAATGAGCGATGGGATGGAGTAGACTGTTGCAGTCACTATATTTGATACATCGATGATGACACGCGGAAAGAACCACGAGAAGTTCACAAGAATAACCGCAAGCACAAAGTGCTTGATTTTCCCTGTCACAAATTCCTTATTGGCCGTAATGATGGTGTACACGGCCACACCAATGAGCATCATCGCAAAGAGTACGTTGGTAATGTCCCGGCTGAGAACCCAAATATTCCCCAAAAATTTGTTCATGTTGCCCTGCAAGAAAAACTGTGGAGAGAGCAAGTACTGGAGCATCCAAAGTACGATGATAAGGAGAGGGTAAAACACATTTTCCGTAATGAATGCAAAGAGCCCAACGACAGGCATAATGAGAGTTTCCAAGCTGTCTTTTGCCACTTCCTGAGCTAACGCATGTGGAACGGCCAGAACCTCCACGCCTCGAGAGCCACTTGTCAGTAGCACAATCCCGAGACAGAGACAGAGAATCCCTTTATGTGTTTTTGAGACCATTCTTACCATTTTAGCATACTTTTCCCCCTTCTAGAAGGGGAGTATTGCCAGTACCTACGCCGAGTGGCAGGCGCGAGAATTCCTTGAATAAATTAATTATACATAAATGTAATAATTTCATACATGTAATTCTTATTTTTCTTGTCATTTAAGCGAAAAATGATTGATCATAAATTATGAACAGTGAGATTGTATAATTTTCTTGATCTCTCAGGTATTATGAGTAACAATTGTGAACATACTCATTATTCTCACTTAATTTGTGCACGATTCATTGAAAGCCCTGTTTAGCTCGCAGACGAGAATAAAATTACTCTCAATTTTTCTATTGCACCCAGACGATGAGTATTTCATTCGTCAGCTCACACGACTCTTAAGCGAGCAAATCAATTCTATCCGACGCGAACTTGAGAATCTCAGAAAAATTGGCCTTGTGAAGGCCAGACACCGGAATCGTAAGAAATATTACAAGGCGGATAGCAGCTTCATTTTCTTTCATGAGCTTCGGAGCATGTTTGCCAAAGATGTGAGAGGGGAGAATGCAACCATTTCCTCTATCAAGATGCTTCCCGATGTTCAACTGCTGTTACTTGCAGGCGTTTTTGTAGGTACTCAGAGCAAAGTGGATCTCCTGATTGTGGGTGATATTAAGAAAGATGTCATCGAACTGCTCTTAAGCCAAGATCCTTCTATGAAAAGCGTGAAGTATTCTCTCTTTTCAAAGGCAGATTTCCTCTACAGACTGAGCCTCAACGATCGTTTTATCTTGGAAATTGTCAATGATCCTCGCCACCAAATAGCGAAAAACAGCATTCAGACAGACATGGAAGAAGCACGCAGGTAAGGGTGGCCTCTTTTTCCTTTACACACCCTCCCTCTTCCAGTAAAGTTTGCGGGCATTTTAGCTATGTCCGATTCATCCTTGCTATCACAGGCATCGCCATTCCTCATTCAGCGCCCAGAAATACAGCCAGGGTTTACGGTGCGGGTACATCAGACAGTGCAAGAAGGAGAGAAAGAGCGCGTACAGATATACGAGGGCCTCGTCATTTCCGTCCATAACGGTCACACTCCGACTGATCGCAGCATCACTGTGCGCCGCATTGCCTCTGGCATTGGCGTTGAGAGGATATTTCCCATTCATTCGCCTTCTATCATCAAGATTGAAGTGAAAAAAGTTGCTAAAGTACGCAGAGCGAAGCTGAATTTCCTCCGCGGAAGGAAGGGAAAGAGTGCAAGAATAAGCGAGAGATTCACAAGCTCAGACGAATTTAACATTGCATCGGCTGTCCCGCCGTCAGCGACACAAGCAGAGACTGTCGTTTCCGAGAGCGACACTGCACCTCAAGAGGCGAAGGCCGCTTAAGCGAGAGTCGTACGTTGTGTTTCATTCTCAGCCGCATGACGCTCATCCTCGTTGGAAACTACGGAGACGGAAACATTGGTGATGAGGCGCTTCGCGAGTACTTTCTTACGCATTATTCGTCGTACACTTGGAACGTTGTTTCTGCCTCTCCACAGGGGGAAGCAGAGCTTCATAGACTCCCGGGAGGTGTTAGGTCTTTTTTCTCAGGTTGGCCACGAACACTGTATGAAATCTTCCGTTCAGATGGTCTCGTATTCGGCGGTGGCACACTGTTTACTGACTCTGAGTCGATTCATGCCTGCGTTCTTTGGTTCTCGTACGCTTTAATCGCATTCTGCACAGGCACGCCGTTCTCTCTGGCATTTCAGGGCATTGGACCCTTTCGCACGCGCATTGCACGGTGGATGACACAGTGGGTTGTTTCACGCGCAGCCTTCATCTCGGTACGCGATGAAGCCTCGTACGAGCGGGTGCTACACATGGGAAGGCACGATGCAGTGCTCACGTTTGATCCTGCCTTTGTTCTTCCGTACTCTCTCAAGCGAACTGAGAAATCTCCCCATTCATTGGCCATTATTCCCCGTGCCAATCCTACTGAGTCTTTTATGAGAGAGTGCGAGGCATGCATCCGTAGACATGCGCCTACCTCACTCCTGCTACTCTCCTTGCAGCCGACTGCCG
This sequence comes from uncultured Candidatus Peribacteria bacterium, assembly GCA_964580035.1. GTDB lineage: Bacteria > Patescibacteriota > Gracilibacteria > Peribacterales > Peribacteraceae > CAZOJC01. The sequence continues at coordinate 48,688 of CAZOJC010000004.1, forward strand.
AAGCTGCCGTGCTCCAACGACTGAGAGCATTGTTCTTGTCTCTCGGAGTTAAACCGGAGGTACACAGCATTCACTCATGGCAGCAGCTTTGCGACCTTCTCGCGCCGATTCCGTTTGTCATCACTCAGCGATATCACGGTGCCATCTTCTCTCTGGCGCTTGATATTCCGTTTCTCGCTATTCCCATCGCTGATGGGGATAAACTCTCTCAGCTCACATCTCTCAATAGAGAGGAATGCCGAGAACGCTGCTTGCGCGGAGAGCACGCGCTCAAAGCTGCGCTGGCATCGACTGAGCACTGAAAGGACGGTACACTCGTTTCTGCATGAACATACGAAATTTCTGCATAATCGCTCACATTGACCATGGGAAATCCACCCTCTCAGACAGGATGATAGAGGTCACGAAGACGGTTGCTAAACGAGACATGAAAGAGCAACTCCTCGATTCTATGGACCTTGAGAGGGAACGCGGCATAACCATCAAGCTGCAGCCAGTGCGCATGAACTACAATGATGTGCAGCTCAATCTCATCGATACGCCAGGACACACCGATTTTCGCTATGAAGTGAGCCGCTCTCTTGCCGCTTGTGAAGGGGCCATTCTTCTCGTTGATGCTTCTCAGGGCATACAAGCACAGACGTTGGCCGTTCTCTACATGGCACTTGAGCATACTCTCACTATTATTCCAGTCCTCAATAAAATTGACCTTCCTGCCGCGGACATTCCGAGGGTGAGCGCAGAGGTGATGAAGATGCTCGGCTGTAAGAATGATGAAATTCTCGCAATTTCTGCAAAAGAGGGGATAGGGGTGGAACAGGTGTTGCATGCCGTGATTGATCGCATTCCACCGCCGAAGATCAATCCTCTTGCCCCTGCACGAGCATTGATTTTTGATGCTGTTATGGACGACTACAGAGGTGCAGTCACCTACGTTCGCGTCATGGAGGGAGTGCTTCGAAAAGGCGATAGAGTGCGGCTCATCGGCTCCAAAGTGGATTTTGAAGTGCAGGACACTGGACACTTCTCACCAGCGTACATATCCGACAGCACGCTTTCTTCAGGGGAAATTGGCTACATCGTCACTGGCCTTAAAGATGTCGCGCAGGCAAGAGTGGGCGATACCATAGCCGCCGATGCGCTTGCGATGCCGCTCCCTGGCTACAAAAAAGTGCAACCCATGGTGTTTGCTGGCATGTATCCTTCTGAAGCTTCAGAGTATCCAAAACTTCGAGCCTCTCTCGAAAAGCTCTCGCTGAACGATGCGGCACTGGAGTGCTCGTACGAACACAACGCAGCACTCGGCAACGGGTTTCGTTGTGGCTTTCTGGGACTACTTCACATGGACATTATTCAGGAGCGTCTCGAACGCCAGTACGACTGCGATCTCATCATCACGGCGCCAAGCGTGCTCTACGAAGTGAAGCTGAACACATCTCGTCCAGCGGCAATCGTACGCGCAAGCCTCCTTTCGCTCGATGATCCCAATACCGCCCTCCTCAGTAATCCCGCTGATTTTCCGGATCCTTCGTTCATTGAGGAGGTGAGAGAGCCGTGGATTGCGATGGAAATCGTCTGTCGTAAGCCGGATATCGGTCCGATCATGCAGCTCTCGCAAGAGCGCAGAGGCATCTATCTTTCGCTTGAGTACATAGATGATGATCGAGCGATTTTGCATTTTGAAATTCCTCTGAGCAGCGTGGTGCTCGATTTCTTCGATAAGATGAAGTCTCTCACATCCGGTTACGCATCGCTCAGTTACGAGTATATCGGCAATCGCAGAGGGGATCTTGTGAAAATGGATATTCTCCTCCTTGGCGAGCCAGCTGATGCGCTCAGTAGCATTGTTCATAAGAGCGAGGCGCATGCGGTGGGATCCATCATCTGCAAACAGTTGAAAGAAGTGCTTCCCAAAGCGCAATTTCAAATTCCTATTCAAGCGTCAATCGGCGCCAAAGTCGTGGCGAGGGAGACTGTTTCAGCCCTCCGTAAAGATGTCACAGGATATTTGTACGGAGGCGATAGATCGAGGAAAGACAAACTTCTCGACAAGCAGAAGCGCGGAAAAAAGCGTATGAAGCAGATGGGAAAGGTCACGCTGAGTCAGGACGCATTTTTAGCAGTACTGAAGCGATGATTCGTTGTCTTAATCACTCGTCGTCATCGTGTTTCCTCTCTGCTTCCTTTCTCTCTTGAAGATAGTGTTCCACTACCTCTAAATGCGGTTCTATTAAGGTTTGCAGAACGCTGATGGTGAGAGGTTGGAGTGCTTTGTATTCGAGCGTGCGATTGTGTGAGGCAAAGAATTTAAGCAGCACGAATGTGGTGAGCTGGAGGACGGTGCCATCGATATTCCCTTCGTCGACGAGTAGGCGCTTGAGAATCACAGCGCCGTCAATCGTCATGACAAGCTGCAGTCTCATAATCCATTGCACTAACTTCTCATTCATTTCTGGCGGCATTGAGGCGTTGTTCGTCACGCTGAGCGCCATGTCTTTCGGAGCGTCGAGGCGCATACCATGCTCTTTCACGTAGTCGTCCACAGTTTCGAGCGAGGGACTGTGAATCAGTGCGAGAATCGCGAGAATGAAGATAGAGGGACAATCTTTCGCAACAAGACGAGAGATCAGTGTGAAGAGATTACTGTCTTTTTCATCACTCAAGAACTGGATGATCGCCTTGGCAACACGATCGTCCCGCTTGCGGGCTTTCTTCTCTTCTCTTGCGATTTGCTTGAGCTGTTGCGCTGCTGCTGCGAAACGCTGTTTTGCCTGCTCAGAGAGAGCTTCTGAAGCGGCAACTTGGCCCTCGCTTGGTTGAAATGACTCAAATCCTCCGAAATCTGACATATGCTCAGTGTAAAGGCAGACTGAAGAAGGCGAAAGGCAGAAATGCCATGCAGCAACACGTGAGTGTCTACGCGGATGCTTTCACTTCGATAGGGAAGGCAGTTGTTACAGAACCGATTTGCAATCCGATCGTATGGGTGCCCACTCCTTTGATGGGACTTTGGATCCTGATTTGCTGAGGAGAAAGGTGAATGCCAAAGCGCGCTTTCAGCTCGTCGGCGATCCTCTTCTCACTAATGGAAGCATAGAGCGTGCCTGTCTTTGTAGTCTTCACTTTGATTTCGAGTTTCTTGCCTGAAAGCGTTTTTACGGCTTCTGCCTGTGATGCTCTTTCTTGCTCTCTTTCAAGAGCGCGCCGCTTAATTTCTTCCGCATAACGCTTTCTGACACTCGGCGTGACCACGATCGCTTCTCTCGCGGGGAGAAGGTGATTGAGGGCATAGCCCTTCTGAACGACGATGAGATCATTCTTCTTGCCTATGCCTGCGATGTCTGCGAGGAGAAGTACTTCCATGTGCTGATTGTACTCGAAAGGGCCGCGAAAGTGTAGGGAAAGTAATCCTAAAATACAAGAGTACTGGCGTGCAATGTGTTTCACTTGCTAGAAGAAACTCATCATCCAGCCCGGAAACGAGAGCCATCCCTTCCCCTCAGTGAATTGCCGTTCTGTTGTGATAAACCAATCTTTGAGCGAGGCAAAGCGGTCTGCATGGAGTGAAAGTTTGCCTATTTGTACGCCTTGAATCCCTTCGTCGTACGCGGAAAAATAGAGGGGTGAATAGAGGAATACTGCTGGGATATCACGCTTTATTATCTCGTTTAGCTTTGCGAGATCTTGCGAACGAGACTTCTCATCCGAAATTCCGCGGATTTTCTGCAGAAGCGCATCGGCGTCAAACGACGCATACTGAGACACATTGAATGCGTCGAGCTTCAGATTTTTTTTATCTTTCTCTTGAATTTGACTCGAGTGCCAATAGGGGTAGCTATCTAAATTATCGAGAAGCGACTGTCCGAAGAGGAGGATATCGTAGTCTCGGCGCATTGTTCGCTCTTCAAATTCTTTGTGGGTAGCGGGTATATCGATGCGCAGATCGACGCCGATTTGCCTCCATTGCGCCTGAACCATTTGCGCAACCTTACGATAGGACGGAGGAGAGGAGCTGGTAAGCAGGGTGAGCGTGAGCTCTTTCCCTTTTGCATTGATGCGGGTGTGCGGAATATCCTCCGCTTTTTTTCGGCGCAGGAACCCTCTTTCAAGGTAAATGTCATCGACTGTCATGCGCTTACTTGGCGCGAGCGCGCGAGAGGAGACAAACTCATTGACGAGCTGCTGCTCGGCACGTGCAAGCTGAAAAGGCTCAGGAGAAACATAGCGATCAATTGTGAATGAGTCGATGACGACGCCTTTTTCATTCGTCATACGAATGACATTGGTACCGATACGAAGCGCATCAGTCCCTGTTCCCGTTGTACGGAGCTTTACAAACCACGTGCCGCTTCCGGAGGCGTTCGTGTCAAGCCAGCTTCCAGTCTGTGCGGCAATGCCGTTAACGGCAATAGGCCATGAAGTGTCTTTGAGAGATCCGGTGAGCGTGAGCACTGCTCCGGTTTGGAGGAGCGCGACAGGGTCGAGACCTCTTAATGGTCCTGTGTTATTGGCATCGCGCCTTTCTAACAAGCGTTGCAGGCGCACTTTTTCAGGCATATTCCAGTTAGAATTGAACAGAGCTCCCTGTGCGGCCTTGGGATCAAATTTGTACTGCCATGATCCTAAGTCTATTTCAGCAAGAGGCGTATCTATAATATGTACTTCGTGGAGTGCATCGACTATTTCTTGCTTGTTAGTTGCAAGCTGAAGGCCCAGTCGTAGCGTTCTATCCGAGAGTATCCCGCGATCAAGATTAAAAAATAACGCTGTGTACTGAGGTAGGGTATAGCTGAATAACTTAAAACCTTTTGGCAGAACCGGTTTTCCTTTCTCATTACGGGGGACCAGCCTCACCCCGTCAATATTGATGCTGTCTGTGATGAGTGATGAGTACTCTGGAAAAATTCGCATGACAATACGGTCCACTTTGTACGTTGGCATGGAAGGCCTTTCAAATCTTCTCAGTGTCACTTCTGTCGAAAGGTCTGTTTGAATGATATTCACGAATGCATACGGACCGCTTCCAATAGGGTGCAATCCGAAATCGGTCGCTTGATTTAGCTTCTTTATTGGAACGTTCTCGAAGGATTGCTTTGGGAGCAGTCCTAGCGTGAGATTGCTCGGGAAGAACGCGTAGGGTTTTTCGAGGGTGAACGTCACGGTACGGTCTGATACTTTATTAATCTCCACTCCACGATAGTTCTGTTTCAGAATTGTGTTTGGAAATTCGGGATCCTGTATGGTTTTGAATGTGAACAGCACATCGTCTGCGGTGACAGGATGAGGGTTTTTAGATGTAGAGTCGTGCCAGAAAAGATGTTCTTTTAACGTAAGAGTATAGATTCGTCCGTCTTTTGAAATGTCGAGCGTAGCAAGGTCGGGCTCTATGTGCTGCGTTATGGGGTTATACTTAAGCAGGCCAGAAAATATGAGTGAGACGATATCGTGATTCACATCATTGCTGATCGCAAACCATGGATTGAGAGGTAAGAGTTCACCCACGCTTCCTTCGATGTACGTTCCTCCCGTGACGGGTACACGTTGTGTGTTCTGTATGTAGAACATTCTTAAAAGGCCTATCAAGCTCGCTAAGAGAAGCACTGAAAACACCCCGAGAACTATACGTTCTATCCTTGTCATGGCCGAAAAAAGGCGAATGAAGGCCTGCATAACGCAGTCAGTGGTCTGTTATAGCATAGTGAAGATGCCTTGATAAGCAATCATCACTCGACCGCTTTCTCTTTCTAGCTTCCGAGGTACATCTGAAGCGTAGCCAACGCGAAGAATACAACTGAAAGAATCACCGTTCCTGAAAATAGCACTTTCTCTGCTCCGCGCCTCTGCACATACGCGGCGCCTGTTCCGCCGAATGTAGCTGACAGTCCTGACGCACGATGCTGGAGAAGAATGCCGATTGTGATGAGAGAAGCCAGAGCGAGCTGTACGTACATGAGAATAGTATTGAGCATAGTGCAAGGGTATCGCGATATGCCATGAAATGCAATGTGAGGTACAGCCACTTTCACCAGATGGCCAGCGTGATATATCATGCACACTATGAATGAAAAAGAAGCAAACGGCTTTGCTCAACGCATGATGAACATGGGTGCTCACATTGATTGGCGGCATGGTATTCTCGGCGTTCTGCTGCTTTGCACTGTGTGTTGGTGCCTGTTTCTCCTCGGTGCACGCACGCTCTTTCTTTTCGATCGCTATGCGTACCATGGCGATGCGGCATTTTACTTTACAATTGGCAAATCAATTCTCAATGGTCTCACTCCGTATAGAGACATTTTTGACCCCAAACCGCCTGGCGTTTTCATTGTAAGCGCGGTTTCATTCTTCCTCGTTCACAGCCATATGCTTGGAAATTATCTCAGCATTATCATGCTCCTTTGTACGCCAGTGCTGTTTGTGTGGATGGTCTGGAATCCTTCTTCTGCGTTGCCGCCGGCCAATCGTTTGCTCGTGAGAGCGGCTGGTTGCGTCGCAGGCTGTATTATTAGCCTTTGGAGCAGCATTCAGGCTGGTGTATGGCAACCTGAATCTTTCGGTAACTTTTTCGCGCTTCTCTTCATTATCATGTACATTCGGGGTCGTCATCACATGACTTTGCTGAGAACAATCGCTGCTTCTGCGTGTGTGTTATTTGCAATTGGCAGTAAAGAGCCTTTTCTCCTCACTCTTTTTGCAGCTGCAATAGCTATTGATGTCAGGCCGCTCTCTCTGCTCAGAGCATTTTTCATCCCGCTCGGCATCGCACTGGCCACAGGTTCGCTTGTACTCGCAGCTCTTGGCTGGCTTGAGCCGTACGTTTCTCTCTATCTCCCTACAATTGTTGGCATTCGCATACAGTATGACGTTCCACTCTGGATGAGGGGAGTGTATTTTTGGAAGACCTCTGGCGCGCTTTCCTATTCAAGTGCGCTACTCTTTCCATCTCTTCTTTGTCTCTTTGCATGGAGAGCGGCGGACATTATCCTGTCTCGCGAGAGGGTGTTCTCTCAGTTTTTCGGATTGGTATTTGGTGCCTATCTCTCTGTGACTGCTGTTGGTTTGGCCGGTAATTATGCAATGTTGAGTTATGCAGCTTCTCTCGTGCCGTTTTTCACCGCTCTCATATTTCTCATGCTTTTTCGCATGTGTGATCCTCACGCGAAGTTTCGATTGCCACTCATGGCTTTTGGCAGCGCAGTCCTCATGGCCATTGTCTGGACGATACCCCTTTCGAGAGCTGCGCCTGTGATTACTGACCAGGAGATGAGTCAGATTGACTCTCTCACTACCGCTGCCGCGCGCCTCGATGGTCTCTTGAGCGCCTGCGAAGTCGATCGTTACCTCTACGCAGTCAATCCTCCGCAGCCCCTTCTCACTGCTTACACAACACATTCTCCCCTCAATCATTTTCCATACAGACAAATCGATAAGATCACATTCGGATTGCCGTTTCTCAGCAAGAGCTTAGAGCGTCTTTCTCAGAGCTCAATTATTGTGACAAATTCAGAAGGATTCGTTCCGAGTGACTCGCTTGGGCAGATGCTTGGCAATTACATTCAATCGACGTTTACTAACGACTCTCCTCCCTGTGCAAAAGACTATCTGCCAATCGGGGATTATTCGGTCCTCTTCAGAATCAGCCCCACATCCATAAGCGTGTCTGAAGTGACTGACGACGCAGGGCAGACGAGGCTTGAGTTTTCTTACTAGCGAGATGCGGATGGCTACATGTCATTGCAGCGTATGGCAGGACCGTTGAACGGATGAGCGAGAAGCTGGCGTGCAAGCTTTAATCCTTTGCGGTAGGTCTGACGACTTGCGATGAGTGTCAATTGGTACGACTGACTTCCTTTGTTGAAGAGAATATTTTCTACGATATCGTCACTGCTTTCAAAGCGAAATCGGTAAGCCGGTTGACCACCAACGCGTGTGGATGTGAATCGCATGGTTCGCGTCATGTTGTGCAGGTTCTCGGCTTCTTCGATGCCGCTTTTCTGCTGCGCCAACGTACCTGCGTACGGAAGCGGACCTGAGAGGCTTACAACAGTACCGGCAAACGCGCATGGATTGCTTGTCGCGCCTGCGACGGGAATAAGGAACAGTGAGGCAATGGTCAACAGTGTAATCATATGTACATGGTATCAAATCACGTGCCTAAAGGTTACTCTTTAATTTGTCGCAACTTTTCTTACTCAAACACCCCCCAATCCCTCATCATCGGATAGATCGCTCGTTTCTCGCTAGTCGGCGGAGCGGTCAACGGCTTCTTCGCTCTACAATACCCCATCCTTCCATGATGCCATCACAGAGAAAGTCCTCAAGTAGCGTCGTATCGCTTTTTTTCTGTGCGGTATTGAGATACGAATAGTACAACTTCTTTTTCTGAGGCTGAATTACAACTGGAGGCAGATTTTTCTTCAGCAGCATGGCGTGCATGAGAAGTCTGCCAATGCGCCCATTGCCATCCGAGAAAGGATGAATTTGCTCGAACCGTGCATGGGTAGAAGCGAGATGTTCGAGGAAGTCTTTTGCTTGAGTCAGTTCTGCGATGAGCGCTTCCATGAGCTTAGGTATTTTGAGATAGTTTGCCGTCGGCAAATCCGCTCCAACAATTCGAACGCCATGCTGACGATACATTCCAGCATCTTGCCGAATGCCATTCATGAGTATTCCGTGCAAGCGCAGTATCAGCTCTTCGTCGATGACACTTTTCTCGGAAAGATGGCGAAATAGATACAGAAGGGCTGTTTGATGGTTTTTGGCTTCCAATTGTTCTGTTAGAGTTTTATCTGGCAGAGCAATATTTTGAAATAGGACTGCAGCGGTTTCAGCTTCTGTGAGAGTGCTTCCTTCGATGGAGTTCGATGTGTAGGTGAGTACGAGGACAAATTGATCGCGGATATCGGGGTACTCCTGAATTTTTTTGAGGACATTGCTTTCCTTTTTCGCCCTCGTCATGAGGATTGCCTTTTTCGCTTGCAGAAGGTCTTTTGGTATGACGGTGAGGCCTGAATATTCTCTATATAAGGCATTGATACGCTCCTGCGCCTTCCTGCGAGGAACGGCCTTCCCCGTACTCCATCGATTGAATGCTACAAAGGATACTCCGAGCTTTTGTGCGAGCTCTGTCTGGGTTAGGCCAGAGAGGCCTTGGATCGCATGGAGCTTTTGAGGAATAGTCATAGAAACTGTAACTTTATAAAGTGTAGCAGATTTCTACAACTTTATAAAGCTCCCCCCAATCCCTCATCTTCGGATAGATTGCTCGTTTGTAGTCCCAGTCTGCGGAGCCGACGTAGGTTATTGCTAGAAATTTTCTTTTTAGGAGCGAGGTGTTTATCACGGAACGTAGTACCAGAGCCGGACTTCAAGTACTTCTCGTATGCCGCTGCCTGTTCACGCGTAGGGAAGGCAGTGAAGTTTACGATCTGCCAAGGTCGATATTTTGCAGTCGATGAAATTTCTCCTCTGTTATGACGAATCAAGCGATCATCAAGATCATCGGTCAGCCCGATGTACTGATATCCTTTTTGATTTTCGAGAATGTACGTGTAGTGCCACATGCATGAAGTATAGCTATCGTTTTTGAAGTTCAGCCATCCTCTGTGCTTGATGGCTCGCCATCCGTAGCCGCAGCGCCTTTGTAGAATTTTTCTTTGAACAAAGCTCAAGCACTATAGACATCTGTTCTTTGTACTTACAAGCCATCCTCTGTGCTTGATGGCTCGCCATCCGTAGCCGCAGCGACTCAGTAGAGTTATTCCTTGCACAACGCTCAAGCACTACGGATGGCATCCTTCGCTGCGCGAAGGATGGTGGGCGCCAAGGGATTCGAACCCCTGACCTACTCGGTGTAAGCGAGTCGCTCTAACCAACTGAGCTAGGCGCCCGGTTTCATTACGCATGAAAGAGTACGAGAGGTGGCGCAGCTCGTCAATTGCCATTGCGCATCGCAATGCCCTTCTGTACAGTGAGAACGGACTTTTCCATTCGCACTATGTTTGCCATTGTCGATATCGCTGGTTTTCAGGAGAAAGTTGAACAGGGTATGAAGCTTCGAGTTCCTCATCTCGAGGGTAGCCCTGGAGACACTGTCACGTTCGACAAAGTGTTTCTGCTTGCACAGTCAGAGTCAGATGTGACGCTGGGTAAGCCGTACATAGAAGGCGCCAGTGTGAAAGCCACACTCACTGCTCATGGCAAGGGAGATAAAATTCGCGTGTTCAAATTTAAGCGTCGCAAGCGTTACCAGCGCACTCAGGGCCACAGACAGCAGTATTCCGACATTGAAATTACGAGCATAGGCGTGCGATAGGATGCAAGTGCTCAGTGCTCACAACTCTTTCTGGTCGCATCCATCGCGCTCTTTGTGACGGCCATGTTTTGGAGGCAGGCAATCGTTTCTCCGTACCGTTCGCCAATGCGGAAAAGGTGATGCAGGTAGCTTTTTTTCACATTGCGGCATAGCTCAAGAGTCGAGAGGGGATCGAGAGGAGAATCATCGAGGCTGTTCTCCGCTCTACGAATACGTATTTTCCCGCCATCAGTCAGCCATATCATTCCATGTCGAGCCTCTCTCATGGGAGAGACGCAGTCGAACATATCTACTCCTCGTGCAATTGCCTCTCTATGCTGATGTCTTTCACCCACTCCCATGAGGTATCGAGGTTTCTCTTCAGGAAGAAGAGGACAGACGAGATCAAGGACTGAATACATTTCTTGTTCAGTTTCTCCCACCGCCAGTCCTCCGATTGCATATCCATCGAATCCAATTGCTTGTAGTTCTTCTGCGCATTTTTTTCTCAAGTCAGCGTGCAGACCACCTTGGACGATGCCGAAGAGTAGCGGTTTTTTCTGCTGAGGGGCGGCAAGTGTTTCATGTGTTTTCCTGCAGAGAGCGGCCCAACGCAGCGTACGATCAACTGCGCGGATTTGATCTGCCTTAGGAGCTTTTGAAGGTGGACACTCATCGAAGCACATGATGATGTCTGAACCGAGTGCATGTTGGATGGAGAGGGATTCCACGGGACCTAGAAATACTTCAGCACCACTCCTATGATTTCGGAAGCGCACTCCGTCCTCATCAATCGAACGAATGCTACTGAGAGAGAATACCTGAAAACCTCCTGAGTCAGTGAGGATGGGCTTCTTCCAGCCGATAAATTCATGGAGGCCTCCCGCGCGGCGCACGATAGTCTCTCCGGGGGTGATGTGAAGGTGATAGGTGTTACAGAGTAGCGCTTGATATCCGAGTTGATGCAGATCGCTAAAGGTGACGCCTTTCATCGCTCCTGCAGTTGCTACTGGCAGAAAGAATGGCGTCTCAATCGTGCCGTGAGGTGTTTGCAGCCGGCCGCGCCGACCAGCGCGTGTGCGCGCAATAACGGTGAAGGGGGAATCATGCATGAATAGTGAGAGTATACCTAAGAGGATCCTACAATACCCACTCTCCCTGTCACTTGTACTTTTTCCTCCGCTCTCCGTACACTTATATCTTGTTTCATTCATCATTCATGAAGTTCTACTTCTTTGTTCCGTGGATTGTTAATTTCACTCTACGACTTTCGGTGGGGCTTTCTCTGCTGATCGTAGGTATGACGCAGTACCGTGATTTTGAACCCTTTAAAGCCAGTGCTCTTGATGGCATCGGCGGGCTTTGGTCGCTTGGTCTTGTGTGGACGTTTCTCCTCCCGGGATTACTCATTCTATCCGGCAGTTTGCTCGTATATGGAAGGGCGATGTTCATCACTGCTTGGATGGGAGGACTGGCGCTTGGCTCAGTTCCAGTAGGCCTCCTTCTTAAATCACTCATGAGTGGACAGCCTCTTCCAGATACACTCATGGCTGCCACATTGTACTTGCCGTGGTTACTCCTTTTCTTCTTTGCGGTGAGCGTCCCCGACATTCCTCCGCCCGCCGAAGGGGAGGAGTAATCCTCTTCCGTACAAGCGACAGATTACAAGGCTGCCGTTTTCGAGGTGATAATCTTGTCTATGAGACCGTACTCAAGTGCCTCGTCGGCGCTTAAAAATTTGTCTCGCTCTGTATCCACTTTCACTTTGGCGATTTTTTGGCCTGTGTGCCGAGCGATCATTTCGTTGAGCATATCTTTCATCCGAATGATGTGCTCTGCATGAATTGCGATGTCAGTTGCCTGACCCTCTGTGCCGCCAAGAGGCTGATGGATCATAATTTCTGAGTGCGGAAGCGCATACCGTTTCCCTTTTTTTCCAGCCATGAGAATAATTGCCCCTCCCGATGCGGCCATACCTAAGCACACCGTCGACACATCTGGCGAAATGTACTGCATGGTGTCGTACATGGCCATAGTTGAGCTCACTTGTCCTCCTGGGGAATTGACGTAGAGGATGATATCTTTCTTGCTGTCTTGCTTCTCGAGAAAGAGAAGTTGTGCGATGACGGAATTGGCAATGCTATCGTTGATTTGAGTTCCCATGAAGATGATCCTTTCTTCGAGCAAGCGCGAGTAAATGTCGTACACACGCTCGCCGAATTGCGTTTTTTCTATGATCGTGGGAATGAGCGTATCTGAAATCGCGAGCGAACCCCGATTAATGCGAGATGAGACGGATTGAATGAGAGGATGCATACGGCTAAATGTGGAGTGGAGAGTAAATGCGTATGCATAGTATAGCGTCTTTCTGCCCTTGAAGCAGTTTTCATAGAGTGCTTTCTGTGTCCCAATATGCTGCTTTACCCTTTTCTGAGATATGATGCACACATGTCTTTCTTGAGGGATATTGACGCATTCGTAGGATCGGCACGCCGACCGCTCATCGTTGTGCTAGGTCCCACAGCAAGTGGCAAGACGATGACATCCCTCGATATAGCCGAACATCTCTCGTCGCTAGACGCTATTTCTTCAGTCGAGATCGTCAATGCTGACTCTCGCCAGTGTTACGCCCTTCTTGATATTGGTACAGCAAAAATCCTGCCGCAAGACATGCGAGGGATTCCTCACCATATGCTCTCGGTTCTCGATCCGCGCGATCCCGTGACCATCGCTTGGTATCAGGGGAGGGCAACGCAGGTCATTGACGATATTCATTCACGTGGTGGCGTACCTCTTCTCGTTGGCGGATCGATGCTCTATATCAGTTCGATCGTAGACGGTCTCATTCCTCAGTCTCCCTCGAATGTGGAGATGCGACAGCGTTTACAGGCCGAGTATGATGCAGATAGCGGCATTACTCTTCATGCAAAGCTTGCAGAGAGGGATGCGAACGCTGCCGCGGCGATTCCCCGGCAGAATGCTGTGTATCTCATTCGTGCCATGGAAGGGCTGCTGTCCACTGGAATGAAGAAGAAAGAACGTGAGCACGTACGTGAGTGTCCGTATGATCTCTGTATCATTGGTATCGGGATTGAGAGAGCACTGCTCAATGCTCGCATCAATGATCGAACACGCTCGCTTCTGTCTTCCGGATGGATAGAAGAGGTGATCAACCTCCGAGACGCAGGCTACCGAGCAGAGGATCCAGGAATGCAAAGTCTTGGCTATCGAGAGATTCTCACTTGGTTAAGAAATGGAGGCGACTTGAGCGTACTGCAAGATCGCATTGCTTCTCGCACGCGCCAGTACGCCAAGCGGCAGATGACTTGGTGGAGAGGGGATAATCGCATTCACTGGATAGAGCCGCAGAACGTTCGGCAGCTCCGATGATCACCACTGCAGAAGATCTGCATTCTTTCCGAGCCTGTCTTTCATGTCGAGGAGATGATCGATCATCACTTCCAATTCTTGAGACTCATCCGGCGTGTGTGGGCTTCTATGAAATTCAATAATATGCTGCATTTGTGAGCACATATTGACGAGGGCTAAATCAAGTGCGCGTTTTTCTGATTCTGTAAGCGCTAGATAGGCTTCTCTCTTCTCTTCTTTGATGAGCGATTCCGGTTTGAGGATGTTGATGACTTTGTCATCGATGAGTGTTAGCAGCGTTTGAAGGAGTGTGAGTTGTTTTACCTGCAAGTTCTTCTGACCAGATTTACCAATCATTTTTTGTCGTTTCTCAGAGAGCGGTGTTGATCTAGTCATGGCTGCTATGAAGTCGTTTGTCATGCCCTTTATTCTACCACATATTCAGAGTTCTATTGGTGTACAATCATCCACGTATGCATCTGAGCGACACACTCACAGCTCGTCTCCTCGGCACTACTGACGAGTTCATAGTCGAGCTTGCCAAGATGAACATTCATACCATTCAAGATCTTCTCCTCTATTTGCCGCGGACTCATGAAGATATGAGTCGAGTGATGACACTGCTCTCTGCTCCTCTCAACGAAAAGGTGACGCTCCACGGCACGATTCACTCTCTGAAATTAGTGAGACTGAAACATAGGAAAGTGTTGGTTCAGGCACAGTTCGTCGATGACGACGGGCAGCGAGCTGCTGTTGTGTGGTTCAATCAGCCTCACGTCATGCGTATGCTCAAGGATGGTCAGCCGGTGTCGCTGGTGGGCAAGGTGATGGAAAACGGTTACAAACTGCAGATCAATAGTCCCACGTTTGAGAATGCCGATAAGCACACACTGCTCCACACAGGGCGTATTGTACCCATTTACAGCCAAACAGAGCGCATCACGTCCCGTTGGCTGCGCGAGAAGATGGTGAAGGTTCGCCCTGCTATTGCCCACATTGCAGAGACGCTTCCTCTCTCTGTTTTGAGTGAGGAACATCTTCTCTCTCGAGCCGATGCTATTTCTGAGCTTCACTTTCCCACTTCACCTGCGTCTCTACAGAGAGCCAAAGATCGTTTCGCATTTGAAGAGCTCTACGCCATTCATGTCGAGGCACTACAGAGGAAGAAGGATTGGCAGGGCCGTTCGCAAGCACGGCTGTCGACTCCTATGGATATCGGTCTTATGAAGGCATTTTTCGCTTCTCTTAAATTTACGCCTACTGGGGGGCAGAAAGTCGCAATCTATGAAATTCTTAAGGATATGGAGCGCGATGTGCCTATGTCTCGTTTACTCGAGGGTGACGTGGGCTCTGGGAAAACAATTGTTGCAGTTGCCGTCATAGCAAATGTCATCCGGCATGGGGGCCAGTGTGCACTCATGGTCCCTACTGAAGTGCTCGCTCGTCAGCACTTGGCAACGATCACAACGCTTCTGATAAAACTTCATACGTTTCTCCTTAGCTCCTCTCACATGCAATCAGCGTCTGCGGGGTGGGGGAGTGAGTGGGAGAAGTCTTCTGTCTCCTCGATTCCTTTCAGGCTGCCTTCCATTGCCTTGCTCACAGGTTCTTGCCCGCGTTCAGAAAGCGAAGATATTCGGCAAAGATTGAGCGAAGGGCTTATAGATCTCGTCATTGGCACGCATGCGCTCATTGAGGATAGCGTCCGCATGAAAGATTTGAGGCTGGTGATTGTAGACGAACAGCACCGTTTTGGGGTTATGCAGAGACAGAGACTGAAAGATAAAGGAAATCCGCACTTCCTCTCCATGACCGCAACACCAATTCCTCGCACACTCGCACTCACTGCATTCGGCGATCACGATCTCTCCGTTCTCATGGAAAAGCCTATGAATCGGCGCAGGATTCATACGGCTGTCGTGCCTCCTGATGAGCGAGATGCTATAGATCGTTTCATAGATTCTCACATAGAGGCAGGCAGGCAAGCATTCGTCATCTGTCCTCTCATTTCAGATTCTTCTGCCGAGGAAATGGCAGAGGTGACCAGCGTGGAGTACGAGCTCAAACGTCTGCGCGTATCATTCCCCCACAGACGTATTGCGAAACTTCACGGAAAGATGACTCCAGCTGAAAAAGAAGAAACAATGCAGGCGTTCAAGGATAAATCGTCGGATATCCTCGTTTCCACTTCCGTCATCGAGGTGGGCATCGACGTGCCCAATGCGACGATTATAGTCATTGAAGGCGCTGAGAGATTCGGTCTTTCGCAGCTGCATCAGTTTCGCGGGCGTGTGGGGAGAGGGGAACACGCGAGCCACTGCTTTCTCTGTACCACTTCACCTTCACAAGCCTCTTCTCCGCGCTTAAAAGCCATGGAAGAGCATGAGAGCGGGTTTCAACTTGCAGAAATTGATCTCAAACTCAGGGGCCCCGGTGAACTCTTCGGCCTTCGTCAGAGCGGGATGCCGGAGATTCGAGTGGGAAGCTTACTGAACCTTGCATTAGTGATGAAGGCCCGCGCGGCGGCAGAGCGAACGCTTGCCCGTGCTGCAGGTGTTGTCACATGACATTCAGAGGGTCAATGTCTATGACTATCTCTGAGAGATTCTTGAGTGTGGAAAGCACTACTTCAGGCTGTTTCCCCCGCAAAAATACATGCCATACTGATGATGAGAATACCGAGGGAGCGGAGGTTACTCTGGTGTCTCTAGCGTTTTTTTTGAGCAGTTCTTCAATGAATTTCGCTCTCTTACCGGCATGCTCTCCTCGTATAATGAGTGCGATGAGCTTGCTTGCAGGAGGGTATCCCGCTTGCTCTCGTAAGAGCAGTTCTTGCGTGAGGTACGATCCAAATTTACCAGTCTGTGCTGCGACGATTTCTGGCGCGTTCGGTCGAAACGTTTGAATGATGATGTCTCTCATGGCAGGAGCATGCTTCGCGAGACTCACAAACTGACACAGTGCTTGGCACACGCGTTCTCCGGCGCGAAAATCTGGCAGTGAGAGGCCGATATCTGCAATGAGAACCGCTGCGAGTGTCACTCTTGAGAGTGACAGCGCTCTCATCACGGGTGCGGTGCCGACGAGGATGTCGGTGCTGCCGTTCTGTATGGCAACGAGCACTTGCTCCATACTTTTGGGGTTTTCGAGCGTGTCGGCATCTGCCCGAACGATGCGAGCAGAAGGAAACTGTTGCTTGAGGATCATTTCAGCGCGCTCTGTTCCCGCTCCTGTCTGCAGCAGTCGGACTGAGTGACAGCGGGGGCAGTGCGCCGGTACTGGCATCATGAGTCCAGTGTAGTGATCGATGAGAGTGGGTATGCCTTTCACCGTGTGTACGGTCATCGGAATCTGCGTAGACGCCGAATTGATGGTATGACGACACTCAAGACACAACAGTGCCGTCGCTCCCCCGCGACGATTGAGGAGGAGCACTGACGTTTCTCGCATGTTCAGTCTGTCTTGGATCGCTTGAAACAGCTGCGGTGAGAATGGGTAGGCTTTGCCAAAATTTACACCTGCGAGATCGATCACTGAGACGCCCGCGCGCGAGTGTTGTGACTGAGATTCTTGTGCGTGTGCAATCAATGCGTACGTTCGATCATCGGAGGTGGCTGCCCGCCAACTTTCCAGAGACGGTGTACGACTGGCAAGAATCAGATTCGCTCCGTTCTCAGCGCACAGTCGTTCTGCGACCCATCGAGCGTGATATCTCGGACTTTTTTCGCTCTTATAGGAAAGTGCATGCTCTTCATCGATAATCACTGTTCCTACATTTTTCGCTGGCAGAAAGAGTGCAGTGCGCGTTCCGCAGATGACGAGTGGTTCGCTACGAGCTTTTCTGTACATGCCCCGTCGCTCAGAATCTTTTGTTCTGCTGTGAAGCAGTAGGCAGCGATTCTTTCCAATGTTTCTCTGCAATGCTTCATGCACTAAAGAAGCTGAGACGATATCGGGAGACAGCACTATCGTACTTTTTTCTTTTGTGAGATTGTCTTCAGTCAATCTCGCGTAGAGAGAGTATCGATCATCGTGAGCTCCATGGAAGAGAAGGGATACCGTTGAGCCTGATTGCGAGAGGCGCTCATAGACGATTCGAAGATTCTCACTGACAGGCATTTGGGGAATATCAGTGCATGCATCTCCCTCAAGATGTTCTCTTTCTTCTTGATACCCTTCCTCCAGCACTCCCGTTTTGACGAGTGAAGTGAGTGTTGCCGTGCTTACTCCCGTTTCTTCTCTTAAGCGTGGCTCAGATACCCACTGTGCTGATTGCAGTGCTTCCACTACATTCTTCTGATTTTTTCCATTCAGAATTTTTTTGCCATTTGAAAGCCGAAACATGCGCTCTCGCTTGGGCATCATCAGACGCCACGGTGGAGGAGGAAGGAAGAGCGAGAGCAATTGTCGTATTGGGCAGAAGTATTGTTTTTGCATCTGCAAGAGCACTGTCATCTGAGCAGGCGTGAGGAGTGGCTCAAGAGAGAGAATGCTGTGCACTTTTTGTATATCAAATGAAGCATCGTTCAATGGCACATTACTGTCGATGACAATGCCTTCCGTAATTTTTCCCCGTAGAGGGACCATCACGAGGCATCCAAGGTCGATTGGTCCATCTGCTCTATACGTGAGTCCGTTGCCGATTCCTTTCGAAAGCGATGCAGTGACGACAGTGATGAGCATTGGAAGAGGGATCGAAGTATGACGATCATCCATGCCGTATGAACCCATGGCAAGGCATTTGCTTGCAAAAGCATGCGATGCTGCAAGGAATGGGATAGTAGATACATTTTAACGCCTTCTCCCTCTC
Organism: uncultured Candidatus Peribacteria bacterium; assembly: GCA_964580035.1. GTDB lineage: Bacteria > Patescibacteriota > Gracilibacteria > Peribacterales > Peribacteraceae > CAZOJC01. The sequence goes on from CAZOJC010000004.1 coordinate 67,158, forward strand.
ATGCCTCCTCCTCTCCGTGCGCCAAAACCGCTTCTCTTGTGCCTATACGACGGTGTACTCCTCAGCGCAACATGTTCCACTGCCGTGATACCTTCTCGCGTTACACGTGGTAATGTCCCACGAATGAGACGTTCTATGGTTTTGATATCTCCGCTCTGATCGGGGTGTGCAAACGAGAGAGCTTTGCCGAGCTTGCCTGCTCTACCGGTTCTACCGATTCTGTGAACGTAATCTTCTGGATTATCGGGAAGATCGTAGTTCACCACGAGCTCAATGCCTGTCACATCGATGCCTCGAGCGGCAATGTCTGTGGCGATGAGCACTCTGTACTTTCCTCGTTTAAAGCCTTCGAGGGCTTCTCTACGCTGTGCGAGCGTTCGGTTGGCGTGGATTTCTGCCGCGCGGTGATGCATATCGCTCACGGCTCTCGTGAGTTTCTTCGCTCCATGCTTGGTGCGCGAAAAGACGAGTACGCTGCCTTTATACTCACTCAGAATTTGTCTGAGGAGAGTGATTTTGTCTTCTTTTTTTACGATGAACACTTCCTGTTCGACGGTGGAAGCGGTGGTGCCGGCCGGAGCTACTTCTATGCGAATCGGCAGAGACATTTGCGATTCTGCCAGTGCGAGAATTTCTCTCGGCATTGTGGCGGAAAAGAGCATTGTCTGGCGCTTTTTTGGCACGTGAGCGAGAATATTATTTATTTGCGGCGCAAACCCCATGTCGAGCATGCGGTCCGCTTCGTCGAGTACGAGGATTGACACCTCCTTCAGGGTGATAGTGCGTTGCTGCAGGTGATCGAGTAAACGTCCTGGCGTTGCGATGAGGATGCGTGGGTTGCGTTTGAGCATCATTCGCTGCTGGTGCATGGAAGCGCCGCCGATGAATACTGCGATTCCTATGCCAGCTTTTGGAGCGAATTTTTGCAGAGACTCCTCCACTTGGTACGCAAGTTCGCGCGTGGGGAGGATCACGAGGCCGCGTCCAGGACCTTGGCTTAAGCGCTGAATCATTGGGAGACCAAATGCGAGAGTCTTACCCGTCCCAGTCTGGGCAATGCCGATAATGTCTTGGCCTTGCACGGCTGTGGGAATTGCCTGTTCTTGTATGGGGGTTGGCTGCGTGAATTTCAGAGAAGTGAGTATGTCGAGGTACAGTGGCGCGAGGCCGAGCTCGTCAAACTTTTTCGTCGTTTTCACCTCTTCCCTTGGTGTAAGTTCGTTCATAAGGGTTCTAGTGTACGCTGTTTCTCTGCTTTTTCCTATTCTCAAATCTGCGTTCGCGCCATTCAAGAGGCGGCAAACGGATTGAAATTTGTGTCTCTATCGAAATAGTCTTCCTTCTCGATTTTTTTAAGGAGACCGATAAACCAGTAGGTGATTGGAGTACACAGCACTTCGATGAGCACTTTAACTATATAATTAGAGACGATTAAGCTACTCGCAATACTCCACGGGAATACTCCGAAACTGCATGCTAGCAGTATGAAGACGCTCGTATCGATGCCTTGGCCGATGAGAGTGGAGCCGATTGTACGCATCCAGAGATGCCTGCCTTCTGACATGATTTTTAGCCGTGCAAGTGTGAACGAGTTGCTGAATTCGCCCATGACATACGCGCACAGACTCGCAATCACAATGCCGCCTGAGCTAAGACCTCCGAGAATAGCTGAATAAGAGGCGTCTCCTGCATATTCTTGCCACTGAGCTTCCCCAGGCATCCGTTCGACGATGCCAAGGCATACGCTCATCAACATAAGCCCGAAAAACCCCATCCATATTGTTCTTCTCGCACGATTAAAGCCGTACACTTCCGTGAGCACGTCACCGAAGATATAGCTGAGTGGAAAGAGCAGTGTGCCTGCATCGAATGAAAGCCGAAGGCCAAGAATCGACATTCCCCAGTCTACGATTTTTGCAGACGATGCGACGTTGCTCGTGAGCAAGACAGTGATGAATGCTGCCATCACGAGATCGATGTAGCGGTAGTGTTTCATAGCAAGTAAAACAATATAACTTTGCTACATTAGCATGTTTTGCCTTCACTTTCTTCTTACACTTCTTTACTGTATCCGTGTTCGGGACGTAGCTCAGTTGGTAGAGCGCCTGGTTTGGGACCAGGAGGCCGCGAGTTCGAGCCCCGCCGTCCCGACCATTTCATATGACTGGAGAAAGCAATTTGCATGCCTTACTCACAAACATGCGCCCTGCACTGCAGGAAGGGCAGTACGTATTTCTCACATCGAAAGAACCTTATGACAATGAGGTACAAAGCAATGCCACGATGATTTTTAGAGAGAGTGAAGGAATGACAGTGATCGTGAAAGACGAGATAGCACGCACACTGGATGGAGGTAGCCAACCACGATGGGCGATGATTACGCTCACCGTTCATTCCGATCTTGCGGCGGTGGGATTTCTTGCGGCAATCACAAGAAAACTGGCTGATGCCGGTATTTCGGTCAATCCGGTTTCTGCTTTCTATCACGATCATTTGTTTGTGCCGTGGGAGAGACGTGAAGAAGCCATGATGATTTTGTCATCTCTTCAGATGTAATTTTCTTAAACCCCCCCCGAGCGAGTGCCGGGGGGGGGTGCTAATTACAGTGTGGATAATTTTTTGATGTTTCTTAGTCTGTGTAGCTAGTGCCTTGTACTACATCATTAGGATGTTCAACCCAGAGGAATGGCGTTGCAAAATTGTCCTGATCAAGCCATCGGATGTGGCTACTAGAAACGCCAAGTGAGGTACTCTTGTTGTTGGTGAAATTCTGGAGAGACACTTGGAGGAAAGACGGAAGCACTGGATTTACTTTTGGATTAATGACATGCGCTTCAAGCACGAATGTTTGCTCTGCTCCCGGATCAAAGACTGTGTTCACAGAAGAAGTGGTTGGAATGTTTTCGCACTTGACGACGAGGGCAGCCGATGCCGATTCAGGAGCGAGGCTACAGTTACTTTTAACTGTCGGATCTGCTTTGTTGTAGAGTCGGAAATTGCTTGCGCCGAGCTGCACGTTCTGTGCCTGCACATTAAACAGAATATCAGAAAGTACCACTTTATTGGTGCCGTTCTTATGGTTTGCATGTTCAGCTGTAACGAACCTGAACTGACCAATAGCTTTCTGTGTGCCAACTGGAATGTTCGTACCGTTAGGGGTACCGGTGTCTGCATTGGAAATACCTAGAATTTTTGAGAGCACCGATACGGCATCTACACCCAAAATGTCTTTGTTGACGGGAGTGACTGTATCTGAACCAACAAAGATTTCTCCTTCAGCAACGGTGTTGCCGTTATTCTGCATGAGCGTATTGCTTGATGCTGCACCACGGGCAGTGACGGCTTCTGCGCCAAGCACATTTGTCTCCTTGGCTAGTTTCAGAGTCAAATCAGTACCAGAAATTGCGGCATCTACGTCGGTATTCATGCGCACACGAGCGAGCACACGTACATACATATTCTTCTTTACAATTAATTCTAGATTACGCATCTGTGCGCAGAATGCACCCTGGGGTACTGGATTCGTACTACAGCTAGCGGGTGTCGCGATAGCGAAGGGCGTAGTACCTCCTGCTTTGTAGAGTTCTATGTGTGAAATATTCTGCTGGATAGAACCATTCGTCGATGTTGGCGTGAACACGATATTCGTCACATCGATGTCTTCGATTTCACTCTTGAATTCAATATCGACCGTCGGAAAGCAGAGGGTTCCGCCGAGACACTGCCTCGGCCTGCTTTCCGGTGCATTGCTTGGCCATTTGTTGTAGACGAACAAGTTTCCTTGATTATAGATCGTGAAGAGTGTTGCAGGAATTGTCTGCACGGAAATTTCTGGGTTTGGCGTGGAGCCAAGATTCGTGCCGTTGAGCCGTATTCCTACGAGATCTGCTCCCGACATATCCTCACCAGTCGCAAAATTAGGCTGTTGCTCTGCAAATGAGAGTTGGAATTGAGGCTCTACAATGCTTGAGGCTACATCGCCGTGCACTTCAAGTAGAGTGTAAGCAGAGGACTTGAGCACAACGCCTCCATTATTAATGGCAGTGAATGCGAGTACGCCATTTACAGGGGATGCTTGGCTAACGATGGTGTCAACGACAGTATCATTATTGGTGTCCACCCAGAGCTTGTAGTTCTGCAGTGAGACGAGTGAGCCGACGGCTGCACGGAACTGAAGCGAAGTCAGAAGTACATTGTTTGCTACTCCTTTTCCGTGGAATGAGAGAAGTGACACATTTCTCTCATTTCTCACAATTTTGTTCGATTGAGAATAATTTCGATTTATGCGCAGCTCCATTTTGTGTGGGAGCGGCAAGTTATTCACATCGCTCTCAGCTACAGCGCACTTGTAAATGCGCACATCATCGAGCACGCCGCTGAAGCGGAAGCCCGAGGCATCGGCTGGCGCGCCAAATCGAAGCGGTGCTGTATTGACCAGATTTCGTGTATCTGTGCCCGTCGAGACGAGCACACCGTCTCTGTATGCCTTCACAACACCATTCTTGCGAACGAATACGTAGCGTGTGTATGGCTCGAGGTTCGGTGACGTGGGGCCGGCGCTGATGTCGTAGGTGCCATTCCAGTAGCGCATGTTTTGTCCTTGGTAGGCGTACAGGCCGGTGTAGGGGCCGAAGTATGAGCTCTTGCCGACAATCATCTGTCCCGCTGCTCCTCCGCGAGCTGCAGAGTACGCGAGGGTGAAGTCGCCAGTGCCGAGGTTGAAGCTCGGATCGGTTTCGTCTGTATCGTCTATATCGATGTACGTGCTTTCTGCACTACCATCTATATCGTGGAAAAACCAGAGTGAATATTCGCCTTTGCCGGTACCTGTCCACTGAACACCCCCTTGCAGGCGAGCTGTGTGATTGTTGCCGCTTAAGTCTGCTGTGGTCGTGCCTTCTCCTTCATTCATTGGCCAGTAGCCAAGAATATCGGAGCTCTGCGTGCCGCAAGACCTCGGAGCAGGAGGGGGTGGGGTATTGACAGGAGTGCTGAGTGAAGCCACTTGCGATGCCGTGAGTGCACAGGAGAAGACGCGCGCATCATCTATCGTTGCCGTGAGCGGATACATGCCGTCGGCTGAAGCGCCGAGTGTGAGCGGGAAGCTGTTTAAGAGATTTCGTGCTTCCTGACCTACTGCAGCGAGCACTGTTCCACTGCCGTTATTCACATAGACTTTGAGCTGATTGGGGCCAGTGCCTTCACGTACAAACGTAAAGCGTCGAGTGACGTTGTCCATCGCCGTACCGCCAAAGATGTTTGCATTGCCGTTCCAGTACGCGAGTGAATTGCCGTGTACGTAGGTGTAGAGTCCTGTGTAACCACCAGAACCGAAATACCGATCCTTCATGAGGACCGACTGTGGGCCGAACTGAGTGCCTTTCACAATGTATGAAGCGGTGAATGGATTTGTGCCAAAGTTAAAATCGTTACTCATATTTGCCGTGAGGTAGCTGCCGGAAGCTCCGGTAAACCGTACGGCATGACTGGATCCATCAAGACCGGTGGTCCATGCCACATTGCCGGTAAATATGAAATTGTGTCCGTTGCCCGTTACATCTGCGGCAACCGCTCCTTGTCCTTCGTCAAATTTCCAGTGAGCAAGCTCACACGACGGGGGAATGGGATCGGGTGGCGGCGAATCCGCGTACGAGAGCGTAGGAAGGACGGTGCTTGCGATCATGACGATCGGAAGCCCAATCCGCGCAATGCGTTCGCTCGCACTGCGAAGTGAGGGGATACCTATTCTCATAGAAGAGAGAGGGAAAGAAAATAAGAATTCATGAGACAATTGCAATAACGGAGAAATGGCAAGAAATCTTACATAATAGTTGCAAGAATGCAAGTAATATTATGTAGTAATAAATATCAGGAGAATGTTTTTCTTCGTATAGTTGGGTAAGATTCCGCGTTACTTTCCGTTCTTCGTAGTATGCGCCGTCGTATTCTCCTCATTCTCAGCGTCTTTCTGATTGCTTTCTCACAGCGATGTTCTTCCTTCGTGATGCCCTTTCATTTCATGTGCGTCGCATGCTGGATCCGACCATTACCCAAGAAGAGAACATGCTTATTGATGTACTTCATACAAGCCCCAACGATCTCTTTGCCACGTATTCAACGTATCTGAATGCTCATCCAGAGCGTCTCAGTAGTTGTCATGGCATATTGCATCGCATCGGCCATGAAGCGTTTGAGCATGTAGGGTTCGATGAAGCCATGCGACTCTCGCACCCGCTGTGCGGTGGTGGCTACATTCACGGAGTCATTGAGGCAAAATTTGGCGCAATGACCGTTCTTCGCCCCTCGCGTATTCAGTCTGATATTATTGAGGCTTGTGGCGACTCTCGCAATGAGCTCTGTTTTCACGGAATCGGACACGGGCTCATGGTCTTGTACCGAAACGACATCTCCCGATCACTGCACGCCTGTAAGGGTGCTGATCTTCCAGGGAGAATTGACTGTTACGATGGAGTTTTCATGCACGTGTTCGATGCAGAGGAAACAGGTGTACTGAAAGATATTCCTGAGCGTTCTCTTGGCTTTAAGCTCTGCGATTCAGTGGAGCGTGATATGCAACCATCGTGTCAGTTCTATGCTCCGAGGATATTTGCGCATGAGGCTTCCATGACAGCTAAGGCCGTTTCTGCTTGTCAGGCAGTCTCAGCGATCGATGATGCGCGTGTCTGTGCGCTGGGCACAGGACACATGTTCATGAAATACTTACTGCCCAATACCGAACGTGCACTTGATGCATGCTCTCTGTTTGCATCAGCCACGCTACGCAGAGAGTGTGATACGGGAGTGGGCATGTATCGCACGTTGCAAGACACGACGAATTGGCAATCGTGAGAAGATGTCAATGTGAGCTTCTACGAACCCTTCTCTAGGGGAGGAGTGGATCGCCTCCGAACAGCTCCTGTTCGATTTGTAGCATGCTCTGCTTCCAACTGGTGAATGCTGCACTCTCTCGTGAGCCGTCTCCATACCTCTTCCTGAGATCATCGAATCGTTCCTCCACGCTTACGATGGTTTCGAATCGCACCCTCTTGTCACTGTAGGCGAGCACTTTCTGCTCAGTCGTCTTTGGGAGGGAAGCCGGACTATGCGGGTATCCATGGGTTGCAATGATGTCTCCTATGGCCTGAAAGCCTCGTTCTGAGAGGAACGCTGCCGCTGCCCTTTCATGCGTGTGGCTTGGGTATTGCGTGCTGTACGATTGCCACACGTGCTCCTCTTGCGCGGAGGGGGTGTAGGCAGGATTCTGAGAGGGCTTAAAATCGACAAATCGCAGGAGATCATGAAGTAGTGATGCTGCGTTGAGGGCCGTTCTTCGTATGAGAATTTTTTTGTTGATCAGTGTTTCTGCACATTGATCTGCCACGTTCGCTACCACTGCCATATGAGCTTGAATGTGCGTCGGCAAGCAGACTTCTTCCGTCCAACGAGTTATTGTTTCTTCGTTTGGAATGGGGATGTCGTTCCATGTTATGTGATAGGTTCTTCCACACTGGCTCGTTTCTTCAATATGAATGTGTATTGTCGGCTCATCTTTCAGCATTCCTTCCGAGAGTCTCTCTGGCCACTCGATGATTCGAATGCCCTCGTGCCAATCGCTCTGCCAAAGAAAATTGTCTGCTTGCTCTCGGGAGAGTCGGTAGAGGTCGATGTGCGTGATCTCCCCTAAGCGCTGCTCGAGAGCGAAAGTGGGGCTGCTGATCCGAGTTTGTATCCCTTTTTCCTGTGCGAATGCTTGGGTAAACGTGGTTTTTCCGGCTCCCAGATCACCTGAGAGCAGAATGGTCACGGGGGTTACTTGGTGACATCGCGCAAGGCTTCTTGCGACGGACCTAGATTCTTCCTCAGATGCCACAGAAATACTTATTTGATCATATATTGACATATTTGCAAGATTATATTATTATAGCTTCATAACAGATCATATCCACTTCATTCACATTCTATCACTCCTATGATCCGTTCCCGCGTCTCATTTTCGGTTCGGCCTCTCTATCGCAAAAAGCGAAGACATTTTATGAGGCAGATGAAGCAGCACCTTTCGTTCTTCATTGCGATGCTCACGCTGGTTGCATTCGTCGCAGGGAATATGGTGGGGCAGCATGGGTGGTACGCCTTTTGGACGGGTATGATGGGCAAAGAGATTGATCAAACGGTCTTCACTGGCACAGTGCCTCCTGTTGAGTTTGTTCCAGATTATGCCGCGTGGGCGAAGGCAGGCGGAAATGCGTGGAAAGATTCGTTTGATTCTATTCCAACGTCTTTGCTTGTTCCTCTGCCTCCCTATGATCCCGCTACGCTCTCAGAGAGAGGGGAGAGGCTTACGCGCGCTCAGGCGACTTACGGCTTCGGATATGCTGGAGGATATTCGGAGAGTTATGGCAGTCATCCTGCCGTAGATATTCGCATGCCTGAAGGCACCCCCGTTCGTTCTATTGCAAACGGCACTGTAGAAAAAGTGGGAAATGATCCATCTGGATTTGGTAACTATGTCGTGATCGAGCATCCGAATGTTCCCGATCCTCAGGCTCCCGGAAAGTTTACTACTCTTTATTCTACATACGCGCACTTGAGCAGTGCGTCTGTCAAACCTGGCGATATCGTTTCTAAAGGCCAGCAGATCGGTAAATCTGGATCTACAGGATTTGCTTCCGGTCCACATCTTCACTTTCAAATTGATCTAGAACGTGCGCCTTGGCATCCGTACTGGCCGTTTACGGGTCCGGACGCGAAGGCAGCGAATATGACATTTGCGCAAGCAGTGGATAGCGGGCTTGGAAGAGAGAATCTCTTGCTCTACACCATCGATCCAATGCTATTTGTGAATCAGTATGCCAACTACTCTTCTCCGGTGACCGTCGCGGCAAACACGCTCGATTCAGCGAGGAAGGCGACTTCACGGTCCTATTCATCGCTTTCTCCAGCAGAACGGAGGCAGATGAGACTCTCTCGCATGGCGAGTGTATCACGCTCTTTGCCTTCTCGAACGGTGGTTGCGTATGACGATTCTGTTCACTCGGCAGCAGCTTCTGTTGCCCCCCCTACTGTTCCTGAGGCAGTGCAGTCTTCTTCTTCTTCTTCTTCTTCTTCTTCTTCTTCTTCTTCTGACAGCAACGTAAGTCGCACAGACAGGCAAGTGGCAGGATTCTCGCTACGAGTAGATGACACTACACCCTTCATCTGCGGCAAAAATTCTACAGTCAATGTGTTTGCTACTGCCATAAATAGTAAAGGCGATTCTGTCACTAATCCGATGCCGTTGAAAGATCCTCTGTACATAAATCAAGAATTTGGCTCAGCGCAGGCAATGACTTCTTTCACCACATCCGATTTGCAGCAAGGAGTTTTGAAACTCACATTCCGTCTTTCTGGCAACAAAACATTCCTCTTTTCTCTCATGAACAAAACGCTTGGGAAGATCAATGGCCCTCTCATTGCGTGTCAGAAGTAACTGATGAATGAGATGCGTATCGCTGTAAGAGCAGCATAAGTAGCAAGAGAACGAAGATTTCAATTGCTTTTCCGGCGGTGTTCAGCAATAGCGCGATAGCTCCGAACGACGCACTCACTATTGTTGTCAGCAGCACCACTGAGCGTTCTTTCCATCCTCTTTCGAGGAGTCGGTGATGGAGGTGGTCTCTGCCGCCCTTGAAAGGCGACGCGCCCCGCATGAGCCGACGAAGTGTCACAAATACCGCATCGAAGAGGGGAATGGCAAGCACCACAAACGCCGTTGCCACTTTGCCACCGTGATACACGCCAATGAGCCCGAGCATGAATCCAAAGAACATCGATCCGCTATCACCCATGAGCACTCGTGCGGGAGGAAAGTCAAATACTAATGCTCCCAGTGCAATGCCACAGAGCATGAAGCAGAGTAATGCGATCTCCGGCTGATGCGTTCTCTCGAGCGCAAGAAAGCCGAGTAACATGAACCCAACGACCGACAGCGCATTCACCTGACCAGGAATGCCGTCAAACCAATTCATTGCATTTGTCGTGAGGCCAAGCCATACAATCGTAAATATGCCGCTCATGACGGGGAGAGAGCCGAAGAGGGGAGTGTGTATGAGCCACGAATCAAGTTTAATAAATCCTCCCAGCGGGTGAGTGACAGTGTAGATTTGCGTGCCTGTTGCGAAGACTATGAGAAACGCGATTAACTGACAAATGAGCCTCTGCCAGAAGGGGAGAGTGATGCGATCGTCGATGAACGAGACGATGCCAAGAAGGCACACAGCCGCAACGACACCCCATTCTTTCATGACATTTCCATCTGAAAAGAACAATACGACATACAGTGCCAGAAAAACAAATACGCAGAGTATGCCAGTGGGGTAGGGGATACGAGGCCTACAGTATCCGTAGCGATGAGGAAAATCCAAAAGCCCTATTCGTGGAAAGACAATGAGAGCAATCGCATGAAGAACGGCAGTCAGCATGCATGCGCTGAGCAATGCCAGAGAGAGGCTGAGAGGGGAGTGCACACCGATACGCTACCAGTACTCTTCTTTCTACGAAATGCTACTCTTTGACGCTACAGTATCGACATGCCGGATATCGTCATCGGATTCATTGGGCGAAAGAAGAATTCTCACATTCTGACTGCCATGAGAGAACACTTCCAATGGCAAACTCGAGAAGTGCACATAGACTTCTACAGAACCACCGAACAAGATCTCAGCGCACGCTTAAGCGAGCTGTATGCGCTAGACCGCAGGGGATACGTCGTCAGTGATGAGCTTCAGGAGGCGATACTGCCGTTTCTTGACAGCATTCATCCCACGGACATGCCGCCAACGAGCGTGAATACTGTTGTGAATGACGGAGGGATCCTCAAAGGTTACTCTTTTCCATCGTTCCAGCACATGAAGGAGGCACTGTGCAGTGCATTTCCTTGAGTCTTGGTGGACTATGAGTACACTACGTGTGTATGAAGAAACACTATCGACTTCTCAAAGATGCGAGGCTGAAAGAAAAGCGTGTACTGTTGAGAGCGGGCTTCGATGTTCCCATTGAAGATGGAGTAGTGAAGGATGACTCGCGCATTCGCGCCATCGAGCCTACCATGCGGCACATACTCGATAGCGGGGGCATTCTCATCATTGCCGCTCATCAAGGTAGGCCAAACGATGCGCCAGATCCCCAGTATTCCCAAGCGCCGCTCGTCTCGCTTCTTGAATCTTTGCTGAAGACCACTGTTCACTTCGCATCAGACTGCATTGGTCCTGAGGCTCAAAAAGCAGTTACACAGGCAAAGCCAGGCGAAGTTGTGCTCCTTGAAAATGTTCGTTTTCACCCTGAAGAGAAGAGGAATGATCCGGCGTTTTCCGCTTCACTTGCCTCACTCGCCGATGTGTATGTGAATGATGCGTTTACCAATTGCCATCGCAATCATGCCAGCATGGTGGGCGTTGCTCGATTGCTTCCCGCATTCATGGGGATGAATCTCGAGCAGGAAGTGAAGCATTTAAGCGCCGTTTTGCATGCGCCCAAGCATCCTCTCACGCTCATCATCAGCGGAGCGAAGATGGAGACAAAAATTCCTATCATTTCTCGATTCCTCACGATTGGGGATCACATTCTTCTCGGCGGCTGCATTGCCAATACGTTCATTGCTGCACGTGGGTTTTCCGTTGGCGCATCGAAGTATGAAGAGTCTTTTATTGAGGCAGCTCAAGAGCTCATGATGGAGAGTGAAAAGGAACACAAGGCGACAATTCATGTTCCCAGAGACTGTGTGGTAGCAACTGAGCTCTCTGAGAAAGCCGAAAAAATCGATTTGCCCGTAGAGGACATCGAAGGTGACATGTTTATTGCAGATATTGGGAAAGTGACGGTGAAGCGCTACTGCGACACCATCAGTGAGTCGAAGATGATCATTTGGAACGGGCCTCTGGGGGTCGCAGAGTTCAACAGATTTTCGCACGGTAGCAAGCGCATTGCGGAAGCGATGGTCCAGGCGAGCAAGAACGGCGCGGTGACGATTATCGGAGGGGGAGACACGATTGATTTTCACACACGCTTCCAGTATCCCGTTTCTCCCTACACATTTGTGAGCATGGGAGGCGGAGCGATGCTTGAATTCTTGGCAGGTGAAAAGTTTGCTTCTCTCAAAGCACTGCTTGCTTAGGCGTTTCAGTTTTTCGTCACTTGCTTCATACTGACGGGAGATGAGTACTTCGTCGAAAATTACAGTTGTTACGTTGGATGATTTTAATAATCTCCAATCTCTTGCGAGTCATATTCGCAAAGTACAGGGAGGGTGCGTGCTCGTCCTTCCTCCAGAAGGCTTTGGGTCGTTATGCACATCATCTCAGCTGTTGAAATGGTTTTCTGAGCTTCGCGCATTGCATGCAGATCGAACGCTGATTATCGCGACAAAAGATGCGATGACGACCAAAATCGCACGTCAAGCAGCGTGGCAGGCCGTCACGACAGTCTCTCAACTTCGTACACTGCTCGACAAGAATCCTCTACTTCCTCTCGCGCTTCGCGTCTTTAGCCCAGGATTTTGGCGACAGCACATACGCACAAGACTGCAGTTCATCGGGCTCCTTTCGCTGCCAAAACTTCGCATTTGGATACTTCTTTTTGTGAGTACGGCTGTGTTTCTCTTCGCGTTTTTGAAGCTATTACCATCGTGCACTATACGGCTGAGGCCGAATATCAGCACTGAAAACTACACGACAAATGTGTATCTTGTGTCTTCCGGAGCACATCTTTCTATCCCTGCACATCGCATACGTACGCAGCCTCTCTATCCTCTGACCGTGCGCGTGCATCGAGCGATAACATTCGATCAGATTGGCCAAAATTTTACGGGCACGAATGCAGAACTCGCTATGACTGTCTACAACGACTCAAGCGAAGAGTTTTCACTGCGCAAGGGGACTCGATTTGTGAATCAAGCAGGAATGATCTTCAAGCTCCACAGAGATATCATCCTCCCTCCAACATCACGCGTAACTGAAAGAGCGATTGCCAATCCCGTAGATTTGTACGGAGAAATCGTCGGGGAGCGCGGCAATGTTCCTGCGGGTCTTAAGTGGGAGATTCCTGGTCTTCCTGAGTCTCAACGCGCTCTCATTTACGGTCGTAATAGTCGCCCAGCCAAGAATGGCAGCACATCGTTTCAAAACAATGTAAAAAGGGAAGATATTGACATTGCGAGAAAAAAACTCGAGCGAGAGTTGCTCGCTTCAGCAAAAGAGCTTGTGGAAGAGGAAATGGCAGATCGCAACAAGATGCTCGGCATGACTCTTGTGCCTCTCAAATACGACGTTCTCACGAGAATCGAGTATCAAAACTTCAAACTTTCAGAAGATTTCATAGGCCAAAACATTTCCTCTATTCCCGTAGAAGGGGACATAGCGTACACCGTGCTGCTCTATGACAACGCAGCATTACTGAAGATGATGAAAAGCGAGATCCTTTCGCATGTCAGTTCAGATAAGACAATCATTGAACAATCACTGGATATCGAGAATCTTGACATTAGAATCGTTCCTCCTTGGGATGATGATTTTCGTTGGGTGAAAATAACCGCAGATTTGACGTACAATGAAAAGTTTATTTTAAGTGCACTCACCCCAGCTGGGGCGATGCTTGGCAAGAACATCCGAGATAGCGTGGCAGGAAAATCAGTGACAGACGCAGAGCGCATCATAAAGAATCTCTCAGAAGTATCTCACGTTCAGATTTCACTATGGCCGCCGTGGAACAAGACGCTTCCAACAATTCCTTCAAACATCGCCATCGTAGAAGAGTCTTCTTCCTACAATTGATCCTTGTACTCATAGAACCTTCGCAAGTACTGCTTTGAATAATGTACAAGATACATTGTGCGTCTTTAAGCGGTGACCCGAATTGTCTCCCCTTTCAGCATTTTTTCGCTTCCTCTTGCAGAATATTGTTCATTCAAGAATGTGTGTGCGCTATTTGTGATGTACACAGTACTGTGTAAAACTCACGGTTGCTTTTTTTAATACTACGGTTCATAACATAACAAATTGATTTTTCCTGCATCCTTAAGCAGAAAAACGATCCCCTGCCAAGCGGAGTTTCCATGCGTTGTCGAGCTGAGAAAACATGCATGCGCGTCTATTTTGGCATATCAGAGAGAAAAATCGCACTCTCTCGCGTACGTCATACCAGGGGAGTCATCTTTTCTGTACATCTGACGTAATGACCGAAACGATCCGCACTATTCTTGAATAATGACTCTGACAAATTTTCTCTTTCCAATCTTGTAAATACCTTCTTCTACTGTCGCTTCCGTGTCCGAAACTGTCACGTCGTTGTGCTTCATCCCACCTTGACGGATAAGCCTGCGTGCTTCGCCTTTACTCGAAACCAGTGAGCCTGTCACGAGCACTTCAGAGAGGAGAGAGCCGCGCGCAGCACGAAGACTAGGGATATCTTGCGGCAGCGTTTTTTCTGCGAAAATTTTTGTAAATTCAGATTCTGCGTGGGCTGCTGCCTCTGCGCCGTGGTAGAGAGTGACAATCTCTCGAGCGAGTATCATTTTTTCGTCTCTGGGATTTCCACCAGATGCCATACGCTTTTTAGCTTGTTCCACCTCTTGCATGGGTACGTTCGTACAGCATTCCAGATAGGTCGTGATGAGAGAGTCTTTGAGCGACATCGTCTTGCCGTACATCTCTGAGGGGGAATCGGTCATCCAGATGCAGTTATTGTATGTCTTGCTCATTTTTCGCCCATCTGTCCCTTCTATGAGCTTTGTAGTCAGCACGAATTTATCTCTCTTACCGTACGCTTTCTGGAGCGTTCTGCCGGCGAGCATATTGAAGAGCTGGTCACTCCCCCCCAATTCACAATCCACATCAAGAACGATTGAATCGTAGCCCACGAGGAGCGGATAAAGGAATTCGACGATGGAGATAGGGTTTCCTTCCGTCATTCTCTTCTCGAACATATCTCGCTCGAGCATTTGCTGGACAGTGAAATGGCTTGCGAGCTCCATCATGAGTTTCCCATCCATTTTTTCAAGCCACTCATGATTAAAGCGCATCTCTACCCTGTCACAATCAAGCACCAAGCTCGCTTGCCTCTTGTAATCCTCGAAATTCTTCACGATTTGATCACTCGTGAGCGGTTCTCGCATTTTATCTCGTCCTGAGGGATCGCCGATCATGGCTGTGAAGCTTCCAATGAGGAATATTACGTGATGCCCCTGTTCGACGAGCGTCTGCATTTTTCGAAGCGGCACAGAGTGTCCGAGGTGCAGCTTCGTTCCTGTCGGATCGATACCCATGTACACCCGCATTGGCTTACCGCTTGCGAGCTTTGCTTCTGCAAGGCTCCGCGGAACAATGTGTTCTACGCTACGCGTCAGTAATTCTTCAGTTGCACTCGTCATGACGCACAGCGTACGTCATAGTATGTGCATGTCGCAAACTGTTCGTGCTATCGCCGCTCACTCACTTCGTCTCGATGCGTTTGTTGCGACGATCGACGGAGTGCGCAGTCGTGTACAGGCCAAATCTCTCATTGAAGGGGGACATGTTTCTGTATCTGGAAAAACACTCAGAAAATGCTCTCATATGTTGAGTGCCAATGACGATGTGATCGTCACCTTCCCCGCCGCTCCCCTCTCACGCGAACGAACGAGTGTCGATTCTACTCCGTTGGCTGTTCTCTTTGAAGATGCGGCATGTATTATCATCGATAAGCCGGCAGGCATCGTGGTCCACCCGGGGGCTGGCACGCGAGAGGATGAACCGACGATTCTTGACATGGTTCGTCCCCTCTTCGATGAGCGATCACTCCCCTACGTTCCATCTCACTGCCTCGTTCATCGGCTCGACAAAGAGACGTCGGGCTGCCTGATTATCGCCAAGTCACCTGACATGCATCTCGCGCTTCAGCGGCTCTTTCAAACTCGTGCAGTCGCCAAGACCTATCTCGCTGTTGTTTTTGGCACGCCCTCGCATCAGAAGGCCCTCATCAATGCTCCTATCGGTCGGCATGTAACGCGCAGAACAACTATGTCTGTTTCTTCCTCCGCTTCTTCCAGAGAGGCGCGAACGGCGTACGAGACGCTGGATGCCTCTCACGAGGCGGCGCTGCTGTCGTGCGATCTTCAGACTGGGCGAACCCATCAAATCCGCGTGCATCTTTCGTCCATCGGCCATCCCGTGCTTGGCGATCAGACGTACGGTCACTCGCTCTCTTCTGCACTATCTTCAAAGCACGGCATTCGCGGGCTCTGTCTCCATGCATGGAAGATTCAGTTTACCTCTCCCACTCACGAGCAGATTTCTGTCATCTCACATCCCCCCGCTTCCTTCACTCGTGCGCTCAAAAGCCTCGGCATGAGTACGTTACGTTGATTGCACATCTATTCTTTCGTCAGGGTGTACTCGAGCACATCGAGAATTTCGCCTTCTGCATTCCTCGAGACGATTCTGTAGATGTTTTTGCCGTCTTTCATAGTTCCCAGATCAACACTTGCGATGTAGTTCCAGAAGTCCTTCCCCGCTTGATAGAGTGACAGGCGGTAGCCATTCACATAGACGCTGTCAGTCGCGCTGGAGGTTTTTCCTTCTATGAGCACCTCTTTTTCTTTCGTCGTACCGCTTAGTCCCGATACTGGCTTTTCGACCGAGAGAATACCAGGTGTGAGAGGGGCATTCTGCTTGAGGGGGGCTGAAGAAGAGCTTCCGCCGCTCACGGAAACAGTGCCGCTGGGATCGTAGATAATGGTGAGTGTGGCAGGTTCCGTCTTGCGGTCCTGCGAATCTATACCGTAGACAGTCAGTACATTCTTGCCTTGGACGAGATTTCCAAGGCGCGTGCTCAGAAGGTAGCTCCACGTACGGCTGCCTGGCTTATAGAGCTGGAGTGTGTAGCCATTCACCACGACTGATTTTGTGTCCGCATTCGCTTCACCGGTTAGTTCAAATTCAGCGTCATTGGTGGTGTACGTTTCACCAGCACTCGCTGGAGATGTAATCTTTAAGGACTTGGCAGGTGAGAGAGGTGCAGCCGTCACGTTCAATTCCTCTTGGGCTATTGTAATTCCCTGCTCGTCTTGACCTTCGATATTGATGGAGACGTTGGCTTTGTCTCCGATGTTTAATTCGGTTGAAAATGCGCCGTTCTGAGCGATGGAGACACTGTATCCGTTCACTGTGAGCGTTTTGATCCTACTGCCAACTGATCCTGATACCCTCACCGTTTTCCCTGTGACGACATCATTGTTTTTAGGAGTCTGCACTGTGAGATCTTTATTCCCTGCCACGAGAGCCGCTTCGTTCGTTTCACTTTCCTGCAGAGAGAGTGCGTAACTCTTCACTAAGAAGGGATCTCTGAGCACTTGTTGCGTGAGCGGGTCGCGATATTCGTACACACTCTCCCCTGCCGCAATGGCTCGTATCGCGTCGTCGGTGAGTGAGAGCATTTGTCCCTCACCTAGTATGGCAGACTTTTCTTTGCCGGCGTTTTTGAGAGTGATTGTCATTCCCAGGCCTGAGGCTTTCACAACACTTATGTTTGTAGGAGAAAAGATCGCTTGAGTCTCTGGCGTGAGTGTTGCTGTGTATTCAGGGAACGATAGGGTGCGAACAATGGCTCCTGAAAAGGCAGATGCAGCAGGTGTGTGCACCCACACTCTTCCAGTTTGAATGGCACTCTCGATGTGGGATTCTTCGTCATTTGATGATTGTTGGCTTGCTGCGACCGTTAGCTCGGTTGCTTCGTCGAGCCGTATGCTCGTGCCGTCAAAGAATGTCACGGTTGCGATGCCGCCCATTTTGGTAAGAATCGTGTCTCCGGCATATACCTTCACGTTGTTTTCAGCCTTCTGAGACTCTCCTCCCTGTACCGTGATGAGTACGTTATCCAAATACGCTTGCTCGATACGGAGCGTCGCGCTCGTGCGCTTGACGATCGATCCATTGAAGAGACTGATAATCGTCGATCCTACAAACCAGAGAATAATGAGCGCTACGCCTGCAATAAGCACTCTCATCCATCCGCCTCTCTTCTGTTCGGAAGCGCTATACGTATACAGAGACCGTCGATGTCTTCTTCCAAGCATGGCACTGCATGGTACTGTAGAATTTGTGCTGGAAGCAAGACAGTTGTGACATTTTAGTCATTTGTGACTCTCATCACCTCCTCTTTGGTAGTTGTGTTGCTTTCAATAAGGATTCCCCCCCAATCCCCCATCGTGCGAAATCCTTCTTTTTTGGCAGTTTCAAGGAGCTCTGCCGATGTCGCTTGAATGAGGATCTGCGAGCGAATGGCAGGAGTACAGATGAGTAGCTCAGGGATGACACACTGACCCCCGTAGACACTCGGATCACCTCCGTCTATTACGGTTGCCTTGCTTCGCAGCTCCGGTTTCACCGTTCGAACCAAACGCTGCGCGAGCACTCCACGAAGGGCTGGCGCAAACGTGTAACTGCTCACTCCCATTGAGAGGAGGCGAGGAATGGCTTCTATGGCAGAGTTTGTGTGGAGGGTTGCGAGTACCAAGTGGCCGGTGAGTGATGCGTCGATGGCTGTCTGCGCCGTCTCTTGATCTCGAATTTCTCCCACGAGCACGATATCTGGATCGTGGCGGAGAATGGCGCGAAGTCCTGAGGCGAATGTGTAGCCGTGTTCTGGATCCACTTGGCTCTGAATGATATCTTTGAGCTCATATTCAATAGGGTCCTCGAGTGTGACAATGTTTCGATCTTTGCCAGAGAGCGTGGAAAGAAGAGCGTAGAGTGTGGTCGTTTTTCCCGATCCCGTGGGTCCTGTGACGAGAATGAGCCCATTGGGTAAATTACTCAGCTCCGTGAGCTGGTGTTTTATTTCATCAGGAAATCCCAGAGCTTCAAGAGGCACTATCCCCCGTTCAGGATCGAGGAATCGTAGCGTGAAGGCTTCGCCGAATCGCGTCGGAAGCGTCGCGACACGCACATTGACGATGCGCTTATTGCAATCGAACGTGTATTGCCCGTCTTGCGAAGCAGATTCAATATTCAGCTTCAGTTTTGCTTTGAATTTAATCCGTCGCTGCATGGTAATGTACCGTTCTCGCGGAATAGTCAGAATCGTTCGTAAAATACCAAGTTCGCGCCACTGGATGCAGACGTGCTCTGGCTTGGGGTTTATGTGAATGTCTGAAATTTTTTCACTCACAGCCGCCTGCTCCAGTGCAGAAAGCAGTTCTTCACCTTCGAGCGTGGCAAGAGATTGCAGATTCAGTGAAGGCATCGTAGTAGTATACAGGAGAAAGCGCGTTCTTACAATTCTCACTGCCAACGCGTAATCACCCCCCTCACTCCCCCCATTTCAGCTTTGTTCGCAGTGTTTCGAAGAATGTGTCTTCAGAGCATCTGAGAAAGCGAATGCACTCCGAGGAAAGCCGTGCTTGCACGGTGTCTCCGTTCTTCAGCGTCACGTAGCTTTGGCCATCGAGGGTAAGGCTTACTTGAGTGTCTCTGAATTTGTTTTCTTTGGTTTTCACTGTCACTTCAATGCTCAGTTCTCCGGGGAGCACAATGGGCTTTTGGCTGAAACTGTGGGGATTAATGGGCGTAAGAATCGTCGCAGCGAGCTGAGGATGCACGATGGGACCTCCCGCTGAGAGCGAATAGGCAGTGGACCCCGTGGGAGTGGCCAGAATGATGCCGTCGGCGTTGAAGACTGTGAGTGGCTCGCCGTTTACTGATGTATCGAGGTCGATGAGTCGTGAAATCGCGCCTTGGGATATCACTGCCTCATTGAGCACGTTTCCTTCCGCAAGAGTCTCACTGCCCCGCTTTGCCGAGATATGCAGCAGCCGTCTCTCGTCCGCCATGCCGCTGCCAGTGAGGAGAAGCGGGAGATGTGATGCTATTTTTTGTGCCGGAATTTCACTGAGGAAGCCGACTGTTCCACGATTAATGGAGATGATGGGGACAGACGTTACCCCCATTTCACGCACGGCTCTCAAAATAGTACCGTCTCCGCCGACGACGATGAGCGCATCGAGTTCGTCAGTGCTTTCGTAGGAGCCGATGCTCACTCCTTCTTTTATCAGCGGTCTCTTGCTATCCATTAAGATGCTTCCGCCCATCGCTGAAACAATGTCTATGATAGAGCACAGCGTGTCATTCCGTTCTGCCATCTCTGTGCGAGCGGTGAGGCCGATGGTGGGATAGAGAAGCGGCATCGCCATGAACATATGACTTCTTTGCACTCAGATGGTACACTCTCCGCGATGTTTGAAAAACTCATTCGGAGCCTTAAATCAATGGAGCTTGAGGAGCAGATCTACCATTGTGCTGTGCTGATTTTGGGCTGCAGCGTATTTCTCCCTTGGTTTGGAAAATCGGATATCGAGTATCAGTCGTGGATGGGTATAGATTTCTACACGGGGTACATCGGTCGTTTCGTCGCTCTCACCCAAGTCTTTCTTCTCATTCTGACAATTCTTCCTTTGCTGAATGGCCCCATTCTTGTGCGGAAGGCGTATCGTCCGCTCGTGCGCTTGGTGCTGAGCTCAGTGTGCGCGATACTCATATTCAGTGCCTTCTCTGTGCTCATTCGTATCACGTCTGAAATGGCCAATTCTGAGGTGAGGTTTGGCATGTACGTGAGCATTGTCTCTGCTATTATTTCCGTACTGTATGCGTATCTTAGGTATCAGCAGCAGGTGAAGCTCAGGCAGCAGGAAGTATTTCGTCACCCAGAGCAGCAAACGAGTATTGTCTCTCAGTCCGATGTCGAGACTCCCGCCTCCGTCCCGCCCCCTCCCCCACCGCCTCCTCCTCCCCTCGAAGATCATCGACCTTTCCATCCGTAACTATGTCAGATGAAGTAGTACAAACGGCGAGTGTAACCTTTGGAGACCATGATCTTGTGTACGTCGATCCTGAGTCGCGTTCTGTCGTTGGTCGAGTGGAGTGGACAAAGACCGAGAAGCCTAAGTCCCGTCCCTATGTGGTTTCTGAGACACTGCAACCTTCCAAAGAAGGAAAGCCGGGCAAGAAAACGGGGCATTTCCGTAAACATTACCCTTGGGGAACCTACAAAAGTATGCGACGCGTGTATCGCATCGATGGAAAAATGAAAGATGCAGAACCAAATCGTACTCTCGACGAGGTGTTACCCAAGGCACTAGAGAGCGCATTCTGGGATTGATGCACACAAAAATTATTCAGACTATTCCTCTCCCGCAAGCACTCTTTTCACCCGAAGAACCTCTTTCTTTGCGCCGATAATGACAGGCGTGCGTTGATCCATGTCATGGATGACAACGTCCAGAATAGACTGCGTGCCATCTGATGAACCTCCGCCAGCCGCTTCCATGATGTATGCGAACGGGCCTGCTTCAAACAGCAGTCGCAACTTGCCTTGTGGATACTTGCTGCCGCCGATATTCGTGAAAATACCGGCTCCCTTGATGAGCATGTGATGGATGTCTGGCACCATCCCTCCAGAGTAGCGAAGCGTGAGCTTTTCTTTCAGCCAAATTTCCATCATTTTTGCGTATGCAGGAGTATCGGCAACGGCGCGCAAATTCCCGGGTGCGTAGGTTTTCACTTCGTCACGCATAGAGAGATTCCGTTGTAGCTCAACAAACTCCCCCACTTCATTCAGGAAAAAGGCGTGCACCCCCTTCCCGCAGCAATACACGAGAATGGTACGAGGGCCGTACACAAGATAGAGAGCTGCCACTTGCTCACGCGGCTTCATGCCCATCATATCATCGCATTTTTTGTAAATGCCAAAGATTGATCCTATGGCGAGATTTGCGTCTACGAGCGACGATCCATCCAGCGGGTCATAGACGACGGTGTACATGCCTTCTTTCTGAAGACACGCCATGCCTGGCTCTTCTTCTGAGGCAAAGCTGTGAACGAGATGGCTTTCATTTAAGTGTTCTTTAATAATGGTATTACTGAGCACATCGAGCTTGAGCTGATCCTCTCCGAATGTATTTGCTGAGCCAGCAAGACCGAGGTCCGTGGTTCGAATGGCATTGTGGACATACTTTCCAGCTCTCGCTATGTCGTTGATGAGATGCCGTAAATCGTGAGAGACACCCGCATCGTAGAGGTGTGAATTGAGTGAAGCTCTTGTGGTGGAGGTGTACATAGAGAGTTTAGAGAAAGGACGCGACAGAGAGAGTCATTTCAGTCACACGCATGGCGTAGCCCCACTCATTGTCGTACCAGCTGAGCAGCTGAACAGCCTGGTCCGATACCACTTTGGTAGAAGGCGCGTCTACGATGGAGGAATGAGGATCTGTTTGAAAATCGATCGATACGCATTGTTCTTCGGAAAGGGCGAGAATACCTTTCATTTCTTTCGATTCAGATGCAGTCTTTATTCGAGCGTGGATATCTTCTTTTGTGGTAGGATTTTTGAGAGTGAACGCCATGTACGCACAGCTGACTGTGGGGACAGGCACGCGGAACGCCATGCCGTCGATGCGACCTTTGAGGTGCGGAAAGATTTTTGCGCAGGCCTTCACTGCTCCGGTTTTTGTGGGAATCACTGAGAGAGTCGCGGCTCGTGCCCTTCGCAATTCTTCATTTCCCTCTTGCGATTTATTGTCGAGCAGTAACTGCGACGCTGTGAATGCATGCACAGAGCTCACCAGAAGGTATTCGATGCCATACGCGTTGTCCATGAGCTGAATGACCGGCGCAATGCAATTTGTAGTACAAGAGGCATTTGAAATGATATGCATTTCTTTCGTGAGTCCCTTATCGTTCACGCCTTTCACAAACATCGGCGTATCGTCTTTCATCGGCGCTGTCACAATCACTTTTTTACTGCCTGCAGCGAGATGTCCTCCAGCAGTATCTTTTGATGTGAAATGACCAGTTGATTCTATCACAATATCCACATCTAGCTCTTTCCATGGGCATTTTGCAGGATCTTTTTCTCGCACTACTTTTACTGTCTTTCCGTCCACTGAAAAATCCGTTCCCGTCACTTTCACATCATGCTTTAGAATACCGTGCAGAGAGTCATACTTGAGCAGGTACGAACGCATAGCGGCATCGGAAGAGGCGTTGACAGCCACCACCTCTACCTCTTTGGCGTATGAATCGAGAAATTGACGATGGACGTTGCGGCCGATACGGCCGTATCCGTTGATAGCGACGCGAATCATACCCAGAATGTAGAAGAGAACGACTGAAGAATCAAATGCCCTCTACCCGTAGATGCCAGCGATGACTCCCACAAACGCGAAGAGTGCTCCGATGATCCAAAAACGCATCGTTACTTTACTTTCTCCCCATCCAAGTGCTTCAAAGTGATGATGGAGTGGCGCGGAGAGGAAAATTTTTTTGCCTTTTCGTAGTTTCTTACTTGTTAATTGAATGATGACAGAGAGCATTTCTACGACGAATATGAAGCCAACAAGCGGCAGAATGAGTACCTGATTGATCATGAACGCGATGATGGCGAGCGTCCCACCGAGCGCCAGGGCTCCTGTGTCTCCCATAAAGAAGAGAGCAGGCGGAACGTTGTGCCACAGAAATGCTGCGACTGCTCCCACCACCACTCCGCAGAACCCTGAGAGAATGTAGAGTTCTTCCACGTATGCCACTATGCCAAATGATCCAAATGCGATGATGAGAAGGCCTGCTGCAAGACCATCGAGGCCGTCGGTGACATTGACTGCATTGGTCGTGCCGATGAGTACGAACACGAACAGCGGGAGGTACCACCATCCGATATTGATATTTTCATTCGCAAGCCCGAGGTATCGACCGAAAGGAATGTGTAGCGTGTGGTAGTCGAGCTTATAGTAGAACCACAGAGCGACAGCAGATCCGACAACGAGGTAAAAGAGAATTTTTGGCAGAGCATCGATTCCCCTATTTTTACCTATTCCCGCTATGTTGAAGTAGTCATCGAGCGCTCCGAGGAGCCCAAAGAGCACGAGAATGCCGAGTGGAATGTACACTTGGCCGCGTTGGAGAAGCGAGTGATCAACGGTGCCATAATATGAGAGTGCGCGAGAGATGATCACCGTCAGCACGATTGATCCCCAAATCAATATCCCTCCCATCGTTGGCGTGCCCGCTTTCCCTTGATGGTGTTTGAGGAATACAGAAGCACTGCTTCCGTCTACTGCATTGATCCGTAAATTCTTCCCTAATTTATAACGCCGAAGCACACTCACGAAATACGGTGTTGCTGCGATGCCAATCAGAAATGCAATGAGAGAATAGCCAAACATGGCCATGAGCGAGAGTTCTGGTCGTACGAGGGTCGTCATAGAAGAAATAAAGAAATAAAAGGTACCTCTTTCCCTCACTCTCCGTCATCGTCTCTCTGAGAGGAGTGTGTTTTGTCCATGTCGTAGAAGCGCATTTGCTCTTTTTTGAACATAAGTTCCACTCTTCCCGTAGGACCATTTCTATGCTTTCTCACGTAAATGTCTGTAATCCCGGGACGGTCGCTATCTTCTTCGTAGTAATCTTCTCGGTACATCATGAGCACAACATCAGCATCCTGCTCGATGGAGCCTGACTCTCGCAAATCTGACAATTGAGGAATATTTCCCGGCCTACTCTCCACTGCTCTCGAGAGCTGGCTTAGCGCAATGACTGGAATTTTGAGTTCCCTGCCAAGCATCTTAAGCGACCGAGAAATTTCAGAAATTTCCTGCACTCGATTCCCCACGTAGCCTTGATTACCAGTGCTCATGAGCTGCAAGAAGTCCACGATGATCATATCGAGTCCATTTTCCATCTGCAAACGTCTCGTTTTCGCGCGGAGTTCAGCAATAGACGATCCCATTGAGTCGTCGATGAAAATATTGGCTTTATTGAGGTCATCCATAATTGGACCCATGTTTTGAAAGTCTCTGTCATCCAGTTTTCCTTTCTGTAGCTTCCATGAATCTACACCTAGCATCGATGCAAACAAGCGGTCCACGAGCTGTTCTTTGCTCATTTCAAGGGAAAATATTCCTATGGTCTTTCCAAATTTAATCGCGGCGTTCTGCGCTATATTCAGCGCAAGAGAAGTTTTTCCCATGCTCGGACGAGCGGCAATGATGATGAGATCACTCGGCTGGAAGCCAGATAATTTTTGGTCGAGGCTTTGAAATCCTGTCGGAACGCCTTTGATGCGATCCCCCTCTTTGGATTCATGTAATTCCGCAAACTTTTCATATCGCGCATTCAGCACATCTTTAATGTGGACGAAGGTGTCTTTGAGAAATGTTGCTGAAATGTGGAACACGGTTTTCTCCACTTGTTCAAGCAGGCTCGTAATATCTTCGTCAACTTCGTAGCCGAGCGCTTTTATCTTTTCTCCTGCTTGAATAATTCTTCTGTGGATGGCCTTCGTCTTCACAATGTGACCGTACTTCAGCACATGCGCTGAAGTGGGTACTTTCGATGCGAGCTCTGCGAGAAATGCGCTTCCTCCGATTTCCTGAATTCGATTATTGTCGCTCAGTTTACTCGTGACGGTGATGATATCGATCGGTTGATGCGCTTGATAGAGATCGTACATTCCTTGGTAAATCATCCTGTAGGCGGGGTCGTAGAAGTCTTCCGGTTGCAGGAGATCTGATACTTTTATGATTGCATCAGGATCGAGGAGAAGCGCGCCGAGGAGCGTGCTTTCGGCTTCCGCACTGTGCGGTTGAATATCGAGGAATACTTGAGCCATGGGAGCATGAGTGTATGTGATTGCTTCACTTTGGGAAAGTGATAGCTCCCATCAGTATGCCGCGTTCATTTCTCTTCCTCTGGCACCACTTCTTCCAGCGCCGAAGCAGCAACATTCGCTCCTGCAGACACTCGCTCTCGAATCTTCAATTCGATTTCTTCACTGATGTGGGGGTGCTGACGTAGATACAGGCATGCTTGCACGCGACCTTGCCCTATTGTCTCATCGCCTATTTTGAAGAATGCACCAGCTTTTTCGATGAACCCGTATTTTTGGCCGAGCTCGAGAATATCGCCTTCACGCGAGATGCCTTGGGCGTAGAGAATGTCGAATTCTGCCTGACGAAACGGCGGAGCAATTTTGTTTTTTACCACTTTTACGCGTGTCCTGTTGCCAACGATTTCTTGTTCGTCTGGGCCCTTTTCTGTAATTTTGTCGATTCTTCTCACGTCAAGACGCAGGGATGCGTAAAACTTCAGCGCCTGTCCGCCTGCCGTCGTTTCTGGATTGCCGAACATGACGCCGATTTTCATCCTGAGCTGATTGATGAAGATGACCGAGCAATTGGTTTTGTTCACGATTGCTGTCAGCTTTCGAAGTGCTTGGCTCATGAGCCTTGCCTGAAGTCCCATGTGACTATCCCCCATCATTCCTTCAATTTCCGCTTTGGGAGTGAGGGCAGCGACAGAGTCTATGACGATGATATCGATGGCTCCCGATCGCACGAGTGTTTCTGTGATTTCTAGTGCCTGCTCCCCGTTATCTGGCTGAGAGACTAAGAGAGAGTCGATATCCACTCCTATCTTTTTTGCGTACTGCACGTCGAGAGCATGCTCTGCATCGATGAATGCGGCTCTTCCTCCTAGTCGCTGCACTTCTGCAATAGCATGGAGAGAGAGCGTGGTTTTCCCGGATGATTCTGGTCCATAAATTTCGATGATGCGGCTTCGTGGAATGCCTCCGCCAAGTGCGATATCGAGCGCGAGAGAGCCACTTGAAAACGTTTCAATTTTATTATCTCCGGCAGTGCCGAGCTGCATGATGGCTCCTGCTCCGTACTCTTTCTCAATTTCTAAGAGGGCTGATTTGAGCGCTGCTTTTTTAGCGTTCTCGATGCTGCTCGCTATTTTCGATTCTTCTCGTTTCGCAGTTGTTTTTGAGGACGTTGTCTGCATGGTGGTAGATGAGGCAGTAGAAGCTTTGGACATAATAAGGAGGTGAATGAGGAAAGAAAGGTGTAAGAAAGTACACCCCATTATGGCCAGTTCTTTTGTTCAGTCAACTATTACTACTTGTCAGCCACTCACGTTCGTTGTGGTGTATGAATGTACACCCCGATGATCGCGTCATTCGTTCTTTGCGCACTTGCCTACTCCCGTTTGTCTATCGGACACTTCGCAGAAATAGCCATGTGCGCAGAGAATGCCAGCGCTGCCTCCGCAGGGCATTCCGCTCCCACTTCCGGTGACACGCGTCGTGCTTTCCGATGATGCATTTCTTTCGTGAAATACGATGCTGGATAGCACCGACTGTATCTGTGCGCTCGCGCTTTCGTCACTCTCGAATGCTTCACGGTCAAAGAGCAGAGAAATGATGCGTGATTGGTCGAGAATCGTCACTTCTTCTATGCCGTTTGCACGAGAAATCCGCACAGAATTTCTTCCTGCGACAATCATTTTTTCCCCTCCTTGAGGTAGGGCTTCAGCGTCTTTCTGTGAAATAGTGAGAATGGGATGAGAGCCGATACGGCTAAATTTTGCACTGTAGCCAGAAAGTTTTGCCTTCCAGAGAGACGGTGCAGTGAGTGTGATCCCCAGAGCGGGAATACTCCATTCATGCGTGTCCACGCTTTCATCGAGTGATGTGATGCTTGTTACCACAATGACGGGATCATCCGTTGTGTAGACATTCTGTTCTACTCTGCCACTGACGGTGACGCGGTGCCCTTCAAACGGTTGAAGATTCTTGGTTTTGCTCTCGAGGAAGTAGCGTTCGCCGCTCTCTGAGAGCAGAGAGTGCGTTCCCCGTCTCACAAGCGAGAGCTCTACGGAAGAGAGCATTCCTGTTGCGTTCACCTGCCTTGGCATCTCAGCTGCTTCACGGGCTCCGCACGAAGCTAGTACGAAGATGCACAGAACGATGCTGACATGTAGTGCAACTGCAGATCTACGCATACATCGAAGAGAGAAGTGTTGTAGCCGGCTTACGCTAGCACTATTTCTTTTTCTTGGCATCGAAATCGTACACAGCACGTCCGACGCGTACGAAATACGGCATTTTCTGAAGGTTTAAGGAAATTGTACCCACCTTTACAGTGCGCTGCTTGCTCACCTCTTCAATGATTTGCTTCTTACTGAGAGCGCCTTTTTCTTTCAGAATCTTTTCGATGACATCCGCAACAGTACCGGCTTCATACCCCCATTCACGCAGCGCATAGAGCCCTCTGCCGACGAGGACAAATTGAGGATACCGAATGAGCTCGTTGTGCACGGCTTGTACCGTGACATTCTTGTGATCGAAGTTCGCTTCTTTAATTTTGTTTGCAATCTCCATGAAGTGGAGAGGATGAGCTGTCTTTTTGAGAATAATTTCCACTTTATCTCTGATAGAGCGCGGACGGACGAATCTCCATTCCGTGAGCCCCCACCCTTCTGGTATTTCACGCAGAC
Organism: uncultured Candidatus Peribacteria bacterium; assembly: GCA_964580035.1. GTDB lineage: Bacteria > Patescibacteriota > Gracilibacteria > Peribacterales > Peribacteraceae > CAZOJC01. Next base: position 95,492 of record CAZOJC010000004.1, read on the forward strand.
GTTCATCAATGGATAGACAGCTGACGATTAATTCTTGTGTGACGGGTCGCTTCTCAAACGCTGGCATGGATTGGATCGATGAAACGAGCTCAGCGGTTTTCATACATGCATGCCTCTTATTGAGCAGCTTCACAGCGAGATCGATGATTGAGGCTACGTCTTCCATCGGAAGCGATGTGAGGCGCCAAAACTGTTTATATGTTTGACTGTTTCCTTCAGAGGAAATTTCATTATCGATACTAAATGAGAGACTCAATATCGCGCCGTCAATCGCAGTGGTACCGTGCAGTCTCTTGAGCATCGCAGAGACGAGTTCGCTCGCCGGCATCACCCCTCCGTGTGAGCGCAGCATTGCTTTAGCCATCTCGTTGATGTCATTGAGCTTCGTGGTACGAACCGTTCGCTTGAGCTTGGACAGTGCGATGCTTTCAATTTGGCGAATGCGCTCTCTGGTCACATTGAAGTGTTTCCCTATCTTCTCGAGTGTCTGCTTTTGATTGCCGGCCAACGCAAACCGTCGCTTAATCACCTCTGTTTCTTTTTGCGTGAGTACGAGAAAGAGATCGTTCAGGAGCTCCTGAAGATTGAGTGATAGTTGAGTTTTGAGGCCAGCAGACTGAGTTTGTGAGGAGGTGGTAGATGAGGTCATAGGGAGAGGAATTGAGTAAACCATCTTGTTTTACCAGAAGCTGGACGGGAAATAAAGATCAAGTTTCAATCCATTTTCCAGAAACATTTTCCCTCACATCTCCGTTCATTTGAGCGAACATGCGCACGAAAAACTTATCTAATTTTATAACTAATTACAAATTTGTCAAATGCTCCTGTTTCGTGACAGAGCGACCTCTAAAATCGAGCAGGCGGCCGACGCGTCTTTGTCTGATTCTTGGCTTTCCTTCGAGCTGAATGAGGTATACCTCTCGTCGATGTATTCGGGTGCTATCTTCGTCGCTTCTGCGATCATGTCTCCCACCTGATGGACGAATGTTGCCTGCTTTCCGATGGAGCCATCGAGGCGGCGAGGCAACCCAAGAATGATGCGTGTTATACTCTTCTCTTTTACAATAATTGATACACTGTTGACTAGCTCATTTTCAGACACGTGATGAATTGTATTGAGTGCAAGAATGTAAGGGCGCTCATCATCACCGAGGGCGGCACCCGTTCTCCTTTTGCCGATGTCGAGTGCGAGAATAGGCGCCACGACACTCAGTGTAGCGTAACTTTTCTCCGATCATAGGATTGCTACGCGGCTTGCTTTGGTGACACGCGTCTCTGCAGGAGAGATTTCTTCCTCGCTGCATTCTTCCAGTGAATGATGTTCTTCTTTGCTGCCATATCGATAGCTTTGTATGCAGCAGGGAGAGCCGCTGTCGCTTCTGTTACCTTCTTGTCTTTAAGAAAGTCGGTTACTTTTCGCATGGCAGTCTTCATCTGCGTCTTGAATGGCTGACGGCGGGCTCGGCGCACTTCAGACTGTCTTGCATGCTTGATGGCTGATTTGATGATAGGCATTGGGCTCAGAGGGTACGGAAGAAGGGGGCGAGAGTCAACTGGTGCCCTAGTATAGGCTTTACCATTTGATTGACAATAGTTTTTAAAGTTTCATGATAGAAATATGAGTGCAGGAGTGCTTGAGGGTTCGAGAACCGATCAACAGCAAGATGTTCACGAACTGATAGTGGCAATATATCCTGATATGCTTCGAGATATTCGCCTACAATATCCATATATACAACCAACTGATGCAGAAGACTTGGTTCAACAAGTGATTTGGAAAATTCTTATATCGAACATTGATCTTAGCAGAGGAGAGGAGAGTGTCAGAGGGTACATTTTTGAAGCCCTTAACAATGCCTGCATTGATTATTTGAGACGTTATCATAGGTTCTTAACGAATATGCCTACTACTGAAGACGGCATTGTTTTGCGTTCCTATGGTACATTACAAGGTTGGGAAAGTTTGGATCTTGATACTCGAGAGCAATTAGTCCGTATTCTCGAAGAAATAAATGCGAAAAAAATGAAAGGTACGACCAATTTAACAGAATCAGCCATTTCATTATTGATCCGAAAAATGGCTGGTCATACACTTTCAGATGAGGATACAAGAAGCCTTCCTCATCTCTCATTCTCAGTAGAGATTTTTCTCCGTAAAGTTTTCTTAGAGCAGACTTCCAAAGCTATTGCAGCAGAACTTGGCATTACCCAAAAATCGGTGAATCGGCGTATGCGAGAAACTAAACAACAAATTCAAGTTGCCTTGGCAGGTTCGCTGTGAAGAGCTAGACGCCATGCCCTTGTCTATTTGATAACCCCCGTTCTCGTGTCAGAGCTATCATTTCGTAGATCTGAGAGATCGTCTCTTCAGCAGCCGGAAGTGTCTGCGGAGATGTCGGTTGCTGCATTTCTTTCCTTTTTTTAGGCTTCACTTCACTAGGTGATCCATGTTCTGCTCCAGCGCCGACCCCACTCAGATTCTCTGCAGGTTCTTTAGAATCCTGACCACTATCTGAAAGTATCATGCGAGACATATAAGAGTGAGGAAAAAATACTTCATTATTCCATTCCAAAAAATCTATTTTGGCAAGTATTTTTCTTCAAAGTTGCACTTATTGGCTTTGGAGAGAGTGAAAATCATATGGCATTACATGCCTATTCAGCTTAAAAAAAGTCTTTCTTACATCTCTCCCCTCATCTGCTACACTTTCTGCATGTGTGGCATTTTTGGGTACATCGGCAATCGTACAAATGCGGGAAGCATCGTCATTCAGGGGCTTAAGGCGCTTGAGTACCGTGGATACGATTCGTGGGGCATGGCTGCGTCCACAGCCAGTGGCATTGAATCTCGCAAAGATGTCGGCAAGATCAGCAGCGTTTCAACTGACGATTTCTCTTTTCAGTCCTCCCTTGCCATCGCCCATTCCCGCTGGGCTACTCATGGCGCGGTGACCAAAGAGAACGCACACCCTCATTTCAGCTGCGATCGATCTATAGCACTCGTGCATAATGGAATTATTGAAAACTACGAGGAGATTCGAGACGAGCTTAAGAGCAAAGGACACGTCTTCCTCTCCGAGACGGATACTGAAGTGGCTCCTCACCTCATTGAAGAATACATGAAGCAGGGCGCCTCTTTTGAGGAAGCGGTCACGAAGGCGTTTCAGCGATTTCATGGTCGATACGCCATTCTCGCATTCGATGCCACCAACCATAGGCTGTTTGCTGCTCGCACCGGCTCCCCTCTCATCGTTGGTGTCGGGCAGGATGAATTTTTCATTGCATCGGACATTCCAGCCTTCATGCAGCATACGAAGACGGTCATGTATCTCGATGACAATGAAATGGTGGTGACAGACGGAAAAGACATTGCATTCACTTCTCTCACTACCGGAGAGACGCGAGAAAAGCGCCGCATAGACATTGATTGGGACGTTGAAGATGCTGAAAAAGGACAGTACAGACACTTCATGCTCAAAGAAATTATGGATCAGAAAGAATCCATCATTCGTGCCGTACACCAAGATGACGATGAAATTCGGACGATTGCCGAGGCTATCGAATCCTGCCTTGGTTGCATACTTTCTGCGTGCGGGACGGCTGGCAAGGCTTGCATGACGGCAGATTATTTCTTTTCAGTCGTCGCCAAGCGTCATGTGAATTTCGTGCCGGCAAGCGAATTTAAAATCTATCACCACTTCCTTAAGCCTGAGAGCCTCATAATCGTTGTCAGTCAGAGTGGAGAGACGGCAGATGTGCTTGAGGCAATTTCTGTGGCGAAACGAGCAGGCTCGAAAGTGCTTGCTATTGTGAACGCGAAAGGATCTTCCATTGACCGAGCTGCAGACTATTCTCTTCATATCAATGCTGGTCCTGAGCGCGCTGTTGCGTCGACGAAGGCACTCACAGGACAGATGGCGGTGCTGCTTCTCGTTGCTCACGCAGTGGCAGGCAAGCTTCATGAAGGTAGAACGCTCCTTCTTGAAGCTGGTGGCAAAATAAATGACATGCTCAACCCGCGTTACATAGAGCGCATCGCATCTATCGCAGAGAAGATTCACACCCATGACAATATGTATATTATCGGCAAGAGCTGGCACTATCCGATGGCCCTCGAGAGCGCCATCAAGATTCAGGAAGTGAGCTACGTACACGCAGAAGGATTCGCAGCCGGAGAGCTCAAGCACGGTCCAATTGCCCTCATTGAAAACGGAACGCCGTGCATCGCTCTCGTCGGAAACGACGAAGTGAAGACGGACATGATCAGCAATATTATGGAACTAAAGGCGCGCGGAGCCTTCATCATAGCCGTTGCGCCTGAGCATCATCCTAGCTTTGACCTGTGGATCAAGGTACCCGATGTCGGAGCAGCGCAGCCCATAGTGTCGATCATTCCGGTGCAAATTTTGGCATACTACCTTGCTGTCTGCCGCGGAAAAGATCCAGATATGCCGCGTAATCTTGCGAAGAGTGTCACGGTGAAGTGACGGGATCATCGACGATTCTTGTCATCGGGCGGAATGCCGTAGTATTCAAAGAGAAATGTCGCAATATCTTTGAAGAGCGGAGCGGCCGACTTTGAACCGAAGTCATCACGCTTGGGTCTATCCAGTTTAACGAGAATCATGAACCGAGGATGAGAAACTGGCGCGTAGCCTGCGAAGGAGGCAATGGTCGATCCGGTTCCCGTTTCGTACTTTCCTCCAGGGCCGGCTATTTGGCTTGTACCAGTTTTTCCTGCAATGATGTAGCCTTTCGGTTTTCCCGCAAACGCAATACCGTCGTCTGCGCTGCGAACGAGCACTGCGGTAATGGTTTCTGAGGTTTCTGGCTTGATGACCTGACCTATGACCGTCGGCGAATTTTTGACTACCGTGCCGTCACTGTGTTGAATTTCGTCGATGATCGTCGGCTTGACGAGTTTCCCTCCGTTTGCGAGCGGCGCGTACGCTGTGATCATTTGTAGGGGGGTGACAGAAATACCTTGGCCGAACGACGAAGTGGAGAGGTCGGAATTTCTCCATGCTCTCCAGTCTTTGAGCGCTCCAGGCAGCTCATTATCCAGTTCAATACCCGTCACAGATCCGAAGCCGAATTTTTGTAGCTGCGAATGGAAGAGTTTTCGTCCTAACTTTTGAGACACGCTCTGGAGGCACGTATTGATGGAAAAGCTAAGACAATCTGTCATGCTCACGAGGCCGTAGTACTTGGACAATGCATTTCTAATGGGGAATTCATCCACTTTCACGGGACCTAAGTCATCGTAGGTATCACTGGGAGTCACCTCTCCTTGATCTATGGCGATCGCCATCGTCACTGCTTTCATCACCGATCCTGGTTCGTAGATTTCCTGAATCGTTCGATTCACATAGGAGCCGATACCGATATTATTCTTGTACTTTAGCCAAACACTTTTTTGTTCTGTCGGGAAAATTTCCCTTCTATTGTTATTTTTTTCCACATCTCCAATGGGGAGAAAATAGCGACTGATGGATGTCATGTCATAGAGCTCTTCGAGTGATTTCACTTTCTGTTGCAGTTCGGGTGAAAGCGAAGAGCGGTTCTCAGGTTTGAGCTGAGGAAGGAATGCCTTCATCACTCTGAGGTTCGTCGTGGGGTCATAGACTTCTACAATCACTTTCTCTTCTTCTTGCGGCGTGAGAAGCACAGGCTCTTTTTCATACACTGCAGCATACCGATTGTTGTCAAAGCGAGGGGCATTGGCCATGGCAATAATTTTTCCTGTGAACGGATCCATAACGATTGCCTGTCCGCTTTCAGCATCCACTTTTTGAAGCATTGCTTCCAGGAGCGATTCCACTCGTTCTTGCACGAATCTGTCTATTGTTAATACGACTGTAGCCCCGTCGCGGGGATCGATGAAGGTTTGGTCAGACGAAACGATTTGGCCTCCGAGAGGGTCGCTCACTGAAGCGATGAGACCTTCTTGGCCTCTCAGTATCTGGTCAAATGAACGCTCAATGCCGTACTGCGGTTCTTGCAGTATTTGTCGCCCTCTATTTTTGAGGGTTATGAAGCCAAGCACGTGAGATGCGATGCGTGTATCGGGGTAGAAGCGCCAATGTTCCGGGATGAGCGCGAGCGCACGGTATGGATCGTTTGAAAGTTTGGGCGCACTTTTGGCATCTTTGGCTTCATCTATGGCTTTCTGAATAGATTTTCTTGATGCTTCTTTCAGCTTTCGAATTTTCTGAGACATCTCAGGAGGCAGCTTTCCCATTATCGGCACGTAGCGCAGCTTTCGTTGAGAGAGAAGCGATTTGAGCGCACCAATGTCCTGCACGAGTATGGGAGATAGGATGCGAGCTATTTCATTTACTTTCTTTTGATTGATAATCTCCGGGTTCACGTAGATCATTTTTTGTTCAGGATTGACGTACACTCCCGCAATATTGAGCGCGGCTACTTTTGCCTGTTGCACTTTGTTGGCTCCGTATTGAAGCACGACAAACGTCACTCGTTTTTCGCGTATGCGAGATTCTATATTCCTGGCGAAGAGACGCCTCATTTCAGTGATATCCGGCAATGGGACCGGCGCTGGTGACATGGGTACTGGTACTAGCAAACCGCTGCCGGTAAATACAGCACCGGAGCCTCCTAAGTTTGCCTGCAGCGCATGACTAAATTTTTTCAGAGGATCGAACGCGTCTTGATAGTATTTGACGAGTTCTGTCGGACATTCAGCAGTTCCTTGGCGGCAAGCAGCGTCTGCTTCTTGAGTGAGAAGGATGTCTGCCAGTGTATCGGCGATCAGTGCATGATCCCGCGTCATGATGCTTGGATCTATGTACAGGAGATCGAGTGTTCTGTTGGTCGCCAGAATGCTCGTTTCATCTGTTTTGCTGTTTCGACTCAAGATTTCTCCACGTTTAGCAGGCAGCGTGACACCGCCGTACTGTTGCGCTTGGGCAATGGCTGCGTAGTCTTTATGTTTGATGATTTGCAGTTCGATTAAGCGAGAGACGATGGTGAGAGTGCAGAGCAAGAGCACTCCGTGCACGACGAGTATGCGTCGCTCGAAAGATCGTTTTCGCTGCGTTTCTGAAAGAGCCGTCTTGTATGAGGAGCGTCCATTTCGCATCACAAGGCAAGGGTATCACAGGCGTTTGCAAGCGTCTCTTCCTTGAGCTTGCCTACTTGGTCCTCCCTGCACTCCAATACCATGCCTCGACAGTAGGGATGTCGAAACGCTTCTCTTAGTAGTCGTGAAAGAATATTCAGTCCTTCGCGTCCGGCATACAGCGCTCTTGCAGGTTCGTACGATACTTCTCGAGCGAGTACTTGGCCTTCAGGCACGTACGGCGGATTCGAAACAATAATGAAGGGCTCTGTGAGAGCCGTGATAGGAGACAGTAGATCGCCCTCCCAAAACGTCATTCGATCGCTGACGCAGTGGAGATCGGCATTGTGTTTTGCCACATCGAGGGATGACAATGCTATGTCTGTTGCGATGCAGTGCAGTTTTGGCCGTTCCATTGCGAGCGTTACTGCGATGCATCCACACCCGGTGCCGATGTCTGCAATGCAGGAGACATCACGTCTGTCACCTTTTGAGAGGCTCAGAGCTACGATTCCTTCGTCGATGATCACTGTTTCTCTCTCGATGCCATCGAGAAATGAGAGCGCTGCCTCGATGAGCCCCTCCGTTGCTGGCCGAGGAATAAGAGTGTCGTGGGTCACGACAAACGATCGCCCATAGAATTCTTTTTTCCCTGTGATGTACGCCACTGGCTCGCCATTTCTCCTCCTCTGCGTCCATCGTTTCCACTCCGTCTCTTGATTGTCTGTGAGTACTGCTTCTCCGTGAGCAAGTAGATTGGCTCGAGACCTTCCCGTCAGAGCGCTCATGAGCACTTCTGCGTCCATGGGATCTATGCCCGCCTCATACACTGCTCGATCTATCCTCATACCTGTATGCTACACCCATGCGGAAGATCATTGTCGATTGTCGTTTTGCCTCCTCTCGTACCGGCCTCGGAACATTCACGCGCGAACTCGTGTCTTCACTGCTTGCTCGCAGTGATCCTTGGGAATACATCCTCCTCACTCGACACAAGGATACTACGTTTGGACGAGATCGCACGGCACAGCAAGTCGTGTTCGACGTTCCGCACTACTCACCTGCTGAACAGGCGTTGCTCCCGTTACTGATTTCGAAACTGAAGGCAGATCTCTTTTTCTCTCCTCAATTCAATGTTCCTTTCGTGATGCCGATTCCTTTTGTCTGCACGGTGCATGATCTCATTTTGCACGATTTTCCGAATGCTGCCGGCATTCTTCGTCGCACTGCCTACAGAGCCATCTTCAGTGCCGCAATCAAACGCGCGAAGCACATTGTCGTCGTGAGTCAGGCAACGGCATCCGCGCTCATGACTGAGTACCCTTCAGTGCGTGCAGAACGTATCACAGTGGTACACCCGGGCCTTTCACCACACTTCTCTCCTCAGACCGAGAGTGAGCAGGCGAGAGTCAGGCGTTCTTATGCTATACCGAATCCATACCTTCTGTATGTGGGAAGCGCAAAAGAACATAAAAATATTCCTGGGTTACTCGCTGAGTTTGCACGGCTTCGCATTCACATTGATCTCGTACTTGTGACGGGTGGCAGAGAAGTCTCTCAGTACACGCTCCCGGCGGGAGCTCGAGTAGTATTCCCTGTGAATGATGCGGACTTACCGAGCATCTACTCTGGCGCAAGTTGTTTTGTCACCGCTTCTCTCGCAGAGGGATTCGGCCTTCCTATTATCGAAGCCCTCGCGTGCGGATGCCCTGTCGTTGCGTATGCTCTTCCCAGTTTCGTTGAAGCCACATCTTCTTGTGCTTTGCTTGCGGAGAATAAGAGCGGGAGTCTTGCGAGAGGCATAGAGAGTGTTCTTGCGGGTGTCATCGATCGAGATGAGCTTGCAAAAGGGTGGCATGAACGCTTTTCGTGGAAGGTGTCAGCCGAGAATATTGCTGCAATATTTGCTCGTGAGCTACACTCATAATCTATGCAGAGACTCTCTCAGATATTGCCAGCAGTGATGAGAGTGAGAGGTCTAGACCAAGATACTGTAGCCGGACTCGCTCTCCTCAAAGCCCGGTCGTGGATCGCCACTCACATGCCTGTTCATAGCCATTCACTCCTCCCCAAGACATGCAAAGACGGCGTTCTCATCATCCACGCTCAGAACGCCATTGCTCTGCAAGAGTGCACAGAGCGAGCAGAACAGTGTGTAGCATGGCTTCATAATGAGCTTCCTCAGGGTATACGCATTCACTCCATTCGTTGCACGCGTGCTCGGTGAGCTGGCTTGTCCCTCCGTGCGCGTCATCTTACAATCCGCTTCATGAGGGTGACATCGTCTTTGTTCACGCTGGCTTGCATTGTCTTGTTTGTTTCGTGTTCTTCCGCACGTCCTCCGCGTGAGGACGATGCTTCCCGTATCATTCTTCCTCAGATGTCTTCCTCGAAGAGCAGTGCTGCTTCACTTCTCTCTCATCGTGCAGACGACGCGTTAGTGTCTCTCCTCACTCGTCGTGACGGTAACGGCGCCACGATGCCATTTGGTTCTGCTCTCTACGTTGATCGTACTGGTCAATTACTCACGACAGTCTCTACCCTCTCCCGCGTATCCCTCGATCATATCGGCGCTGGTGTTCTGATTGCGTCCGTTTCAGATCATCCATCTCTCTCTGTTGTATGTGAAAGTATTGCTTCAGTAGTGAGAATTGATCGCGCACGTGATTTTGCCCTTCTCCGCTCGTTTGCTCCTGTGAGGCCCGATTGCGTTGAGGTGCACAATTTTCTGGATGACTGGAACAAGTTTCACTCGATTGATTTCAGTGCGGACACCACATCAGTTCCTTCCAACAATGCCGTCCTATTGCATGGCTTTACTCACTCACTTCCGCTGACGAGAATTTCTCAGCCGCTTTCCCTTTCTTCACTCAGCGGATCTCTCCGTGCGACTTCACTTCCACTCACGCAGAGCGGGTCCCCTCTGTTCGCGTTTGACAGAGATGGTCGATTCATCGGCATGCTGTCTGCTCCGATGCAGCAAGGCGCAGAAGCAATACTCTCGTCTTCCGAAGAGCTTCGGCAGTGGCTAGCGAAAAGCGAAGA
>CAZOJC010000005.1:0-85162 GCA_964580035.1 uncultured Candidatus Peribacteria bacterium
ATTTTATCCTTCCTCCGCAAAACCCCCGGCGTCAGCCGGGTGGATGAAGGGGATCCGGCATCGTTGGTCTAGAATTGCAGCATGCAGCATCAGTACAAAAGGCAGTCCAATTGTGTGTATCATTGCATCTACCACCTTGTTCTCTGCACAAAATACCGACGCAAGATTTTCAACGACGGAATTTTTGCGTACATGCGCGAAATCCTTAGAGAGATCCCCGCCCACTATCCCGAAGTGGAGATCCTCGAGATCAATCATGACAAAGACCATGTTCATCTCATGCTCTGGATTCCACCCAAAATGTCCGTTGGTAAGGTGGTGAACATTCTCAAAGTGAACACCGCTCGTCACCTCAAGCAAAAATTTCCCTTCTTGAAAGAAGTCTACTGGGGAACAGATGGCATCTGGTCAGACAGTTATTTTGTATCCACCGTTGGTATCAACGAAGAGATTATTCGAAAATACATTGAGCATCAGGGCAGGGAAGATGCCGGACAGCAACGGCTGAAACTCGTGTAAGCCACCACCGTAAGGTGGTGGTAGTTCACGAATGCATATAGAAGTTCAAGAAGAGTTGCGACTGTGATGGGGCCTCAAGGCTCAGGTAAGGGTTTAATGATGAAATTCGCCAGAGAAAGTGGAGAAGAAGTATACGCTTCCAGCGAGGAAATGAGAAAGCACCCCACATATCCTAACATTCTCAAGATAATGGAGAATGGTGGTTTGGTGCCAGATAATATGGTGCTAAAAGTTTTCGAAGAGTACTTGAACGGATTACAGCTTAAGCAGGACAACAATATTTACTTGGATGGTTTTCCAAGAACACTCCCCCAACAAAATGCACTGGATAAATTATTACAAGAAAAAGGATTTCCACTGCCTTTGGCAGTCTTGCTAAAAATCGGTAATACTAGAGAAGAAATAAAAAATATTTCATTAGAAAGTATGCTTTTTCGTGCTCGACGCATGGAAGCGAAAGGAGAGGAACCTCGGAAAGATGACGTGGATAAGCAAGCGAGAGAAAGTCGTGTTGAAGATTTTTTCAGATATACATTACCAGTAATAGAAGCGTATAATGAAAATGGTCGCCTTATTGTTATTGATGCAAAGCCGCAATTTGATTACTCTACTCTCCGTCCAGATGAAGGAGTAGTGGTTTATAACCATGCAAAAAAGGTCTATGCAGCATTGCAGGAAGCACTCGCTACAAGATGAGCAGACAGCCTTGACGAATCACTGTAGTCTAAGAACATGACATACGGCGACAAGTTCCAGCTATTCTCCCACGCCGAAGTAGAATCTCTGCGCATTGGAGGAGCAATCCTCCGAGACTGCCTTCAGCATGTGGCTTCCCTTGTGAGGTCAGGCGTGACGACTGCATCCCTCGACTCTGCCGCAGAAACCTTCATCCGTGACAGGGGAGGAATCCCTGCATTCAAGGGGTACCACGGCTTTCCAGCAACACTCTGCATCTCCGTCAATGAAGAAGTGGTACACGGTATCCCCGGTGAGCGGGTTCTCAAGCAGGGTGACATCGTGTCTCTCGATGGGGGAGTGCTCTACGATAGCCTGAATACTGATGCGTGCATCACTGTTCCGGTGGGGGAAGTCGATTCCGAAGTGAGCGAATTTCTTGCGTGTGTATCTCAAACGCTCGAGGATGTTGTGCGAGATGTCATCCGCGCTGGCATTCCTGTCGGCACGCTCTCTTCTTTCATTCAAGATCGCATTCAGAAAGCCGGTTACAGTGTCGTCCGTGAGCTCACAGGTCATGGCCTTGGATCACAATTACACCAGTATCCCGACATCCCCAATTTCGGTGTGCAGGGGAAAGGGCCTCTCCTGCCCGCGGGGACACTAATAGCGGTGGAGCCGATTGCAACCAATGGCAAAGCGGGCATTAAGACATTGGATGATGGCTGGACAATCTGCACGAAAGACCGCTCACTCGCCTGTCACTTTGAGCACACACTGCTCATCACGAAGGGTGGTTGTGAGGTAATTGCGTGATACTTGCACTAAAGATGAGATCTTCCTGTGAGACTGAATAAAATTTTATAAAGAATCATAGCAAAAATATATTGCACATCTTCTGCACTATGAGAGTCTTGTAGTGCGTCTAATTCTGCATCACGATTTCTATGAATCACTGCAGAAATTAATGATTTAATCAGGCCCTCAAAAACTTCTTTACGCTCTGCGCAAAGCGCTTCATTTACCCTTTTTCTGAAATACTCTTGTATGAGAGTATTATACTCTCTCGGAGAGAGCCCACGGCTTATTGCATTACTTAGATTAACTTGATCTTTTTTTAAAAATTCATCTAATAATTCTAAATTAAATTTTTCCAGTAGAGTAGCAGAGTGCACATCTCCTATTACCGATGTAATTATCGAATTTGGGGTAATTTTTTGTTTTTCACACAAGGGCAGCAATCGATTTGCCTGTCGCATTATAATTTCTTCTTCTTCTTCTTCTTTCATAATAAGCTAATTATTATGCATTTATTAATTTAAGTCAAGTCAATTATAGTTACTTCTCTGTGTTTTCGCTGCCCCTTGCCTTGCGCGCGAGCTCTTCAATCTGTAGGATTCCTCGGCTTTCTTCTTGTTTTTTCTCTGTGTCTAAAGACGTGATCGAACTCATCGGTGTGGTGGAAGAGAGCTATCCTAACACCACGTTCAGAGTTCGCATCACATCGCAAGAAGCGCAGAATCATGAGCTCCTTTGCCATCTCGCCGGACGCATGCGCGTCAACAAGGTCCGCATTCTCCCCGGTGACCGCGTGAGAGTGGAAATGACACCCTACGATCTTCAAAAGGGTCGCATCGTGTATCGCTTCCGCTCGGATGACACGTCACTCTCTCCCTCTGCTTCACAAGCAAGCACCCCAGCATAGCCTACGCACTTCCTTTAGCCCTCGCATGAAAGTTCATCCTTCCATTAAGCCTCGTTGCAAAGATTGTCGCATCATCGTGCGCAAGCGCGTTCGCAGAGTCGTGTGCAAGAACCCTCGCCACAAGCAGCGTCAGGGCTAATCCATTTCACCTCTACTTTCCCACTCTCCATGGTTCGTATCGCAGGCGTCGTCCTCCCGGGTCAGAAACGTATCGAGATCGCTCTCACGGCAATCAAGGGCATTGGCCGCTCCTCTTCTCGGAGCATTCTTGCCGAGGCGAAGATCGATGCGAACCTGAAAGCAGAGAAGCTCACAGAGACACAAGAAGGCTTGCTTCGCTCTCTCATAGAGAAGAAGACAACTGAAGGAGACCTCGCGCGAAAAGTCTCGCTCGATATCAAGCGTCTGCAAGATATTGGCACGTGGAGGGGGTATCGCCACAAGAAGAAGCTTCCCGTTCGCGGTCAAACATCACGACGCAATGCTCGCACCCGCCGCGGCAAGCGCAAGACTGGCCTCTCCGGACGCGTTACCCTCACCAAGACGTAATCTTCCTCCACCCACGCCCTGTCTATGGCTGATACTCCTCCATCAAAGGTTACTCCCACAGCGTCGGCTTCAGCCGAAGCTCCTCGCAAAAGAAAGAAGGTCAAGCGCAGTATTCCCAAAGCACGCGCGTGCATCTTCGCGGGCGAGAATAATACAATTGTCACCATCACCGACTTGCACGGACAGGTGCTCGGATGGGCGAGCAGCGGATCATCTGGATTCAAGGGCAGTCGCAAGTCTACCCCGTATTCGGCAAAAGTGGCCGCAGAGAAGGCAATGGCGGCAGTGCAGGCGTTTGGCATTCAATCACTTTCCATTGAAATAAAAGGCATTGGTCCAGGGAGGGAGCAAGCAGTGCGCGGGCTCCAGACTGCCGGTCTTACGCTCGATAGCATCATTGATCGCACGCCCATTGCTCACGGGGGATGCCGCCCGCCAAAGCCCCGTCGTGTGTAAGCAATCTTGAATTTCTTTTCCATTCTCTCTTCATCATGAGATATACCGGTCCCAAAGCAAAGAAATGCCGTAGACAGGGCATCAATCTCTATGGATCTGAGAAGTACAATAAGATCCTCCAGCGCAAGCCGAGTGGCCCGGGCAAGTCGGCAAAAACCTCCGGCAGAGGCCCCAAACTCTCGGAGTACGCGAGACAACTGCTTGAAAAGCAGAAGGTGTGTGCCGCATACGGCGTGCATGACAGGCAGCTTTCTCGCATATTCACTGAAGCCTCTGAGCGCGTGGGTCAGACAGACCTCATCATGAAAGCCTCGCTCGAACGAAGGCTCGACAGCGCACTCTACCGTGCGGGCTTTTCTTCCACGCGCCTGCAATCAAGGCAATTCGTATCCCATGGCATATTCACCGTCAATGGCCGTCGCGTCACCATTGCCTCGTACCAGCTGCAGATCGGAGACAAAATTGCCGTGCGCGCCCAGAGCAAGGCGTCGCCTGTCTTCGTGTCTATTGTAGAGGCTCACCAGCGTTACACTCCGCCAAGCTGGTTGAAAGTGGACCCTGCCAATCTCTCGTTCGAGGTGATTGCCCTTCCCTCGGAAGACGCACACTTTGAGCAGGCGATTGATATGAGAAAAGTCATTGGATTCTACTCTCGTTAATCCGTACACAGGCGTTTCACACTCCGTTCCGCTTCCCCTTCACTCACTCTTCCTCCCTTCTCCCCTATGCACATCATTCAGGAAGAAATCGGACTACCTAAAGTCACGACTGACCTCGTGAAGAAAGGCAATGCTCGTCATGCCATTTTTACCATCGGTCCTTTGCCACCAGGGTACGGCATGACGCTGGGAAACAGCCTCCGTCGCACGCTTCTTGGCAGCTTGCCTGGCGCAGCCATCGCCTCTCTTCGGCTGCACGGCGCCAGCCATGAGTACACTGCGCTCAAAGGAGTGAGAGAGTCAGTCCTCGACATTTCCTTAAACCTCAAGCAGGTGAAGCTCCGCAAGCATCATAAAGATGCAGAGGTCATTACGCTCGAAGGCAAAGGCCCCAAAGTCCTCACTGCAGGAGACATGAAGGTGAGCTCGGATATTGAAGTCCTTAATCCAGACTTTGAAATCCTCCGCCTCGAGAAGGGAGCGAGCGTCAAGCTCGACCTCACGGTTGAGAAAGGAGTGGGATACCAGCCCGCTTCGGAGCGCAACAAGCGCCACAATGAACCAGGCCTCATTCATATCGATACTATTTTTAGCCCAGTCGAACGCGTTCGCTTCGATGTAGAATCCACTCGTGTGGGCCAGCGAACGAACTTAGAAAAGCTCGTGTTAGAAGTGGTCACCAACGGTTCTCTCACGGCAGAGGAAGCAGTACGCTTCGCAAGTCAGCTTCTGAGCAACTACTTCAGCTTCTTTTCGCTCGACCAAGAAACCGTCGAGAAGGAATTCCTTGCCGACTTCACCCGCACCAGCCAAGTGGCTCCGGAATCGGACAAAGTGGCAGCTAAAGAGAGCTACACTCCCATCGAAATCCTCAATCTTTCACCTCGCACGCTCAACTCTCTCATCAACGCAGGAGTGGGCTCCATCGAGCAGCTCGTCAAGTGCACGCCTGCTACCTTGAGCAATTTCCGCGGCTTTGGCTCCAAGGCTTTAGACGAAGTGCGCCAGACACTCGCAGTGCGCAATCTTACGCTCTCCGAAGACTAAGCGATCTCTGTAGACGGAGAACGTAGCATTCCCTATACTCTCGCCCCCGATACCTTTCATCACATGCGTCATCGCAATCACAGCCGCCGGCTCTCGCAGAAACCACATCACGCGCGCATGCTGCTGAGAAATCTCGTCACATCTCTCATTCTCTACGAGAGAATTCGCACAACCAAGAAGCGCGCAAGTGTCGTGAGGCCCATCGCAGAGAGAGTGATTTCAATGGGAAAAACCTTGCGAAAGGATCTCGCCATCCGTCGCATGAATGAAATCGTCACTCATCCCAATGCGAGCAAAAAAATCATTGAAGTATTTGCGCCTCGCTTCAAGAACCGTTCCTCCGGCTTCCTCTCTATAAAGCCTGTTGGCATGAGGGGAGGGGACGGCGCATCGCTCGTCGACATTGTGCTCGTAGGAACTGAATTTGCAGAACCCCCCGTCGAGGGAACCGGAAAGAACATCGCCATGCCAACCTCTTCATCCGCACAAGACGTTTCCACTCCCTCATGAAGACTTCTTTCCCCAAACCGTCGGCCGTCAAACCATGGTATGTCGTCGATGCGAACGGCGCCGTACTTGGCCGACTCGCAACGAAAATCGCCACCGTCATTCGCGGTCGCAATCTTCCCTCATACGTACCGCACCTCCCGTGCGGCGCGCACGTGATCGTGCTCAATGCCGATAAAATTAAGCTTACTGGAGCCAAGCTCGATCAAAAGAGGTACTACAGACACACAGGCTACTTCGGCAGCCTCCGTGAGACATCCGTACGACGTATGCTCGATGAGAAGCCAACCGAGGTCATTCGTCTCGCAGTAAAGGGCATGCTCCCTAAGAATGCCATGCGCGAACGCGTGCTCACCAAGCAGCTTCATATTTTTGCAGGAGCTGAGCACGATTTTTCGGCACAGAAACCCGTTCCCTTCCCTCTCTGAAGCCATGTCACGACCCTACTTCTATGCCCTCGGCAAGAGAAAGAGCGCCATCGCTCGCGTACGCCTCTTTCAAGAAGGCACCGGTACCGTCACGATTAACGATGAAAAAGTGAACGATTACTTCTTTTCTATCTTTCCAGAAAACGCCCTCGCTCCTCTTGCAATCACAGATCGCCTGAAGACGATAGATATCGAAGCCTCGATCGAAGGCGGCGGAAAGAGCGCTCAGAGCGATGCGCTTCGCCTTGGCATCAGCCGAGCACTCGTGCTCATGGATCCTTCACTACGCACAACACTCAAGCAACAGGGCTTCCTCAGGCGCGATAGCCGCATCAAAGAACGTAAGAAACCCGGCCTTCACAGAGCTCGTCGCGCTCCACAATTTGCCAAGCGTTAATTTGTTCGGGCTAGATCGCGAGAGACAATTTCATGTAGTAGATAGACGCTGTTCCGTCTTCAGCGTCTGCAATGAACGTGGCATCGAGAGACGATAGCTGGAGAATCGTTTGGCACATCTTGAGCATCATTTCGGGCGGCAACGTCACTCCTGCGCGCAGACACGTGATGCAGAGCCCCGCAGCATCTTTGGCTTTCAGATAGGGCTCCCCAAGCGTTTTCACAGTGTGGACGAGTCGCTGCTGCAGCGAGTGGATGTAGTCGTCTATCATTGGTTCCAGTTGTTCAAACGGAACTTCATAAACGTTTGGCATCGCCTCGATGATATCGAGATCTTTGTGGATGGCATGGGCAATGCAAGCTTCGAGTGTCATGGCGGTGGTGGGATGAGTGTGTATGTGTGAAGAAATCCGATCAGTATAGCAAATGATGCGTCGATCGAAAAGAGAAGCATATTTACAAGTGACAGTCTTTCTCGCGTAAATAGCCTTCATGAACGAAGATACTTCTCTATCGCCGCAAAGATCGCGGGGGCATCATTATTTGCCTTCACGATGTATGCAGACGCGCCGAGGCTCATACACTTCTCTCTGTCAGACTCCATACCAAGGTTACTGAGAACGACTATAGGTGTGACTATGGGATGTTCTTTGAGATGTGAGAGCACTTGATATCCATCCATGACGGGCATGATGAGATCTAAGAGAATGAGGTCAAAGTGCTCTTTTTCGATTGCTGCGAGAGCCTGTTTTCCATTGCCTACGATTTTCACTTTAAACTCTCCACGCTGTTCCAAGTGTTGTTTGACGAGCATGGCGATGAATGATTCGTCTTCTGCGAGGAGGATGGTTTTACTCATGTTATGGAGGGGAAAGGGGAATGCTGAGGAGGAATGTGGTGCCCACGTTCTGTCGTGACGTGAAGCTGACAGTCCCCCCGAGCATAGCGGCAATTGATCGGACGAGGTACAGCCCAAGCCCAGTGCCTGATGTTTCGAAAGCCTTTACATTGTCAGCACGGTAGAATTTGCTGAATATTTTTTCTTGAGCGTCGTCTGGAATGCCATATCCTGTATCGCTCACACGGATTTCCGCTCGTTCATCTTTTATACCTGCTGAAACAGTGACAGTTCCGCCATCTGGTGTGTATTTGATGGCATTGCTCACAAGATTTCCTATAGCCTCCTTCAAAAGCGATCTGTCTGAAAGTAACGTGATGTCCGTCGGACAATCGAGCGTGAGCATCTGTTTCCTGCGCTTTTGCTCGAGGCCCTGCTCTGAAATAATTTCTTCAAGGATTGGCTTGAGCGGTGTTTCTTTACGTTGGGCAGTCAATTTTCCAGATTCTAGGCGAGAGATATTGAGCATCGTATCGATGGTTTGCGCCATGTGCCCGCCATACTCTATCGCTCGTGTCAGAATCTCTGCCGATTCCGTCGGCATGAGGCCCACTTCTCCCCTGCCGAGAGCGCCCAGTGCAAGTCGAATCGCTGTCAGCGGCGTGCGTAATTGATGGCTCGCCAGAGAAACGAATTCAGACTGTGCGCGTTCGAGCTGCTTCCTTTGGCTGATATCATGGATGATTCCCACGAAAAACTCTGGCAATTTCCCCTCTCGTACGATGGGATAGAGTGTGAATTCTGCGGCGAATGCTTGGCCTTTTTCTCTCTCAATTAAGATATCTTCAGTATGAAAGGTGGCGCTCGCCTCCAGAGATTGCGTGATGCTCGCGCTTGCGGTGCTCTCTGCGCTCGCATGCAGGAGCGTCAGAACCGATCGATTCAGGACATCCGTCGGCTTACGAGAGATGAGGCTTGTGAGCGAAGGATTGCAGTAGATGATTGTGCCGGCTCTGTCTGTGATGATAATGGCATCAGTTGAACGTTCTACAGCGAGCTCAAATTTCCTCGCATTGCTGGCTTCGCGCTCGATTTGCTCTTTTGCCTGGAAAAGGTTCGCCTCTGCTTGTTTTCGGTCAGTGATGTCGCGCACGATGAGCACCGCTCCCACTGGAGCGCTCTTCTTGTCACGTATGGGGCTGTAGGAATGTTCGTACCAGTGAGTGCCGACGGTATCCGATTGCTCTTCTTGCTCCGTGAATTCTTCTCCCATGAGGGCGCGACTCCATAGGCTCTGCGCTTTCTTTTTGGTGTCTGCATCGTTCGGCAACACATCATCGATGATACTCATGCTGACTGCGAGACGCTTGCCATAGAGACGCATGCACTGCGAGGCAAAACTCCTATTGAAAGCAGTGAGGCGATAGTCCTTGTCAATTGCGGCGATGGCATCGGTTGTCCCTTCGATGATCCCAAACAGATGAGAGTCTGAGTTGGAGGAGTGCTCTGGCTCTCTCACGGGGGACTCTTTCAATCGTTGGGGCATGGCAAGCGGTGCGCTCATGCTCGGCGGTGCCGATGCTGATGCAGGAAGAGCGGCCTTCCTCGACACGCATGTGAGCTCGCGAGCACGAGCGAGCAGTGAGATCGCCCATGCAGCCAGAAGAAGCAGCGCCAGTGTGAGCCCCGCGAGCGCTACGAGTATACGAATATCTTCACGCGGAGAGAGTCGTAGTGTTTGGATATCTGCTTGCCTCGAAAAAGCAGTGACGCTTTCCTCGAGCAGCGCATGAAATGCGACTCGTTGCTGTCGCCATTCTTGAAAGAGGGTTGCCACCCGCTTTCCCTGCTTCTTCGCAATGGCAGTAAGCAAATCAATTTCTATTGTCTGAAGAGATTCATACGATCTCGCTATCGACGATACGGCGAGCGCCTGAGCAGCCAAAGGAGATGCCTGTGAGGCTGACTTCAGAGCGTGATTGATCTCTTGCTGAGCGGTGCGCGCCTGCGTGAGTGCCTCTGTATCGCCAGTGTACCGAGCGAGCGTGATGAGGTACGTCTGTCTGTGCTCAAGAGAGCGTACTTGTTCGAGGGAGCGTACGAGCGATGCCGAAGCGGCGAGCCACCACGTTAATGCAGACACAAGCGCTACCGTGAATGTGGCGCACGCAAGCATCCATGCCGAGAGTGATCGCTGCAATGTCATGTGTGTGTGTTTCTCCACTACAGTATAGCATACATTGAGCAGGCGTGCGTCTGTTCTGTTGTGTAATCTTAGGCAGCAATTCTTGACTGATCTTCCTCACCCCGCTCTAGCTTTTGAGTAGTCACCTGAAAGGTATGAAACGGATCTTGTTCATTGTTGGGTATCCCATTGAATTGAGAGGGTGCATCGTCACCTTTTTCAACTTCGAGTGGAGTTTTCTTGCCATGCTGATCGATGGAATAAAAATTGCTATTACCATCGGCGATAAACCAATTGTTGCCATTGAGCGCGGGTACCTGAAACGTCCTAAGATAATTAATGTCCTCCGCAGGATGCCAGTGCTTACCAACTATTATTGTATGATGTTTATCCGTGTGTAAATCAGCTCCCAACTGCAATCCAATACCGCTGCGAACTCTCTTGAATCCATCACGAATTTTTTCTTGCACACTTTCATTATGACCTTCGCCTAATTTCTGCAAAGCTGGCCCACCGTTCGCAACATAATGCAATAACTGTGTTCTGCCGTACGCACCTAACACTGGTAAATTACCTCTCCAAATCTCATCTGGACGAGTTGTTAGGAGAGTGAGGCCTGCCTTCTCATGTAATTGCTTCCAAGTTGCCAGAACTTCTTTATCGAATACATTAGTTTCATCTTGTGTAAGTCCATCGGGTGCACGAGGCAGATCGTGATTTCCCGTAAAGACGAAATAACGGTCTGGTGGAATTCCTGCTGCTTGAGCGAGTTGTATTCTTTCTGCGATGGCTGCTTCTGCTGCTTTCCTCCAGATTTTTATTATTCTTGCAGCGACTATATGTGGTTTCGTTTTATTATTTATACATCTTTACTAGATTCTTCCTGCGATCTTTGAGAATCTTTTGTCTTTTTCCTTCATAGAGCGTTTTTCCAGCCTTATCCATGATATCCCCCATATCGACAATGCATGAAAATACTTGTCCAGCGTTCCTTTCTCTTTCTATGTGATTCCTCATTTCATTCAAGTTTTTTTGAGTTCCATCTTGCCCTAAATGCGTATCTCCAAAGATAACAACAAGCTGATTACGAGTATTGCGTAATTCAATTTTTACTTCTGGATTCACCGTATCAGCAACTGCCAAAAGTTCAGGCACTTTTAATTGATTTTCGTTACTGTTGCTCTCATTGTTATTTGTATTCGACATGTTTATATAAAAGTGTTCTTATTATATCATTAACGTGCTGTCCATTCAACTCTCCTCAGGGCTTCACAGGCGGGCCTCTGAAGATGAGAAGTGAGTACGAAGTGTTTGGATGTGCTTTGTGTAGGGCTGCAATCATTTTTTTGCCACGAGCAGTAGCAATGCTTCCATCATCAGCCAATGCTCTGCGCGGCCATGTTTCACCCGTGCTGAAATCGTGCATGAGGAGCATGAGATTGGGTTCATGTTCATCTATCACTCCGAAGAGAAATGCGCCGTCTGAGACAGTGGTATAGCGAGGAGTGACATCGCCAAGTGTATCGAAGTACGTCGCAGGCACCACCGTCACACCATCTTCTACCACACGGTAGTACAGTGGCCTCGAAGCGCCACCCAGTCGTTTCGTTTCGATAACAATGCTTGTGCCGTCCAAGGTCGGCAGAGAGGCGATGACGAGCGGCAGACGGTTGAGAGCCGAAAATGCAAATATCCCTAGCGCCACAAGAAAGAAAGAGACGGCAAAGGCAAGAGGTACGCGACGGTGTGAGGGTGTGAGCATAACGACTACATTATGACAGGATATACGGATGATGCACGAGCGCGATGCCGATCGCCGAGACAACACTCGTCACGATGAGGAGCAATGAAAGCCCGCGCATGAACCGAGTGTCATGATAGCAGGCGTACAGCGCATAGACTGGATAGAGTGGTGTCACCACACGTCCGATACTGGTAATCACCCCCCACATGTGCGGATCCATTGAGAGCATGGTGCCCACGAGTCCTGTGAGGAGGAATGAGGTGATGTCGACGCTGCGGGAGATGCGCACGCGCCACCAATCCAGCATGAGCCGAGCAGAGAGCAGCACGAGAAAGATGAGCAAAGGCAAGGAAGACAGGCGATAGCTATTCACTTTCTCAAAAAGCCATACAATCAACTGTCGAGGGCCGCGTAGCGAGAGATTCATAATTCTTTCGCCTGCTTGAAATGCGATGGAATCAAAGTGTAGCGCCAGGAAGTATTGCCAGAGCAGGAAGAGCCCGACAGGGAATAATAACCATATCGTATCGCGCCATCGCTTGTGTGCAAGCGCCCATACAAGGAGAAGAACAATGAGAAACACAGTCGTTTCCCTGCTGAGCAGAGAGAGGAGCAACGAAAGAGACGCAAGAAATCCCATCGTTCTTCCCTGTCGTTCCCAGAGGAAAAAGAACAGCATTATGAAAAAAAGACTGAGTGGTTCTGTGAGAGAAAAGAGGATCCCGACGAGAATCGCAGGATTACAGAGAATGGTGAAAGAATGTACGCTCATACGTTTGACCGTGAGAAGCAGAAGCACCAGAGAGCCGATGGATGCCAGAATATTTATAATGAGAAATGACACGGGGAACCACGCGTCGTTTCCAAGTGCGAGCAGATAGCCAAAGAGAGGAAAGAGAATGCGCTGGAATCGATACGCCGAACCAAAATGAGTGTCTTGCCCCAACAATAGAGCAGGAATCTCTCTCGCGATTTCGTAGTACGCCATCCCGTCGTACCCTTTTTCCTCATACAAAATAACACCCTCTGGCACGCGATACTCTTGTCCGAACCGCACGTCCATACGGAGCAGTGTTGAGACGTTCCACTCATAGTGATAGACGGCAAGAGCGACGAGTAAGCCAAGTCCAACTGCCGAACACCCCGCCACCCAAAGCAACTGTCGAACGTGCATGCAGAGAGTATAGGCAGGCTTGAGAGGAGGATCAACGCGGGCTCTTGCGCCAGCAACACTCTCTCTTCTGAGGCAGAGAGAGGCGTAAAAGAAATGGCAGACCGCCTTCTCAATCGCTAAAATGCACGTATGAAAGTGATCATCCTCTGCGGCGGACAAGGAACACGATTGCGGGAAGAGACTGAATTCAAGCCAAAACCCATGGTTATGGTGGGTGAAAAACCCATTCTCTGGCATATCATGAAGTCATACGCGCATCATGGAATCAAAGATTTCGTCCTGTGCCTCGGATACAAAGGTGCGATGATAAAGGAATACTTCTTGGAGTATCAGGCAATGAATAATGATTTCACGATCACTCTCGGTACAAACCGTACTCTTGAGGTGCACGGAGACCATGCGGAAGAAGGATTCACGGTGACGCTTGCCAATACGGGGCTCAATGCTAATACAGGCTCTCGCGTAAAACAGGTTCAACACTACGTTGAAGACGATACAGTGTGCGTCACATACGGCGACGGACTTTCCGATGTCGATATCGGTAAGCTCATTGAGTTCCATCGTTCCCATGGGCGCATTGGCACGGCCACGTCAGTGAGGCCTCAGTCTAGATATGGAGTGCTGGAGATCGATGAGACAGGAGTAGTGAGAAACTTTGCCGAAAAGCCACAGAAAGAAGGATGGGTGAGTGCGGGAATTTTCGTCTTCCAACGATCGTTTTTTGACTATCTTTCAGCCGATTATTCTTGTGTCATGGAGCAAGAACCACTGCGTGATTTAGCTCACGCAGGAGAGTTGATGGCGTACAAGCACGAGGGAGTGTTCTATCCGATGGATACATTCCGCGAAGCCCTCATGCTCAATGAGCTTTGGAATAAGGGGAATGCATCGTGGGCATCGTGGCTCTCTCCACCTTCTTCACTGCGATGACATCCTCATTTTGGCATGATCGGTCCGTATTTGTGACGGGAGCATCGGGGCTTGTGGGTTCTGCGACTGTCGCAGAGCTGATTTCGAAAGGAGCGTCTGTGGTAATTTTGCAGCGTGATTGGGTTCCGGATGCCGAGCTAGTGCGCTCTGGCGCAACGCAGCACGTCTCAATAGTTCGCGGTGATCTCTCAAGCATCTCTCTTCTGGAGCGAGTACTGGGAGAGTACGAGGTGCAGACGGTACTTCACCTTGCTGCGCAGGCCATTGTGGGAGTCGCTAACAAAAATCCTCTCTCGACCTTTGAATCTAACGTCAGAGGAACATGGAATCTCTTAGAGGCGTGCAGACGTTCTCCCCTTATTTCTGAGATAGTGGTGGCATCATCGGATAAAGCCTACGGGGATCAGCCGACACTTCCTTACACTGAAGACATGCCACTTCTGGCTAGGCATCCCTACGATGTCTCAAAAGCGTGTACAGATTTAATCGCTCAAAGCTATGCAATGACATTTTCATTACCCCTAGCAATCTCTCGCTGCGGTAATTTTTACGGTCCGGGAGATCTCAATTGGAATCGAATTGTACCCGGGACTATTCGTTCGGTGCTTCGTGGGAAGCGTCCAATCATTCGTTCTGACGGTACATTCCTTCGAGATTATTTTTTTGTAGAAGATGGTGCCGCCGCATATCTGACTCTCGCCGAGAATATGAGTGCGAACAGCGCCCTTCATGGCCACGTGTTCAATTTTTCCACTGAAGAGCCACTGACGGTTCTTACGCTCACGGATCGGATTCTCACTCTCATGCAATCGAATCTGACGCCAATTGTAAAAAATGAAGCAACGCATGAAATTCTTAAGCAGCATCTCAGCGCGAAAAAAGCGAAGACGTTACTCAACTGGACGCCAAAGTACTCACTCGAGGAAGGACTCATAAAAACGATTGCTTGGTATACGCAATTTTTCTCTCAATCATGAGCGAAATCACTGCTTGTCGGTCATGCGAGGCGAAGAATTTTGACATCGTTCTTGATCTCGGAGCGCTTCCTCTTGCCAACGCTCTTCTCACGAGAGAGCAGTGCTCACAGCCAGAAAGAAACTATCCTCTGACGCTGGTTCGATGTGCAACATGTTCACTTCTTCAGATTACCGAACGTGTTCCTGCGGATATTCTCTTCTCGCATTACTTCTATTGTTCGTCATTCTCACGGACGTTTCTTGAGCATTGCAAATCGTTGGCGCAGCGAATGATTCGAGAGCGACAATTGAGCGCATCCTCTCTTGTGATCGATATCGCGAGCAATGATGGCTACTTACTGCAGTACTATCGCGAAAAAAACATTCCAATCCTCGGAGTGGAACCAGCGAGGAATATTGCAGCTAAAGCAGTGGAGGAGGGGATCCCCACCCGCATGGCATTCTTCACGTCTGACGAGGCAGAAGCGATGGCGCAGGAAGGCATTCGCGCAGATGTCATTCATGCCAACAATGTTCTGCCGCACGTGGCGAATCAAAAGGATTTCGTGCGCGGCATCAAACAAGTGCTGAAGCCGACAGGCATTGCCGTCATCGAGTTTGCTTACGCAGTCGATACCATTGATCGAACCGAGTTCGATCAGATCTACCACGAACACATGTGCTACTTCTCATTCACATCATTCCAACGATTATGTTCATCTGCAGGCCTAGCCACAGTGTCGGTAGAACGGCTATCTGTCCATGGCGGATCTCTCAGAGTTTTCCTTGCTCATAGTGCCATGACACAGGATGCTTCAGTCGCAGCTATGCTGCATGCCGAGAAAGCGTGGGGAGTGGATACCCCCGAGCCGTACCGCAAGTTCGCTACCCGTGTTGCAACGCTCAAGACATCTCTCTTGGCGTTACTCAACGAGCTCAAAGCTCACGGTAAGCGTATTGCTGTCTACGGTGCATCCGCCAAAGGCAGCACGCTCATGAATTCATTTGGAATAGGGAAGGAATTGGTAGACTACATAGTCGATAGAAACAGAGCGAAGCATGGATTTTTTTCACCAGGAACGCACGTGGAGATTTTTCCTGCTGAAAAATTACTTTCAGATCAACCTGAGTACACGCTTCTCCTCACATGGAATTTTGA
This sequence comes from uncultured Candidatus Peribacteria bacterium, assembly GCA_964580035.1. GTDB lineage: Bacteria > Patescibacteriota > Gracilibacteria > Peribacterales > Peribacteraceae > CAZOJC01. The sequence continues at coordinate 15,928 of CAZOJC010000005.1, forward strand.
GAGAGAAATTTTACTCGAACAGAAAGAGTATCGTGCACGTGGAGGAAAATTTATAGTGCCTATCCCAGAGCCTACAGTCGTCTGATAGGATAGCAGCATGCAGATGCATGAGTTGGATCTTCCGGGAGTATTCCTCGTAGACATTCAAAAAATGAGCGATAATCGAGGATTTTTTGCTCGTACATGGGATGCTATACAGGCAAAAGAGACAGGTCTCGTGCCTCACTTTGAGTATTCCTGCATCTCGAGAAATACCGCCAAGCACACGCTGCGAGGTATGCATTACCAAAGACACCCGTATGGAGAGGTGAAGCTCGTTCGCTGCACAAAAGGAGCACTGTTCGATGTCGTCGTCGATCTGCGTCCTGCATCTACAACTTTTTCACACTGGGTGAGTGTCGAGCTGAGCGCCGAGAACCATCGAGCTCTCTACATTCCTAAAGGCTGCGCACACGGATTTCTCACACTTGAAGATGAAACAGAGGTTCTCTATGAAATCGCGGGAGCGTACAAAGCAGAGGCATCAGTTGGCGTGAGATTTGATGATCCAGCATTCGGCATCGTCTGGCCAGCCGCACCCTCTGTGATCGCCTCACGTGATGCGAGCTACCCATTGTTTACATGAGCCACAGAGTCCTCGTCACTGGAGCGAGCGGATTCATAGGCAGAGCAATCTTGCCCCTTCTGAGCGCTTTTGGATGCGAAATTCACGCTGTTTGTCAGACGAAATCTCTCGCCGTGCCAGATGTCACGTGGCATCGTACGGATCTTCTGCTCACAGAGCAGCGCAGAGAGCTCCTCGTGCAGGTTCGGCCTACTCACATCATTCACACAGCATGGATTACTACTCCGGAAATCTACTGGACATCGCCACTCAATGAATTGTGGAAAGCTGCCACGCTTGATCTCCTCTCTCTTGGGGAGAAGGTAGGTGCAGAGCGTTTTATAGGAGTGGGATCCTGCGCGGAGTATGACTGGTCGGCAGGAGTAATGGACGAACACACCACTCCCCTGACAGCTGCTACGCCATACGGTCAAGCCAAGGCGGCCTGTGGTATGGCCGTCATTCATCATGCGGGTGCCATGAGCACTGCATGGGGGAGACTATTTCATCTCTATGGCCCATATGAGCACCCACGAAGACTGGTGCCGTCTGTCATTCGTTCCCTACTGGCAGGGAAGAGAGCCCAGTGTACGCACGGGGAGCAAATACGAGATTTCTTGCATGTGAGTGATGTGGCGGCTTCATTGGCCGCTCTGATGTTTTCGGACTATACGGGTCCCGTGAACATTGGCTCTGGCAAACGGGTCGTCATCAAACAGATCATTACAATGATTGCGAGAGAACTCGATAGGGAAGATCTAATCGACCTAGGGTCGATTCCTGCCCCACGCAATGATCCTCCATTACTCGCTCCGAACGTTGATCGATTAACGCGGTCAATCGGCTGGAAACCAGCGCACTCGTTAGAGCAAGGAATACAAAAAACCGTGGAGTGGTGGATGCAGCAAGAAAAAAAATAATATATTTTCCTCAACCAAGGAAAAGAAGCTACTATACGTAGCGTATTTCGCCTATTTCTTGCATCCGATGAAGCTACACATAGACACTAATACGGCGTCACTCGTGCTAGAAGATGAAGCGTTCAGCAAGACAATTCCCCTCTACTCAAAAGAGTCATTTGAGATACTGTCAGACCTATGGGCTAAAGTTGGATGGAACGAAAAATACACGTATACATTCATGTGGATGGGGATACCAATCATTCAGCTTCCCGAGGATATGATACGGCTGCAGGAAGTCATCTGGCGTGTGAAGCCCGATGTCATCGTAGAATGCGGGGTGGCCCACGGTGGAGGGAGTATCTACCTTGCAAGTATCTGTAAGGCCATAGGCAAAGGACGAGTGATTGGCGTGGAGGTGGAATTCCGCGGGGATCATAAAGAACAGATCGAGCGTCATATTCTCGGCCCGCTCATAACGCTCATCAATGCAAGCTCCATCGATCCAGCAACGGTTGCTCAGGTACGACGCCTCATACATCCAGGCGAAACCGTCATGGTCATTCTCGATTCTAACCATTCAAAGGCTCACGTGATGGCGGAGCTCGAAGCGTATCACAGTTTCATCACGCCAGGATCGTATATCGTTGCTACCGATGGATGCATGGAAGATTTCTACGACGCTCCAATAGGAAAGCCGAATTGGAAGCAGGATAATCCTGCTGCTGCAGCCCGCGATTTTGCAGCATCACATCCGGAATTTGTATTTGACAATCCTGTGCCCCAATTCAATGAGAGCAAGCTTACGAAAACGATAACTCACTGGCCAGACGCTTGGCTAAAAAGAATTTGATAATCGACACCGATGGACAATCCTTCCTTCCCTCTCGTTTCCGTCGGCATTCCTACCTACAACGAAGCCGAGTATATTCGGGCCTCACTTGATAATCTTCTGTCTCAGACCTACCCAAATATTCAGATTACCATCTCTGATAATGCGAGCACTGACGGAACATCGGACATAGCGGCTGAGTATGCAAAAGCATTTCCGAACATCACACACGTACGCCACGAGACAAATATTGGTCAACACGCAAACTTCAATTATCTCCCAACCGCTGCAACAGGCACCTATTTTTTGTGGGCCGCCGGCCACGATTTGCTCGAGCAGACGTTCATTGCCTCTGCGGTCGAGGCACTGCAGACTCATCCCACCGCAGTGCTCGCATTTCCCCGAACAATCGACATTCTGGCGGATGGCACGCCGTTCAATGAGAATTCACGTGTGTTTGATATTCTGAAGGCAGACGCGTGTAAGCGGTTTACTGAGACGATGTGGCGAGTGGATTGCAATTACGTGTACGGCGTGTACAAACGAGAGCCGATGCTTCGCACGCATCTCTTTCAGGCAATTCCCGCTCCGGATCGAGTATTCCTCTCAGAGATGGCAGTGCTCGGACCATTTGTGCCTGCCAATACGATCCGTTACTGCCGTATGAATAGAGGCAAGAAACAGACAGAAGTGGAAAAACGTCATCGACTCATGCGCTACATCATTCCAGGCAGAACGTTCACGGACGCAGAGCTGATGACCAATCGTTTCTATGAGCCGACATTCAGGGCATTTCACAGGGTGGTATCGGAAGGGAATTTTTCGTTTTTTGAAACAATCAGACTTCATTTTTCAGTTTGGCTTGCAGGAGTAATGAAAGCGCACATGTTTCCTGGGGCAGACGTTTTGAGCAAGATCGTCAAGACGTGTCTCCCTCGGCCAATACTCAAAAAAATACTCGCAAAGATGCAGTGAGACCTAAGCGTGCGCTCCCTCACGCTTCCCTTGCCTTGCGCCCCATCTCAATCACCGCTCTGCAGATTTTCTCCATCGATGCTTCATCAAGATCAAAATCAATTGCTTCTTCAAGCCAATTGCTCAGCACCTGCTCTTCACGCGTGGCTAGCTGCTCATCGTCCGGAAGTTGCACCGTCACTTGGCGGACTAAGCCCATACGCCGAGAGAGTAATTCAACGATCTGACGATCGAGAATATCTATTTGCCTGCGCAGATCTGAAACAGAAGGCATTGCGGGGCTATCCTCTCTATTTCAATAGATATTGCAATTGACAATATAGTATAAGTAGTTTTTTGAAATCATATATTCACGCCTTTTGCCTTGTTCCTGCAGAGAGAAAACAGGCATTACGCGCAGGGCAATTTTGCTAAGATGATCTCATGCAACGAGAAGAAGCAAAGCAGCGTATCACTCGTCTCCGCCAAGAGATTGAACGACTGAACCTTGCGTACTTTACCGAAGGCCGCAATGAGGCGAGCGAAGAGGTCAGAGACGGCCTCAAGCAGGAGCTCATCAAGCTCGAGAGTGAGCACCCCGATCTCATGTCACCTGATTCGCCCACGCAGCGGGTAGGCGCACCACTCGACAGGAAGCTGCCCAAGGTGAGACATGTGTATCCAAAAGAATCCCTTCAAGACGCATTTTCTCGCGCAGAACTCGATGACTGGGTGGACCTCATGCGACGCGCGCTTGGGAAGGAAACGCAGACGTTTCATTTTGAGTGTGAGCTGAAGATAGACGGGCTGAACATTTCTCTAGTGTACGACTTAACGGAGACGCGCGAATATCGCCTCACCCGAGCGGTAACACGCGGAAACGGCATTGAAGGCGAGGATGTCACTCACGCCATTCGCACCATCGAATCGTTGCCCTTGCGTCTGCGCGTACCTGAGAAGTACAGACACGCAGAGCTGCCTCTCGTCATGGAGATAGGAGGCGAGGTGTACATGGAGAGAGAGAGCCTTGCGCGGCTTAACGCAGATCTTCCCGAGTCCGAACGTTTCGCCAATCCCCGCAACGCCGCCGCGGGCTCCGTGCGGCAGCTGGACCCTGCCGTTGCCGCCGAAAGAGAACTGAAGCTGTTTTGTTATGCTCTAGATGCCAGAAGCGCACAAACGTTTTCTCTTCAGACGCAGAGCGCAATTGTGGCGTTTCTCGCGGAGGGAGGATTGCCAGTCGAGCGACGATGGTGCGTACTTCCCTCGCTCGATGCAGTTGAACGTTTCTATCTTCAGGTACTGGAAGAGCGCTCATCGCTTCCCTACGACATAGATGGCATCGTCATAAAAGTGGAGAGCAGGGCGCAGCAGCGAGATTTGGGATCAACGGCAAAATATCCGCGCTACGCGCGTGCGTATAAGTTTCCTGCTCAAGAATCGGTCGCTCGCCTCATCGATATCGAGCTTCAAGTGGGCCGCACAGGTGCCATTACACCCGTGGCTCATCTCACCCCCGTGATGCTTGCAGGGAGCACTGTTACTCGTGCCACTCTGCATAATGAAGACGAAATTATCAGGCAAGATATTCGCATAGGAGACACGCTGATTGTGAGGAAAGCAGGGGACATTATTCCGGAGATCGTGGGAGTCATCGCTGCTCTTCGGCCTGCAGATGCCGTTCCGTTCCGTTATCCACTGCACTGTCCGAGTTGTGGTTCACCTCTCGTCAGGCCCGAGGGAGAAGCAGTGCATCGATGTTCAAATGCTGCGTGCAGCGCGGTATTGCAACAACGATTGGAGCACTTTGCGTCTCGCTACGCGATGAACATGGAAGGGCTGGGCAGCGAGACGATAGAAGCCCTCATCACTGCGGGACTAGTGTCGGACATCGGAGACTTCTTCTTTCTCACGCCGCAGGATTTCCTCTCGCTTCCTCTTCATAAAGAGAAGAAGGCCGCCAACGCGGCTGGAGCCATCGAGCGTGCGAAAACTATTCCTCTCGAGCGCTTTCTCTTCGCGCTCGGCATTCGTCACATTGGCCGAGAAATCGCAGAACTACTTGCTCGGAGGATAGAATGGCACGCAGATGAATCGTACATAACGCCCGAGGCCGTTGGGAAGGCGCTTCAAAATATCTCCCTCGATACCCTCCTCTCGTTTGACGGCATAGGTCAGAGCGTAGCGGAATCAGTGCTTAATTGGTTTCAGGATGCCGATAATCTCACGCTTCTGCGCAAGTGCACGCATGGCGGCGTGCGCTGCACACTCCCTGCGCTCAAGCCAGCAGGGCAAATATTTCTCGGTAAGACATTCGTCATCACTGGTACCCTCCCTACACTCGGTCGAGAGGATGCAAAAGCACTCATCAAAGAGCGGGGAGGAAAAGTGAGTGGCTCTGTGAGCAGTAAGACACACGTTGTGCTCTGTGGCAGCGACCCTGGCAGTAAGCTTGATGACGCAAAACGTCTTGGCATTGCAGTCATCGATGAGGATGAATTTCGAAAAATGGTAGCGGCCGATGGCATCTAGCATTCGCTTGCCTCTTCTGCTCACAGTACTACACTACAGGCTCACATGATGCCTGTATCATCGTCACTGGCTCGTCGTACTGCTTCGGAAGAAGCGGTGATATAAGCCTGTGAACTCACGATTTCCCGCTTCCTCCGAGACGCTCTCTCGGAGTTTTCTGCTATGCGTCATTCACTCTATCCAAACATCTTGGCTGAGGCATACGACTCTCTCAATCGAGGGTCAGCACTCTTTTTTCTGGGCGAGCCTTCTGAACAAGATCAACAGTTCTGTCGTCTACAAGACATAAAACTGCACTACGGAGCAGGTCAAGAGCTCGCAGGTATTCGTACGAAAATCGACAGAGTGTTCGTGCCTTGTAAGAAACTCGGTAATTTGCCGCGGGTAGTCTCCAGAGAGAGCATGAGCATGCTCGAAACTTGCAAGATCAACATTGGCAACATCGAAGTGTGCATCACCGAGGAGATCAGAGATATGTTCTTACAATCACGAAAGATATTGGATACACATGAGAATGTCGCCACCGTTATTATCGCACATTCTATCCGACAGGAAATTGAGACGCTCATTGGCAGCGGTATTCTCTGTTTTAGGGAGCGTGACGTACGTCTCATGCCTATCACACGATATCTTGTGCCAATCTACGCCGCAGCGTGTAGAGCGAACGGATTTCGAGCGCGTAGCCAGCAAGAAGAGGCAATCATGAGAAATAACGCACTTCTACTGACTGCAGGACGATCAATACTCGGCGGATGCACAACGATTCCCAACCGCAACACACTCGAAATTTGTCGTGTGTGGGCAAATCCCAGCAAACATGGCCTTGGAACGGTCTTAATTGAAACGTTGTTGAAGAATACAGCGATGAATCAGTATTCATTCATCTTCGCCGTCACACCCAAAGACACGCCAGAGAAAAGCCGCATGTATCCAGCGCCTTTTCAGTCGATTTCTCTGAGAGAATTGCAGCAGCAAGCTCAAAGTGCTATGGATCATGTTCACTGGCCGCAGCACCTGCTCAGCTACCCTCTCACATCCGGAGACGATCGCACTATTTTCTACATCTCCAGAATCATTTGACCCTTGGGAAAGCGCACTTTCTTGAGTGCTGCATACCCATCATCTGCTGAGCGGTAGCCAATCGGACAGAGCACAACAGAGGCGAGATTTTTCTCTCCCAGGCCAAGAATTTCATCCACTTTTGCCGGATCAAATCCTTCCATGGGGGTAGCGTCAATGTGCGCTTCGGCACAAGAAGCCAAGAGTATTCCAAGGGCAATGTATACCTGCCTCTTCATCCATTCAGCCTTCGCTTCTGGCGAGTGAGAAGCGATAAAACCGGTCATCATGGATTCATATTCTTCGAGTTGCGCTCGTGGCATTGCCCTCTCCGAAGCGATGAAATCGACAAACGCCTTTACGTACGCCGCGTCGATAGTCCGGCGGGCGCAGAGGACGATGAGATGAGATGCGTCGGTAACTTGCGACTGCCCCCACGCCACTTCTCGGATGCGTGCCCTCAGAGCAGGGTTCTTCACGACAATGAATGTCCACGGTTGTAGCCCAAACGACGAGGGCGACAGTCGGAGGGCTTCAAGTTGGCTATCGAGCTCTTGCTCGGAGATCGCCTTGGAAGGATCAAATGCTTTGGTGGCATAGCGCCAGAGGAGAGAGTCGGTAAATGAAGGAGTCATAGTGTGTGTGAGAACATCGAAATAAAATTCAGAACAGTACGAGCATAGCGCATGACGCGGTTCATGCAATGCTTTGCCCCACTTTCTTTCATCCAAATTCCCCCCGTACGTACGTTTGCGTCAGCTTCTCTCTCGGACTATCAAAAATCGCTTTCGTCGTTCCATATTCAATGAGCTTGCCAAGATGGAAGAAGCCGACGTGATCTGAAATGCGGCGCGCTTGGTGCATATTGTGAGTGACAATGATGATTGTAAAATTATCTTTCAGTTGCAGTAGCAAATCCTCGATTTTATGAGTGGAGAGCGGATCGAGGTCCGAGCAGGGCTCATCGAGCAGCAAGACCGATGGCCGTATGGCGATGGCCCGCGCGATGCACAGACGCTGTTGTTGGCCGCCTGAAAGCCTGAATGCAGACTGATGGAGGCGATCGTGCACTTCGTCCCAGAGCGCCGCTTCTTTGAGACTGCGAACGATGATCTGATCTACGGGATCGGCACTTCGTTCCATCTCGGCTCCAGTCGGTTTTCGTGCGAAGAAACGGCCAAACCCTCGGCGAGAACGACGATATTTTCCCTGAATCTCAAGGCCGTAAGCGATGTTATCGGCTATCGAAGAGGGAAAGGGGGTGGGGTTTTGAAATACCATGCCGACAGATCGTCGAAGTGAAATGACATCGGTGTCAGGTGCGAGAATATTCTTCCCTTCAAACAAGAGTTCCCCCTCCACTTTCACGGACGGTACGGCATCGAGCATGCGGTTGATGGATCGAAGGAATGTTGATTTGCCGCTACCGGAAGCACCTATGAGCGAGGTGATTTGGCGCGAAGGAATATCCATCGTGAGATGTTCAAGGGCAGAGAGGCCATTGTAATGGACAGAGAGAGAGCGTGCGGAGAGAGAAATCGAAGATTTCATAACGAAAGAGAAGAAGTGGAGAGGTGTGTTACCAGTCTTTCTGAACGCGGAAGCGGTATCGGATCATAATGGCGCCGAGGCTCAAGAGGAACGTGAGCACGATGAGGGTGAGAGCGGTGCCTGCGGCAAAAGCAGGAGCGGCAGGACTGGCATGCTGAGTGGCGAGGATGAACGTGTGGTACGGTAGTGCCATGAATGGAGACAGAAGCCCCGGACTGAATGACGAGAGGTAGAATGCAGCTCCTACAAGGATGATAGGCGCAGTCTCGCCCAGCGCGCGCGCAACGCCGAGGATGCCTCCGGTGATGCACCCAGGCAGCGCGGAGGGAAGAACGATCCGCCACACCGTTTGGCCAGGCGTGGCCCCAAGTGCAAGGCTCGACTCGCGAAATGCAACGGGGACCGTTTCCAGTGCCTCCACTGAAGCGCTGATGATCCACGGAAGCGTCATGATCGAGAGTGTGAGAACGGCAGAGAGGAGGGTGCTTCCTAGATGAAGCGCCTGAGCAAAGACGGCAAGCCCGAAGAGGCCGTACACAACAGAGGGAACACCTGCAAGATTGCGAATGGCAAGCTGGATGATCCTCTGCCATCCACTGTGGGAACTGTACTCAGTGAGAAATACGGCCGTTGCCACCCCCAGAGGGAAACTGACAATCATCACTCCTATCCCGATCATGACAGTGCCGATGATGGGGGCGAGTATGCCTCCTTGCGTAATAGCATTCTGTTGCCAGAGAGAAGTGAGGAAATGGAGAGAGAGAACAGGCGCACCGGAGTACGCAACGAGTGTCAGAATAGTGAGGAGGAGCGTAATGGCGAGCAAAGCGCACAAGCGACACAGAAATAAGAGTATCACTTCCGATACTGGTACTGTTGCCTTCATAAACGTGCTCGATGAATGAAGAGGTCGGCTATAAAATTGACAGCAAAGGTGATGAGAAAGAGGACCAATCCAATGGCAAAGAGCGCATGCCAGTGAGTGCTCCCCACAATAGTTTCTTTGATTTCTATCGCTATCGCAGAGGTCATAGGACGGGATGGATCGAGGAGTGATCGAGGCATGGCGAGGCTGTTTCCTGCCACCATCAACACAATCATCGTCTCTCCGATGATGCGACCAAGCCCCAGCATGATGGCGGCAGCGATGCCCGAACGAGCTGCGGGGATGACGATGCGGCTGATGGTCGTCCACTGACTGGCGCCCAGAGCAAAACTTGCCTCACGGTACCGCTCAGGCACATTAGAGAGTGCATCCTCGCAAATGCTGGCAACTGTCGGCAACGCGCAGAGTGCGACGAGCAGTGATGCCGTCAGCGAGTGAAGTCCGCTTGTCTGCCCCGTGAGTCGTGCCATTGTAGGAGCGAGGAACAGGAGTCCTGCAAGCCCCAAAACAATAGAAGGGATGCCCGCAATCATTTCGATCATTGGCTTGATGATTTCCCGCACGCGGCGGGAAGCGATCTCAGAAAGGTAGATGGCAATGCCGAGGCCGAGGGGAACAGAGAGGATGAGCGCACATGATGTGACCATAAGCGTCCCTGCAAACAGTGGCAGAATGCCCCACTGAGGGTCTCCGTAGGCACTGGGATTCCAGTGTGTCCCTAAGAGGAAGTCTGCGAGAGGAACATCGCGTAACACGGCGAATGCCGTAATCGTCAAAAAAGCAAAAATGCCGATGAGCAGAACTACCGTCAGAGAGGCGACGATAGCGAGCAATCGCGCCATCAGTCTCTCATGCCATTCTATGCCGCTACCTGAAACAGCGAGTGAATATCTCGCTCGCGATGAACGAGTCATTACTGAAACATCGAGAAGAATGTATCGTTGAGGGATTGATCTTGCGCCGACACGCGGTAGAACCCCGTTCGCTCAACGATCGTTTGCCCCTCTTCAGAGGCTTCAAAGCGCAGGAACCGTGCGACGGAGGAGTCGTTGTCTGGCACGCGAGAAAGGTACTGATAGATGAGGCGTGCGATGGGGTACTTTCCAGATTTCACCTGCGCCACATCGAGCGGGGAGACAACTCCGTCTTTCGTGTTAATGGGCACGATTTTTATGCCCTCGCGAGGAGATCCATCATCATTTTTTACGTATCCCACGCCAGCGTACCCTATCCCGTTCACATCAGTGGTAATGGCATCGATGATAGCTTGCGTACTCTCCATGTTTCGCATCGTGGGAGCGTACTCTCCCTTCACAACGGCAGACCGGAAGAATGAGAACGTGCCAGAGGTACTCTGCCTGCCATAGAGCGAAACGGGCGCATCGGGGCCGCCTACTTCTTTCCAATTCTTCACCGTGCCGTCAAAGAGCTTGCCTGCCTGCTCAAGCGTGAGCGATCTGATGGGGTTATCAGGATGCACGACGAGCGAGAGGGCATCTCTGGCAAGAATGAATTCGCCGATTGTCATGCCTTTTGCTTGAGCTTGCTTACGTTCCTCAGGAGACATCGGGCGGGAAGAATTGGCGATGTCGATTTCTCCATTCAAAAGAGAAGCGATGCCAGTGGCACTGCCGCCTCCAGCGACAGAGATGTTAGTTGTTTCGGACGATTGCTGAGAGAAGGCTTCGGCGAGTGCGGATACCAATTGCACTTCCGTATCCGATCCCTTCACTGTCAGGGTATCTCCTCCGCTTCCGCTGCCAGCGCAGCTTACGAGTGAGATGGCGCAGAATGCGAGAGCGAGACTATATTTCATACGAAAAAGGGGGGGAAGCTATACCACCGATTCTACCAGAGAGCACTGTGCGTACAAAAGATCGCTGCACACAATTTTTTTTAAAGATTCCTTTTCAGTGCCGTCTCCCGCGCGAGGAGAGTGCGCAAGCCACAAAGATGACGATTGCCACGAGTACGATTGACCCGCCGCTGGCTGATCCAAAAGAGAACGAGATGAAGAGACCGACAATGACAGAGCTAAGCGAGAAGACAATTGCGTGGAGGAGCGTCGAAAGAAAGCTACGACGGCGCTGCATCGCAGCAAGAACTGGAATAACCATGAGTGCGCCAATGAGCAGCACACCAACGATGTTCATGGCAAGAGAGACAATGATTGCGGTGAGGATGACGAGCGTCATATTCAGCCTGCGCACTGGTAGTCCGCTCACTATCGCTAGCTCTTCATCGAGTGAGGTGCAGAACAACTGTCGATAGTGCACAACAACCGCTGCGACGATAAGGCACGAGAGTATGCCGATCACCAACGTATCGGTGTGCGTGACGGTGGTGATGCTGCCAAAGAGGACGCCTGAGATAGCACCGCCCTGACTTCTCCCTAGGCTCATCAGTACCGATGCGAGAGCCAATCCTCCTGAGAGGAACAGTGAGAGCCCCACCTCACCTTTCGCTGTGCCACGGCTGCGCATGTGCTCCACAACAATCGCCGTGATCGTCGAGCAACCGAGAGCGGCGAGCAGAGGATTCATGCCGATGAGGAGCGCACCTGCCACGCCAGCAAGCGACACATGGGCGAGGGTATCGGCCATGAACGAATACCGTCTTGTGACGAGAAAGATGCCCACCATGGGAGCGATGATGCCTATGCACATGCCAGCGAGCAGAGCCCGCACCATGAAGCCGTAGTGGAAGAAATCAAGCATGACCATGATGCCGGAGGGGTGTGAGTCGAGGTCCGTAGAGAGCGGAAAGCGTCTCAGGATCAGTACACTGGCGAGGACCACAGTGTGCTACGAGCTGGTGATTGAGGCACAGCACAGCATCCACCTCCCTTGCTATGGCATCTATATCGTGAGAGACGAGGAGGATCGTCATGCTGTGACGCTTGTTTAAGTGTTCGAGCAGGTCATAGAAACTTTCCATTGCGTGGATATCCACCCCCGTCGTGGGTTCGTCGAGAATGAGCAGCGACGGCTCCGCTGCCAGAGCCCTTGCAATGAAGACGCGTTGTCGCTGACCTCCCGAGAGCGCGTCTATTGTCTTGTCCTTGAGCATTCTGATGTCTGCGTCCACCATGGCCTGTTGCACCGCACACTCATCACACTCACTGTAGTGGAGCCCAGAACCGGCTTTGGCGATCCGTCCGCTGCGTACCACTTCATACACCGTCGCGGGGCACCCTGCATCCGATTGAACAATGCGTTGTGGAACGTACCCAATGCCTCCCTCTTTTCTGGCATCCCTCGGATGCTTGCCAAAAATCTCAATAGTCCCTTGCTGCGGCAAGAGCAGTCCCAGCATTAGTTTGACGAGCGTTGTTTTACCCCCGCCGTTTGGCCCTATGATTCCCGTGTACGAGCCCTGAGCGAGCGAAAAAGAGACGTTATCCAATGCTTTTTCAGCGTCATACTGAAATGTGACCGATGCTACGTCTATGACGGGCCTTGTAACTAGCGACATTCAAGTGCGGTGCGGAAGGAAGCCAGATTATCGCGCATGATCGAAAAGTATGTTTTTCCGGCGGCCACTTCCTCTTGCGTGAGCCATTCGACAGGATGCAGTGGGAGGAGAGAGGCGCCGAGATCAGATGCGAGTGCACGCACACGATCCGTGCCAGCTCCCGCTTCGCTAAGAATGTAGCCGATACGTTGCTCCCGTGCGAGGTCAGAAATCTCCCGTAGCCGACGAGCAGATGGCTCTTCTTCAGTCGAAAATCCGGCAATGGAAACGGTCTTAAAGCCGTATTCTGCCGCCAGCAAGCGATACGCATCGTGCGAGACGATCACGGTATTCTTTGCGCATTGCGAGAGGCCTGTGCGGTACGCTTCATCGAGCTCGGCTATCGAGAGGGTGAAGCCAAGTAAGCTCTTTGTATAGTCAGTGGCATGGGGAGGATCGATGGCGATGAGCTGCGCAAATAAAGCCTCTGCTATCTTCTTAGCATTCTTTGGGCTCAGCCATAGATGAGGGTCATTCACCACATCCTTATCCGCGATGCCGCTATTCACCCCGCCCTGCCCAAAGATCACTTCCGCAGCGCTCACCGTACGCTTGCCGTCTCTCTCTCGCTCGGTGCGGATATCTGTCGCCCAAGGATCGATGCCGAAGCCATTCATGATGAAGAGATCAGCATCGGCAATGGCGGCGATGTGCTTGGCTGTTGGCTCGTAGTCATGAGGCTCGGCCCCTGAGGGAATCGTCTGTGACACTGCCACATGCGCTCCACCCACATGCTGCGCGAAGGATGCAAGGGGGAAGATCGTGGCTGCGATGCGCACGGAAGGAGCGGCCGTTTTCACGGGTGTTTCGCGAGGCACAGCAGATGCGCATGCGCTGAGCATGAACACGAGCAGGAAACTGTAAGCAATGGAGCGCATAGCAATAGAAGAGTAGCGCTCGCAGGGCGAAATGCAAATGGGGAGTAAATGTGAGAATACATTCCTAGGCACCCGAGCTAATGATGACTTAAAAGTCCTTAGGAGCCTCAACTTTGACACTGCCATTATTGTCCACTGTTACAATTTTTCCAGATTGGAGAATAAAGCAATACAGTGCGGAATTTGAATATTCAAAGAGAATTGCCGGGAGAGAAATTTCAGCTTTTCCAATTTCCTGCACTGCTGAATCAATTTTATTTCCTAAATTATACTTCGCCTGCAGAGCTTTCAAAGAAATATTGCGCCAAGAGATTGTTGTGTAGCTTGATGGAGGCTGTACATTAACAGTTTCTCCGTTCTTGAATGTCACTTTCAAATTATTGTTCTCAATGTCTATGGAGGAGCATATTGCGTCGATCTGAGACGGCATGCGAGTTATCAATTTATTACCTCGAGCTTCCGATGCACTAGAAAGGGGCTTCATTTCGTTGAGATCATGTCCAAAGCAATATGTGTGATCTCCATTATTTTTCTCTATGTCAATTCTAATATCGCCGGTCTCCAATACACTTACGACTACACACTTGACATCATTCTGTCTCTGAATAATTTTTTGTAAATCTCTGAAGAATAAGCCTAGAAAAAATGTATTTGTATTGTTAATTTCTAAGAATTTAAGCACTGCATGATGGATATCATAGAAGACACCATCCCTCTCTTTTGCTTCGTATTTATCAGGCAAAGAATTCATCAACGCGTATCGCGCTTTTAGTGCATCCTTTGGCAGGATATACGAATTTAGCGTATCTCGTTCAGACGAATCAAGTAGAATTTTTTTGTTGGCATCATCTTTCTTGTGTTCAAAAACAACGCATTTGAACAGCAAGAAAGTGATACTATCATTAGCATTATCTCGATCTTTTGGATTCATTGTATGATAAAATGCAGTTTGATCTAAGCATTCATACGCATCGCGTTGAAGAGTTGAGAATTGATTTTTGAGATTCGAAAGTATGTCTTGTTCCCCTGGTGCTTTGAGATTTTTACCATTCGATTCTATCAACTGATCAATGAAATCAAGCACTGCTGGCGGCATATTTGTATCATTCTTGACAGATAACATAGCAGTTCTTGCTTTCATCCAATCTTGATTAGCGATATATCCTAAAATAGGAGTGATCTTTTCTTTTTGACTTGAGAATGCTTCCATTTCGTCCTTGAGGACTCCATTATAACTTGTGCCTACCATCGCTTTTCTACTGAAATAAATGAGGTCTCCAGATTCTGCATTAATTTTATAAGAAATATAGTCACTTTTTACGGTGTATACGCTATGAGGAGGCACATCGTTGTAATTAGTCGCCTGCCATGTATAGTTGCCATTATTATCTTTTTTCACTTCTATCAGATTTGGAGGCACATTCTTGCTTGTGCGTACCTGGGATATGTACTTTTTAGTAGTATTGTCAGAGACAACAAAAATCGGATTTATACCTACAGGTTCCTCTGTATCTTGACTCACTTCGTTTCCGTTACGATCCAAGATCTGAAGCAGCGTACCTTCTTTGTCAATTAGCACATCGCCTGATTGAATGACACGAATATCCGTATTTAGAATTTTAATCTCTTTCTGGATAGTATTCACTTGTTTCTCGTATTTATTTAGATCTGCTTCTAGAGATCGCCTAGCCGCATGGTTTGCAGGCAGTGATTGAAGCAGATTTTTAGCAAGTTGTACGGCTTGACTATAGTTACCTGTGTAAACGGCATCAGAAATTGGTTTAACATCTTTAGCCATACGAGATACCTCGAGAATATCCTTATTAACATTATCCTTTTCTTCTTGCGAAAGATTCCAAGAAGTGCCAAGCACAGACTGACTGACGAGTTCTCCTTCTGGAACCAATATTTCTGAATGCACGCGACCAGTCTGAATATCTATCGTATGTATTGGATTCCGATTCGGTACCGATTGAGGATATTTGTTCCAAGCAATGTCGTTCTCGTGTTTAACGAATTCCCTCCATGTACCCATCGAATCCTTTCCGAATCGATACATTTGCTTATCCTTGTCTGTGAAAGGGAGATAGTGGAGATGTGTCTCTAGATCTATCGGCATCTCATTACCTTCATTGTCATACACCTTCTCTCCAATCACATTGACTACCTCTCTATACATATAAATTTCGTCGTCTAATCGAGTAATGGAATCACCTTTTATCAGGTAAGCATCCCTGCCTTTTGCCAGATCCCCCCAGACGTTATAGTATTTTTTTGTATTATTTATTTGTGTTTTTGGAGAGCGATAGAGCACTTTAGCTTCAAATTTCATGAATTGCCTGCCTGAATCAGCTGTAATGATCGCCTTTTCCTGAGCAACTGAGAGCGTGCTTTTGATGGAATTAAAATCATTCTGTAACTCGTTTATTTTTCTGAGAAGTTCAGCGTCGATTTTGAATTTTTCAAAATTCATGGAAAATTTTTTGTCGGTAGACATAGGTACTGCTACAGGACCCCCATCAGCCTAGCGAGGTTCTTGGGTGTTATCGGATGCCTCGGTATGAGCGGAGGCAGGCGAGGTAGTCAGTGTAGGTGATGATGTTTTTTCAGTCTCGTTCTTGATCAATTCCGATATTCTTACGGCTAATTCTGCTTCATTCATTGTATTTGCAATGATAAGTAATGCTTGTAGCTTCTTAACATCGTAAGGCGGATTCATTGATAGTATTTTTTTTTGAATTTTATTTTGAAGCGAAACCAACTGTGTTTTCAGTGAAGAAATGAGCACTTGATCCTGAAGTGGATTGCTGATTGCATTATTAGTTAGTATTTTCACTGCAATATATTTATCCCCAAGCCATTCCACGGTAGTTTCTTCAGTTTCAATTATTGAATTAATTTCAAAGCTTAAGTCTATAAATTGATTATTTAGATCGATCAATGCTTGTAAAGCAATCTTTACATCTTCATTCGCAGTATTTTTCATCTTGTCTGTCAGAATGTTCACCCTGATACGGGCATCAAATTCTCCCGATATGTTTTGCTGTATAGAGCGTAATTCTTGTTGTATTTCCGGACTCACATCGGTGAGTGGGAGTGGTGAGGAACTGGGCGTAGCTGTAGTGGCAGGAGCGTTATTAGCTTGATAAGGTGGTTTGGTTAGATTGGATACCTTGGCAGGAGCGAGAGACAAATCAGATTCAGCATCTCCCTGCTTGTTGATATCTTCTCCTGTCTGTGACTTTTCTTTATTGCTCGATTTTTCTATTGTCGGGCTGCGAGTAGCAGTAGCTCCGGTAGGTGCTTTTGCAGCAGGAGGCGAAGTAGGAGCGGGAGGCGAATCAGGCGTAGAAGATTCTTCCCGACTTTCAGTTCTCGGAGTGGTCGTTTCTCTCTTGATAAATTCTTTAAGAGATTTTTCGAGATTTGTATCACGAATAGTGCAACCTTGTACTTTAGCTAAAAGTGATTTTGCCTCGTTTTTTTGCACATCGCTGATAGGGTACTGATCGGATGACTCAAATGCTTCTTCCCCGCTGTTGGGAAAAAGTAAGTCACTACATTGTGTATTCAGATCTAGTAATTCTATCAAGTCACTAGCATATCTACCTTCGTATTGCTTCAATTCATCTGTAAGGATCCTGATCCTTTTACTGATATCTACTTCATCCTTTAAATTCTTTTCTATTTCTTTTTTCCATTTTTCATTTTCACTCGCTTCATCAGGATTATGAGTATCTATCGGAGGGCTGCTTGTAGAAGTAGCAGGAACAGCAGCAGGAGCTGGAGCAGCAGCAGTAGGAACTGGAGCTAGAGTAGCTGCAGGAGCTTGAGCTGGAGCAGCAGTAGGAGCTGGAGCAGGAACAGCAAGTTGAGGTGTATTGAGGAAATTCACTCTCTTCCACTGTCCTCCGTTGATTGAATAGCTATATCCAAGGCCCTTTGTTTGAATGGTAAGGCTATTTTGACCGTAGGGTCTGTCCACCTGATAATCATTTCCATTTAAATTCCCAAATTGTGTTGTCTGAGGAGTGATCTGAATCGGATTATGGTAACTATCGAACAAAATTGAGACGTTGTCATAAGGTGTAATGTCTAAACGAGAATCGCTAGTGTGGAATTTTGTTTCCACATCACGAGATCCTATCAATGATGAACTTTCAGCAGTATTCATTTGCTGTTCATAGCCAGCTAAAAGTCCACTCAGCTGAGGAGCAGTGAGGCCGTTCAGTTGGCTATTAAACGTGTTGAGATGGGCGAGCCATTGATTTCCCAAATTCTCATTATTTCTTTCTTTGCAGAGACGTGCCATCTCCAGCATCCTGACCCTCACATTATCTGCTCTCGCGAGCATTTTTTGCATCTCTGCGGCGCTTCCCTCTCCTGGTGTGCTGGTAGGTGCAGTAGGAGCAGACTCAGTAGAAGGAAATTTATACACTCTCCTCTCCTCTGCAAAACTGTGACCGTAGAACGAATGTGTGTGTTTCATAATGGTCTGGCAAAAGAATTAGAGAGCATTAATAGCTGCTTCAGCAGTGGCGAGATCGCCCTCTTGAGTCGCATGTTCATCGTCATGACGCATAGCGCGCTCTGCAGTAGCAATCTTGTGCTCGGCCTCCACGATAATTTTCTCCATTTCTTGGAGTGCAATGCGCGAATCTTCCTCAGCCATCTTATCTTGGTCTTCATTCATCTTCACGAGGTCTTGGTAGAGCGCTTCACGCTTTTCTGGCGTGAGTGCGAGTGAGAGGCTGAGAATGCGAGGATGCTCAGCAGTGTCGATGTGCGTGAGAGAGGGGAGCTTTTGCATGAATGTGTCGTGCGTCATTGGGAAGGGGAGGAAGTGGATTTGTTGGGCTGCCAAGTGTAATCACCAAGCGCTTTTGCTAGAGCTTTCTTCCATTCTCCTTTATCGTTAGGATTGATGTAGATAACAGGCACGCTGCCGCGCGGAATCATGGGCCCAGCAATTCTGAGGCGGTAACCGGCGGAAGGATCTTGACGAATGTCGAACGTGATACCCGCTTTCTTGGCCTTCACGAGGAGATTTAGGAGTTCAGAATCGCTGGCGTTCAGTTTGAGGTACTCCGGTACCGTATATTCTGTGTCTCCGTCTACAGAGCGGGAAAAATATCTCTCGAGAGGCCGAGAATCGGATGCTTTGGGATACGTAAGCATGCTCGCTACTAATCGTGGAAAACTTATAATGCCGCCTGCTCCAGGAATCATGCTCATCATTTGCTCAGTTTCTTCTGTACGCTGCTGATTCAATGTAACTTCACGCTCAGTAAGCTGATTTTCATAGAACCGAAGATGCTTATCGAGCGTTTGTAACTTTTGGTCTGCACCGACATTCTGCTTGAAGCTCCAGTGTGAATAGTGATCGGTCACTTTCGCGCGCCACTCCTGCCAAGCCTTCCTTTGCGCTGGCAAGTGAGTGATCATAGAGTCAATTCTCTCTAACACCTTCGCTAATCGCACATCCAATGCACGCTTCTTTGTATCAAAATCTCTTCTTTGTTCATTCTGTTCACTGCCCCCAGTAATGGCATTCTTTACTCTCTCAAGAAACTGAAAGTGAAGCAGGCGAGATTCGCTAGAACGCTGAGAGTGAAAGAGTGTTGTGCGTGTCATATGTGAGGAGGAATCCTATCATTATAACATACGGTTCACTCTTTTGACAGTGATTCACTCGCTGTATCTGAGAAGGCGGCTATTATTTGGAGCAAGTCCGGTTTGATATATGAAATTTCTTGAGCAGCATGAGGGCATCAAACACTTTAGAACTTATTTTTACATGTGGTGTAAAACAGCCGTGTATGCCTTGCTCTGTATTACGCATTGTTATGGTAAGGTCTGCATTTAAATGAGATCGGAATTGATCATAATTCAGAGCAGAAGAACCTTTGTTGACTTCCACATATCTCACTATGAGTGCATCTTTCAGAAGTAATAGAATACAATGAGGCATTTTGAGCGACGTATAGGCCTCATTTTGCTTGCAGACAGCATTTTCCCCCGCATGCGCGAAAGCAGTCTCTAATAATTTCTTTACTTCATTAATCATAGGATAACTCTCAAATGTGCAGATATAGTTGCCAGCATTCGACCGTTCATACTCTCCTGTAATAATATGTGAAACAGTATTGGCCAATTTACACACTTCGATAATTTGGATTTCTGAAAAATGAAGATATGAACCACTTACAAAACATTGAATGAGGAATTCTGCAGTTATTTTCAGCAAGTCTAGTTCGCCAGGACATTGTATTTTTGGGGTATTGGTGGAGGTAGAAAGAAAACCATTTTTTTTATCCTTCCTCCGCAAAACCCCCGGCGTCAGCCGGGTGGATGAAGGGGATCCGGCATCGTTGGTCTAGAATTGCAGCATGCAGCATCAGTACAAAAGGCAGTCCAATTGTGTGTATCATTGCATCTACCACCTTGTTCTCTGCACAAAATACCGACGCAAGATTTTCAACGACGGAATTTTTGCGTACATGCGCGAAATCCTTAGAGAGATCCCCGCCCACTATCCCGAAGTGGAGATCCTCGAGATCAATCATGACAAAGACCATGTTCATCTCATGCTCTGGATTCCACCCAAAATGTCCGTTGGTAAGGTGGTGAACATTCTCAAAGTGAACACCGCTCGTCACCTCAAGCAAAAATTTCCCTTCTTGAAAGAAGTCTACTGGGGAACAGATGGCATCTGGTCAGACAGTTATTTTGTATCCACCGTTGGTATCAACGAAGAGATTATTCGAAAATACATTGAGCATCAGGGCAGGGAAGATGCCGGACAGCAACGGCTGAAACTCGTGTAAGCCACCACCGTAAGGTGGTGGTAGTTCACTGGCTTCAAAATAATCTACCAATGCCGATATTTCTTGCCATGATTTATCATCGGAGTTTGTAGTGAGTAGGATTGCAAATGCATTTTTCAAAATTATTTGGGATTGATTTCTATGAACAGTAGTACAATATTTTAGTAAAAATGCATTTACTATACACTGTACGTATTCTCCTTTGAATATTAGATCAAATTCCGAATTTCGCATATTGAGTATATAGCGAGCTCGATCCTGTAAGCCATTATCAGAATTTCCGTTCTGAGTATTCATTATAATATAATTAAAAACCTTATTACAAATTTGTCAATAATACTGCCACAATATGTGTGTTATTGGCTTATTCATGAGGAATAATGACTGTTCCATGAAAATGTATTCGCAGAGATGAGCATACAACAATAGTACTGATGAGTGTGCACACGTACTCACTCCACCCAAAGCAGCAGGCTCTTTAAGTAATCCACTTCAGGGTGATAGAGATTCACCGGATGATCGAACGCTTGACGATGACGCTGAAGAATGCGCACATTTCGCCGCGCTTGTCTGGCCGCATGGAAGACAATGGTTTGAAATGTCTGCGGATCGATTTGGTACGAGCATGAGCAGGTGAGGAGCATGCCTCCCGGAGGAAGAATCTGCATCGCCATGCGGTTCATGTCGACGTACGCGCCCTTGGCTTGATCGATGTCCGTACTCCGCTTAGCGAATGCCGGCGGGTCGAGAATGATGAAGTCGTAGGGCTTGAGAGCAGGACGCTTGCGGAGAAAGTCGAAGACATCCACAGCGTGAGCATCGAACTGCGATGCATCGATGCCGTTTATCTGCATGTGCTCTCTCGCCCGTGTGAGCGCAGCTTCATCGTAATCAACCGCATCGGCAGAGAGTGCTCCGCCCATGAGCGCGGACAGAGAAAAGCCGCCAACGTAACTGCAGCAGTCCAGCACCACCCGTCCAGCCGCAGTGGATCGAACGAGGCTGCGCATGTCTCGCTGATCTAAAAAGAGCCCCGTTTTCTGGCTACCTTCAAGACTGATGAGAAATTGAAGCCCTCTCTCAACTACAGAGATCACTCCTTCTCTTTTGCCAGAGAGCCACCCTTCGCGGGGTTCCAGTCCTTCTTGTTTCCGACCGCTTCCCGTAGATTTCTCGAAAATCGCTTCAGGTCCGCACAATTCCTTAAGAAGGCTCACGAGCCAGTCTCGCAGGCG
This sequence comes from uncultured Candidatus Peribacteria bacterium, assembly GCA_964580035.1. GTDB lineage: Bacteria > Patescibacteriota > Gracilibacteria > Peribacterales > Peribacteraceae > CAZOJC01. The sequence continues at coordinate 37,698 of CAZOJC010000005.1, forward strand.
TTCCATGCCAAGAGTTGTGAGCTGCAGTACCAGGGTCGTTCCGTACTGATCCACGATGAGGCCGGGAATACCGTCTCCTTCAGCATTGACGAGGCGAAACGCAGTTGTTTCGCTACCAGAAAAGAATGCCTTTCTCATCTCAATTGATCGCTTGATGCTTCTGCGAAGGCTCTCGAGAGGGTCTCCTTCTTCAAACGCTATTGCCCGTAAACAAATGTATGCCTTCAGATTCACCGTTGCGTAGCAGAGGAAGCTGCCTTCATGACTGACGACGCGTACGATGCTGCCTGTCTTGATGCCTTCCAGCGACTGGATGGCATTTTTGTACACCGAATGATGCTTGTTTTTAAGGTGTGCGTCTCGGCCTGGCTTGAGCGTCACTGTGAGGTACGACATACGAGGCACTATGCAATCGGCGGCATATCGCACACGAGTTTGGGGGGCAACACTTTGTGTGTTGGCACCTTGCCTGCATGCCACTCGTGGATGGATTGGAATGTCTCGGTGAACATCTTGTGCATACTGTCATCCGCGTAGAAGGCGATGTGAGGAGTGGCGACGACATTTGGATGACTCGTGAGCTCCTTATTTTCCTCAAAGTTTGATTCATGCTCCATCACGTCCAAAAGCGCTCTCGACACTTTTCCGCTCTCAAGAGCTTTGAGAAGGGCCTTGCTGTCGATGAGGCTGCCGCGCGCGGTATTCACCAGAATCACGCCGTCTTTCATCTGAGCGAAGACGGCATCATTGAGGAGGTGATTGGTGGAAGGCATAGCAGGTACATGGAGCGTAATGATGTCGCTACCTGCAATCATCTCGGCAAATGAGACGTACTTCACGCCAAAAAATTCCTGTAGCTCCATGGTGCGACATTGATCTACCGCGAGGATCGTCATGCCAAAGCCAAAGGCAATGCGAGCCACAGCTCTGCCGATCTTGCCGGTCCCGAGAATGCCAATTGTCTTATTCTTGAGCGCAACGCCTCGCAGCCCTCTGTAATCAAATTCTCCGCTCGACACACGCTTATCGCCCTCCGGAATATGTCTGAGCGTGGAGAGCAGCAGCGCGAAGACGTGCTCGGCTATGACGTGCGATCCGTAATCCGGCACATTGCAGACGATGATGCCCTTCTCCTCGCAGGCTGCGATATCGATGTGATCAAAGCCGACAGATCGCGTGCAGAGGAGCCTGAGCTTTGGGAGCTTCTCGATTACTGCTTTTGTAAACTGCGTGTAGATGAAGGGGGAAATCACCTCGGCATCGCGGCAGAGAGAGATGAGTGCATCTCCCGCAAGGGAGCCGTCACCAAAGACGGCATCGGGGAATTCAGCGAGAACGAACGGGCGATCTTCTGGCTCAGTATCAAGAAAGAGAGGGGCAGACATACGGGCGAAGTATAGAGCCGAAGCTGTGTATAGGCGAATGTATTTGGAATTCAGAGGCCACGCTTCTCACAACGAGAATTGACAATTTCTGCGTACACCGAAGCGCCGACAATGAGAATGGCGCTGAGAAGCAGCAGCGGAGTTGGTTTCACAGAGTGAACGGCAAACACCTCGAGAGAGAATGTGATGAGAATGGAAAGATTGAACATCATGTATGCCAAGTAGCCGTCAATACGCTTGAAAGCGGCGTAATTGAGCAATTGTCCGATGCCCACAAAGAGCCCGATCCCCATACCGAAGAGGAGAGTTCGCAACGTTAGCCCGTGCAGTATTGCAGGATTCCATAAAGTGAGCGCGATCATTCCAGGAGCCGTACAAATGAGTAGGCAAAGGAAAATGTGAATATTAAGAAGGAATCCATTAACCGATCGATAGCGCTTGCAGTACTCGATTTGGCTAATGGTCACTAGCACATCAAAAAAAGTGGAAATCATCGCAAGGATGTCTCCGGTGACAGACGAAGATGCAGAGAGATATTTTGTATTGAATACAAGCAAGGAACTGCCGATGCCCGCCATCACTGCGAGGAGAAAAATGATGAGGATAGTGCGCGGTTGCCGCAAATACGGAATCTCTCGTCGCCAGAACACGGCAGCAATGAGTAGCCCTATCACAGGCGCGAAATTATTGAATAGGAGAAGATTGGTACCGCTGGTGTAGATCAGACTGGCATTTTTAAAGTACATAACACCAATTTGTCCGATAACGAAGAGGGTAAAAAATCGATCATAGACTAGAGAGAACGAAACATTCTTTTTTTTCATTCGCTGCCGCACGTACGTTGCGCCGTAGACGATGAGAGAAGGAATGAGTACGCCAAGGCCGAGGAGAAAGGTTCTGAGGAACGGTGAGAGATCGTTGGCAGGTGTGTACTTGATGTAAATGGGTTCGAGTCCCCAGACAAAAATAGCGGCGAGTCGTATGGCATACCCCACTCTCTTGCGTCGTCGAATGGATTTCCAATCGGCTGCGGAAATGTGTGTGCTGCGAGATTTCTCGATAACAGAGAAGAGCGCTTCTGCCTGAAAAAAGCGGTAGCCGATGAAGAGGAGGGAGAGCACGAAGAGCGCAAGTAAGGGCAGAATGCTCACGTCAGATTGAGTGCTCAAAAGCCGCAGAACAATGAGGAGAAGAGCGATGATATTGAACAGGAAGCCAACGCCGACAAACCATCGATCGGTGCGCATGCGCACGATGTATTTCTGCATCAGCCGCAGGAGTAGGGTATTGGCAATGAGCACCGGCACGAGAGGGAGTGAATGCATGATTGCGCGAGGGATGCCCGGTGTGGGGAGCCAATACTGATACTGTGGGAGGAATATCACATCAGCGAGGAGGAACGCGAACGACACGCAAAAAGCGCCTACGAGCAGAGCGTTATCCCGATACGGAACGAGCGATTGCACTGAAGAAACGGCATCCTGCCGTTCCAGCGCATCGATGAAATCCGCATAGTGAAGGCGATCTGATGCGCTGCCAATGAGAATGATGGAGAAGACGCCAGTTTTGCTATCGAAACGCACGCGAGTACTTCGGATATCGATTCCTTTGGTGCGGCTGAACTCAACGAGCGAAGAGAGAACATCGTGCTGCCGTTCCTGCACTCCCGTAACACACAGGCGAAAGGTGTACCGAGAAGGACGATGCCGAGAAAAACACCTCCCCTGAGAAGTGTCGCTGAAGACTGCGAATACCAATTCACGAGGCCGAAGACTTCCTTCACCAATCATGGCGAGCACTTCACTGAAGTGTGCGCGACGAAACAGTGCTGCAGCTTTCTGCCGATCCGATTTCCGAATCTCATGAAGAGGGCCGCGATTGTAGCGATCCATTTCCGTCTGCAGGAGGCTCGCACCGAGGGCTATTTTGTCTTCACGACTTCGCTTTTTAAGCACATCGACCACATGACTCCTCGCATTGCTCGTGATGACGTACTTGAGCCACTCGGCATCGACGTGTTCTTGTCGGCTGTCTATTTCCATGTACACCATATCATCCTCTTCGAGGGCATGAGAGAGCGAGACGGTTCTTCCGGCCACGCGTGCGGCGACCGATGCATTTGCTCGCGCTCCGAACGCGACGTACGCAGCATCCAGGACAGTGCCACCTCTCGGCAGAGACACGCGAATGTCATTTACGATGACGACAATGCTTTCCTGTAAAATATCTGATTCCAATCCCTGCCAGAATGCTTGGCTGCTCTCGCGGGTAGTAAGATCGAGATCTTCCGATCTCTTCAGCCACGGAAATTGCGAGAGAGGATCTATCGACTCTTTTCCAAAGAGACTCGTGACAATGCCCTTCTCAGCTTGTTCGTGCATGGACATCGTACGGATACGTATCTCGACGGCTTCCCCTGTTTTCAGCGTGACGGTTGTGTGAAGGCTGCGGTATCCGGCTGTACCGGGAGTGGCGATGTAATCGCGAAATTGCGCATGGACGGGACGAAACAGCGTGTGGAGCGATTTCAGGAGTTGGTAGCAGTCATGTTCAGTGCGAACGATAGCAATGATTGAGTACGCATCACATCCGACCATGTCCTGCGTTCTTGTTGCTCTCTTGAGAGAGGCGCACACATCGTTCGGCTGCAAGAAGAGATCGACTATAGATGTCTGCAATCCATGCGTATCAAGCGACGAACGTATCTCTCCGACGAGAGAGGCTCCACTCTCTATCCGCTCGCTCTGTCTTTTGATGAATGCCGCTCCCTCTGCGTACACAAGAGGCACGCACACATCACTGTATTCGCAGTACACTGCTCGCATGCCAAGGTGCACAGCCAACTTGTAGTACAGATCCATTGTTTCTTTTGCAAAGCGCTTCTTTCGATCACCCTGCAGAAAGTGAATGGTGCGAATATTGTGGAGTCTGTCGGCAAGCTTGATGATGATCACGCGGATGTCTCTCCGCATAACCTCAAACAGCCGCCTCACCGTTTCAATTTTAGTGTCGAGTGATGAATGCTGGCTGAAGTCCGTACTCGAAAACTTAGTGACACCCTCCACGAGCAGCGCCACGTGTCTGCCGAACACCTCCTTGATGTGGGATTTCGTTACGGTCGTATCTTCCAGTGTGTCATGCAGAAGGCTGCCGATGATCGTGTCGGCATCTCCATGCCACGAAGCGACTATGAGAGCCGTCTCAATGACGTGATTGACGTACGGCGTGCTATCCTCTCGCTTTTGCTCCTCGTGCGCGCTCAGTGCCAGATCGTACGCCTGCTGCACGCGTACCTGGTCTTCCTGAGGGAGGTGTTCAAGGGCTTCTCGTAGGCGAGAGAAGGGAAGAATGTCAGATGCAGCCATACCCTCAAGTGTAGCGTTCTCTGCGCTTCAAATATATGTAAATATCAAGAAAGAGGCCCGAAGGCCTCTTACTCTTTATTGCTGCTTACTTGCAGCCACAACCGCCTGACATAAAGGAATTGGGGAAATAATAACAGGCACATAATAGTTTAGTACTAAACTAATTGTCAATAGAGTCTTGAGTGAGAAGGAACGCGATGACGATGGCAGAAACTCCCAATTCATGCTATAATTGCAATAATATGAAACATTCTTCATCGATCTGGCAAACAGCCATCGACATGAACGCATCTGACATCCATGTGGTGACAGGGCAAGCGCCTCGGCTACGCATCAATGGTGTACTGGATCCGATTCACAATGCAGATCCTCTCTCATTTGCAGAAGTGAAAAAACTCATGGGAGATTTTCTCTCTGAAGAAAAGTATGCATTATTCCAGAAAGAAGGGGACACCGATTGCTCATACATGCATAACGACGGCACGCGGTTCCGCATCAACTGCCACTTAGTTACTGGGCAGCCCGCATTCGCAGCAAGACTTGTACCTCAAATTATTCCCACGCCAGAAGAAATCTTACTTCCGGGAGTGGTGATGAATCTCTGCCGAAGCCTCGATGGCCTCGTGCTCTTCACGGGCCCCACTGGAGCGGGAAAATCCACGTCTCTCGCCGCCATCCTCAATACCATCAATCACGAGCGTTCCATCAATATCCTCACGCTCGAAGATCCCATCGAGTTTATTTTCGAATCCAAAAAAGCACTCGTGAGTCAGAGAGAATTGGGTATGGACTTTCAGACGTTCCCCCAAGGACTCAAGCATGTGCTCCGCCAGGACCCCAATATCGTGATGGTGGGAGAAATGCGAGATCTCGAGAGCATAGGATTGGCACTCACCCTTGCCGAAACTGGGCACCTCGTGCTTGCAACACTCCACACGCCCAACGCCATGCAGACTCTGGATCGTATCATCGATGCCTTTCCTCCCCACCAGCAGACGCAAGTTCGACTTCAGCTCGCGCTCTCGCTGAGGGCCATCGTCGCCCAGCGGCTTGTACCCAAAAAAGGAGGCGGGCGCATTGCCAATCGCGAGATCCTCATCCGCACGCCGGCTGTTTCAAATATCATCCGAGAAGATCGCTTCATAGAGCTCGCTACAGTCATGCAGACGAGTCAGAATATCGGCATGCTCACATTCGAGAAAGATATCGAGCGCTTAATCGAGCTCGATCTGGTGAATGCTACAGAGGTGGAATTTCTCATGAATAGAGCAAAACCGTACGATCTCGGATGAGAAGAGCGCGGAAATTCTTTTACGCTCAGTTTCTGAGATCTTCTCACATCGCTATGCAGGCTTTTTCAGTATTTGCTGTTCGTACACATCCAGCATCTCTGCGAGCGTAATACCCTTGGTTTTATCGGTCCACTCTGCCTTCACGTGTACTTTCCCCGACGATCCTCTCATGAACGTGACGAACGCAGATGCGACAGAGGCGGCCTTTTCCACCACAGGTTTCTGCGCTGTGATCGGAGTGGTGAGCGAGTGAGCAGGTGTTGGTGTTGCTGCGGGTACAGCAGAAGCGGCCGCTGAGGCACCTGTCAATGCCGCAGGAGCACTAGGAGAGGAAAAATCTTTCAGCCGACTCAATTCATACGTTGTAACACGTTCATTGAAGTAGATGCGAGATCCAGCAGCTGTGTTTGCATCTACTAACACAGCCTGAACACTCGCTGCTATCTCCTGCACCGTTTTTTGCTCTTCGATGATGGAGGCTAATCGTGTCCCAATGAACGGTAAGTCTTTCACCCAATCGCCAAAGAGAGACGTGATCCCACTCATGAAAACATGTTTAACCGAAATGCCCTTCATGCCATTAAAGAGCCCCAGAACCGTTTCCTTCACAGCGTTATAGCCACTAGTGATCATTTTTTTTGCATCCTTTGAAGGAGTAAGGCTCTCTATCGTAGCTTTAAAAAAGCCATCAACACTGTTTGCGATTCTCTTAAAGAATGACGGACGGATTTCGATGCCAAGCTCTTTGAGAGCCTTGAGCCTACCCTCCAGTGCTTCGAGGTGTGTATCGATTTCAGATGAGGAATTTTCATTGAGTGTAGTGTGAAGTTCATTGAGCATAATCTGCGCTTTCAAGACTACATTTTGTTTCAGAATATTCTTCCTTTCAATATCTGCTGGGACTGCATTTGGTAGTTTGCTTATTTGATCAGCAAGCGTATTGAGCTGGTCGAGAGTGGTTGCAGCGTTAATCCGTTCTACACTGACCTCTGCCGATGTTTTTGGGTTCTCTTGATAAGGTGGAGTCATAGTACGATCAAGAAGTAACTTACTCAAAGGTCAATTCTGCACCATTTACTGTCACTTTTTTTTCACTGGCATCAGTATTTTGCAATTGTTCAATAATGCTCTTGAATTCAAAGTGTGTGGTGGCACCGCCCATGATGTCCTCTAACTCCAAGATTTTTTTACCTTGAATATCTGTTTTGATGTAGGCAAAGGGCCTCGGAGAATCTGCATTATTGATTTTTAGTATGATCTTGTACTTATTATTGTTGTACTCAATCTCCAGTTGCTCATCATCAGTATCATAATTCAAATACCGCAGCTTCACTTTCTCTTGATTATTATCTTTCTTTACCTCTACTTCCACCTCTTTGCCTGTTATTTCCTCTCTTTTCTCTTTCGGTGCCTCAGCAGGAGCTGAGGAGAGAGCCGCCACTGCAATGGCGATAGTGGGGCAGGGCGTGGTGAATGTCGATTTGACAGGAGACCTTGCTTTTTCCGCTAGCCACTCATGATAGCGCGTTTCCCATTCTTTTCGAACTGCTTCTACGCCTCCTGCACGCTTCTCAATTTCCGTGCGCTTGTTTTCAGGGAGGCCATGCCACTGAGCTACCCATTGAACGTCGGCGGCAATCTCTGGCGAGAGAGCTTCCGCAACATTCGCGATCTGCTTCATGAGGAATGCTTTCGATAACCTCAGGAACGCCGATAGGAGCTCTGGTTTTACTATGACTTTCCCATCCTTGTCTTTTATGTCAGTAAGGTTGTTATCTGCAATAATTCTATCAATCCAGTCGCTCATCGTCTTCCATACCTGTTCTCCAGCGGAGAGCTTCTTCGGTAGAGGATCGCCAAGTGTTGTTGCAAGTTCTGCTGCTTCTTTTCTCAAGTTCTCATCTGATATTGCATTATTGAGGATCGCTGAAACGCTTTCTTTAAGCGCCGGATTTTCCTTAATTTCTGCTAAAATTTCAGTTTCCACGTCCTCTGGAATATCCCCATTAGGGTATTGCTTGTACAGCGTTGCAAGATTAAATAGAAATGACTGCACTGCAGCGGTAGTTTCAGCATTCGCCTCCACTTGATTTTTCAGATCTACTAAAGCGCTTTTCGTTTTATTGATGGCTGCAGTTTGCTCTTTCATTTTCTCATTGCGATCGAGTATAGTTTCAGTGTTTTTTTGCGGATGAGATGCACTCATTGTCGCGTGGGGGAAAGATGTTTCTCAAGGACAGCATTCGTGCGCTTGAGGAGGGTGAGAAATGTCTGTGGATTTCGTTGCCATGCGATGTCTTTTGCTTGCGAGAGAATGCGCGTGAGCTTCTCACACTGCTCTGGACTCATTCGAGGGAGATGCTCTCGCCAGTATTCGCGCTCGGCCTGCGAGAGGAGCGGGCTTGCATTGACGAGCGAAAGAAGGTCTGTTTGTGTGGTGGTCATATTTTTTGGCTTTTCATGTCATTGTAGCGTATTTTTGCTCTGAGCGAAAGGCTTTGTTACACTCTACTTCACATTCTCCCTCCCCCCCCATGCACGTCGAACATTTTGAGAAGGGCGTCCGGTACAACGATGCGGAACTTATTCTCCTCGCCAGAAAAATCGGCAGACTGGCCACGTACTGCCGTCGATTGAAAGATGCCGGATCCTCCATTCGGGTGGAATCGGAACGCAGCGACAGCAAGAAAGACGCTGATCGTGTATCTGTTCAGGTGACCATTCACCTCCCTAAGAAAGTGCTCCGAGCTGAATCACTGAAAGTGAATGCCCTCCTGGCACTTGATCGCTGCATCGAGAAACTCGAACCGCAGATCAAGCGTTACAAAGAGACGCACTGCATGAAGAAGCGATAACTCTACGCGAGCCTACACGCCGAAGTGAACACGTTACTTCTTCTCTTTTCCAGCATCCTTTTTCTCTGCTGCGGGTGCGGCAGACTCTGAAGGAGCTGCAGCGGTTCCTCCCTCTGCGGCTGCTACAGGAGCGGCCTCGGAGGCGGCAGGGGTGATCACTTCTTCTTTCCTCGGCTCTTGGACAGTGACGAGAACCGTGTCTGGCGCATTGACGATGACGACCCCCGGAGGAACAGTGAGCTTTGAGACGGTGATGGAGTCGCGGAAGTTTTCGAGGGTACTGATATCAAGAGTGAGATCGCGCGGGAGATCTTTGGGGAGACACTGCACGGAAACAGTGTGGTGCACCGTGACGAGAATGGCGCCAAGCCCCTTCACTGCAGGAGATTCACCCGTGAGCAGGAGCGGGACGTTAGCAGTCACTTTCTTGGACATGTTCACTGCATAGAAATCAATGTGTTCGAAATCTCCCGTTACCGGTTCAAATGATACCGCGTGAATGAGGCAGGGGATCTTTTTGCCGTCCAATTGCACTTCCACCAAGGTGTTTTCTCCTGCTTTTTTGAACACCGGACGCAAATCCTTGAGAGAGCACTGAATGCTGGTGCTCGGCACATCGTTGCCGTACATCACGCCGGGAACGGCTCCGGTCTTGCGGAGATTCTTGGCGCTTACAGATGTGTTCCGAGGGGAAACGGCGAGGGAAATCGGCTCCATAGTTGCGCTACTCTAGGCAGTTTGATCGGCTTGGTCAAGGCCAAAGCCCCATTTTCGAAAGTATCGCCATGCACTCATGAGGTGGATGCGCATCGTCTTCTTCCACAGGGGCGAGAGTATGCCTCCCTCGCTCAGTCGCCTCTCCCTATCCTTCACGCGCACCGTCGGATCGTAGAGCACTCCGTATCCCAGCTTTTTTGCTCGACGACAGAAATCAATGTCCTCAAAAAAGAGGAAGAATCGTTCGTCAAATCCCCCAAGCTCACGAAATACTGTCGCGCGTATGAGCAAGCACGCACCCACAAGCCAATCAACAGGAACCGGAGCCGTGTTTTTCTCTGTCATATCTCGCGCGTACGTACGATGCCACTGTTCCGGAAAGAGTCGTTTGTGAAAGAGATCACGCATGACAGGAAATGTCCTTGCAGACGGACGAAGCGTGCCATCCGGATACACGAGCGCAGGCCCGACGATGCCGATGTCTGGCCGCTGTTGCGCGGTTCTGAGGAGTCGTTCAGCCGCATCGGGAGGAAGTACATTATCAGGATTTACGATGAGCAAACACTCACCTCTTGCGATGGAGGCTGCAAGATTGTTGCCACGACCGTAGCCGATGTTCTCCCTCGTTTCGAGAATTGTAACACTCGGCAACGAGCCAAACCGAGCACGAACCCAACCGACAGATTCATCGCACGAGTGATTGTCTACAATGATGATTTCCATTTCTTGCGCGAGAGTCTGCGTGAGGAGCGCCTCCACGCACTTCACGGTATCAGCCGGAGACCGGTAGTTGAGCACGAGGGCGGAGATGGTCGGCGGCATGACTCTCACTATACCGTACTCACTTCCTCTTCCTTCATCCTCTATACTCTGCCGTGCAGATATGAAGCAGCATCACGCAGACGAACGGCTCACCATCATCCGTCGCAGGATTGCGGATGCCCCCACATCTCCGGGTGTGTACCGATGGCTCGATAGTGAGGGAAATGTGCTCTACATCGGCAAAGCAAAAAATGTGAGAAACAGGCTCAAGAGTTATGTCAGCGAGGGCTCCAAGCGCTCAGCGTGGACCGAGATAATGGTCAGACAGATCGCAGACTTTAGTACGATAGTCGTGAAGAGCGAGCTTGAGGCCCTCATGCTCGAGGCAAATCTCATTAAAGAGTACAAGCCCAAGTACAACATCATGCTCAAAGATGACAAAGGGTATTCCTACGTTCGCATGTCTCTCTCTGAACCGTTTCCGCGGGTGGAGCTCGTACGGAGGATGCAGGATGACGATGCCAAATATTTTGGCCCTTTTCTCAGCTCAAGAGATGTGAGAAAAACACTCGACATGCTCGATGACATTCTTCACTACCGAGCGTGCGAACCTTCGATTGCAGCCTGCAATGCCCGCAAACAGCAGAGCTCTTCACAGTCTTCTCCTTGCCTGGATTACCAAATAGGGAAGTGCTGCGGACTCTGCATTGGCGAGATTTCACAAGAAGAATACTTGAGAAGAATTCGCGAAGTAGAACGTTTTTTTCGTGGGAATCTCTCACACGTGGAGAACATTGCAGATGAGCACATGCGAGCCGCAGCGGCAGACAAAAAATTTGAGAAGGCAGCCCGCATGCGAGATGTGCTCAGGTTTATCGCTCAACTTAAAGAGAAGCAGATCGTATCCGATACGTCAGGAGAAGATGCCGACATTGTGGCAGTGGCTATCAGACAGGGAAAAACACAGGTGGTACTCCTTAAATTACGTGATGGAAGAGTGATCGAACAGCTCGGTTTTCCTCTTCTCGGATGTGCAGAGAGCGCCTCAGAAGCGCTCGGACAATTTTTGCCGCAATATTACTCTCACACCCAAGATATCCCCCCCACACTGTTTTTAAGCGACAGGCCAGATGCACTCGTTGCGCTTGAACAGTGGCTCAGAGAGCGGCGTGGCGCAGGAGTAAAGGTGTGCGTGCCGGAACGTGGGCGCAAATCGAAATTACTTGAGATGGCGGAGCGAAATGCCAATGAACAAGTCACGCAGCAATTCGCCGCGTGGGAGGCGGAAACGAAGCGCGTGCAGTCCGCTCTCTCTGAGCTCGCTTCACTCTTGTCTCTTCCGGGAAATCCCAGAAGAATCGAGGCCTACGACATCTCGCACATGAGTGGCAGCGAAACTGTAGGGAGCATGGTTGTCTTCGAGAACGGAAAGCCAAAAAGAGATCACTATCGTTCGTTCAATATGAAGACTGTCACTCACGGGAAGATCGATGATTACGCATCACTTCGAGAGACCCTTCGTCGCCGTCTCAAGTATCTTACCTATCAGCCGTCTGCGGAAGAGGAAGCGTGGCAGAAGCGTGGAATCACTTTTGCACGGGGCAGAAAAGCAGATGCCGAATTTCTCTCGAGAGCTTTTTCTCACATTCATGCAGATTCAGTGTCGTTTGTTCCTCGAGACAGCCTCCTCGCTCACCACGAACGAGAAACGATTGCCTGTGCCCTTCTTCTCACGCACACAACTGGCCTGCGCGAGCTTGCGCAGCCTTGGCTTTCTGAATCGTATCAAGAGGGTCTCTGTATGCCGTACATGATTCGTACACTCCTCAAGAGTATCAAGAAAGGAAAAGTGTACACAGTGGTGAATGCTGAGCAGGAAATTGCGTTCGCCGATCTCGGCTTCCGATATGTGCGGCAGCCGCCGCCGGCGCTGACCTCTCGTCTCGAAGAGAATGCTTCTCACATCGTGATGTCTTTCGATGTGAGAGAGAATCGAGCCGATGCGTCGTTCTCCGAAGCACCTGATCTCATCCTCATCGACGGAGGTAAAGGCCAGTTGCAGCAGGGCATTGACGTACTCTCGCAGTTGCACCTGTCTATTCCGGTCGCCTCTCTCGCCAAGCGCCTCGAAGAAGTGTTTGTGCCGAGTCAGGATACGGCAATACCCATGCCCAAGGATTCTCCAGCACAGTTTCTCCTCCAGCATCTGCGAGACGAAGCACATCGTTTCGCCAATGACCGCCGCAAGCGCCGAGCAGGCAAAGCTCTCATTCATTCCGCTCTAGACGAAGTGCCCGGCCTCGGCACAGAGACGAAGAAAGCTCTTCTCCAAGCGTTTCAATCCGTCGATGGCATACGGCAAGCCAGTGACGATGCGCTCTTACAGATAGTAGATCAATCTCAATTAATGGCTCTCAGAGAGGCTCTCTCGTGATGCAATGCTTGAATTATTGACAGAAGTTTTTTTTGAAGTAATTTGCGGTTCTCTTACAGAGAACTGTGAATCAAACTCTAAAGCCACCGGAAACGAATAACCAAGATACTATTGAAAGTTCAACTCCTCTACCAAAGATAGCTTCTTTCACTCGAGAAAATATTCAGCAGTTAACTTCTCCAGATGAATGGAGAAATGTCACTAAACTCTCTCATAAGATGAAGCACGAAATAATAGCCTTTCTAAGGCAACAATTTTATTCACTCGTGCCACGAAGGAAAAGCAGTGATATGCCATATAATTCAGAAGGATTTTACAAGGTCTCACCAAATTTACCGAAAATGAAATTCAAAGAATTAAGGACTATTCTCCTTCACCCAAGCAATGAGCAGGCAGTACTTGGAGCGTGGAAGAGTATGAAGGATGGAGGGAAGCCTGCGATTCTAAACTTCGATCCTAAAAGGGGTATTTTGGTAGGCGAGACTCATACTTCAAACAATGACCGTGCTACTAAAGATCCAAATAAATCAGGTACCCACGGACGTGGTAATTTAGTCTATGACCCCCATGCACAGCGATTAGAAGGTATATACTGTGATGGCAATGTTGAGGAGGAAGTGAAAAAATTAGGCCTAGATCTCATGACCATTGAAACTGCAAAAGCACATCTTTTGCCTGGCGATTTCCTGTGTGCTGATTTTCTGAGAGCGCCAAATAAAAGGGAAGCAGGAGACAGTGTTGTCGTGCTCTTGAGAAATGGAAGCGAAACTACTTTCCCAAGAGTGGGGCATCGTACTCATATGTCTACTCTCGGATTCCGCGGTCAAATATGGATTACTATTCCTCCGCAAGCAGCATAGTCATGAACTAGTCATGACTTTCAATTGTCCCTTCTCAATCGTCTCTGCTATGCTGAGGTGCGTTTCTCTTCCCCACACATTTCTATGAAGAAATTATCTCTACTCCTCGGCTCACTCGGAGGCGCGATGGCTGCCTACGTGTTTTCAAACAAGAAGCTCCGCCAAGAGCTTATGGCAGCAAAAGACCCTGAAGCAGCCGCCAAGATCATCGGCAAGCACATCTCTTCCGATGGTGCCATCGTCGCCAAGGAAGTGAAGCAGTTTGCTCGTGAGCATGAGCTTGATAAGAAAGTAGCTGAAGGTAAAAAATATGTTCTCGAGACGTACAAAGATTCCCAAAAAGGCGTGAAGCAGTTTCTTACCACAAAAGTAAAAGAAGCGAAGAAATCTGTGAAGTCAGCCAAGAAGAAAATGGGCATGTAATTCGATTCTTTAAAACCGTTTCTCTGTAAGGGGAAGCGGTTTTTTTGATATAAAATCCTTTGACCATTTCCGTTCTCTTGCTATACTAGAAGCAATCACGCCCGGGCCGCTCACGCGGCTTCGGGTTATTTTTTGCTTCAATATATGGCCGAAGAAGTTCCATGAAACACAGGAAAATAGCTCTCTTGCGCTCTGGAACTTCGTTATATTCTCTGCCGAGGCTCCCTTGCGGGAACACGAGGATTGCTTGCTTCCTGCGCGCTTTAAGCACATCGAAAATGGGGGCGTAATCTCCATCACCACTGAACAGCATAAAGCATTGATAGCGATCTAGATTAAGGAGTATTTCTTTGGAAATCTCGACATCGAAATCGCACTTCCTGCGTAACACCGGCTCTTTGAGAGGTTTGCCTCCATGATCAGTAGCAAGAGGGACATACTTCACGTGTTTAGTTATAATGCGAAAGCCTACGGCTTCCGCCATATCCAAGAATAGCTTCGATTTTTTGTGCGTATCGGTACCGTGGAAGAAGACAATATCCGAAATGAGCTCATGATTTTTAAGAAAGGAATAGAGCTTAACAAGGTCGATGCTCCATCCATTCTTCCTCTGAGCATGGAAGATATTCGCCCAATCAATGAGAACGAGTGTATCTCCTTTAAGCCTAAAGAACGGATTACGCATGTACTGCCAGCGTACTTCAAGTAAGGAAGATCTGGAATCTAATCCCAAAAAGGCGTGAAGCAGTTTCTTACCACAAAAGTAAAAGAAGCGAAGAAATCTGTGAAGTCAGCCAAGAAGAAAATGGGCATGTAATTCGATTCTTTGTAAACCGTTTTCTCTGCAAGAGGAAGCGGTTTTTTTTGGTGTAATCTTCTTAATGCTGGAAAGAATTGGCACGGGGACATATTCTATTCATAATACAATGCTATCTACTGCCGCCAAAAACAGAGAGGGAGTGCCTCAGAAATCAAACAACCTTTCTCAAGCAGTAGAAGGCGGAAATTTGCAGGTAACTACTGAGTATTTAGAATTAGCATTTGAATTTTTATTAGCTCACCACAAAAAACAATATGAGTTATTAATGAATGAGTTTGAAAGACGAATTGAGAAAAATAATAAATTATTACGAGCTGCAAATATCAATGTTCATGATCTCGCACACATGCAGTGGGTGAGTGCTCACGCGTTACTTTTCGGACTCTTTTTACGTGCATCAACACATGATGTGCTTATTTCTCCGCTAAAAAATAGATGTCTATTACCTGCAGCTCTTGGAGGCCTGTTTCATGATATTGGATATGATTTCGAAGGGAGAGACCCAGCAAGTGTGTCAAAAGAACACTTGAAAGCACATCCAGAAATTGGAGCAGCACTATTAATGGAATATCTCGAATCCATGCCAAAAAAATATAGATTACCGTATGAACAAAGGACGGTTGCCCGAGATGCTGTTTTGTACCATAGCGGAGATTCTGAGCCGTTTAACCCAAAGCAATCAGAGGTAGCAGCGCTACTCATACGCCTTTTCGATAAATTGCAGCATATGCATACCCGTGTTCACGACGGGGCTGTACCCCATCAAATAAATATAATGAAAATTGATAGGGATAAATATCCTCATCGCATAGTGCCATATCTCATTAGCGATATTATTATCACATTTCAGAGGCAAGCACCTTTCCTGTCTGTACGCTATGTTGTCGATTTGGAATTTGCAAAAGGAGTGACGGGAAAGACGCAATATACACAAGAAAGCTTTAAATGTGATTTCTATAAAGCCTATCGAAAACATATTGAAGCTGCTGAAGAGGCGCTTCGACTCATTCTAGAAACATGCCTCGGTACTAACCTCAGCGACAGTGCAAACTTTTTTGAAATTATTTTCGATTTTGATCATCAGAATCAAGCTCAAGGCAGTGGGTTGTATGGCACTTTTCAAACAAACACAGAATCAGACACCCCCCACTAAATTCTTGCGCTCTCCCCACTCTTGAGTAGAATAGACGGCGGGCTCGTAGAAAATTCGTGAGAGGGTTCCCTCCTTGGTTCCCTTTCCTTCCGCAGTGCCTATGAAAACCACTCTTCCCACACCACGATTCATCATCATCACTGGCGGCGTGTGCTCCTCACTCGGTAAGGGGATAGCGACGGCATCCATCGGAGCCATTATGAAAGCAGCGGGCCTCACAGTATTCGTCCAGAAGCTCGATCCGTACCTCAATGTGGACCCGGGTACCATGAGCCCATTTCAGCACGGCGAAGTGTTTGTCACCGATGACGGCGCGGAGACAGATCTCGATCTCGGCCACTACGAGCGCTTCATCGATGAGCCCATGAGCAAGCTCTCCACCGTGACGACAGGGAAGATCTACACAGAAGTACTCGCACGTGAGCGCAAGGGAGATTTCCTTGGAGGAACCATTCAAGTGGTACCGCACATTACCAATGCCATTAAAGACGCGATGAAGCTGGCTGCGCGAGAGAGCGGCGCTGAAATTATGATGATCGAAGTGGGGGGCACGGTGGGGGACATTGAGGGAGAGCCTTTTTTGGAAGCCATTCGCCAGATGCGAAGTGAGATGGGCTCGCAGCGGCTCTTCCACATTCACCTCACACTCCTCCCGTACCTAAAAGGCTCGAAAGAGCTTAAAACCAAGCCCACTCAACTCTCCGTGCGAGAATTGCGGCGCATTGGCCTGCAACCAGACCTCATTCTGGCGAGAGCGGACTACAAAATTCCCAAAGAGCTACTCGATAAAATCAGCACGTTCTGCGATGTCCCGCGCGAGGCCGTGATCCCCGCGCCCACGGTCAGTTCCATCTACGATGTGCCGCTCAACTATCAGCAGTACGACATTGCGAAGGTGATAGGTCGAAAGATGGGGCTTGGAGATCTCACACCAGACATGCGCGAGTGGGAAGAGGGGAGAAAGCGCTACGAGGAGGCAGTGGAGCCCGTGCGCATCGGCATTGTCGGCAAGTATACGTACCTCGATGATGCGTACTTGAGCGTCATAGAGGCTATCAAGGCAGCAGCCGTGTTTCACTTGCGGAAGGCAGAGATCGTGTGGATTGATTCAGAAAAACTTGAAGAGAAAGACGACGATCACTGGGCGAGGCTCAAGAGTGTGGCTGGCATCGTGGTGCCCGGCGGATTTGGTAGCCGTGGCATTGAAGGAAAAATTCTTGCGGCGCAGTTTGCGCGTACCAAAAAAGTACCCTATCTCGGCCTTTGCCTCGGCTCACAGCTCATGACGATCGAGTTTGCACGATTCGCGCTCGGAGACAATTCGCTCACGAGTGAAGAATTCGATGAAGAGTCCAAGCTCTCCAAAGAGCAGTACGTGGTGCACTTCCTCCCCGATCAATTTCGCGGCAAGCACATGGGGGGGACCATGCGTCTCGGCAAGTATGTGTGCACCCTCAAAAAAGGCACGAAGGCACATGATGCGTACGGCACAGACACCGTCTCAGAACGCCACCGTCATCGGTATGAATTCAATAATAATTTCCGCGCCCCTCTTGAAAAATTGGGCTTTATCATTTCGGGCGAGTGGAAGGAAACGGGTCTTATGGAAATTGCTGAACTAAAAGATCATCCCTTCATGGTGGGCAGCCAATTCCATCCCGAGTTTCAGAGCCGACCTCATAAGCCCCATCCCCTCTTTAGGGCCCTACTCAAGGCTGCAGTGCAGAAGGTGTAATGCCAGCTGAAGCGAGGAGCGCTCTGATGCTGGGGAGAGCTTTTTGCGCTGCATCGTTGCCCGCATCGATGCACTCCACCGCTTTGTCGAACCGATACTGTCCGTACCGAATAGTCGGCTTGATGATGAGATCACACTCCGATCTGCTCCTCTCTTGCTCTCGTTCGCCTTCTTCGAGGAATTGTCGCCAGCTTGAGGGAAGAATTCTTCTAAACGAGTCGAATGACGCGTTGGCATCTGTGCCGATGAGTACAGTGGGGTGATACTGTTCTCGGAGTGAGCGAGCAGGAATCGAACCGAATGTGACGAGATCGACGAACGTATCGCCGTCAATGGAGACTGGCGAGAAGACGATGGGGATAGCGCTGCTTGCCATGATCGCATCGATGAGCAGTGTGTGCGAGGGAAAGACGTACTTCTCGATGCATGTTGAGGCGTACGACGCAAAGCCGTCTTGTAGGATGCGCTGCCACGCAATCGGCTCCTTCACCCTGCCTGCGATGCAGACAAATGGTATGTGGCAATCTCCAATCCTCGCAGTTCCGAGATATTCAGACAAGTGTTCGTGCAGACACTGACGAAAGATGCCCCCATGAAGACCTCCAGACAGCGGAGACGTGCTCACGCGCGCGATGCTGAGAGGATGCAGAGATTCAGCAATAGTCCGCATGGTGTTACAAGAGTGTCCCATAGCGAAGAGAGCGCCGACGATAGCCCCCATGCTGCTGCCAGACACGTAGTCCGGACGGAATCCTTCCTGCTGCAGCACTTCCAGAATGCCAATGCCAGAAAGGCCCCGAGCGGCTCCGCCGGAGAGAGCAAGGCCCCATGTATGCGGTTGCTTCATACGGACGGGAGTGTCTCACACATAGTTTTCAGGACAAAGCAGATATTCTCCGCTACCCAAGACCTGCTGTTCCTTGGTAGGATGACACTGATGAATCTTTCTCAGACGGTGTGCGGCGTCGCCTTTCAAAACCCTACCGTCTTGGCATCGGGCATCATGGGGGTCACTGCGAGTAGCTGGCGCTTTGCAGCACAAAGCGGTGCGGGTGCGATCACCACCAAATCGATCTGGCCTTTTGCTCACGCAGGACACAGAAATCCGACGATTATTTCCACCGATCACTGGACGCTGAATGCCGTGGGCTTGCCAGATGCAGGGATAGAGAAAGCGAGAGAGGAAATCCTCGATTATCTAGGCAATAAGCCAGTGCCACTCATCGCAAACATAGTGGCCGATACCGTCGAAAATTTCGCCAAGTCTGCCGAAAACATAGCTGGTCTTAATCCTGATCTTCTAGAAGTGAACATCAGCTGCCCCAATGTTGAGAGTGAACTCGGTAAACCCTTTGCCTGCAGCGCAGTCGATGCTGCTCGTGTGACGAAAGCTGTGAAAGCCGTCGCAGGAACGCTTCCCGTTTTCATCAAGCTCTCGCCAAATGTAGACAACATCGCGTCGATAGCTGTTGCGTGCGCGAGAGAGGGCGCAGACGGCTTTACGCTCATCAATACAGTCGGCCCTGGCATGGCCATCGATCTGCGAAGCCGCATGCCAATTCTTGCAAACAAGGTGGGCGGGCTCTCGGGCCCTGGCATTAAACCTCTCGCGGTCAAGCTCATCGCCGATGTGTATGCTGCCACTTCAGGGAAGCTCCCCATCATCGGTCTGGGAGGCGTGTATACCGGAGAAGATGCTCTGGAGCTCATGCTCGCAGGTGCGTCTCTCATTGGCATCGGAACCGCGGTCTATGACCGCGGCATCGATGTGTTTCAAAAAGTGTGTGACGAAATGCAGCTCTGGTGCACCAATGAGGGCGTGTGGGAGGTGTCTGACATGGTGGGGGGCATGCACTCGACCCTCAAAGCTTTCCGCTCTTCATCTCGCACACTATGAGCATTCCTCTCCAGAGCCGGCTCCCAAAAACCTACCCTATCGCAAGTATCAAGCAGGAAACGGAGTCTGTGCGCACCATTACGTTCAGAGGATCGCTCGGAGCTCGCCCGGGACAGTTTGTGATGGTGTGGTTACCAGGCATCGACGAAATACCGCTGAGCGTCGCGTACGACGACGGGGCTGAGACGAAGCTGACATTCTTTGCCGTCGGCGACATGACGCGGGAACTTGCCTCCCGAAAAGTGGGAGATCTCGTGGGACTGCGCGGCCCGTTTGGTACGTTCTATCAGTGGAAAGCCGGCCA
Organism: uncultured Candidatus Peribacteria bacterium; assembly: GCA_964580035.1. Taxonomy (GTDB): domain Bacteria; phylum Patescibacteriota; class Gracilibacteria; order Peribacterales; family Peribacteraceae; genus CAZOJC01. Next base: position 57,700 of record CAZOJC010000005.1, read on the forward strand.
GCACATCGCACTCGTGGCGGGAGGGTATGGCGCGGCACCCATGTACTTTGTGGCGAAAGAAACTGTAGCGCACGGATGCACGATGGAAGTGATCGTGGGGGCGCGGAGTCGTGAGCACCTTCTGTACCTAGAGGAATTAGAGTCACTGCCACACGTGTCGCTCCATGTGGCCACCAATGACGGCTCTGTGGGGTACAAGGGGTTTAATACAGAAATCCTCGAGAAGATACTGCGCTGCCAATCTGAATCGGAACATGAAGTGTGCCAGCGACTCAAGACAAATCAGCCCATCGACCAAGTGTTCGCGTGCGGACCTGAGATGATGCTCAAGCGCGTTTCCGAAATTACGGCAGATCACAAGATTCCAAGTCAACTCTCTCTCGAGCGTTACATGAAGTGTGGCTACGGCCTCTGCGGTAATTGCGTAGTAGACCCTCTCGGCATCCGCCTCTGCGTAGAAGGCCCAGTCGTCAATAACGACACTGCCCAAAAAATCACAGAATTTGGCTCCTATCACCGAGATAGTGAGGGGAGGAAGCAGAAGTTTGGGTGAGGGATATCTTACTATGCGATTTTTTTTGAATGCTTCCTTTCAAGTTTAGCAACCTTAATTGGTAATTCTACGAAGAATGTAGTGCCCTTACCTTCAACACCTTTACTCTCAAACCAGATTTTGCCGCCTTGGAGCTCAATGATTTCTTTAGCAATGTACAGTCCAAGCCCATTTCCATTAATATTTTTCGTATTACTGGCCCTGTACATTTGGGTAAAGATTTTATCTTTGTCTTTTTTGGGAATACCCAATCCAGAATCCTTTACAGTAATGTAGAGCATGGCATTTGTTTTCCTTACTTCGAATTCAACAGTACCGCCTTCCGATGTGTATTTAATTGCGTTATTGAGTAGGTTATCGATAGAAAAATAGGTACGATTTTCATCAAGAAGCGTTGCTGGAAGATTAGATTGAATTGAGGTTTTATATTTTATCCCCTTCTGAGAAGCACCGATTAATGCAGCATCTGAGAGTCTTTTAAAGAAGATATTAAGATTTATTGGAGCAGGATGGACTGCTAATTTTTTACTAAATACATAGGCAGCATCCAAGAACATAGCTGCTATGTTTCTAAGTTCTGCATTACCACTTTCGATTTGCTCAGCACAGTCTTTTTTGGAAGATTCTCCATCTCGCAGCATTTCGGAATACCATTTAAATCTGGTTGAAACTGCTCTGATCTGATGAGCAACGACATTTATCGTCGCATTTTTTGCCTCATTGGTTTCTACAAGAAGATTTATTGCATTTCGCCCCATGTAGATAACAGCTCCTACTAAAAATAATATAATTAATACAAGACCAGTACCAAATATCAGGAATGGCACTAGAGCTTGATGTGTTATTTTTGCTAAATCGTTTGCTCGGATATCGACTGCAAGTATTGCAATTGTACTTCCACTTTCATTTTTTAATGGGGCATAGCCTGTCAGGACGTCACCCCACTGATCTCCGTATGTTGTCTGATTCGTCAGCATTCCTCTGTAAGCTTCAAATGCTTCTTTTGGAGCTGTAGGATAAGGTTGGCCAGGCCACTGTAGTTGGTCTCCATCATTAATTATTCCGTCCCCATTTATATCAATTTTTGCATAAGGGTCGATAGAATGAGAATCTGCAACAAACTCCATTTTCGAGGGATCCGTTGACGATTTTCGGATTATATACATAAATATAATATCTTTATTATTCTTTCTAATTTTCTCCATTTGCCGTACGACTTTAGGCCATTCTGGCCTCTTCCAATCCTCTTCATTATTAAGCATTTCTATGTCATGAGGGTTCAGTGTGGCAACAGATGTCGATACAATTGACAGCAATCGATCTCTTAAATTTTCTTCAAACAATTGTGTAGTTTTTCTATACAATGACCAAGAACCAGCTCCAATAATAATAAGCGCTGCTATAGTCATAACTCCTCCAAACAACAAAAATGGACGGATGTTAGAGCTTTTAATGAATTGACGAATGAGCATATTTCTTATCATTATAGCACTAAATTACAACAGATGCTACGAAATTTTAGACTGTCAGCACTGAGATTTTTTAGCTGAAGCTACAAGAATTCCAGGAATACCAAGAATAGCAAGCCCCGGAGTATCAACTGAACAAATATCAATGCTTTCCTTTAAAAATCCAATTTTTTCTAGGCAATGCCTCAGTGATTGCTCTGTAACTCTGGCGCAAGGGAGCCATTCATGATCACCGTTTATATCGCCTAGAATATACTTTGTAGTATCTCTTAATGCCGACAGGAAAAGGTAACCCTCAGGGGCGACCATTATCGAAATATTATTCATCATCATTTGCCAACTCTTATCATTTGCACCGACCTCTTCTGCGCAATAGAAAGTGAGTACTACTGGATATCTTGTGCCTAAACTGAGAGGTGGTAATTTGGTGATATCACAATGATTAAGACTGCGAATTTTTTTACGCAAAAGATTCTCACGATCGATCACTTTTCCCTTTGTTACAATTTCCCCTTCCTCACGCAACACCATTTCAGTGTAATGGTTCCAAGAGAAAGCTTCGCTATGCCCCTCTTGCCATTTTTTGATTTCTGTCAAATTTTCCGGCAGGTAATCAGCCATGTCGATCGCGTCTACATATGGTGCGATAGGGAGTGCATGATGAATTGTAGGTCCACAGCCAATTTCCAATGCTGAATTTATTTTCGGAAGCTTCTTGAACTTCTTTAGGAGAAATCGTGCTATTGGCGGTTCATCCTCATTCACATCTAAGTAGTATGTTTCAAGATAACGCCGAGCAAAAAGATGTATATTTTTAAAATTGAATAGAGTCATATTTTTAGTATAACAGAATCTAATTCTGTGTTCTGCGTGGCTGCTAATCACACAAGTCTTTACAAGTATTTCCCATATTTTGATGTATTTCTTTTTGCAGAAGAAATACATTATACTTTTCTTCATTATGAAAGAGCTACCAGCTTGGGTGTACGTCATCACAGCAGTTGGGATTGCTCTTTTGGCAAATTCAGTAAGTGCAATCTGGGCAAGGGGCGAAGAAAGCTTCTCAATCTGGCTTCTTGTTCTGCTGATTACGTCTCCGCTTGTCTTCATTTCTTTCGGGCTCACAACTTCACGATTGGGTGTCGCAATCAGTTCTGGAACCATTGACTCTCTTCTAACTATCACAACCATAATTGTCGGACTTTGTTTTTTTCAGGAATGGCAAAGAATATCCTCATTTCAATATCTTGGGATTTTATTAGCCGTCTCTGGCATAGCACTCATGGTATTTTTTCCTAATCCTGGAAATTAATGCGTAACAATATTTTGACTAACTCAGCAAAAGCACAAAAGCATGACAAGATAAGGAGGCAATTATCAAAGAGAAGATTGCCTAAACAATTTAGTAGTCTAGATTTCTTAGATATCAACCAGAGAGCTCAACACTTTGCACAGAAAATTGAGGAGAATTTTGAAAATATGGCAGAAATATTGCTTTCGTACGAGAGTTTCGAGGTAGTTCAAGATGAAACAAGAAGAACTCTCGATCTCCTCAATAATCTTTCCGAAAATAAACAGTACTTCCAAATGCGAGTTGGAGCGGTTTGTGCTTTTCTTCCTCGTAATCAGCCTTTGTATGCACTTACATGTTTCGTAATTGTTCCATCGTTAATGGCAAGCGAATTACATTTTCGCATTCCTCAAAGCATGCGAAATTTTTTTCCTCAATTGCTTTCTCTCCTTGAGATTCAAGAACATTTCCCTAACATATTCGTTTCCCATCAAGAGAGGCTTGAATTCTTAAAAGAACGATCAGCTATTCGAGTCAACCAAGAAACAAAAGAGAGCTGGCCAGTTACGGATGCTGTCATTTTTACCGGCACTTCAAATCATGCCGATCGTCTGCGGTTGGTATTTGATAAACGAACACTTTTTATTGCAAATGGATCAGGACACAATCCTCTGATCGTAGCTGAGGATGCGAATTTATCCGATGCAGTAGAGGCTGTTCTCACACTACAGATGTACAATCAAGGACAGGACTGCGCAGCGCCAAATGCTATTCTTGTACACAAAAAGGTATTTAGCGCATTCCGACGACAGCTCTTAAGCAAGCTTTGTACTATCAAAGTTGGGCATTATCGAGATAGATTGTGTAGAGTAGGGCCAATCAGTGACCCAGAAGACTTAGTGCGAATACAGAGAATACTTATTGATAATCGTCAATGGCTCGATCCGGCCACACCAGGCGTCATCAGTTCCAGTAATGCAATAGTGAATCCAACAGTTATTTGCAAGCCATTAAAAGAAGGGGGAAATTTTTCTGAAGTATTCGCACCAATCATATTTCTACAAATATACGAAGAAGACTCTGCATTATCGCTCTATTTCGAGAATCCTCATTACGCGTTGCATGCCATGTACGTTACTGTCTACGGTAAAAGTAGCTATGCAGATAAACTCTCTAGCAAATTGATTGATGGAAAAGTTCTGCACGATCGGGCATCAATTATACATAATACACATCTGCATGCGCTGGGAGTGGAGAGGGGTACGAAACCGTATGGTGGTCATGGATACAGCGCCTCTAATCTGAGTATACATGGGAAAATTCTTTGTATGCCCACATTACCCCAGCGAGATATTTATCAGTGGATAGTTAAGCCACTTCTACGCAAGGATGTACTAAAAAATCGTAAAGACATGTTACGACGATTAATACAAATAAAATATAAAGATGTTCAGAAATACTTAGGTATGAAATCTCTCAAAACTGCTGGGCATACTAGTCACACTACTGAAATGGCATACATAGATTCCAAAATCCTTGAAAAAGAAAAAAAGCGCTACATTCAAGTAAGGAAAGATAATATATATTCTCTATTACAGAGTCCAAATGCAGAATATATTGCTCGTTTAGAATACAACGATCTACAGAACATTCGTGTGTTGCATTCCTTGCTTTCTAAGAGGCATAGCAAAAATAAGGTTGAGTTTGCTCAGAAACTATACGAAATATCAAAAAAAAAACATGCCTCTGAAAATGAAAACCGCGCACATCAGTTGATTTTTTTCTTACATGTATATCAACTTTTATTCGGTAGACAGAACGGCCCGCGACTGGCTAACTTTCTTTTAGATGCTGATCGGTCAAAAGTATGTGAATTGCTTGATGTGTAGAACGGTAGCGCTCCAAACGAGCGACTAATCGCTTTGGTTTCGATGTCAAAGAATGCCTTGATATGTTACTTTCATCTCTATGAAGAAAAATCATTTGCTTACTGTAAATAACGCATTTTGATGAGTGAGATTTTCACTGTTTTGAAAATGTGCGTTATAGTAAAAACTGTTTGTAGCTTATAACTGTCATGACGGGTTTCCTTCTTCCAGCCAGCATCGAAGCATATTTGAGAGATGCACATTTCACAGCTACTGAAATTCTTGTCATTCGCAAAATGATTGAGGAAAAAGCACTCTCCCTTAGAGAATTAGGAGCAAAAACAGGAAAAAGCACAGGTGTATTGGACCAAGCAGTAAAAAAACTTCTTCAAAAGAAAGTGATCAAGCGGGAATTGATTAATGGAAATCCAAAATTTACATTAGTCTCCCTAGAATCACTTGAAAAATGGATGGCACTTGAAGTTGAGAAAAGGAAGAATGAGCTTGATCGAAAACAGCAGGATCTTGCGGAGTATATATGTTCGCTCGAGACGGAAGATACTCGACCAAATATTCAAAATTTCGAAGGAGAAATTGCACTAAGAAAGGCATACAAAGAAATTATCAATGCCGAGTCAGAACTTGTTACTTTTCTCCCCAGTAATTTTAATGACGAGGAAGATCCCTTAAAAGAAATAGTAGCAGAATTTACACGAGAACGAAGAAGGAGAGGGATGTTTTTACGAGTCATTTATGCAGATACAGTCACAGGGCATTCATTTCAATCTAAAGATATCCTCTTTCATCGCCGGACCGTCCTTGTGCCAAAAGAAGAATTATCACTTGGATTTGAGAAGATGATTGTTGGAGATAAGATTTTCTGCATTGATCATAATAAAAAATTTGGCTGTTGCATTACATTCAAAGAATTCGCAGAAGCAGAACGGGAAAAGTTTTCTCGATTATGGAGTGGCGTGACTGGGAAGACAGAGGTGGTAGTTTGTAACAATGAATTGAAATTTCGGAGAAAGAGAACACTAATTGCAGTACGCAAATATTTTTTTGATAAGAATCATTATTCCAACCTGTTAACAGGTTGTTTGCTTTCAATTCTTATTACTGCGATATTTTTTAGTATTTCCGATCATAAAAATCAACATGCGCTAGCGCAGCGAGCCCTCACAACAGCAGTGTCCTGGTCCAGAAAGATAAATGTCTATCAACTAGAGAGGTTGCAGAATACGCCTAGCGATAGCATCAATCGCATGAATGTCGAGAGGCAACTCCATTTGTTAAATGAAAAAGAAGACAATGCATTTGAATATACGATTCTTCAGGAAGGTGATGTGCAATCAAATCAGTTTCAAATGTCAATAACGAGTAACAACATGGACTTGTCGTCCATTAGTATGAATAGCGAAGAATCGAAGAACATTAGTGATACTGCTTCGCCTTTTATTCTGCATTCAAGTCGATCAAAAGCTGTAGCTGTGTCGCCGATTGTTAATTTTCACGGAAAAGTAATTGCTACGTTACTGATTCAGTTGCGCCAATCAAATAGCCATATAGTTCATCAATTAATTTTGAAGCCAGTAGCGACTTTCTTTGTGGTTTTTATCATAATGTGTATTACATATCTGATATTTCAAAGGCGGGATTTACTCAAAGAAGTTATAAAATATTGGCATCTTAAGAATATTTTTGTCGTTCTTTTTGTAGGTTCTACGCTCTCGTTTAGTGTGTCATACGTCATATATCGCAATATGATTAAAACAGTATCTAATCAAGTTGGTCAGAGACTTTTGGTCATAGCAGAAACTGCTTCAAAGGATATTGATGCAAGAGATATCGATGTTATTCGTAGCAAAGATGATGTCAATACAGAAGCCTATCAAAGATTATTTAAAAAACTTAATGAGATTCGGAGCAAGGATATTGCAATTCAATATGTCACTATTTATAGGAAAACTGCGGACAGTGATATATTAGAATTCATAGCAGATGCAGATGCCAATGCTTACAATATTCACTATGTCGTGAACAATAAAGATATCTCTACTGAAACTATTTTTCCAGGTGAGAAATATGAAATTGCTAAGAATGACTACTTAAAACAGTCGTTTCATGAGCCTATGTTTTCTCAGTCATTCTTTACAGACAATTGGGGCACATATGTATCTGGTGCTGCACCAATATACAATCAAAACAACAAGGTGGTGGCAATTCTTAATGTAGATGTAAATGTGAGTGATATTTCTCAAGCAATTCGCAAGCAAATGTCCCCTTTCTTTCTATTTAGTGCAATACTATCTTTGCTCAGCCTATCTGTTGTAGCCTACAGAAAAATAGTGGAAAGTTTTCATGGTTAGGAATCCCCCCTCAGGTATATTTGCTATACTTACATCATGAATCCTAATTTTGAAAATATTTGGAATCGTTGTGTCACGCTCAGTGAGCGCTTGCTCGCTTCGATTGTGTTCATTGCCGTCATTGTCTTTGTCGTCATGAGCGTCCCTGTACTCTTAAGCATGGATTGGTCAGATACCGATACATTCTACGCTCTCATTTATCGAGTGCTCATTATTGTCATCGGCTTAGAACTCGTGCGTATGCTTGTCACTCACAGTATTGCTGCAGTCCTCGAGCTTCTCGCATTCGTGATCGCGAGAAAAATGCTCAAGCCCGACCTCACATCCATAGACATCGTGCTCGGCGTATTCGCCTTCGTTGCGTTAATGGCCTCACGTCATTACTTCACTGAGCAATGTTTTGATGAGATAGAACATGAGTCGCAGGCACGTTCGCACGCTCTTAAGGGGAGCCAAGACTCTCCGGAGCTTTGAGCTGAAGAGCATCTGGCACTATATGCACCTCGTCGAGCATCGTTTTTGTAGGTGGAAGGATGGTACCGATACGGACAAACGTACCGAAAAATCCGTCGATCAACGAGCCTTCACCTTTGATGAGGCCGCGACGTTTCATCATTCGCGCTTCTCGGAAGCCGATCGCAATCGAAGCCCTTCCCGATTCGTCGATCTGAAGATCGTTTGGCCCCAGAAAGGCTCTGATGCTCTCGGGGAGAGCCGCGGCATCACGCGCTCTCAAGAATATTTTTGGCACGCCGAGATCATCGATAATGAGCATATCGCCGATGCTTGCCAGAGAGTCGAACGTTTCTGCACTCACGACATGAAGGTCATCGAGAACGGTTCCTGTTCTCTCGAGCACTCCGGTAATGCGCACTTTCTCGAGACCGAATGCGTCCCTGAGTTCACTATTCATCGGCCCTATCAATTTCTCTCTACGCATCATTGCTGCCTCATCTGCGCCGAGGATGATGTCTCCAAATGAAAGCTCGCTGACACCCTCGCTGACAGGCACTCCCAAACCGCCTTCCGGCATGCGGAGGAAGAGCTTGAGTTGGCCTACTGGAGAGAGAACGCCGACGAGATCCCCTCGATTGATGGCAGAGAGGGAGCGATGAGTGGTTTCAAGAGAAGCAAAACGGGTATTGGAGCTCATGAGGAGCGTGCTGAGCTTGGCAGATTCGTAGAAGAGGCCAAGGAAGACAATGACCATAATGACGGGCGCAAGGAGAGGAAGGAGCCTCATCTTTTGCGGTGAAAATGAGCGTAGCAGCAGTGCATTGAGCACGACGGACACTGAGGAAAGCGCCATGGCGAGCCCCGCAAGTTCAGGGCTGAGAAAGAGACCGAATGACGAGTACAAGAGACGTGCTGCGATGGGAATGCCGATACAGTTGTACACGAGGGCGAAAAATAAATTTTGACGGATGGTGCGCATTGTCGCTCGCGACAGTTCGAGCGACGTGACCACCGCAAGTGGATCGCTGCGCATGAGGACGATACCCCCAGCCTCCATCGCTATATCCGTGCCAGACCCCATCGCGATGCCAAGTGTTGCTTGTGCCAGTGCAGGAGCATCATTAATGCCGTCGCCTACCATCGCTACTCGCTTTCCTTGTGCTTGCAGCTCTTGTATTTTTTTTACCTTCTCTCCAGGGAGCACATTCGCAAGCACTGCCTGTATTCCGAGTGAAGCGGCAATGGACTGAGCCGTGCGCTTCTGATCCCCCGTCATCATGATGACATCGATTCCCATAGACACCAGTTTCTGCACTGCAGCCCGTGCGGTCGGCTTCACTGTATCGGCGATGCCGATAATGCCGATACTATTTGTTGCGTTTGCAAGAATGACCGTTGTCTTGCCTTGCGCTTCAAGACTATCGAGAGCGGCTTCAATGTTTCTGGTCGAAATTCCACGATCCTCGAGCAGGGAACGATTACCGAGAGAGTAGTGAGTGCCGTCTATCATTCCTGCAACACCCTTTCCTGCAAACACCTGAAACTCCGACACCTGTAGAGGCTCTATGCCGCGCGTCTGTGCTGCAGCACGAATCGCGATAGCGAGTGGATGCTCGGATTGCCTCTCGATACTTGCGGATATCCTCACTATGTCCGCCTCCGTTATTTCTCCGAAGCAAAGCACATCGGTAACAGAAGGCATGCCTACTGTCAGTGTTCCCGTTTTATCGAAGACGATAGTATCTATCTTGCTGGCGGCTTCCAAGGGTTCTCCTCCTTTAATCAGAACGCCGAGCGAGGCTCCGCGACCAGTACCGACCATGATTGCAGTGGGAGTGGCAAGTCCTAGAGCGCACGGACACGCGATGACGATGACTGCTGTAGCAGTCATGAGAGCAACGGAGAGCGTGCTGCCCATGAAGAAGAACCACAATAGAAATGTTGCGAGTGATGCTACAATGACCCCCGGAACGAACCACGCAGAGATACGATCTGCGATGTTTTGAATGGGCGCTCTCGACCCTTGAGCTTCTGTAACGAGGCGAATGATGTGTGAAAGCACAGTATCTTCTCCTACCTTCTTTGCCGTCATCTCAATGCTGCCATGTCCGTTGATCGTCGCGCCGATGACAGTGTCACCAGCGTTTTTTTTCACAGGCATACTTTCGCCCGTGATCATCGATTCATCTACGTGCGTGGTACCGCTTGTGATAATGCCGTCAACGGGAATTTTCTCTCCTGGCCTCACGAGAAGCGTATCGCCGACTACCACTTCTTCAATGGCGATATCAATGGTTGCGCCCGCCCTCACGACGTGCGCTCTCTGCGCCTGCAGTCCCAGAAGCTTTTCAATCGCTTGCGAGGTTTTTCCTTTTGCTTTGGCCTCAAGCCATTTCCCAAGAAGAACAAACGTGATGAGGAGCGCGGATGTTTCAAAGTAGAGATTGGGAATTTTCTCTCCCGAAAGACCCACTATCGACCCCGTGACGACGGCGTACCACACCAAGTTCGCAACGCTGTACAGATAGGCTACGGTCGTGCCGATTGCGATGAGGCTATCCATGGAGAAGGTCCCCATGCGAAGCGCCGACCACGTGCCGCGATAGAAGCGCAAGCCCAAGAAAAACTGAACGGGCGTAGCGAGCAAGAGAGACGCAATGCCGATAGAGGGAGGAAGCGTAACACTCCCGGGAAGCCAGAAGAAAAAATCTAACAGCATGAAATAGACCATCGGCAGACTCAATAGCAGAGACGCAATAAAAGATCGAAATACGAGCGCAGTTTGCTCGGCGTGAGCATGATGAATATCGCCCGTAACTTCAGCGGCACCGTATCCCGCTTTCTTGATAAGAGTGATGATTGTCTTGCTATCGAGTTTTGTCGGATCGAAATCAATCGTTGCCTTCTCTGATGCGAGATTGACGTGTGCAGACAGCACGCCATCCGTTTTGGTCAGGCTACGCGTGATGAGTCCTGCGCACGATGCGCAATGCATGCCGGTGATTGAGAGTGTGATCCTCGTCATGTCGGTAAAAGAGGAAGAAGGTACGCAAGAGCTATGGCGTCACAGTAAATACGCCGGAGTACATGCCCATCGAACATGTGAAACGGAGAGAGCCGGGTTCTTGAGGCGTGAATTCAATGATGTTTTCTCCCGGGGAGAGCATTCGCGTGATACCGAGTGTGGGAATACGAATGCTACTTGCACACGAGCGAGTGTCTAATGAATTGATTATCCATCGCACCGGTATGCCTTGTTTGACGCTCAGTGACGATGGTCGATATCCGTAGCTATCTTGTTCCATGCGCACTTCTTGTACGCCATTTACGACGTTCGCTTTGGGCAGAACACTCTCTTGCCGCGTTGGTAACGTCACTCCTGTGAGGTTTACCCCTGCACGGAGATTCATGACAGCGAAAACGATCACTGCAATGCCGGCAACTTTAAAAAAGATTCGTCCGAACATGCCACGCGTCAAAGATGTAATGCCGCCAATACCTAAGAGTCCTGGAGCAGTGCCTAGAGCAAACGCACTCATAACAAGAGCGCCTTGAAAAAATCCTCCCGACACCACCGCAGTCATTTGAACAATCTGTGTAAAGCCGCAGGGTAGAAAAAATGTCAGTGCACCAATCATGAACGATCGATCATGGCCGTACTCTTTTTCATGTCTTCGATGCATGCCAAGCGCGCGGGCTATCCCAGAGGGAAGGGCAAACGTCTTAGAGCTGAGAGCAGGAGAAATCCCTGTAATCTGGATGCCCATAATGAGCATCGGTATAGAAACGAGTATCAAGAGAATGCCAAGTGCGACACTTGATGGCATCAAGAGAGTGCCAAAGAGCCCAAGCATACCTCCAAAGAACGCAAAGCCGATCACTCTCCCAGCATTAAAGTATGCGTGTGGACGAAATTTTTGAAGGACTGTCGCCTCAGGATGCTTTTCCGCATGCCTTGCTGAAACGCCAAGCACGAGCCCGCCCACAAGTGCCATACACGTTGAGACACCAGCTGCAAGACCAAGGAAGAGAGAGGATGTTAATCCTTGAGAATCGTGTATAAAAGAAAGAGAGGAAACGTTAGTGCTCTGTAGTACCCTCAGAGAAACGAGTGCAATCATTACTGCCAACAGGAGTAGTCCATACTCCTCTCCGTCTGAACTGAGCCAAGGAATATGATTCTTTTCTCCAATGTCATATCCAGCGTTCCGTATCGCTGCATGTATACGTTGTAGATCGATGTCGCCATTCGATCCAATAGTCACTCTCCCTTTTTTAGTACTCGCTTTCACGGTCAGCGTGCTATCAAGGTCGCGTAGAGCGTTCTCAAGAACCAGCTCGCAGGATGCGCAGTGCATGCCACGGACGGGTATGTCGACATGTTTCATTGTGATAAGGGGAAGCAGGATTACTTACCAGCAATTTTCGTGACTCGGATGATTTCTTCGATGAGCGATTGCTTCTTGGCTGGGCTAGCACTCGCTATTGCGCTGGCAACACAGGTATGGAGATGCCCTTCCAACAGCGATTGATGCGCGGATTTTAGGAGCCCTATCGCCGCAAGATTTTGCTGCATGATGTCGATGCAGTAGTCATCGTTGGCAAGCATAGTGCTGATTTTCTGCAGAAGCCCTTGGGCTTTCTTGAGTGTGATTAGCGCTTCTTTTCTGTCTGTAGTCATAGAGTGAAAGGAATGTCGAAAGGATACCTCCACCCTAGGTACAGGTCAAGTAATTACTCTCAGACTGTAGCAACCCATAGAAATAATCATCCGTGCGGATATTTACAAACACACAAAAGGTATGTAGGGTGATTCATTGTCATGATAACTTCTCACCTTCCTGCCAGCATCGAAGCCTATTTGCGTGATGCACGCTTCACTGCGACCGAAATTCTCGTCATCCGAAAAATGATTGAGGAGAGAGCTCTCACCCTGCGCGAGCTGGGATCGAAAACGGGAAAGAGTACGGGCGTCCTCGATCAAGCGGTGAAAAAGCTACTCAGTAAGAAGATCATGAAGCGAGAAATGATCAACGGACAGGCAAAATTTACGCTCGTCTCATTGGCCGCATTAGAACTGTGGATGCAGCAGCAAATCTCGCTTAAAAAGCAGCAGCTCGACAGGCAGCACCAGAACTTTTCAACATTCGTTGCATCGTTACAGAACGATAAGCATAAGCCCACAATGGAATATTTCGAGGGCGAAACGGGCATCCAGAAAGCCTACCTGCGTCTTCTGGATCTCGATAAAGAGATGCTCGTCTACCTCCCCGTTTCTTGCAAAGAAGAAGACGATCACATGCGAGAGCAGAGGCTGCAGTTCTTTCGAGATCGACACAAGAAAAAGGTGTTTCAGCGCATCATTGCCCACGACACCCCCCTCGGAGCGAGGTACCAGAGCAGGGATGTCTTCGAGTACCGAAAAACGGTGCTTGTGTCACCGGAAGAAATTCCCATAGAATTTGAAAAAATAATTGCCGGAGACACGTATGCGTGTTTCGATCATTCGTCTCAAAAGGCATGTTTCATTATGTATCCTCTCTTTGCTCAGGCAGAGCGCATTGCGTTTGAGATGATTTGGAAGAATCACCAGAAGACATCATGCATGAGCAGGGCCAGCGAAGTGTGCTCGAAGCAGTGCAATACAGCACCTCACATTAGCCTTCGAACACGATTGCTCTCCACTCTCCGAGAGAAGATTTTGAATCGAAGAATGATAGTTGCACTCGCATCTCTTGCCATGCTCACAGGCCTTATCACGCTTGGTCTGTATGAAAATATCGTCCAGATGAATCGTGCGAGGGTGCTGGATAAAGCCGTCGCCGCAGCAGCGACAGGAGCGCTTCAGTTTTCTGCAGAAGAAGTAGAGGAATTACAGAAGCCATCAGATATCAATAAACCTGTGTATGAGAGCGTTGTACAAAAACTGGATCGAATCAGAAAGCAGAATACGAGAATAATGTATGTCTACATCATGCGTCCGACGGATGACCCCAATTTTTTCGCCTTCGTCGCCGATGCAGATTCTCTCAATCCATTTGAAACAAGAGATGTCAATGGCGATGGAGTGATCAATCAAGCCGATCACTTAAGCCCGCCAGGAGAGCTCTACGACGTCAGCGAATATATCGAAGTCGCCAAGCATTCACTCATTGAGCCGTACGGCTCCACCACGATCTATGAAGATCTGTGGGGGTCGTACATTGCAGGATGGGCGCCCATAAAAGACGAAAGCGGAAAGACTGTTGCGGTGCTCGGAACAGATATACGCGCAGATGATGCTGAAAGACTCTCGGCCGAATCCTTTCCTCCACTCATACTTTTTTTGGGCTTTTTCACTCTCCTTCTCTTGGTCTCAGCTGTGACTGCCGCGTATCTCCACCGCTTAGAGCGGAGCACTCACCGATAATAGTCAAAAATCTTCCGTCCGTTCCCCGTGTTTTCTCAGATGCTCTGATAGCGTACGTCCATGCAGCGTGCGAGCATGGTGTGCCTCGGCCTCTTTCTTACCCTCATGGGCTTCCTCTTTGGAAGTATGCATACTGTACATCGTGTGCAGAGAGAGCGTCCCCTCACAATCACCGCATCGGTGTCCCCTCGGTTCAGCACCGTGCGGATCGAGGAAATCGGGTCAGTGTTTTCTGGAACAGCAAGCGGATCGGTTCGCTTGTTTCTTGGAGATAGATCGGTGCCCATTGAAGGAGGAAAATTCCAAGTGTCACTTGTCAAGAATATCACGCCTAAAACAGCTGCTCCCGTTGGCATGCAGTTCGTTGCTTCCAAGAGGGGCAAGTACTATTATCGTTTGAATACCGCAGCCGCCAACGCATTGAGCGAAGCCAATCGGTTGTATTTCCCAAGCGCGGAGGAAGCTGAGAGTGCAGGATACAAGAGGCGATGATGTGAGCAGCGCCGTTGCGCCGTTCTCGCTCTTGGAAAAACTGCCTCTTTCCTGCTACTATTCTGTTTCCTACTATGCCACCCAGCATCTTGCCACCGAAGAGGTCGAACAATCAGTTACTGACGCTTATTTCCATTGTCATCATTCTGTTCAGCGCGGTGTATTACATGACGCAGCCGCAAGGAGGTGAGGAGCAGAAGCTCTCGCAAGCGAAAGAAATCTCCCTGAGCGACATGACGCGAGGGTATGCAGAGCGAGAGTTCGAATCGATGATCATTCGTGGCAATTCAATTTTCGCAAAGACACTCTCTGGCACGTATGTTCAGTCATACAAAGAGAGCTCTGAAACCGTGAGCAATCTTGGCTGGAACGACCCCAAAAATCCCACCCGCGTAGAAGTGGACAATATAGAGGTGAAAAACTTTTTTAAGGCACGCATTGGGGACATCATTTTCTTCTTAATAATAATTGCGCTCGGCATGTGGGTGCTTAGGTCCATCTCTCGCGGCCAAAACAATGCCCTTTCATTTGGTAAGTCCAAGGCTCGCATCTCAGACGCGAGAGACGTGAAGACCACCTTCAAAGAAGTGGCTGGCTGTGACGAAGCGAAGGAAGACCTGCAGGAGATAGTAGATTTTCTCAAGCATCCTAAAAAATATAGTGCAATAGGCGCCAAGATTCCCCGCGGCGCGCTGCTAGTGGGCGCTCCAGGAACAGGTAAGACGCTGCTCGCCCGAGCGGTTGCCGGTGAGGCGGGCGTGCCGTTTTTCTCCATCTCAGGTTCAGAATTCGTAGAAATGTTCGTGGGAGTGGGCGCGAGCCGTGTCCGTGATCTCTTTTTGAAGGCCAAGCGTAATGCACCCTGCATCATCTTCATCGATGAAATCGATGCCGTCGGCCGGCAACGTGGCGGAGCAGGATTTGGCGGAGGTCATGACGAACGGGAGCAAACACTCAATCAAATTCTCACTGAAATGGACGGCTTTGAAAAAGACACGAACGTGATCGTGATGGCAGCCACCAACCGACCCGACGTGCTGGATGCAGCGCTATTAAGGCCAGGCCGCTTTGACCGTCGTATTTTCATCGATAAACCAGACCTGCTCGCACGAGAAAAAATTCTCGAAGTGCACTGTCGCAACAAGAAAATGGGAGCAGGTATCGATCTCACCACCATCGCAAAGCAGACTGTTGGTTTGGCCGGAGCTGACCTCGAAAATATTATGAACGAAGCAGCTATTTTTGCAGCGAAGCGCGGCCAGAAGACCATTCGTCAAATTGATATCGTGGATGCAGTGGAGAAAGTGACAATCGGGGCTGAAAAGAAATCCAGAAAATTGAGCGAGAGAGACAAGCTCGTGACCGCGTATCATGAAATGGGACATGCGATCGTCGGACATCTCTGCAAAGAGTCCGATCCCCTCCACAAAATCAGCATTGTTTCAAGAGGCATGGCGCTGGGAGTTACGTGGTTTTTGCCCAAAGAAGACGAGTTTACGAAATCAAAAACGAAATTTCTTGATGAAATCTGTGGGCTCCTCGGCGGGCGAGCGGCAGAGGAAGTCGTCTTTCAAGAAATTACCACTGGTGCAAGCAATGACATAGAACGAGCCACGCTCATCGCGCGAAACATGGCCATGCGCTATGGCATGGCAGAAGGACTCGGACTAGTGTCATACGGAGAAACCCAAGGCGCACTCTTTGCGGGTGCTGACCTCGGCATGAGCAGGAATTTTTCAGAAGACGTGGCAAAATCGATAGATACGTTCGTCAAGAAGACGATAGACGAGCAGTATGTTCGCGCAAAGCATTTCTTGCAGCAGCACAAGAAGAAGCTGGATGAGTTGGTTGAGAATTTGATGAAAGTGGAGACGATGAGCGTGGAAGAATTCATCGAAATTTTTGACGGTCCGCACGCAGAAGAAGGAAAGAAGAAAGAGGCGGCCAAGCGCAAGGCGGTGTGAGCAGAAAAATTCTCTTAAATAAGCTACAATACTCCCCACAATTCTTCATGAACATCAAAATCTTTTTTGCACTGGCGGCAACGATCATGCTCATTGCCAGTTACTACCCCTACATACGTGACATTCTTTCCAGGAAGACAGCACCACACGCATACACATGGCTCATATGGTCCATCATGTATTCCATTGCTGCGACTATTGCACTGTACGGTGGTGGAGGCTGGGGCGTACTGAGCCCCGCAATCGGCGCCCTATTGAATGTGACGGTATTCATTCTCTCATTGAAATACGGCACAAGAAATATTAAGACGAGCGACAGGATCATTCTCCTGCTAGCGCTGCTCTCGATCGTTGTGTGGATGCTCGCTAAAACACCAGTATTTTCTGTATTCATGGTTACGGCAATAGATGCCTTTGGTTACATTCCAACTTTGCGAAAATCTTGGGAAGAGCCGTGGTCAGAAACGCTCTCTTTTTGGTTACTCGTCACCGCAGCAAACATACTGTCACTCCTTGCGCTTGGTGCATTCAACTGGCTTACAGCAACGTATCTTATCATGCTCACAACGTTGAATGCTCTGGTGAGTATTGTGTGTATTTTCAGACGGAATTCGGTGCCGAGGACTGCTCTGTAAGTTGTGATTAATACACTGTAGAGAGATAACAAGTTTCACAGTACACAATCTCCGGCCTCTCTGGTGCATACGTCGTCTCTATCGCAGCAGCACACTTCGCACACTGCCTCTTCCAGAGCTTTCGAGGATTTCTTAAAGCCATACGATCTTTATGTCGCTGATCAGGACAACGCCGGGGGATAGGAATCCCCATCTCGCGGTAGAATTTCAGCTCCTGCGGAATGATCTTGTAGGGCTTACCTGTCACTTCGCAGGTGAGAATGTGCTTCGTGATGTCATCTGAGACGTTCGTAATATCATCGGGAATGACGTACGGAGGTCCCATGTACTGATCTCTCTTCTCTTCTTCATCATGCCACTTCCATCCTCGTTTCAACACTTCTTCCTTTGTGAGCGGAAAATATTCCTGTGCCACCGTCTCGTTGTAGCCAAATGGACTCATGGAAGCAGGAAAGAATTCCCCCCACTCTCCATCTGCTCTCATCTTGGCGATGATCTTAGGCACCAGCGTTTCGTACTCTTCTTTGGTGTATTGCTTGTTTAAGATACAGTACTCGGCATTACGAAGGCCGATGCAGGCGAAGCAATGAGAGCAATTGTGGCAATTATCAATATAGGTGCAATTTTTTACATCGTAACTGAAATTATTAACAATCGATCCATGACCGTTTGCCTGTGCTTGAACTTCGTAAATCCATTCACAATTTCCAAATCCAAACACATCCATGCAGTGATGACTCACGGTAGTTTTTCTCGCAGCATCACATTCTATGCAGTATCGTAATGTATCTCCCTGCGCACAATCAAAACACTGAGTGCAATCGTTACACTGAAAAAGGTAATCACCAGAACAATTCTCAGCTTGTCGAATTTCGAGCCGTGGATATACAGCTTTAACGGCAATCTCATTAAAAAGTCGAAGTGCAAATGATATCGAGCTATTCTTTCCAAGGTATGCCTGTGCGCGAGAGAAATATTCTTTTTCTGTAAGCTGCTCGTTCATAATGCAGTACTTCTTATGCCGTAGATTGGTACACAAAATGCAATGATTGCATTCTCTGCAATCAATACAAAAATGCGAATCGGTCATCTGGAAACATCGTCGTAAATACGTAGAACGATAACAAAATTCTACCCAGAAGCATTCATACAGCAATTCTGAATTGCCAAAAATATAGAGGCAATCAACAATATTCTTACAAGCAAAAACTTTTCGCGAATAAAATACTTCCTCGCAACGGAAGAGTACTGTAGAAAGATAACAATCTTTGTTGTCCGTAGCATGGTTCGTATAATCAGAATTGACAGAATTCTTTGACAGAAGGGCAATTCTGGGTGATTTCGTTTGCAACACGGATAATTGGTGCATTAGAGACGTATTCAAATCGATGCTTTGGGATGCCTTATGCTGATCCCACGAGTCTGACCAGAACTCATCCTGAGGATAGACTGATAATGATTTTTCACCAGAATAGAGTGATATAATTTGTTTACCGCTAAGAGTCGATTTTGAGTGATACAGATTCCGCTCATTCCTCCATGCAAGCCTCCTCTGCATCCTACACTCCGGACACAGTGTCGGCGGAGGGATCAATTCTTTCTTGCCATGAAACACTGGCGACACTTTTTCGTAGAATGCGAGATCCTCACTCGTGATTTCAAACTGTGCCGAGCATTGCTTGCAGGTTTTTTGCATACACAAAAGAGGTCAGAAATGAATTCGGTTCTCCGACGAATTGTTGATGCTCACAGTATCTCAGCGATCGAATATTCTGTCCAACAGGAGAAGTAAAAAATTTACATATTTGGCTACAGTAAAGGAATATCTGATACATAATACTGTAGAAATAAATCTACAACATGTATTGATTGATTGATATGCACCATGATATGCTCGCTTCATGTATGAAGCGGCAGACTACGATTTGTGGAATTCTGTGAAGAAAAAAATTGCTACAAGAGAATCTCCATTATTTCATGAACGCGAGGTGTGGATAACATCCATAGGACTGAATATCGGAACTGAAATGAATGGAAAACAGCAGCTGTATATGCGCCCCGTTCTCGTGCTTCGTAAACTCAATCGCCACCAATTCATTGGCGTTCCGCTCTCAACAAAGCAGCAAGAATCCCTTTACTCTGTTGCTCTAGGCGCTGTGCATTTTTTAGTAAGAGACAGCGCATGTATCTGTACACACATGCGAACATACTCATCGAAAAGGCTTCAGAGACGTATTGGGCGAATTGCAGAAAAGAAATGGCTGGAAGTCATTCAAAAATCGGCGGGGCTCTTGACCCCGCCTCAAGTGCCTTTCGGCAACAATGCAATGATTATATCGCCTTCTCAATAAAAATGCAATGCTCGCAGAGCTCATCCGCCTCGGCTTAAGCGCAGAAGAAGCACGTGTATACCTCGCATGCCTCGAAATTAACGGTGGCCCTGTTTCGATAATTGCCCGTAAAGCTGGAGCAGAGCGCGTGAGCTGTTACCACACCATCGGAAATTTACTGAAGAAAAAGCTGCTCTCTCAATACAACAAAAACGGTGTGAAGTGCTTCGCACCCGAGCCACCAGAACAGCTTATGCGGATGGCCGAGGAAAATGTGAACATTGCCAAAGTGTTGTTGCCTGAACTAAAAAGTCTCGTTTCAGCAATTGGTTTCAAGCCAAAAATTCGCTTCTACGAAGGTCAAGAAGGCGTAGAGAGAGTATTTACTGAATCGCTCACTGCGCGGAGAGAAATCCTCGGCTACACAAACTTAAAGCTCGTGACAGAATTCTTCCCTCAGTTCTTCAGAAATTATTCGAACATAAAGCTGCAGAAGGGGATCAAAACGCGCTACCTCTCTCCCACCACCGTTGAGAGCGTGCACATACTCGATCCGTTCCTCCCTAAGACGTACGACAGCAACCTCATCGAAATTTTACTGGTGAACAAAGATCAGTTTCTTTTTGAAAACGAAGTGCTCATTTTTGGCAATTCGGTAGGCATCGTCTCGCTCAATCGTGATGAATTGC
This sequence comes from uncultured Candidatus Peribacteria bacterium, assembly GCA_964580035.1. Lineage (GTDB taxonomy): Bacteria > Patescibacteriota > Gracilibacteria > Peribacterales > Peribacteraceae > CAZOJC01. The sequence continues at coordinate 78,225 of CAZOJC010000005.1, forward strand.
TCGGCCTCATCGTGGAGAGCGCGACATTTGCGAGGACGATGAAGGCTGTGTTCGATCTTGCGTGGCTTGGTGCAACAGCGTTCGTTGCGAAGTGAGTGGAGCCGATGACCGGATTTGAACCGGTGACCCACGGTTTACGATACCGTTGCTCTACCAGCTGAGCTACATCGGCGAGAACTGTATTGTGTGGAGTATTGGCTTTTTTTGCAATAGCCGTACTGGCGTAGCCACGCCTCTCGTGTTCTCTCGTGGTAGGGAACTGTTTTTTCCTCATATTCTTGCCAACAATCGTCATGTCCCTCTTTTACTTAAGAGCTCAGTCGATTTCAGTACACCTTCGTTCTGTACGCTTTACGCATGGAAAGACGTTCTCTTCTCGCTTGGTCTCACGCCACAGTGCTCACCAAGCGTCGGTATGATCGGCTCATACAAGAATACGGTTCTCTTGATGATGTGACCGTGAGTGAAGGAGCGCTCAGGCAGATTGGGTGTCGTCCAGACACTGTCAAAAAAACACTGAAACGAATGGAAGCATTTGACGATTCAAAAGCTGAGCGAGCCCTAGAAGAGTGTCAGGTGCAGGTTCTGTGCCTCGAAGACTCAGCCTATCCTGCCGCTCTAAAAAATATTAGCGATCCGCCAGTTTTCCTCTTCTATAAGGGCTCGATTGAATGCCTCTCTCGCCCGTGTATCTCCCTTGTCGGCACACGAAAGATGAGCGTGTACGGAAAGCGTGTTGTGCAGCACATTGTGCCCGATCTTGTGCGTGCGGGAGTGGTGACCGTGAGCGGGCTTGCGTATGGCATCGACGCGGAAGTGGCGCGTGCCACACTCGCCGAAGGCGGCATCACCGGCGCGGTGCTCGCACACGGGCTTGCCACCGTGTACCCGAGTGAGCACCGGTATCTGGCGGAAGACATCCTCCGAGGAGGGGGCTTCCTTCTCTCCGAATTCCCTCTCGATATTCACCCCGATACGTACATGTTTCCTGCGCGCAATCGCATCATTGCCGGCCTTTCACTGGCAACCGTTGTGGTGGAAGCATCCAAAGACAGCGGCTCTCTCATCACTGCAGATCTTGCACTGGATTACAACCGAGAAGTGCTTGCTGTTCCAGGGAACATGTTTGATGCCGGCTATGCCGGATGCAATCAGCTCATCTCAGAAGGCAGAGCGCAGATGGTGCAGTCCTCCGACGATATCTTGCTTGCTGCCGGTCTCTGGACGGGGACCAAGAATAACAAGGCAGTCTGCGTGCCGGAGAATGACACGGAAGCCGCGCTGCTCTCAGTCCTCACTGCCATGCCGCAGACACTCGACGACTTCATCGAGATCACCGCGCTACCGTCGCACGCAATCATCGCAAGCCTCACCATGCTGGAGCTAAGAGGCGGCGCGCAGAATATTGGAGAGGGAAGATGGGTCAGCGGATAGCTGCCTCAACGATCTGCAAGAATTCATCTGGCTTGAGAGACGCTCCTCCGACGAGCGCTCCTCCGATGCCATCTATCGAGAGTATTGCTGAGGCATTGGCTCCGCTCACCGAACCGCCGTACACGATGCGCACATCGTCACTCGGCACCTGAGAGCGTATGCAAGAGATGGCGTCTGTTATCTCATCATTCGATGGAGTCTTTTGGCTACCAATTGCCCAAACTGGCTCATAGGCAATGACAATCTCCGATGCGGGATCAATGTGTGAAAGCTGCCGCACGAGCACTGCCTCCGTTTTACCTGCATTTCGCTCCTCTAACGTTTCACCGATGCAGACGATGGGCACAAGGCCATGAGAGAGCGCGCTGGTCACTTGCTCCGATACCATTGCATCTGTCTCACCGTGCTGCACGCGCCTTTCACTGTGACCACACAGAACGTAGAGCACCTCTTTCCTCGCAAGCATTGCCATTGAAATATCTCCCGTATACGCACCCTGCTCCTGCGCGCGGCCGCACTGCGCACCCACGACTAAGCCGAAGCGGATGCAGTCTTCAATATCGAGAAAAGAGGGAAACACGACGACATCCACCTCATCTCTTGTATGATACGGTGTTGAAGGACGTGATCCTGTGCTCCATTCAAGAGAGAACGGACGAGCATTCATCTTAAAGTTTGCGGCGATGAGCGGGCGAACTTTTTTCATGCATGCATTGTCATGCGGTTTATTCGACAAGGCAAGAGCGGCGAGAAGCGAACTTCTTTCCTTCTTATATGAGCTTAAGTATTCTACTGCTCATGAGCGTGCCTACTCGGGTTGTTCTCGGCGCTGATCATGCTGGATATCTTCTGAAAGAATCAGTGAAGAAGCACCTCTTTGCGAGAGGCATCGATACGATTGATTGCGGTACATTCTCAGAAGAGAGCTGCGATTATCCCCCCATCATGCTGCAGGCAGCCGCTGCTGTTTTGGAGTACGATTGCCCTGGTATTATTTTTGGCGGAAGCGGTAACGGAGAGGCTATGGTAGCCAACAAAGTGCACGGCATTCGCTGTGCCAGATGCGTGAGCGTATGGGACGCTGAAATGGCACGGAAACATAACGATGCTCACATGATGAGCCTTGGAGGAAGAGTGACCGATGAACAGACGGCGAACGCAATGGTTGATGTATTTCTATCGGCAGAGTTTGAAGGAGGCCGGCACGTACAGAGGCTCAAGCAGTATCCAGATTTTGAAGCGTAGTATGGTACTTTTTTTTAAACATTCATGATTATTGCTCCGTCGATACTGGCGTGCGACCTGGCTCATCTACAACAAGAGGTTGATTCGATTGCGCCGTACGCAGAGTGGATTCAAGTAGATGTCATGGATGGACACTTCGTGCCGAATTTAAGTTTTGGTGCACCAGTCATTGCTTGTCTGAAAACTCCTCTCCTGCTTGATGCACATCTCATGGTACAAAATCCTGGTCAGCGAATAGCAGAATTCCTAAAAGCGGGATGTCGCAATATCACGTTTCATGCAGAAGCTGTAACGCGCACAGCGGATCGTACAGCCCTCATAGAAGCCATTCACACAGGCGGTGCGACAGCCGGCATCGCTCTCAATCCCGATACGCCGGTTTCAGCTATTGCAGACATCATTGATGCCGTGGATCTTGTGCTTGTCATGTCCGTGTTCCCTGGCTTTGGCGGGCAGACTTTTCTTCCTCACGTGCTCGAAAAAGTGGCAGAAATAAGGGCTGCGCACCCATCTCTCATGATTCAGATAGACGGAGGAATGACGGCGCAAACGGCGCGAGAGGCGAGGCAAGCAGGCGTGACGAATATTGTCGCAGGCAGCTTCATTTTCAAGGCCTCAGACAGGGCGCAGGCCATTCAGTCCCTCCGTACATGAGGCGTGGTGTAGTTGATCCTCTCGCGTGTGTATGGTATTTTCGTAGCCCATGCGTACATCCTCAATTATCCTCACGTTTCTCACGAGTCTTTCGCTCGTTTCTTGCGGCACAAGCACTATCACGGTCGTGTCTCCAGACGGCACGCAGAAGCGAGTCATTGATGTAGAGGTGGCTAATACTGAACGAGAGCGTGAAGAAGGATTGATGAAGAGAACAGAACTCAAAAAACACAGCGGTATGCTTTTTGTGTTTGAAACACCGATCATCACCAGTTTCTGGATGAAAGACACTCTCATTCCTCTCGATCTCCTGTTCTTTTCAGAGGATGGTTATTTCAGCAGTGCTTACGATGCCATTCCTCCGTGCAAAAAAGCAGAGTGCCCCACGTACAAATCTATAGAACTCACGAAGTATGCGCTCGAAATGAATGCAGGAGACAGAAAGTCTCTCGGTATCGGCGTTGGGTGGAAGCTGGATCTTTCGTCTCTTCCAAGGGCTGCGAGGTGAGAGGCGTTACAGAAGGTAATGTGCAAGGTTCTTTTCTATTCTCGAGAGAACATCGATTTCAGTCGGAGGGACGAACGTATTCCCCGTCATGCGTTCGTACAGGTCTACGTATTTGCTTGCGAGCATGAGACGGGAGTCATCGGTCAGTGTTGGCTTGGTGCTCTCTGGATGCTGAGGATCAAATCCTTCTGAGATGAGCCACAATCTAAAAAATTCTTTGTCGAAATTCTCCGGCTCTTGTCCAGTTGAGTGTCGCTCTTTGTAGCTACTTGCAAGCCAGTATCGAGAAGAATCGGGTGTATGCACTTCGTCACCGATTGTGAGGGTGCCGTTTTCGTCGTATCCCATCTCATACTTCGTATCGACGAGAATGAGCCCTCTCGAGGCGGCGATTTTCTGTCCGAACGAGAAGAGCGCGAGCGCGCGCTCTGAAATTTCTTGCCACTGTGCGTGGGTGACAATACCTCGATTGACGATTTCTTCCGGCGTGATTCGTTCATCATGCTCTCCTTTGGTCGTGGGAGTGATGATAGGGGCGGGAAGAGGGTCGTTTTTGTGCAGTCCTTCGGGTAACTCTGCGCCACAGAAACTGCGCGATCCTCGCGCGTAGTGCACCCATGCCGATGTCTCAGTTGAGCCCGTAAGGTAGCCACGAACGACGATTTCGAGCTTGAGCATGGTGAGTGGCTTGACCACCATCACATTGGGGTCTGGGACTGCGATGACATGATGAGGAATGATGTTTCCAATGTGAGAAAACCACCACTGACTCAACTGGTTCAGTACCTGTCCTTTTAGCGGAATAGTACACCAAGAAATATCAAAGGCAGATTGACGATCTGTGGAGATGAGGATCGTGCGATGCGGCTGCGCGTACACGTCACGGACTTTCCCTTTATAATATTTTCCAAGAAAATCGAAATTTGTCACGTCCAGTGTATGGTGCAAAAATCGTTCGAGATACGGATGCGTATTCATAGAACTATCATACATCATGCATCGCATACTCAAGGGCAGAGCGCTGTATCGAGTGTAGCGCTACAGCAATTATTGGCTTTCTGAAGAGGAAAATGAAGATTCTCTACCTACAACTGTCGTGCATCTTGACGCTGCAAGACGTGACGGCTGATCCTGCCACAGATTTCGATAGTTCTGTCACAAGCTTTCACTCACATGCTTGAGGAAGGATTCGGCTATTGTCCAAAACTGCTTTTTTTGCTATTATCATGAGAAACGTTCGCAACATATGTAGCGCGAGTGTGCGCTACAACCCAACACAAACAGCCACCCCATGCGCTTTCCGCACATACATCGCGAGCAATTACTTGCCCTACGAGATGGGCAGGAAGCTACGCATTTGTCGCCAGAAGCGCTCGAACGACTGCAATGGTTAATTCACTTTACGGAGCATGGGAGATCTGTGAGTGAGACGGCGAGGGCATTCGGCATTGCACGCACCACACTCCATCGATGGATCGCTCGTTTTGACGTTCGGTATCCGCAGTCTCTTGAAGAACGTCGAACCACTCAATTGCATCAGATGCATGTGCCGCAGTCACCCGTTGCGCCTGGCCCGTATCCCATGGTGCAGTATGTGCCGCAATTCATTGCGCCTGCACCATCGCAGGCTCCAGCGAATACACAAACGAAGGTCAATCATGCACTCTCGCTGAGCTCGGTAATCGAAAAAATACTACTGATAGCAACGCTGATAGCCCTCGGATGGATGATTGGCATCACTCAGCAAACGAAGCAGCTTGCGGATCTCTCTCAATCAGCTCGAGAAATTGTCGAGACCGCACACATGCAGCAATCACAGCTATCCGAGAAGTCTCCGCCACTCCACGGAGCAGATTCTTCTGCATTGCCTCCTCATTCCATCAAGTGAAGACCTTCTTCCGTCATTGCAGGCAAGTGCATAAGAGCTTCAGAGCTCTTGTGAGCAGGAACGTGCCAAATGCACAGGCGGCTTTGAAGCGATTCTTGCTCTCTGTCACACACGAGGTGAGCGCGTACGTACGTGACATGCAGGCCAATCGAAGGATAGCCCTGCAGCATGCCTCGCTCGCCATCCTACTCATAGGATCCGGGACCATGCTGTCGTTCGTGGTGGCATCGACAATCGGAGCATCGGGATTACTCTTCCTGAGCGGTCCGAGCCAAGAAATTATCCCTCAATCAGCCCTCGTTGATCGATCAACACTCGGAGTGGGTGAAGCTACGTCAAAAGCACTGCGCTTCCGCGCTCCGTTCACTCTCTTCCTGACCAAGCCAACACGCGTGAAGAGCACTATTCATGTTGCCGTAGCAGCCCCAGATGGCACGCTCACCACATCGCCACTACTCACTCAGTACGACACGTTTACCCCTGTAGGCACCGCACATGTGTTGCATTCTGCTTCCATTGCACCGTGGAACGATAAGAGTGCAGAACGGAGAGAGGCAAGACTGCGAGCGGCACAATCAGATTCTTCTCATGCAGAGCCTGTAACCGACAGTGCCACTTCAGGCATGTCTCTCACGTCAAATCTCGTCTCCCGCACACTGCGGAGCATGCTCATCGCACTGGCCCCGGGAAGAGACGGGCAGGTGCTGACAATAGAGAAGGGAAGGCTCGTCTGGAAGAACATTGAAGATCTCGCACAGAATATTGCGATTTCAGGAAGTGGCAGAAAGCCCAATACTCAGATCGGAGCGGGCAGTATTGAGCGCCACTATGCCGGCGGTGGCGCATCTCAAAGTGTCACTACGACTACGAGCAATCTGCGTGAGCATACTCACATTAATCCAGAAGAAGGAGGGAAAATAAGTATTGTTGCAGCGACGACGGGCGTGCTGCCTTCAGAGCGCGGCGGCACAGGCTTCGCATCGTTCTCGAGCGGGGATCTCCTCGTTGGGTACGGCAATGGAACATTAGGGAAGCTATCTGCTGGCTCAAGTGGATATGTGCTGAGGGTGACAGAAGATGGCTCGCTTGGTTGGACGACGTATGGTGGAGGAAGCGGTGGCTTCGGCTCAGGGAACGTCCTCGCCATCGGAGATGCTCGCTACGTCAAGAAGCAAGGAGACACCATGACCGGCACCCTCACCATCAATC